>NZ_NPFX01000002.1:0-393045 GCF_002259335.1 Rhodococcus sp. 14-2483-1-1 | reverse complement strand
CCTGCAGGTCGAGCATCCCGTCACCGAGGAAACCTCCGGCATCGACCTGGTGCTGCAACAGTTCCGCATCGCCAACGGCGAAGAACTCTCGATCACCGAAGACCCGGAACCGCGGGGGCATTCGTTCGAGTTCCGCATCAACGGCGAAGACGCCGGCCGTGGGTTCCTCCCCGCACCCGGACCGGTCACCACCTTCACCGCCCCCTCCGGCCCCGGAGTGCGCGTCGACTCCGGTGTCGAATCCGGCTCGGTGATCGGTGGTCAGTTCGATTCGATGCTCGCCAAACTCATCGTCACCGGAGCCACCCGCGAGGAAGCGCTCGCGCGTTCGCGTCGGGCGCTCGCGGAGTTCACCGTCGAAGGCTTGGCGACGGTGATTCCGTTCCATGCCGCGGTGGTCTCCGATCCGGCGTTCATCGGCGACGGGGAGTCGTTCTCGGTGCACACCCGGTGGATCGAAACCGAATGGGACAACCAGGTTCCCCCGTTCACCGCCGGGCAGCCGATCGACGAGGATGAGGTCCTGCCGCGGCAGTCCGTCGTCGTCGAGGTCGGTGGCCGCCGTGTCGAGGTCTCGTTGCCCGGGGAACTGTCCCTCGGCGGCAACGGCGGTGGCGGCAGTGCCGGTGCGGTGCGGCGTAAGCCGAAAGCCCGTACCCGAGGCGGTGCCGGAGCAGGAGCGGCGTCCGGTGACTCCGTGACCGCACCGATGCAGGGCACCGTGGTCAAGGTCGCCGTCACCGAAGGCCAGACCGTCGAAGCAGGGGACCTCATCGCCGTCCTGGAAGCGATGAAGATGGAAAACCCCGTCACCGCCCACAAAGGCGGCACCATCACCGGCCTGAGCGTCACCGCAGGCGACGCCATCACCCAAGGCACCGTCCTCACAGAAATCAAGTAGGGAGTATCCGATGACTGCCCTCGCTGAATCGTTCGACGGTGATACCTCTCCGGCGCATTCGACCGAGCTCGAAATCGTGTCGACGGTGCTGCGCATGGCGTCGGCCGCGCGGGTTCGTCTGGCGGAGGCACTGGACGCACAGGGGCTGAGCTGGGCGAGGTACGAGGTGCTGGAACTGGTGTGCAGGCGAGGGCCGACGTCGTACAGCACATTGTCGCGAGAGCTGGTGCGGCACAGAACAAGTATCACCGCGACCACCGCGAGCCTGGTGGACGCGGGGCTGCTGGTGCGAAGCGTCAATCCGCGGAATCGGCAGCAGTACTTGGTCGAGGCCACCGACTCGGGCCACCGTGCGGTGACGCGCGCCGAGCGTGCGCTCGAGCGCGCCCGGTCGCGGATGGCGGTCGATGCGGACTCTGCCCAGACGCTCGAGGTTCTGCGGGGGATAGAGAAGCAGTGGAACGGTCGGCACTGATCGGCGGCTGACTGCAACGGCGCGCATGGTGTGATTCGAGTACCCCTGGGGTGATACCCCCAGGGGTACTTGCATACCCCCTTGGGTATATGCGATGGTGGGCACGTTCGATCGCTCGGGGTTTCCTCTGCCCCGATCGATACCCCCACCCGTATAGGAGAACCATGTCGCTGCGCGATGCCGAAACTCTTCGTCCACCTGATGACCTGCCCGCGAGCAGGCCAGGCCTACTCGGCCGTGCGGGTGCTTCGATGGTGACCCATCGCCGTTGGGTGTTCGGCGTGTGGCTCATCGCGTTGATCGGCCTCGGTTCGTTTGCGCCTTCGGTGTTCTCGTCTCTCGCCGGGGCGGGATGGCAGGCGAACGGATCCGAATCCGTACTGGTTCGAGAGCTGGCCCAGCAGCACTTCGGCGGCAATTCCTCGGCGGCGGTGCAGGTGGTCGTCCACTCCGACGCGGCACCCGTCACCGATCCCGCCGTCCAGGATGTGATTGCCGACGTGTCCGACGTGTTCGCCGGTGACTCCAGATTCGGGGACGTTGTTGCGCCGCAACCGGGTATGACGATCAGCCCGGACGGCCGCACCGGCATCGTCATCGCCGGTGCGAACGGAACGACCGACGAGATGGTCAAAGCCGTCGACGATGTGAAGGAGCGGTTGACCGCGCTCTCGGGCGACGGAATCGAGGTGTATCCCACTGGCTCCTCGGCCCTGTGGTCGGACTTCAACAAGGCAAACCACGATGCGATGATCCAAGCCGAACTGTTCTCGTGGCCGGTCACATTGGCGATCATGGTGCTTGCCTTCGGATCACTCGTCGCCGCGGGATTGCCGCTGCTGCTCACGGTCGCCGGGCTCGTCGCATCCGCCGGTGGTCTCGTTCTGCTCAACGGTGTCACGCCGATCTCGGTGTGGGCCATGAACTTCGCGATGATGTTCGCCCTTGCTCTCGGAATCGACTACGCGCTGTTCATCGTCGCTCGATTCCGCGATGCGTTGCGAAACGCCGACCCTCGGGCGGCAGTGGCCGAAACCATGGACACCGCGGGCAAAGCCGTCGTGTTGTCCGGTCTGACAGTGTTGGTGAGTCTGTCCGCAGTACTACTGGTCCCCGCGCCCGCGGTGCGCACCATGGCTGTCGGGATCATGCTGGCCGTCGCCTTCGTGTTGCTGGCCACGATGACACTGCTGCCTGCGGCATTGGGGGCGCTCGGACCCAAGGTCAACGCCGCATCGTTGCCGTACGCCAAGCGTCAGGAGCATCGATCCCCGAAGTTCGCAGCATGGGGTGAGTTGCTGCACAAGCACCCGTGGCCGTTCGCCGCTGTCTCCGTGGGAATTCTGATCGCCCTGGCACTCCCGGTGCTCGGTTTGAAGGTCGCGATGCCGTCCATCGCCGTGGTGCCGGAGGATGCACCGGTGCGGCAGGGCTACGAGCTGGTGCAGGCCCAGTTCGGCCCGGGTGCACCGGGTTCGCTGCAGATCGTCGTGCCCGAAGCGGATGCTGTCGGCACCGCTGAGGCGGCAGCTCGAGTCGAGGGGATCTCGATGGTGACTCCACCGCAGGGTGCGACCGATGGATCGGGATTTGCACTGTTGCAGGCAATTCCGTCGGTCGATCCGTCCGACGAGGCGATGGGCTCGATTCTCGACGATCTGCGCGCCGCTCTGCCCGACTCCGCGCTCGTCGGAGGAGCGCCCGCGGAGAACCTCGACTTGCAGCAGGCCTTGAACGACTACCTGCCGATCGTCGTCGGGATCATCCTGGTCCTCGGATTCGTGCTGCTTCTGGTGGCACTGCAGGCCCCGCTGATCGCGCTGCTCGGCACGCTGGTGAGCCTGCTGTCCACTGCCGCAGCCTTCGGCGTCGCCAAGTTGATCTTCCAGGACGGCCACGGCGCATCACTGCTCGGTTTCACCCCGCAAGGATTCCTGGACGGCTGGGGTCCGGTGTTCTTCTTCGCGATGATCTTCGCCATCGCCATGGACTACACCGTTTTTCTGCTGGCCACCGCCAAGGAGCACTACGAGCGCACCGGTGATTCCAAGGTGGCCCAGGTCGACGGCTTGGCTCACTCGGGACGAGTCATCTTTGCCGCCGCAGCGGTGATGGTGGCAGTGTTCTTCACATTCGCACTGTCGGATCCGCTGCCCCCGAAGGAGATGGGCATCATCCTCGGCGTTGCGGTACTGCTCGACGCGTTCCTGGTTCGACTCGTGCTGCTTCCGGTATTGCTACGGCTGACCGGACACGGCGCGTGGTGGTCGCCGGCATGGCTGCGTGCCGTGTTGCCCTCCATCCGCTTTTCTCACTGAATCAACAGCTCCCACCGAACAACAGCTTTCGAGGAGACACCATGAACATCGCACTGTCCACCACGCTGACCGACACCGATTTCGACACCGCGATCGACAGCACGAAAAAGGCGCTGTCGGAACAGGGTTTCGGAGTCCTCACCGAGATCGATATGCAGGCGACTCTCAAAGCGAAGCTCGGCGAGGACATGGAGCGCTACATGATTCTCGGTGCATGCAACCCCGGGCTGGCGCACCGTGCGGTCGGTGTCATGAAGCAGATCGGGTTGCTGCTGCCGTGCAACGTGATCGTGCGTGACGACACGTCGGCACCGGGATCGGTGATCGTCGAGGCGATGAACCCGGCCATCATGGTCGAGTTCACCGGCGAGCCGGAATTGGCCTCGGTCGCCGCGGAAGCGACGACCAGGCTGAAGGCGGCCATCGTTGCTCTGGGCGGGCGTGGATCCAACCCTGCCTGATGCCCCCGGGGGTACCATCGAGTTCGACACCACCACCATCGAGGGGATCGACATGATCGGCGACGAAGACAGCATTGCACTGGTACTCAACCGACTCAAGCGCGCACACGGTCAGCTTGCCGGTGTCATCGGGATGATCGAGAACGGTCGCGATTGCAAGGACGTCGTCACCCAGCTCGCTGCTGTCTCGCGTGCGCTGGACAAAGCTGGATTCAAGATCGTGGCGACAGGTCTGCGTGAGTGCATGACGGGTGAGGGTGCAGACGGTAAGGAGCCGATGTCCGAGGCTGAACTCGAAAAGCTGTTTCTGGCGTTGGCCTGATGAGGTGAACACTTGGGGTTCAGGCCGGCAGATTCGGCCGAATACTTGACTTGGTCCAGAAAACCGGAGGATACTGGCCGCGTGATGCCGATTTCGCCGCATGCGGAGCAGTTGCGCACTGCCGATATGCGCGTGACCCGTCCCCGGGTCGCGGTACTCGAGGTCGTCGAAACCAACCCGCACGCAGACACCGACACCATTCTCGGGCTCGTGCGATCCATGCTGCCCGAGGTGTCGCGGCAGACGGTCTACGACGTCCTCAATGCATTGACGGTTGCGCGCCTGGTTCGGCGGATCGAGCCGGCGGGTTCGCCCGCGCGGTACGAATCGCGCGTCGGCGACAATCACCATCACGCCGTATGCCGCTCGTGCGGCGTCATCGCCGATGTGGATTGCGCAGTAGGCGAGACGCCGTGTCTCACGGCATCGGACTCCGTCGGTTTCACTATCGACGAGGCAGAGGTCATCTACTGGGGCCTCTGCGCACAGTGTTCGGCAGCTCGTGAGCAGCCGTCGGTTCCCGTTCAGTTCCCTCCCCGGTCTCGAACACAGCAGAGTTCGTGACCACCGATCACAGCCCGATCGTCATACCTTGGAAGGAAGCACGTGTCTGAAGATCACGTAACACGCGAAAAAGAGATGAACGAGGATCAGCCGCAGGAAGGTGGCGGTGGCAAGTGTCCGGTCATGCACGACTCGATGCCGAGGCCCGTCGAAGGCGGAAGCAATCGTGAGTGGTGGCCGAAGTCGCTGAATCTGAAGATCCTCAAGAAGAACCCGGCAGTCGGCGACCCCATGGGGCCCGACTACGAATACGCAGCCGAGTTCAACTCTCTCGATCTCGCCGAGGTCAAGCGTGACATCGAGGCCCTGATGACGAATTCGCAGCCGTGGTGGCCTGCCGACTTCGGTCATTACGGCCCCTTCTTCATTCGCATGGCATGGCATGCAGCGGGCACGTACCGCAAGCAGGACGGACGCGGCGGTGCCGGAGCCGGCATGCAGCGCTTCGCGCCGCTGAACAGCTGGCCCGACAACGCGAGCCTGGACAAGGCCCGGCGCCTCATCTGGCCGGTCAAGCAGAAGTACGGCCGCAAGCTGTCCTGGGCCGACCTGATCGTGCTCACCGGCAACGTTGCAATCGAATCCATGGGTCTGCCGACCTACGGCTTCGCCGGCGGACGCGTCGACGCCTGGGAGCCGGACGAGGACGTCTACTGGGGCCCGGAGCAGACCTGGCTGGGCGACGAGCGCTACGACGGTGATCGCACGAGCCTCGAAAACCCGCTTGCCGCAGTGCAGATGGGCCTGATCTACGTCAACCCGGAAGGCCCCAACGGCAACCCGGATCCGGTGCAGTCCGCACTGGACATTCGCGAGACCTTCGGCCGGATGGCCATGAACGACATCGAGACCGCGGCACTCGCCGTCGGCGGACACACGTTCGGTAAGACACACGGCGCAGCGGACCCCGACGAGCACATCGGTGCCGAGCCCGAGGGTGCCCCCATCGAGCAGATGGGCCTCGGCTGGAAGAACAGCTACCAGAGTGGTGTCGGCGCAGACGCGATCACCAGTGGCCTCGAGGTCATCTGGACCCCCACGCCCACCCAGTGGGACAACTCGTTCCTCGAGACCCTGTACGGGTTCGAGTGGGAGCTCTACAAGAGCCCGGCCGGTGCACACCAGTGGCGCCCGAAGAACGGCGAGGGCGCGGATCTCGTTCCCGACCCCGCCGATCCCTCCAAGCGTCGCCACCCGTCGATGCTCACCTCCGACATCGCGATGCGCGTCGACCCGATCTACGAGCAGATCACCCGGCGGTGGCTCGACCATCCCGAGGAGCTCGCAGAGGAATTCCAGAAGGCATGGTTCAAGCTCACCCACCGCGACATGGGCCCGGTCTCGCGTTACCTCGGCCCCGAGGTTCCCGCGGAGCCCCTGCTCTGGCAGGACCCGATCCCGGCCGTCGACCACGAGCTGATCGGTGACGCACAGATCGCCGAACTGAAGCAGGCCATCCTCGGATCCGAACTGACTCAGGAGCAGCTGATCTCGGCTGCATGGGCGGCGGCGTCGTCGTTCCGCGTCAGTGACAAGCGCGGCGGTGCCAACGGTGGCCGTCTGCGTCTGCAGCCGCAGGCCGGCTGGGAGGTCAACGAGCCCGACGAGCTCGCGCAGGTCATCCGCGTCCTCGAAGGAATCCAGCAGTCGTTCTCCGGAACGGTGTCCTTCGCAGACCTCGTGGTGCTCGGTGGCGTCGCAGCCGTCGAGCAGGCCGCCAAGAACGCAGGCGTCGACATCACGGTTCCCTTCACTCCGGGCCGCATGGATGCCACGCAGGAGAAGACGGACGTCGACTCGTTCTCCGATCTGGAGCCCAAGGTCGACGGTTTCCGTAACTTCCTGGGCAAGGGACAGAAGCTGCCGGCCGAGTTCAACCTGGTCGATCGCGCAAACCTGCTCTCGCTCAGTGCACCCGAGATGACCGTGCTCGTCGGTGGTCTGCGCGTGCTCGGCGCGAACTACAAGCAGTCGACACACGGCGTCCTGACCGACAAGGTCGGCACGCTCACCAACGACTTCTTCGTCAACCTCCTCGACATGGGCACCGAGTGGGTTCCCACCGCCGAGGACGGCATCTACGAGGCCAAGGATGCCGCCACCGGTGAGAAGAAGTGGACCGGAACTCGCAACGATCTGGTGTTCGGCTCGAACTCCGAATTGCGCGCTCTCGCAGAGGTGTACGCCTGCGACGACGCCAAGGAGAAGTTCGTCCGGGACTTCGTCGCGGCCTGGGACAAGGTCATGATGCTCGATCGCTTCGAACTGAGCTGAATCGGGTAGTTCACACAACACCCCGCGAACCTGTGGTTCGCGGGGTGTTGTGCTGTGGCAGAAACCTTTTCGATCAGCGCTGCGACATCGCTTTCGCGGCCGCCTTGATGGCCCGTCGAATTCGGGGATAGGTACCGCACCGGCAGACGTTCTCGATGGTGTCGATGTCCTCGTCCGTCGGGTCGGGGATGCGCTTCAGCAGTGCGACGGCAGCCATGATCTGGCCCGGCTGACAGTAACCGCACTGGGAGACGTCCTCGTCGATCCACGCCTGCTGCACCGGATGGAGAACGTCGCCGTCCGCGAGTCCTTCGATGGTCGTGACCTCTTTGTCGGCGGCATCGGAGACCGGTGTGACACAGGGGAGTACCTCCTCCCCGTCGAGATGGCTCGTGCAGGCATGGCACACGCCGATGCCACACCCGTACTTGGGGCCGCGGACACCGAGTTCGTCCCGCAGGGCCCAGAGCAACGGCATGTCGTCGGGTAGGTCGACCGACACCGCGACCCCGTTGACGACGAACTTCTGTTCAGCCATGGATCCTCATTTCGGGAACGGATCGAAGTCGACGTCGAACAGGATCGGGAAGCTGGTGGGGGTGGTATCGGTGGCGCGTGCGTACGCGTTGGCCACTGCGGCCGCCGCAGCGGGCACCCCCAATTCTCCTGCTCCACCAGGGTTCTCGGTGGTGGGCGGCATGATCACCACTGACACATCCGGTGGTGAATCGCGTTGGCGGGCGTAGTGGAACTGCGAGTAACTACCTTCGAGCGGCAGCCCCTGCTCGTAGTGCAGTCCGGCCCTGAGGGTGGTCGAGATGCCGTCCATCAGACAGCCGATCATCTGGGCCTCGAGGCTGCGGGGGTTGACCACGCGGCCGACGTCCACGACTATGACGGCTTTTCTCACGCGGGGCGCTCGCGGGTCCTGCGCGTCGATCTCGACGAGATATCCTGCACTGGAACCGAACTCGGCATGGAACCCGATGCCCTGCGCCCGGCCGGGGCCGAGGTCTGCACCCCAGTTGCCCTCCACGGCCAGCGTGTTCAGTACATCACGGTGGCGGTCGCTCGCCACCGCCCCGATGCGTAGCTCCAGCGGATCGGTATCGAGGGCGTCGGCGATGCGATCCACCATGATCTCGGCCGCGGTACGTACCGTTCCGGAGAACACCGATCGCCAACTGCCGGTGGGCATCTCCACCGGTACCTCGACGAGGGTCCTGATGCTGCTATCGGTGAACGAGTACGGGTCGCGGGTGCTGTGGAACAGCGTCTGGGAAATCAGCGGGGACGGTGCAAGTGCGTCGGTGACGAGGTCACCGAAACCGCCGTCGAAATCGGTGCACACTGCGGCCACGCGCTGCTCCCAGGAGATCACCGCGCCGCGGGCAAGGACCGCGTCGAACTTGGTGTGTACCGCGGGCCGGGCTCGGCCGTGCCGCATGTCGTCCACCCGCGACCACATCAGGCGCACCGGTTTGCCCATTGCTCGGGAGATGACGGCGGCCTCGAGTGGGCCGTCCAAGTAGAGCCTTCGGCCGAACGAGCCGCCGCCGTTCATCACGTGGGTGGTGACCCGATTCAACGGAATGCCCAGTGTCAGAGCAATTTTCTGCCCGGCGTAGTTGGGTAGCTGCATCGATGCCCAGATGTCCGCGCGATCGGCCCGCACGTCGGCGACTGCCGAATTGGTTTCCATCGCGGCATGCGAAACGGGAGCGAAGTCGAAATCGACGTTCAGTTTCGTTTCGCCCGGCAGCTCGGGCCGACCCACTCCGCCGAAACCCGTGAACGCCGGGGTGCTCCGCCGAAGCCTGTCCTGGATGGAATCAGTGGACTCGTCGTCGATCGTTCCGGCGTTCCACGTGACCACCGCGGCGTCCTTCGCGGCGAGCGCGTATCCGAAGGTGCGCGCCATGATGGCGACCCCGGTGGATACGACAGCAACATCGATGACCCCTGGCATCGCTCGTAACGCCGCCTCGTCCACCGAGGCGACGGTTCCGTTGATCGTCGGTGGGCGTCGGACGACGACAGGCATGGCGTCGGGCACGTCGAGATCGAGCGTGTAGGTGAGCCGACCGGTGACGATCGCGCGAGCATCCTGGCGCGTGGTCGGTGTGCCGACGACCGTCAGATCTTCCTCCGACTTCGGGTCCACCGCCTCGAAGCGCAGTTCCGGGGCCGCGGCAGCGGCTGCCAGCTCGCCGAAGTGCGCCGCCCGTCCGTCCGGTGCCATGACGACACCGTCGACGATCCTCAGCGTGCCGACATCGGCACCCCACCGATCGGCGGCAGCGCGCAGCAGCCGCGCTCGTGCCGTCGCAGCGATGGATCGAACGGGCTCCCAGAGAGACTGGATGGAGTTGGAGCCGCCCGTGTAGTGGTTTCCGATCAGTTCCTGCCGGCCACGTGAGAGTGACACGACGGTCTTGTCGAGAGACGTGTCCAGCTCTTCCGCTATCAGCATCGCCACCGAGGTGGTCAGTCCCTGTCCGATCTCGGCACGGGGCAACGCGCAGTGCACGGAGCCGTCCCCGCGCACCTCGAGGATCACCAGGTTCGAGTCGGCGGGAATCGCGGTGAGGACCTGATCGGGGTCACCGTCGGTGCCGGCCGGTTCCGCGGACGCGGTGGTGCGTGTTACCAGCATCAACGTGGAGCCGGCCACTACAGCGGTGAAGAAGGAACGACGCGATACGGTGCGCCGTCCGGGTGTCGCGTGCGTCACATCGTCCTTTCGGTCGGGCCCGACTTTACAGTCGCCGATCCGACCAACGCCGCACGTCGAGGTTCGGCCGTTCGCCAGCCCGAGAATTCCCTCGGCCATTTGTCACTCGTCACGACGGCGCTACCTCGGCCGCCGTTATCGATTCGTTATATTTTGTTGCTCTATCGTGATATTGCCCCCAGATCCGCTGACATGTCCGAACGGCAGCATCGGTGACATGGAATCAGACAACGCGGCGGTCGGACCCGCACAGGACACACGTGACAACACTGCGACGAGTGGCCAGGGCTTCGGATCCTTCCTGGAAATGTTTCAGAGCGCGTCGACGACGAACTCCGAGCGCGAGCGCTGAATCGCGCAATGCGGAAGTGACCTCTGCGCCGAGTTAGCGTGACGGTATGCAGTCACCGATCACCCGCTACCTCGAATCCGTCCTCGACGATTGCCGACACCTCGACGGCGGGGCAATCGCGGAGGGTAACGCCGAACTCGAGCGAGCAGACCCCGAGACCTTCGCGGTGGCCCTTGCGACCGTCGGTGGATCGGTCTATGCCGCAGGTGATTGCGATACCGAATTCTCCATCCAGTCCATCTCCAAGGCCCTGGCGTATGCGTTGGCCGTCGAGGACAACGGACTCGAACGAATGCTGGAGGCCACCGACGTCGAACCCTCCGGCGATTCGTTCAACGAGATCTCGCTCGAACGCGCCACGGGTCGACCGCGCAATCCGCTGATCAATGCAGGAGCACTCGCTGTGCACTCGATGATTCGGGGGAGCTCGGCGCAGGAGCGCGCCGATCGCATCAGGGACTTGCACAGCCGGTGCGCCGGAAGGCAATTGAGCACCAACACGTCGGTCTACGAAGCCGAGATCGAATCGGACGACCGCAACACCGCGATCGCCTACCTTCTGAAATCCGTCGGAATTCTCGCAGCCGATCCGGCCGAGGTGGTCGACGGCTACGCCCGTCAATGTTCGGTGGACGTCAACTGTGTGGATCTGGCCACCATTGCGTCGGTGATGGCCAACGGGGGAGTCGATCCCATCACCGGGGAACGGTTGATCGACGGTGCGGTCAATCGTCACGTGCTGTCGGTGATGTCCACCTGCGGGATGTACGACGGATCGGGGAGTTGGGTTGCGGCGGTGGGTATTCCGGCCAAGAGTGGGGTGGCCGGTGCGATCGTCGGTGTGCTGCCCGGGCAGGTCGGGTTGGCTGTGCTGTCGCCCAAGTTGAACGAACACGGAAACAGTGTGCGGGGAGTCGCCGTGTTGGAGCGCCTCTCTCGGGATCTCGAATTGCACATGATGCATGTGGCACCGAGTGGTACGTCGGCCATTCGTGAGGTGACGGGTGAGGACGCCACGATCGTGCACCTGCAAGGTGACCTACGTTTCGCCGGAGCCGAGTCTGTCCTGGCCACCTTGGCCGAGGGCATCGACGCCCATCACCGAATCACCCTCGATCTGAACCATGTTCGCGCGATGGACGACGTGGCGCGTCGGCTTCTCGAGGACGCAGCCGCCGGTCTGCGCGAAGACGGCCACGACGTCGACATCGATGATCCGCACGGACTGATGGCAGTACTCGAACTCGACTGATCGATGGGCGGTGCCGTCAGAGCCGTCCGCGGAGAATCATGTTCCAGTAGCTCAGTGGCAGGCCGTAACGGTCGAACAGCCAGGCCGATCGTCGCGCTTTCAGCGGATCCAGAAACGACGGTAGCGATGGCGTGAGTGCCCCGGTTCGGTCGAATTCGGCCGCAACGAGACGGTGGGCGTCGATCGTCACCGGTGCCACGGTGTATCCGTCGTACGAGGACATTTCTCGTCCGTCTCTGGCGGCGAGCAGGTTGTCGATCAGAACGGTTATCTGCTTTCTCAGCCCACCACCGGACGAATCGGTGTCGATTCCGGCACCGTCACCGGCGGCCCAGATCTCGCTGTGTTCGCGGTGTCGCAGTGTGCGGGGGTCGATGTCGACGAGACCGTGCTGTCCGTCTCCGGTCAGTTTCGACGACTCGACCCATGGCTGTCCGCGAAACGGGGGCACCAGGTGCAGCATCCGGTAGTCGATGATCTGCTGTGTGCCATGGTGATCGGTGACGGTGATCTGCCGAGTTTCAGGGGATAGGGCGGTCACTGCTGTGCGGTGCAATATCCGGACGCCGAGATCGCGGAGATGATCGAGCAACACCGAATCGAGCCCAGGCACATCGAGTAGACCCTCGCGGTCGATCACCAGGGTGATGTCGATGTCGGCGAGTTGCCCAGTCGCCCGCCAGTGGGCGGCGGCCAGGAACAGTGGTTTGAGCGTGGTGCCGGTGCAGCCCACGGGTGGCTGCGGCACTGTGAACACCGCCGTGGCGCGCTCGGAGGAGTTGCCGACCTCGGGTGACGGGAAGTGGGAGATCAGGTGCCAGGTCTTCTCTGCTAGCCCCAGGTAATTGCTCGTCACCGCGTCCGAGTCGGCGGCCGCGGTGATTCCGGGCAGAGCCTCGTGGTCGGGTACCAGGCCGGTCCCGATGATCAGGTCGCGATACCCGTATCGCCGACCCGACGCGGTCGTGACCACCTTCTCGTGTGGGTCGACGAGGGCTACCGTGTCCTGGATCCAGGTGCTGCCCTTCGGCATCACCGAGCGTTGGGTTCGTTCGGCATCGCGGAGTCGGGCTTGGCCGCCCCCGACATACGACAGCAGCGGCTGATAGGTGTGCACGGACTGGGGTTCGATGACCGCTACATCGCTGTTGCCGAGACGAAGTGCGCGTGCGGCCGCGCTGACGCCCGCGTTGCCGCCGCCGAGAACGAGAACGTCGTGGCGGCCGTCGACGCCGGCCGAGGTCAAGCCGACATCTCTCTGTATGCGAGTGCAGCATCGAGAGTGGTGTGAAATGCGGTGCGGCCGCGTGCGTTTGCGGCCAGCGCCCGGGTCGACTCGATCGATCCGACCACAGCCAGTCGAGTGCCCCACCGGCTCAGGTGCATCGACGTGGCATCGAGAATTGCCGCCGTGCCTGCCGGCACCGCGTCGACCGCGGTCAGATCGAGCACCAACCGAGAACCTTCGACCGATGCATCACCGAGTGTCTCGGCCAGCACGCCGAGATCCTGACGACCGAATTCTCCGGCGACGCGAACGACGGTGGCACCGCCCAGTTCGGTGACGGTGATACCGGCTCCAGCAGTCGGCGCGGGAAACACCTGCCGAAGCGACGGTACGACGACGGCGGGAACAGGGTCGATGGAGGGTAGAACCGACAAGAGAATCTCCTCGATGAAGGACGCGGGCAGCGATGCCGACGCAGACGGTGTGGGCCCGATACGGGCGAACGGCGGCGTTTGCTTCACCGCAGGTTGTAGTCGGACTACCCGATTCGTGCGGTTTCAAGCGGCTTGTTTGCGGCCGGTGCAATCGGGCATACAGTTGCCACCTTCGAGTGGAGTCCACGCTCGGCACACAGCCCGAGAGGGCACGTCTTGCGATGACGATCTCCGAGAGGACACCTCGATGACGACGGCGGAATTCGATACGTTCAGATCCACCCGCGCGGTTCACGCGGATCCTGGAGTCTATGAGCCGCAGGACGATTCATGGCTCCTCTGCGAGATGGCGTCGCGGGCCGGGGTGCTGCGGGGTGCCCGTGTGCTCGACATGTGTACCGGTAGCGGTGCCGTCGCGCTCGCTGCGGCGTCGTTGGGCGCACGCGAAGTGCTGGCGTTCGACATCTCGCCGCTCGCGGTGGCGTGCGCTCGTCGCAACGCAGCCGCCCTCGATGTCGACGTCGACGTCCGCCTCGGGTCGTTCGCGGACGCGTCGGTGCTCGAGCCGTTCGACGTGGTTCTGTGCAATCCGCCGTACGTGCCCTCGGAGGCGGTGCCCGAGGGTGTCGGTCCGCACCGAGCGTGGGACGGCGGCCACGACGGCCGAGTGGTGCTGGATCCGCTGTGCGATGCCGCTCACGACCTGCTCGTTCCCGGCGGGACCCTGATGGTGGTGCAGTCGGAGTACTCCGACCCTGCACGAACCGAGGCGATGCTGCGCCGTGCGGACATGACGGTGTCCGTGGCGGCACGTCGATCGATCTCGTTCGGCCCGGTCATGACGGAGAGGGCTGCCTGGCTTCAGGAGGTCGGACTGCTCGAAGCATCCCGCGACATCGAGGATCTGGTGGTCATTCGTGCCGACCGACGATGAGGGCAGTGCCATCGGGGGCAACGATGGTCCCGTGGCGTCCACCACGAAACGCACCACCGTCCGCATCGTCAGGGGTGGGCCGATCGTCATCGACGGCCCTGTCGAGATCGAGTTGGACGACGGCACACGAGTGTGTTCCGACCGATTCGCGGTGGCGGTCTGCACGTGCCGACGGAGCAAGAACTATCCGTTGTGCGACACCAGCCATCGCGCCAAGAAGCGGCAGGCTCAGTCGAGCGAGGACCGACCGGCGGACCAGCGCGACATCACGTGATCTGCGAGCTCGTTCTCCACGAAATCCAGTGCACGCATTCCGAACACCACATCGGCCTCGAGTTCGGGCTCGTCGCGGAGTAAATTGCCGACGACATCGTGCCGAAGCACCTGCTCGTGCACCGCATCCGCCTCGACGTGCTCGGCGTAGAACGCAATGCATGCCTGGGGCGCCTTCAACCTCTTCAGACCGTGTACGTACCGCTGTGAGCCCGGCGACGACGTGATCTCGGTTGCGGCAAGGTGTCCGACCGTGGCACCACGCAGTCCTCGGTGCAGGGCGAAGAGCGACATCAGGTTCACCCACGCCAGAGTCTGAGCGGGAACACGGTCGACGTATCCGAGGTACGACGCGTCGAGCTCGGCGGCCACCATGGAGTCGGCCCACAGTTTCTGGTGGACGCGATCACCCTTCCCGCCGCCGTACTCGTCGAATTCGACTGCCACATAAGAGGCTTTGGCCTGACCGGTCAACCGGGGGATGGCCCAGGCGTGCGGATCGGCTTCCTTGAGATGGTAGATCGACCGATGCACGAAATACTCGCGCATCTGCTCCCACGAACCCTCGTCGCGCAGAAACCACGACGGGCCGGTTCCCGAGGTCGCCTCGACGGAGAGGGAGTCCATCTCTGCGGCTGCATCGTGCCCGGGTTCGACGTGAGCCCGGACGTACTCGAGAAAAGCGGATTCGAGTGTTGCTCGCAGGCGAAGGAGATCGGGGTCCCACTCCCATGCGTCGGCGACACCGTCGAATCCGCGATAGTGCAATTCGTAGCAGATCAGCAGGGCGAGTTGTACGTCTCGCGACGTGGAGTCGACGTCTGTCGGTGTCGGCAAGATTCCGACCGTTCCCGGCTCACCTGTGGTCAAGCACCGTACGACGGCTTCCGAAATCGGCCCGCACGGAACCGGCAGGACGGGGGAGCGTGCGGCGGTCGGGCGGGCGGACAGAAGCTCGGTCATACCTGAGGCTACCCACCGCGGGGCGGTATCAATCGCAGTCGGCGCAGGTGTTTGTGAGCCGTCACAACCGGCAATCCGTCGTGCACGACATCGAACTTCGGTGTCGAATCCACCGGAAGGACCTCATGCGCGCAGTCACCTGGCAGGGCAAGAGAAAAGTCAGCGTGGACACGGTTCCCGATCCGCGGATAGAGCAGCCGACGGACGCGATCGTCAAAATCACGACCACCAACATCTGCGGCTCGGATCTGCATCTGTACGAAACGCTCGGTGCATTCATGGACGAAGGCGACATCCTCGGCCACGAGCCGATGGGCATCGTCGAGGAAGTCGGCTCGCAGACAGGCGATCTGGCAGTCGGTGACCGCGTCGTCATCCCGTTCCAGATCTCCTGCGGACACTGCTACATGTGCAATTCGAGTCTGTACACCCAGTGCGAGACCACCCAGGTTCGCGAGCAGGGAATGGGCGCAGCATTGTTCGGCTTCTCCAAGCTCTACGGGCAGGTGCCCGGCGGACAGGCCGAGTACCTTCGTGTCCCGCAGGCGCAGTTCACACACATCAAAGTTCCCGAGGGACCGCCGGATTCACGATTCGTCTACTTGTCGGACGTGTTGCCCACCGCGTGGCAGTCCGTCGAATACGCTGCGATCCCCGAGGGCGGATCGGTGACGGTGCTCGGTCTCGGGCCCATCGGAGACATGGCCGCTCGCATCGCGCAGCACAAGGGTGCCCGAGTGATCGCGGTCGACCTCGTTCCCGAACGGCTTGCCCGCGCAGCTGCGCGAGGAATCGAAACGGTGAACCTCGCCGAACACAGCGGCGGCGTCGGCGACGTGATCCGGGAGATGACCCACGGCAGGGGAACCGACTCCGTCATCGACGCCGTGGGCATGGAAGCGCACGGATCTCCGGTCGGCAAGATGGCGCAGCAGATCGTCGGGATGCTCCCGGACGCCGTTGCCGCTCCGATGATGCAGAAAGCCGGTGTGGATCGGCTCGGTGCGTTGTACTCGGCCATCGACATCGTTCGCCGCGGCGGAACCATTTCGATCATCGGCGTGTACGGCGGTATGGCCGATCCGCTACCGCTGATGACCATGTTCGACAAGCAGATTCAGCTGCGAATGGGGCAAGCGAACATCAAGAAGTGGGTCGACCACATCATGCCGTTGCTCGGTGACGACGATCCTCTCGGCGTCGATTCGTTCGCAACGCACGAGTTGTCGCTCGACGATGCCCCGCACGCGTACGAGATCTTTCAGAAGAAGCAGGACGGTGCCATCAAGGTTCTGCTGAAGCCGTAGGGCTTCGAATACAGCGATGCGGCCCGGAAAATCACGGGCCGCATCGGTATTCGCAGAAGGATCAGTCGACTGAGATGACGTCCTTGGCGATTGCTGCCACGCGCGTCTGTCCTGCGGACACGACTCCGTGGCGGTTCTTGTGTGCCTCTTCGTACGTCACGACGGTGCGAACGTCGGTCGGGTTGCTGAGGTCTTTGATGGCGGCGACGGCGTCCGAGACGTTGAGATCGTCGTAGTCCGCGATCGGCAGCTCGTCGGCGTCGAGGGTTCCGCTGGCCGAGCGAGCAGTGTGGATCGCGTCGGCGACAGCATCGACGCCTTCGCTGCGGGTCACGTCCTCGGCAGCCTCTAGTGCTGCGTCGCGGCTCGCGGTGAGTGTCTTGACTGCGACGTCACCGGCATGTGCACCGCGGCCCAGCAGTGCGCTGAGGCGGTCCGGGGTGGCGCGAGCTGCATCCAGTGCGCGGTCGAGGCCTCGTGCCGACCAGGTTGCCGGTGCGTTGACGATCTTGACCGCGGTACCTGCGGCGGCCTGGAACGGGGTGCGGCGCAGTGCTGCGGGTCCGCCTAGAGCGTCCTCGGCAAGTACCGTCTCGAGCCACTCGACCGTGGCGGTGTGAGCGGTGGCCAGCCTGGTGGCCAGTGCAACCACCGACGGCTCGTTCGCAGCCGTTGCCAGTGCCTTGATGTACTTCGCTCGGCCCAGCAGCTGCTGCTCGAGTGCGAGATCGCCCAGCAGTGCTTCGTCGAACGGCTGAGCCTGTTCGGCGACTGCCTTGACGGCAGCGAGTGTGCGTCCCAAGAACGGTGACACGAGATCGGGCAAGCCGCCGAGACCACGAAGGGCTTCCTCGATGGCTGCGGCGCGATCCCGGCCGTTCGCGGCATTCTGGGTCAGTTCTCGACGAACCGCCTCGGTGCGCGCCTGAACGACGCGAGTTTCCGCGATCTGGATTTCCGTGTTCGTCAGCTGCAGCGCGACGCGCAACTGGGCGATCAGCGTGGATGTGCTCATGGTGCTCCCCTTTCGGTTGGTGATCGATTTCCTGTGGCCGATGCCTGCGGGTCGCAGCGTGATGCTCGGCCCTGCACCGGTCATTACCCGTGGGTAGGTTCGGTCAAACAGGAGTCGCGGATGTGTGAACAGGGACACGTGCGGACGGATGCGCGGGATGATCGCGACGTACGCCGGTTTCGATCGCGCACCGAGTGGACATCCGTAATCGATGAACACCGAGCTCTACACAGCAACCGTTTCCGCCACCGCGACCGGAGTCACGTCCGACGACGGTGTCCTGTCACTCGGTGTGCGCGAACCCCAACAACTCGGTGGTCCCGGGGAACGCACCAACCCCGAGCAACTGATGGCCGCGGCCCTGTCGAGTTGCCTGGTCGAATCGTTGCGCATCGCCCTCGGAACAGTGGGCGGCAGTGTCGACGACCTGGCTGTCAAAGGCAAGGTCGTTCTGACCGACTCCGACGCATCCGGGTACGACGCAAAGTTCTCTCTGGCGGTGTCGCTGCCGGGCACGGACAATCCCAAGGCGATCCTGGCGCAGGCGACGTCGATCTGCCCGTTTCTCAAGGTGATCGACGGAGTGGACGTAGTCCTCGAATGACGCCGCGTCGGCATTCTGTGGCACATTTCCAGCCGTGACGACAATTCGTACGCGGGCGACTCGAAGCCTCGGCGCAATCAGAGCAGGGTTCGCCCGTGAGGACACCACTCTGATTGCAGGTGGACTCACGTTCTACGCCGTCATCGCCGTTGTGCCGCTGCTACTGCTCGCGATTCGCGCCACAGCTCTGCTGGTATCGGCGGAGTGGGTACGGTCCGGGTTCGATGCGGTGTCGGCATTGCTGCCCGACGCGCTCGGTGCCCGGGCTGCGGTCGACGGATTGGCTACCGCCGGCATCGAACTCGGTCCGCTCGGGGTCCTGATCTCGATCTTTCCCGCGACGTTCTACGGGGAAGGCCTACGCCGGGCGATCGTGCGGTTCGCTCCGACTCGAGAATCGTTCACCGGTTGGCGTGGTCGACTGGCGATGGTGCCGTTCTTCGCCGCAGCGCCGGTGCTGCTGGCCGGCGTGCTGAGCGTTGCGCGGCTGCTCGAGGCAACGACCGGTGACGGCGGGATCGGTGCTATGACGCTGCGCGTGTTCCTCGGGTTCAATTGTCTGTGGCTGATTCTGTCGGTTCCCCTTGCGTGGACCTACCGAGTGATTGCTCCGCGGGCGGTGGGTTGGCGGGCGCTGGCCGTGGGATCGTTGGTCACCTCGTCCATCGTCACCGGGTTCGTGCACGGTTTCATTCTGTTCCTGGCGATTCCGGTGGATCTCGGCGCGCCGTTCGGCGGCCTCACCGCGATCGGTGGGGGCGTGGCAATCATGCTGTGGATGTTCGTGTTCCACATATTGGCGCTCGCAGGCTGGTTGGTCACCGCGGAGTTCGATCTGCCCGGCGATACAGCCCGAACATCAACTGGGTGAAGCCGAGAACGGCCAGTGCGCACGTCACGGAAATACCGATTGTCGCCGATGTACCGGCACTCGCCGGAGCGGCACCGGCAACGGTGGCCGTGACCGCGGCAGCGATCACTCGGGAAGGACGCTCCCATACCGTCAGAAATCCGACGTCGGGTATACCGGCACCGACTGCCCGGGCCCGGGCCATCTCGTGGAGGAGTGTCGTCACCCCGACCGCGACGACGAGAGGCATCGGGGCTCCCAGCGCCAAGCCGCTCGCAAGCAGCAACAGATCGCTGCAGCGATCTGCGACCGTGTCGAGGAGATAACCCCACTGTGATTGGGATCGACCGATCATCGCGACGCCGCCGTCGATACTGTCGAGCAGGCCCGAGAAAGCAATGAGCACAGCGGCGAGCAGGGGGGCCGAGGTGCCTGGCCGAGACAGAGCGACCGCCGCCCCTGCCACGACGACGGCGGTGCAGGTGACGGCATGGGCGGACACGGAGGCACGAACCAGCGGGGCGCTCAGCGTGTAGACCACTCGGAGCCACCATCTGACCAACACCGACGAAGACGGATCGATGCCGTTGTGCAGCGTCGACCACGTCGACAGGTATTCGTCGCGAGTCGCCGGACGAACCGGGGAATCCCGCTGACTGGACACACTGCGCTGACTGACCATCGACGATCCTTGCTCGGCACCCGATACGAGGGACCCGACGAGCATCCGAACTGGAGGGTGTACGTCGAGACTTCCACCCCGAGTACCCGTCGCCGGCGTTCTCAATCGGTGTCGGAGTTGCTCTCTCGTCTGCGGGCCTTCAACCGAGAAACCTTGACGCCCGCAGCGACGAGCACGATCAGCCATCCCGAAATCAGCACCCCGCCACCGACAAACGCCGCGCGGCGCAACGGGTGGGTGTCGGCATAGACGTACCCGACTGTGCCCCATAGCAATGCAACGAAAGCGATGATCGCCATCATGCAGATCATCGAATACAGCGTTCTGTTCATCTTCATCCGACCTTGCTCTTCACTTCGTCCCGACGAGCCTCGACTCGTACTTTCCATCGACCTTCATTGAATCGTTCGCTCCGACACGGCATTACCTGTCACCAGGCCAGGTTCGGCTGCCGCTCGCCGATCGACAACCCGAATTCGACACCTGTGCGGTGCGTGCGGCCGAACAACGCGTCGGCCACGTCCTCCGGTGTGCGCTCCAGGGCCGCTGCCCACCGCGCCGCACGTGCATTCGAGCGCGAAGTGCTGAATTCGACCACTCCCGTACCCCCGACGTCCACTGTCATCCGATCGGCCCCGGTGGCGAGCAGTCGACGCAGAGCCTGATCGCCGAACAGCACCTGGCCGCGCACCTGCACAACGGCGTGGCTGCGGCCGGTACCGCTCGGTTGCCCCTGCTTCACCCGAGGATCGACGTCCCCCCACGGCCTTCGCAATTCGGCTGCGTCGGTGCCGTGAATCCACACGACGCAATCTCGTTCGCGCAGAACGGATCCGACGGTGTTCAGCAGCGACGCCGAGGTGTGTCCTGCGGAATCCACGACCACGACGATCTCGGGCACGGCGTAGAGCAGACCGTGGGTGCGCGCCGCCGGGTCGGTGATCCGCGAGGCCAACATCATGGCCTCCAGGTTCTTGCGTTCGCGGTCTCCGCCCGTCCGCTCGGCCCATTCCGGCCCGTCGTGCCAGGCGACTGCGCGCGGCAGGTGTACGAGGACGGCACCGGCATCGTAGGCGCGGTGCGCGAAGTCCCAGTCCTCGCCGCCGTATCCGACGATGCTCTCGTCGAATCCGCCGATCTCCGTGAAGAGGTCACGGCTGCACGACATGACGGCGCTGATGATGTACCGGTACGAGCGTCGATCGGCGTCGAGCAAGTCGCGTGAGTGCGCGTATCCGTCTCGGAGCCAGAGCGGTTCCGTCAACTCCGGCGGTCCGGCCGCTCGCCCCCCGAACCACTCCGCTACATCCTGTGCGGCCCAACCTGCCAGATCGGCGTGGCGTCGCCGCCCCACGGCGAGGGCGTCGGGCAGGGCCGCGAGCAGCTGGGCCGATTCCGTGATGTACCCGGGCTCGGGAACGGTGTCCGCGTCGAGAAAACACAGAATCTCACCGTGGGCGGCCGACGCGCCGAGATTGCGAGCCGCTGCCGCACGAAACCCGAGATCGGCCTGTCGTACGACGGTGATATCGAGCGCGGAACGAAAGGCATCGACGTCGGGCGCTACGGGGGACCCGTCGTCGGCCACGATCACCTGGATGCGAGAGGCCGGATACGTCTGTGCGGTGAGCGCGGTCAGAACCAACTCCAACCGGCGTTTTTGCTCGAAGTACGGGATCACCACCGACACCGACGGGTGCCGGTCGACGGGTGGCACCAGGTCCCACCGATTGCCCGGTACCACCCAGCGGTCATCGGGCAGCTCCTGCGCATCCAGCGCGCTCTGTTCGCGAAACAGTGCGGAGTACAGCGTCGCTGCCTGGTGGAGTGTCGGATAGGGAACTACGCCGGGTTGCTGCCAGGTCTTTTCGGGATGATCCAGCGCCTCGATCATGGCGGCAGCGAGGCCGTCGACGGAGTTCTCGTGGATCCAGAGTGTCCCCGGAGAATTGGCCTCGATCTCGTCCACGTACCGACCGTGGGGGACCAGCGGCCTGCGGCCTGCCGCGATCCAGGAGTTGATGGAACCGGATGCCGACAGGTGCCGGTGGAACGCGACGGGTATCGCGATCGACCGAAGGAGTTCGTCGAGGTCGGCGTCGGGAACGAACCCGGTGGAGTCGAACGAACGGCCGAGTCGAGCAGCGGCACAGGTGAGTTCGTCGATCATGGTCTCGTGGCCCGGCGACGCGGATCCGATCGACAGCAAGTCGACAGCAGTGTCGAGAGATCTCATGGCCTGCAGTACTTCCTCGTGCCCCTTGCCCGGGTACACGAACCCCAGTACGCCGACGACGTTGCGCATGGCGTCGCGCGGTCCGGGTTCTGCTGTAGCACTGTGGATCGGTAGCGGAATGACGCGAGTGTCGATTCGGTCGTGCGCTACGTCGTCGAGCAGCAGCTGCTCGTGCATGCTGGAGACGACGACTGCAGACACGCAGTCCATCACCCGCCGATAGCATGTCGTTCGCGCTTCGAACGCGGTTCCATCCGAGGCCTGCGGGATGTCGTGCAGTGTGACGGTGATCGGAGCTCGGTGCCGCTCCACCGTGGAGACGAACACGTCTGCGGCCTCACCCGCGGTTCGGCCGAACAGCCGGTCGGTGAAATGCACGTGTATCGGAATGTCGACGGGCAGATCTTCGAAGCTCGAGATCACCGGACTGGCTGTCGCAGAGGCCAGTTCGCGCGCGCAACGAGTTACTCCGTGCTCAGGAGGGCCGATGACCAGATGGTGCACTGGCTGGGTCACGGCACCAGCTCCAGGATGCGAATCAGTTCCGAGTGCCGCTGCAGCGCCGCATCGACGAATTCTGGATGAGCTGCATACCAACGCAGATGGGCACGGTGCACCGAACTCGATGAATGCGGCGTGCCGTCGACCGTCCACTCGGGCCGGGGATCGCCGTCGAGACCGAGTGCGTCGAGTACTCGTCGCTCGACCGGTGCCCGGACGCCACCGAGCAATTCACGGCCCGGATCCGCGGCGGTGCAGCCGGTGCCGAGCTGGTCCAGAATCCGCTGTGCCAGCGCAATCAACACCACATTGGTCGCATGATTGATCGTGTGGGTGGCAGCGCGCCCGGCATCGGCGAACAAATCGGCCGCGGCGATGTCGGTATCTCGCCTCTCGCGCCGACGCAACTCGTCGAGGCTCGACTCGGCTGCGTGTCGGAGACCGTCGTCCGAGACGGAGCGGTCCCAGTCGTCGTCTTCGCCGAGTCCGCTCTCAACGGCAAGTATCGTGCGCAGGTCGTGGTACGGCACCAGGCTCGGAACGGCGGCAGGATCGCTCGGATGTCGAACGATCACCTGAAAGGGATGCAGCCCTGCATATCTGAGCACCGGCCACCGCACGACGGTGGCGTCGGGCGGCAGGCTCTCGGCAAGATCGGGTACTCCGAGCGGTAGCGAACGATAGCCGGCCCGAACCGGCTGTGTGAGAAGGACCGACGCCTGGCGCACGAGCCGGTCGACATAGGGCAGGTCCGAGGACTCGAGCTCGTGAACGGGTGGTACGCGCACCGTCCGCAGCGGCATGGCCGGATCGGAATCGAGGAGAATACGCAGTGCCTCGGCCTGACAATTTCCCCAGACCAGAAGGAGCGGCCGGTCATCGTGTTCAGGGGCGTCACGGCCCTGTTGTCGTTCGGCTACTTCGTAGAATTCGCCGTAGTGGCGGGTGCGCCCGTCCATGCTTGCCCCGACGTCGTGTGCTCGTTCGTAGTGGACCATTTCCTCGTCAACGTAGCCCCGGAAGACCTGCTGCGCCAACCCCGATTGAACCCGGAAGAAAGTGGGTACTGGACACGTATCGCGTGTCGGGACCAGGCACGATTGCCCTGCCTGTACCCGAAGGATGTCATGATTCGTGTTGCCTCGGTTCCGTCCTCGCACGTCTACGTTCAGCACCTGCAGCCGGTGCTCGGCGACGGTGCGGTATCCACCCTCGAGTCCGTCACGTTGCTACCCGACCCTCCACCCGTCCGCGTGGATGTGCCCGGGCAGTGGTGGCCGCCGCGGCTGCTCGATGCACAGTGGCTCGCTGAGCAGACCGACGTCCAGTTCGACGTTCTGCACGTGCATTTCGGGTTCGAGTCCTTCGGTCCCGAGGAGCTCGCTCGCACCGTCGAACACCTACGTGCCCACCGTCAGGCGTTGGTTCTGACCGTCCACGATCTGCACAATCCCCATGTCGCCGACAACACCGATCATCTGCGGCAACTGGACGTCCTGGTTCGCGGGGCCGATGCGGTGATCACCCTGACCGAGGGCGCGGCCGCCTGGATCCACGACCGGTGGGGGGTGCGCGCGGGCGTGGTGGAGCATCCTCACGTGGTGCCGCTCGAGCGAATGAACCGCGCCCGCCCCCGGTCGGACTCGTTCGTCATCGGTGTCCACGCCAAGAACCTACGATCCAACATGGACCCGCTGGCGGTGATGGACGCGGTGATCGAGGCCGCGAGATCGCTGCCCGACGCGACGGTTCGGTTGGATATCGACCAGGATGTCTTCGAGTCCACGAGCCACTGGTACAGCCCCACGGTCGGCGCAAAGCTGTTGGATTACAACACGTTTCCCGACGTCGATGTGCGGGTGCACCAGCGGTTCGACGACGACGCGCTCTGGGACTATCTCACCGAGATCGACGTGTCGTTGCTGCCGTATCGATTCGGCACCCACTCGGGCTGGCTGGAGGCATGCCGCGATCTCGGGACGACCGTGGTCGCGTCGGACTGTGGCTTCTATGCAGACCAAGCCCCGGTGCACAGCTTCCGGATGGGAATCGACTCATTCGATGCGGCCGGCCTCGTTGCGGCCGTGCAGGCAGCGCACGACGATCGAACGCCCGCACTCGATCGCGACGTCCGAGCGAAGCAGAGACGAACGATCGCAGAAACCCACGCAGCAATCTATTCAGCAGTGACAAAGGAGATGCGTTGAACGAGAACCCACTTCGCATCGCGGTGCTGGCGTCATCGAGTTTTCCGGTGGCCCAGCCTTTCGCGGGCGGTCTGGAGGCGCATGTCTACAACCTGGTGCGTGCGCTCACCGAGCGCGGGCACCGGGTGAGTTTGTTCGCAGCGGACGGCTCGAGCGTCGATCTGGACGCGACGCTGCTACCGGTCCGAACACTGGATCTGACGCCGATATCCATTGCCGACGTCGCGATCACTCCGACCGCGATTCGCGAACACCACGCCTATCTTGCGGTCATGATGGAACTGGCAGGGACGTTGTCCGAGTCATTCGACATCGTGCACAACCACAGCCTGCACTACCTGCCGCTGGCCATGTCCTCGACGTTGTCGGTGCCGATGGTGACGACTCTGCACACACCGCCGTTCGCATGGTTGGAGTCGGCGGTGGCGCTGGCCCCTGCCGGGGCCAACACCTTTGCCGCGGTCAGTGAGTTCGCAGCCTCGCAATGGGCCGATGTCACTACCGGCACTGTCGTCATTCGTAACGGAATTTCGTTGGAGGAGTGGCCCTTCGGCAGTGGTGGCGATTACGTGGTGTGGTCCGGCCGGGTCGTTCCGGAGAAAGGACTGCACCTTGCCATCGCCGCTGCGAAGCAAGCAGGACGCTCGCTGCGCATCGCGGGTCCGCTGAGTAACCTCGACTACTTCCACGACGTCGTCGAACCGTTGCTCGACGAGGACATTCGCTACGTCGGGCACCTCGACCAGCCTGCGTTGGCGGCGTTGGTGGCCGGCGCCGAGGTCGCGTTGGTGTCGCCGGTGTGGTCCGAGCCGTACGGCCTGGTGGTGGCGGAAGCGCTGGCCTGCGGCACTCCCGTCGCAGCGTTCGCACGAGGCGGCATTCCGGAGATCGTCGACGCGTCGTCGGGAGTACTCGTACCGGCCGACGATGTTCGGGGCCTCGCCGCGGCGATCCCTCGGGCAGCTGCTCTGAAGAGAAGCGACGTCAGGGCACGCGCCGAAGCGGTGTGCTCGATGGATCGGATGGTCGACGAGTACGAGGCCCTGTACCGCTCGACGCTCCAGGCGGTCGCAGACCCGGTCGACGATCGGCTCGCGATCGCATGATCGGCTATTACGCGCACCATCACGGGGTCGGTCACGTCACCCGTGCCGACGCCATCGCACGCTCCATGTCGGAACCGATGACCGTTCTGTCCTCGAGGCCTCGACCTCCGGGGCATGCGGCGGCCGAGTGGCTCTCGCTACCCCTCGATGTGGACGAGTCCACAGACGTTGTGGCACAGGATGGTTCGGCGGGCGGAGTGCTGCACTGGGCACCGCACGACGTGGACGGTCTGACCGAGCGGATGGCGATCGTCGCGCAGTGGGTGGCGCGTGAGAAACCGTCGGCGGTAGTGGTGGACGTATCGGTGGAAGTGGCGATGTTCCTGCGTCTCATGGGAGTTCGGGTGATCGTCATGGCAATCCCGGGGGAGCGCACCGATCCGATCCATGGTCTGGCCTACCGGGCAGCGACACACATCCTCGCGCCGTGGTCACGCGAGGTCTACGACCCCGGTTGGCTGCTGCCGTACGCGGACAAGACGACGTTCTCGGGATCGATCAGTAGATTCGCCGGACGCGAGCGAACCTCGCGTTCGGGCGATCCGACGGTTGTGGTGTTGGGTGCGGCAGGCGGTACGTCGCTCACCCGCGATCTGGTGGACTCGTGGTCCGCGGTGGACGACCGGTTCGAGTTTCGCGCCCTCGGCGTCGCAGGCGGCGACTGGATCGACGACGTGTGGCCGGTGCTGTGTTCGGCCGCTCTCGTCGTCACACACGCCGGGCAGAACGCCGTCGCCGACGTCGCCGCGTCGGGTGCGCCCGCCGTCGTCGTGCCGCAGGTCCGGCCCTTCGGCGAGCAGTCGGCCACCGGACGGGCCCTGGCCGACGGATCGATCGCCGAGGTGCTCGACACATGGCCGTCCGTGGCCCGGTGGCAGGCCGCAGCGGATCGCGCCCTCGATCTCGGGGGTGCTCGGTGGTCGGCACTGCGCACCGATGGTGCCCCTGAGAGAGCCGCCTGGGCCATCGAGCAGTCCGTTCCTCTACGGAGTCGGCAGTGAAGATCGCGGTCGTCACCGTGGTGGCCGGGCGACACGAGCACCTGGGCGCTCAGGTGCGCGGTCTGCGACTTTCCACCGCGGAACAGGTCGACCACATCGTCGTGTCCATGGGAGACAACGCAATTGCCGACGTACTCACCCGGACCGGTTCGGCCGCCACATGTATCGAGATTCCCGTGGAGGGCGCGCTACCGCTGGCCCGTGCGCGCAACCTCGGCGCTGCTGCTGCAGTCGACCGCGGCGCGGAGTTGTTGGTGTTCCTCGACGTCGACTGCATCCCGGGGCCAGGATTGTTGGAGCAATACCGTTGTGTGGCAGCCGCTCCGGGTAACGAACGATCCCTGCTGTGCGGTCCGGTGACCTACCTGAAACAACGCGACGTCGGTACCGAGGGCCTGGCTCTGGCGGCACTGACCGCGCCACATCCGGCGCGCCCGAATCCGCCGGCCGGAACCGTCGCACACGGGGACAACTTCGACCTCTTCTGGTCGCTGTCCTTCGCCGTCACCACGCAGACCTGGACCGAACTGGGTGGTTTCTGCGAGGACTACACCGGCTACGGCGGCGAGGATACCGATTTCGCTGCCACCGCGGTGGCGTCGGGGATGGGGTTGCGGTGGGTGGGCGGGGCGCATGCGTATCACCAGTGGCATCCGGTCTCCGATCCTCCGGTGGAGCATCTCGACGACATCGTTGCCAACGCGCGTAGGTTCTTCGATCGATGGGGTCGGTGGCCGATGGTCGGTTGGCTCGACGCGTTCGCGGCCCGCGGTCTCATCGAGTTCGGCGACTCCGGGATTCGGCGCACATCCGGTCACGTCGCCTAGGCTGGTCGAACATTCGGACCGAGGAGTAAGCCAGTGCCCCAGCCTTCTCAGCCGCTGCGCTCGCTCGGCTTCCTCACGATCGGGTTGTTCGACGAAGACGATCCCGCGCGAGGGCACGAATCGACGTTGAGCATCATCGAACTCGGCGAGCGCCTGGGCTTCGACAGTGCGTGGCTTCGCCACCGACATCTGCAGTACGGAATTTCTTCACCGATTGCTGTGATGGCCGCGGCCTCGCAGCGCACCCACCGGGTAGCGCTCGGTACGGCGGTGACCCCGTTGGGCTGGGAGAACCCGCTGCGCTTGGCCGAGGATCTCGCGACGGTCGACGTGCTCTCGGGAGGACGGATCAATCCCGGTGTCAGCGTCGGTCCACCGATGCAGTTCGAGCGCGTCAAGCACTCGCTCTATCCCGACACCGCGAACGACGAGGATTTCGGGTACGGACGGGTATCGAGGTTGCTCGGTTTCGTGGCCGGTGAGCCGGCGTCGACGTGGGCGGGAACAGAAGGAATCGAATCGTATTCCGATCGTGTGCAACCGCATTCGCCCGGTCTGCGTAGTCGGATGTGGTACGGCGGAGCAAGCCTTCGCTCGGCGCAGTGGGCTGGTGAGAACGAGATGAATCTTCTGGTGAGCAGCGTGGTGCGCGCCGAGGAGTCGACCGAGTTCGACGAGATTCAGCTCTCGCACATCCGCACGTTCCGGCAGTTCCACCCGGCAGGGCGCGATGCGAGGGTGTCGCAGGGACTGGTCGTGATTCCGACCGACAACGCCAGTGCCACTCAGGTCGCCAAGTACGAGGAGTATGCGCGGGCCCGATCGGCGCGCACGCACGAGCCGCAGGGCCCGGCGCGGATGATGTTCGCACCCGACCTCGTCGGTACCTCGGATCACATTGC
The DNA here is from genome assembly GCF_002259335.1 of Rhodococcus sp. 14-2483-1-1. Taxonomy (NCBI): domain Bacteria; kingdom Bacillati; phylum Actinomycetota; class Actinomycetes; order Mycobacteriales; family Nocardiaceae; genus Rhodococcus; species Rhodococcus sp. 14-2483-1-1. The sequence goes on along the minus strand of NZ_NPFX01000002.1, from coordinate 364,322 downwards.
CGAGCAGCTGTATGCCAACAAGTCGTTTCGTGAGGTGGACGAGGTGGCGTTCGCTCTGCCGTTCAGCTTCGACCACGAGGACTACGTACAGATCCTCACCGACATGGCACTCGAGCTGGGTCCGGCCCTGGGGTGGAGGCCGGCACAGCAATGAGGACGATCGACCGTACGGCCGATCGTCCTCATCGGTGAGTGCTGAGCGGGGTGACTATCCGCCGGTGATGGGGGAGTTGTACGCACACGGGATCGACTTCGTGGGGAAGCCCTTCGGATCCAGTGCGTTCTTCACAATTCCGATCGCGCGCTCCGAGACGGAGATCGACAGGTGGTCGGACAGGTCGATTCCGCAGCCGTCCTGCAGGGTGACGTTGTTGACCGTGGCACCGGGGCCTGCGGTGAGGAACGTCGTCTTGTAGGGGGTGACGACCTCGTCGTACTTGGTGCCGATCACGGTGTACTTGATACCGGGGTCGGTGTCACCGCCGACAGCCAGCGCCTTGACCAGCGGAGAGTCGATGACCTGGTCGGAGGCAGCGGGGCCGGCGATCGCACCGACGACGCCGAGCACGTTCAGACCCAGATTGTTGATGGTGCGACCGAGCGTGCCGATTCCGACCAGCGTGGTGCCGTGGTTCGAGCCGGCGACGCTGACGACGGTGTTCACCTTGTTCTTGGTGGGATCGGCCAGGTTGGCACCGCCCTCGAAGCGAAGGTACTGACGGGTGACGAGGCCACCCTGAGAGTGACCGACGATGTCGACCTGAGCGGAGCCGGTAGCGGCCCGAACTGCGTCTATGTAGGTCGCGATTTCCTTGGCGCTCGAAGCGACGGAGTCCGTGCCGCGCAGCGACTTGATGTGACCGATGGCGCTGGAGTCCGTGTCACCGTAGTTCAGGGCGAAGACGCAGTAGCCCTCCTTCTTCAGCGCAGGCGACATCCGAGCGAAGTTGTTGAACGCGTTCTCCCAGGTGCCGTGCAACAGGACAACCGGTCGCGGATGCGCTGCCGAAGGCTTGCAGTTCCAGTCGTTGGCCCCCTGCGGTGCCACGTCGGGATTGACGACGCTGTACAGGAAGCCGGCGAGGAAGTTGGTGAATACCGGTCCGTAGCCCTTCGTCTCGGTCTTCGGATCGTAGGTGCTGGTCGCAGGAAGAGCGGAGTCGAGACTCGGAGGAACGATGCCCTGGTCGGAGGCCTTGGGTGACGCTTCGGTCGGTGCGGGCGGGATGACGTCCTCGCCCTGCACGGTGGCGGGCGGAGCGGGAGCGGCGGGAGCGGCAAGTGCTGCCGAACCGGTACCGAGGGCAAGCGAGCACGCCATTGCCGCGATCATTGCAGCGCGCACAGTGGTGGCTTTCCGTGTTGCGCGGAAAGTGGACCGAGAAGTGGTCATGGAGCCTGACTTTCGACGAGGGTTGTTGGACAAGCCGGAACAGTAGGCGCGGATTTCGGTCGATTACGGCCTCCGGCCTGGCGTTTGGAATCTGCCCGTAACCGCTGCGTCATTTGTGAGATGACGTCACAAGTGACTTGGGCCACCTCGATTCAGGATGCGATGCCGGATATATTGACCAAAACAATCCGTAGGTTTGATTATTGTTCTACGGTTCGTGTGTTCGCTTCTCCGTTCGGTAGTTCAGCGGGTGCAGAAGAGAGCGACGCACGGGGTCGATGCCGCAGCGGGTGGGTGCCGAGCCGATACGACAGACCAACCTGTTACGGGTTTCGAGTGCGAGGGGTGGAGTCGGGTGACCACGACAGAGAGCGTGCGCGTGCCACAGGAGGATTACGTGGGCGGGCGACGTGCATCCGATCGCTTGCGGACGCCGCGAGAGACGGCAGCCCGGATGTTGGATCAGGACATCGGGGAGCCGGAGGACACTCCACCGCCCCGGGACTGTGCTCGCGGTGAGCTCGACGACATGACGACCACCTGTTGCGAACTGGCAACGGGGGTCCTGGAATCAGGCCGTCTACCGATAGCGGGTGCGATGGACATCTTTCGTGATGCCGCAACCAGGTGGGCCCGCGACGGTGTCCCGCTCGGACGGATCCAGCACGCGATCAACGAGGGCTGCGCACTGGGTTTGCGCACTGCCCCACGCTCGGTCGACGAGAACGCCGATGCTCCGATGGTCGACGGCACCGTGTTGATCATGGAGCTCCTCGACGCAGTCACCGAATCCGTCTCCGATGCCTACCTCGCGGAATTTCGCACACTGACGCAGAACGGTCCCCGCCACGACGCGGAACTGCTCGACGCGCTGCTGACCGGCGACGGGACGGCCCGCAAGATCGCCGATCGAATGGGCGCACTGCTCGCCGAGGACTATCACGTGGTGGCTCTGCACTTCCCGGCCCACGCCGACGATGGTGCCCGCCGGAGTGACGCAGGCATGATGGCAGCCCGCAAACTGCGCAGAATCCATGGTGCTCTGGCAACGCTGGACGCGGACTGTGCGCCGATCGCATCCGTCAGCGCTACCGGTGGAACCGTTCTGCTGCCCGATATTCCCGGTGTCGACGTCGACGAACTGGTCGGTCGTTTCGCAGACGGCGGGCAGATGGCCGTTACCGCGACCACTGCGTCGGCAGCGATCGACGACATCGCTGCTACCGCACCTCATCTGTACGAGCTGCTGAGTCTCGTTCGTCGGCTGCGATACTCGCCGGGAACGTATCGGATTGCGGATCTGGTGTTCGAGTATCAGGTGAGCAGGCCGGGTCTGGGCCGCAAGCACCTCGTGACGCTGATCGATCCGCTACGCGATTCGGTCGATCTGTTGCCGACGCTGCAGGCCTTCGTCGAATCGGACTCCAACCGAAAGAAGACGGCCACCTGGCTCACGGTGCACCCCAACACGGTCGACTACCGACTCAAGCGTGTGGAGCAGCTCACCGGACTGGATCCGATGAAGCCGTCAGGATTGCGTCGACTACACGCGGCTCTGATCGCCGACCGCCTCGAGGCACGCCGCGCGCCGGTGGACGAGCGAATATCGTGACCGTGTCGGACGGCGCGGTGCTGGCAGCATCGGCGGCGCTCGATTCGGTCGAGTCGGTGGCTGCGATGTTTCAGCCCGTCGTCGAACTGTCGACCGGGGCGGTCGTCGGCTACGAGGCGCTCGCCAGGTGGCCCTCTCCCAGCCTGGCCGTTCCCGAGGCCGTGTTCGCCCTCGCCCGCGAGCGCGGCATGGTGGGCCGTGTGGACGTCGCATGCCGGGCGGCCGCGTTGCGGGCGGCTCGTGAGCGCGCGTACTCACGCAGAGTGCGATTCTTCCTCAACATCGAGCCGGGCTGCTTCGTCGACGAACGGGATGTCGACATCCACCTCGATGCGATCGGCAACGATCTCGACGTGGTCCTCGAGATCACCGAGCGAGACCTCGATCGAAACGTACCGATGCTGATGGCGCTGGTTCGAGGTGCTCGCGCACGCGGGATGTCGGTGGCGATGGACGACGTGGGTGCGACCCCGGCGACACTCGGTCTGCTGGCGTCGGTCGCGCCGGACATCGTCAAACTCGACGCGTCGATCGTCCGGTCGCCGTACCGATCGCGTACTGCGATGCGGCAGGTGCGAGATTATCTGCACACGAGCGACGCAACTCTGCTGGCGGAAGGAATCGAGACTCGTCGGCATCTGCGTCGTGCCATGGCATTGGGCGCGACCCTGGGGCAGGGCTGGCTGTTCGGCCGGCCGATGCCGCTCCCGAATCCGCCGATCTGACGCCGGTGATGGGGCACAGACCAAGGACCCCGCATCTCGAACAGCTCGAGATGCGGGGTCTTGGTCGACCGAACCGAAAAATCAGTTCGTGAACTTGTCCTTGATGTTGCCTGCAGCGTCGGAGACGTCGTCGCCGACCTGCTTGGTCTTACCCGAAGCCTGATCCTTTGCGCCTTCGGCAGCAAGATCGTCGTTGTCGGTCTTGTGGCCGATCTTTTCCTTGGCTTCGCCCACCAGCTCTTCGGCCTTGTGCTTTGCCTTGTCGATGAAATCAGCCATGTGAACTCCTCGAAATAGATTGTCCTACCTGTTCGCAGAGAGCTATACCCACGATCGGACGCGGTAATCCCCGTTGTGGGTGCGGTTGTACGGATGCGATCCGGGTAACCGTCGACCATGAACTCAGACAGCGACGCCACGCCCGCCCACGAGACACCGTCTCCGGAGCATCGGCGTCCGAGCGGTGTGAACGACGCGACCGTGGCCGCGGTGGGCAAGATGTCCGAGGCGCTCGAGTGCGTCGAGCGGGCCCGCGGGCACCTCTATTCGTTCCATCAACTGATGGGCCACTCCGACCTGCTGCTCGGAGAAGCCGTCGAGGCACTCGCCGAAGCAGATCACGATGCGATCGCCCAGCGAATCGGCGACGACATGATCGGCAGGAACATCGCACCCGGACGCTGGACGTTCCAGCTCGTCGAGGAATTCGACGACGGCTACTGGAGTCCGCTGCGCGAACACGAGCGGGCGGTGCGAGACGAACTGCTCGACGGTCGCCGCCACATCTTCGAGGCAGAGATGAAAGAGCAGCGTCGTACCCATGGCCGCCGCGGGCACGAGGCCAGGCCGTCCGACTGACGGCACTCGGACAAAAAGCACCGACCCCGCCGGTGACGGCGGGGTCGGTGCTGGTGTCGAGAAGGTCTAGCCTGCTTGAATTGCCGCGTCGACCTCGCTGGTTGCGCTCGCGGTGGACAGCTGCCCGCCGGAGTTCTCCAGGTGCGCGCGAACGAACCAGTGGAACAGTTCGAGCTGGGCGCTCTGGCCGATGAGCATGTCCTCGGTGATGGGGTCGATGTCACCGACCTCTTCGATGTTCTTGCGAGTGGTCTCGATGACGCCGGTGTAGACCAGATCGAGAGCTCCGAGGTGCTCGATGGCCGTTGCGCGTCCGATCGAGTAGTCGTCCCAGCTACGTTCGGAGACGATGGTGCCGGGCGTGCCCTTGGCCGAGGAGCCGAGGGTTGCGATGCGCTCGGCGACGTCGTCCGCGAAACCGCGCACTGCCTCGACCTGCGGGTCGAGCATCTCGTGTACCGAGATGAAGTTGGGTCCGACGACATTCCAGTGAATGTGCTTGAGCGTCAGGTGTAGGTCGTTGTACGCGTTCAGTCGATCTTGCAAGATCTCGGCGACGCGCGCGCCCTTTTCCGAGGTGAGTCCGGGAACGGTGTACGAGTTCTTTTCAGCCATGATCAGTGTTTGCCCCAACGCCCCGGAACACAAACATGCCCCGCCGAACTGATCGGCGGGGCATGTGTCGTGCGGTGCTAGGACTTGTCGAGTCTCGGTGAATCCGTACCCGACGTTCCCGTCGACGAGGAGCCGGCGGTGGATGTTCCGTCCGTCGGGTCGACGATCGGGCTGTCGGCCGCGGCCCTGTCGATCGCGTCGGCGCTGTCTTCCTCCGGGGGATTCTTCAGGCTCAGGATGATCGAGCCTGCCAGGACCACGATGATGACCACCAGGCTGACCAGAGACGGGATCTCGGGGATCGACGTGCTGATCACCTTGTGTCCGGCCTGGAGAATCAGCTTGACGCCGATGAAGGCGAGGATGATTGCCAGACCCTTGGACAGGTAGTGGAACTTCTCGAGCAACCCTGCGAGCAAGAAGTACAGGGCACGCAGTCCGAGGATGGCGAACGCGTTCGAGGAGTACACGATGAACGGGTCGTCGGTCACGGCCAGAACAGCGGGAACGCTGTCGACTGCGAACACCAGGTCGGCGGCCTCGATCGCCACTACGACGGCGAGTAGCGGCGTGGCCACCCGCTTGCCTGCTTCCTTGACGAAGAACTTGGTACCGGAGTACTCGTCCTGAACGGGGACGATCTTCTTGAGCAAGCGCACTGCGATGGAGGTGCCGGGGTCGTACGAGTCGTCCTCGTCCTTCATCAACTTGTACGCGCTGTAGAGCAGGATGGCTGCGAAGACGAACAGAACGGCGGCGAACTTGCTGACGATGGCCACACCGGCGGCCAGGAAGATGGCACGGAAGACCAGGGCACCGATGACACCGAAGAACAGCACGCGGTGCTGGTACTCACGGGGAACCTTGAAGTAGCCGAAGATCAGCGCGAAGACGAACAGGTTGTCGACGGACAGACTCTTCTCCAGCAACCACGCCGTGGTGTATTCCACGCCGGCAGTCGTGCCGAGCGTGAAGAACACGACGATGCCGAAGATGATGGCCACGCCGACCCACAGAGCGCTCCACCACGCGGCCTCCTTGAAGCCGATGATGTGAGCACCACGGTGCGCAAGCAGGTCTATTGCCAGCAGGATGAGGACGACGGCACCGAAAGCCGCCCACGCCCACCACGGAACGACGTTCATGAACGACCACCCTTACCGCTGAATTTGCTACCGAGTTGCTTCAACTTCGCCTGATTCTCCGGCTTGGTTGCGTATCTACGTGCCTGGTCGACCATCTTCTTGCCCTGTGGGCTGCGAGCGAATGTGGTCAACTTCTGTACCAATGACGACATCTGTCACATGCTCCTTGCGTTCTCGTTCCTATGATCCCGGTGGCGTTCTGGCCGAGCGTTCTGCTCGACGGGAATCGTGGGTCTTTCCGCGGGGCCCCACGACTGGTGGGTCCGACCGCGACTACTCCAGTGTGACTGTTCAGGTTCATGCAGGCAGGGTCGTTTTGCGGACATGTTTCGTCGGAATTCTTTGCCGGAACCCGGCAAGTTGGTCGACTGTACCTGTCATGACGGCAAGCGACCGCCCGGCCAGTCGAGCAGCATGGCACCGAGTACGGCTGTATGCAGCGCAAATGCCTCGACGGGGTTGCCCACATCTTGACCGGTCAAATCATGTATTCGCGACAATCTGTACGTGACCGCCCTCACCGACAAGTGCATGCGCCGCGCGGTGGACGCAGAGTTCGCGCCGGTGTCGAAGTACACCTGCAACGTTTCCAGCAACGGACCTGCACCACCGCGGGCGACCAGTAACGGCGTCAGCAACGTGTCGACCAGATCTGCGATGGCGGCCCGGTCACTGATGAGAACTCGGTAGACGAGCAGATCTCGGGCATCGACCACCGGGGTATCGAGTCCGAGCGCGGAGGCCAGTTCGAGAGCATCGAGCGCCTCCCGGTAGGACGCGGCCACGCCCCCTGCTCCTCCGCGTGGGCGACCGACCCCGATCTGCGTCCTGCCGTACTCGCCGTCGCGACGGAGGTCGACGGAGTCGGTCGGGGTGTGCGCGGACGTACCGAGGACACGTCCCGCCCTGTCGAGAACATGCTCGACGGCCTCGCGGTCGGGTGCGGGAAAGACCAGAATCAACCGGCCCTGCTTGGTTGCGACGAGCAACTCGGCGTCACCTTTGCTGCCCTGCACGCTGCGCTCGACGAGTCCGATCGCCGAGCTCGCGTCGGTGAACGGCTTGCTCGACGTGACCACCGCAACCGCGTGCGGACTCGACAGGTCAAGTCCGAATGTCTGGGCGCGTCCGAGTACCCCGGCGACGTCGGACGTTCCGGAGAGCAGATCGTCGACGAACTCGCGGCGGGCGAGTACCTCGGCACGAACGAGCGTGCGACGGGCGAGTTGAAACCCTTCGGCGAGTTCGGCCACTGCGTCGTCGACGGCCCGCAGCATCACCTCGCCTGCCGTCACTACGCCGGCCGGATTGTCGGCGGCTGCCGTCACTGCGGGCAGTTCTCGCCACAGTCGCCATGCCGAGGACAGATACATGTCGAGAAGCGCGCGCAATGCGACTCCGGCGCGCGCGGCAGCATCACCCTGTGCCCGGAACGGTCTGAGCTGTTGTCGTCTGAGCGGGACGCCGGCGTTCACCGCGTCGGTGAGGACATCGAGAAAGTTTCCGAGGAACACGACGTCGAGGCCGCCTGCGTCCGACGCAGCCAGCGCTGCGACCGTGTCGAGCCGTGCCCCGCCCTCCTGTGTGGCCATGTGTTCGCTCGTCTCCCATTCGATCGAAGGTCAATGGTAGGCATCACAGTGGCCGTCCCGAAACGAGTCGCTGCTTGAATCGAGAGATTTCGCGGCGTGTTCGATGTGCGGCAGGCACTATCTGGGAGCACAATCAGCCGATCCGCACGTTCGCCTCCACGTTGGGAGAGCCGACCATGACTTCGTCGAACAGACCTGCATCGGGTCTTCGATCACAGCTGCTACGCAAGAAGCCGATCGTGGACCCCGAACAGCACAGCAGCGGGGGGCTCGAACGCACTATCGGCACGTTCCAGCTGACGATGTTCGGCGTCGGTGCCACCATCGGCACCGGTATCTTCTTCGTGCTGTCGCTCGCCGTGCCCGAGGCCGGTCCCGCGGTGATCCTCTCGTTCCTGGCGGCAGGTATCGCGGCCGGTCTCGCCGCTATCTGTTACGCCGAAATGGCATCGGCAGTGCCGGTTTCCGGCTCGACCTACTCGTACGCCTACGTGACGATGGGTGAGGTGGTCGCGATGGGGGTCGCGGCCTGTCTGCTGCTCGAGTACGGGGTGTCGAGTGCCGCCGTCGCCGTGGGGTGGAGCGGGTATCTCAACGAGCTGCTCAACAACCTCTTCGGTTTCACCATCCCGCATGCGTTGTCCGCTGCACCGGGTGACGCCGACCCCGGGGTCATGAACCTGCCCGCGGTGGTGCTGATCGTGTTGTGCGCCGTGCTGCTCATTCGCGGTGCCAGTGAATCCGCTGCAGTCAATGCGGTCATGGTCGTCATCAAACTCGGTGTGCTCGCCCTGTTCGCGGTCGTCGGATTCTCCGCCTTCGATTCAGGGAATTTCTCCGATTTCATGCCGCTGGGTACCGCCGGTGTCACCGCTGCCGCAGGCACCATCTTCTTCTCGTTCATCGGACTCGACGCGGTGTCCACCGCGGGCGACGAGGTGAAGAATCCGCAGAAGACCATGCCGCGGGCCATCATTGCTGCGCTCATCGTCGTCATCGTCTTCTACCTCGTGGTCGCGGTGGCAGCGCTGGGGACTCAGCCGTGGACCGCCTTCGCCGGTCAGGAGGAAGCCGGCTTGGCCGAGATTCTTCGCAATGTCACCGGGCAGGCCTGGCCGGCAACGATTCTGGCTGCCGGCGCGGTCATCTCGATCTTCTCGGTGACCCTGGTGACGATGTACGGGCAGACTCGCATTCTGTTCGCCATGGGCCGAGACGGCATGTTGCCGAAGGCGTTTGCCAAAGTCAGTCCGCGCACGCACACCCCGGTCAACAACACGATCGTGGTCGCGGTGATCATCTCGATACTCGCTGCGTTCATTCCGCTCGACAAGCTGGCCGATCTGGTGTCGATCGGAACGCTCGTCGCGTTCATCGTCGTGGCGATCGGGGTGGTCGTGCTTCGTCGGACGATGCCGGACCTGGAGCGTCCGTTCAAGGTGCCGGGATACCCGGTGACGCCGGTGTTGTCGGTCGCCGCATGCGTGTACATCCTGTCGGGTCTGCGGTGGACCACGTGGTTCTGGTTCGGTCTCTGGCTCGCCGTGGTTCTCGCGTTCTACTTCCTGTGGGGTCGGCATCATTCGGCGCTCCGATCGGTTGGAAAGGACGCGGAATGAGCGTTCTGATCGCCTTCGCGCCGGGAAAAGGCAGTGTCGGTGCCCTCGATCTCGGTGCCCAACTCGCGCGGTCGTCGGGTACCGACATCGACGTTGCGACGGTGGTGCCCAAGCCGTGGTCCACGCCGTCGATGGCACGCGTCGATGCCGAGTTCGCGGATTGGGCGGCGGTGACGGCAGCCGAGTCGGAATCGAAGGCGCGCCACTACCTGGAGGACCGGGCCCCCGACATCGCAGCATCGTTCCATCGTCTGGCACACCGCTCGGTATCGACGGCGTTGACCGAAGCGGCACAGAACCTTTCGGCTTCGGTTCTGGTGCTCGGTTCCTCGGGGGACGGGGCGCTCGGGCAAGTTGTCGTCGGGTCGACCGCGGACAAGCTCCTGCACTCCTCACCGGTGACGGTAGCGCTCGCTCCACGCGGCTATCGCATGCGTGAACGTGCGACGCTGACGCGGATCACCTGCGCTTTCTCCGGTGACAGCGAGGCCTCGCGTGTGGTGGGACCCACCGCAGAGCTGGCCAGGGATGCCGGCATTCCACTGCGATTGGCGTCGTTCGTCGTCCGCGGGGCAACGATGTACCCACCCGAGGTCGGACTGCGAGCCGAGGACGATGTTGCCGCCGAGCTCGCCCGAGGGCTGAGCGAGGCACTCACTGCGGCGGTGGACGACGCTGTTGCGGTGGGACTTCCGGCCGAACAGGTGACCACCGAGTTGGCCACGGCCGGGAGTTGGCGCGAAGCCCTCGACGAACTGCACTGGCAGGACGGCGAAGTACTGACCATCGGATCGTCCGGACCGTTGGGGCCCATCGCTCGGGTGTTCCTCGGTTCGCGGGCAACGAAGATCATTCGTCACTCACCGGTACCGATCCTGGTGCTGCCGCGTCGGTGACGTTCTATCGGTTGAGGGCCAGCACCGAGAGCAGTTCGTAGGCCACGTGAGCCGCGGCGATTCCGGTGATCTCGGCGTGGTCGTACGCAGGCGCGACCTCGACGATGTCGGCACCGACCACGTTCAGTCCGACAAGTCCACGCAGCGTGTTCAACAGCTCGCGAGAGGTCATTCCCCCGGCTTCGGGAGTGCCGGTGCCGGGAGCGTGTGCTGGGTCGAGTACGTCGATGTCCACCGAGACGTAGACCGGGCCACCGTCGAGGCGACGACGCATCCGCTCGACGATGCTGGCCACGCCGTCGACCTCGTAGTCGTCGGAACGGATCACCTGGAAGCCCAGCACCCGGTCGTCCTCGAGGTCCTGCTCACTGTAGAGCGGGCCGCGGATGCCGATGTGCTGTGAGCGTTCGAGGTCGATGAGCCCTTCCTCGCTGGCTCGTCGGAACGGCGTCCCGTGTGTGTAGGGCGCACCGAAATACGTGTCCCACGTGTCGAGGTGAGCATCGAAGTGCAGCACTGCTATCGGCCCGTGGTCGCGCGCGAGCGAACGCAGGATCGGCAGTGCGATGGTGTGGTCACCGCCGAGGGTGAGAACCGACGAGCCGTCGGCGCGCAGGTCCGTCACCGCGTCGTGCACCGTGGTCAGTGCCTCGGTGATGTCGAACGGATTTACCCCGATGTCGCCGAAGTCCGCCACTTGTTGACGGGCGAAGGGCGACACCTTCAGCGCAGGGTTGTACGGCCGCAACAGTTTCGAGGCTGCGCGGATGTGACCCGGGCCGAAACGTGCCCCTGGGCGGTAACTCACGCCGGAATCGAACGGCACACCGAGGATGGTGACGTCGGCGCGAGACACCTCGTCGAGACGGGGCAGCCGCGCGAAGGTGGTCGGCTCGGCGAAGCGGGGGACCTTGGTGGCGTCGACCGGACCGATCGGGGGGTGCTCGGGATTGCTCGGGTTCATCGACAAATCCTTCCGAATTTTCAGGAGTCCGGTCACGTCGGGTCGACCAGTTCGCCCGGCAAGCGTTACTCTGATGCTCGATCTTGTCAACACGAGTTTCCTGAAAGGCGAGAGCAGTGTCCCTTGCTACGTCGGTCGTCAGCGATGCACCGCGTATCGGTGCGCGGCTCAGGGAGGCTCGGCAGAAGAAGCGGTTGACTCTGGACGCGCTCGCCGAGACGTGCGGGGTGACGAAGGGGTACCTGTCCAAGCTCGAGCGCGATCAGGTGAACGCCTCGGTTGCGTCGTTGGTGCGGGTCTGTGCTGCGCTCGACGTACCGGTCGGCTCCCTGTTCGACGATGCCCCGGCGGGTGACGTCGTACGGGCACAGTCGTTGCCGCGCATCGTCTTCGGCGGCGAGGCGATGACGGAGTATTTGTTGACTCCGGTGGGGGAACGGCGCGTCCAGGTGTTGCTGGGGGACATCGAGGAGGGCGGCGGCAGCGGAGCGGAGGCGTACACCCTGCCGTTGGACGTCACGTTCGTGCACGTGTTGTCCGGCGAGGTGCGGGTGACCTTCGAGGCCGACCCCGACGGCGGCTTCGGCGGCGACGACGTCCTGCTCGGGGCGGGCGATGCGTTCACCTTCTCGCCCAGGCGACCGCACAGTTTTCGCAGCGAGGGTAGCGGCGGTGCGCAGGTTCTGTGGGTACTGGCCCCGGCGTTGCCGGAGGAGTTGCCTGCAACGAAACAGGAGTTTTCCTCATGACCGTCACCGTGTCGCTGTTCCAAGGGCCGGAGTTGTCCGGTGATGTCGAGGCGAACCTCGCGGCGATCGACGCCGCCGCGGCGAGCGCGTCCGCGGCAGGGGCGTCCATCCTCGTCACCCCGGAGATGTCGGTCAGTGGCTACGACATCGGAGATCTCGTGCGGGAGCGCGCCGAACCGTTCGACGGTCCGATCTTCGAGCGCATCGCCGCGATCGCGCGATCTCGAGCTGTCGCAATCGTGTACGGGTATCCCGAGAGCAGCGGTGAATCCGTGTTCAATTCGGTCCAGGTGGTCGACGCATCCGGGCTGTCGATCGCGCGCTACCGCAAGACCCACCTGTTCGGTGAACTCGATCGCACGCACTTCGCTTCTGGACCGGAACTGTTGGTGCAGTTCGACTTCGGAGGTCTGCGCTGCGGCCTGCTCACCTGTTACGACGTCGAATTCCCGGAAACAGTGCGTGCGCAGGCCGATGCCGGAGCGCAATGGTTGATCGTCCCCACCGGTTTGATGACGCCGTTCGAGATCATCGCAACTCACGTGGTCCCGACGAGGGCGTACGAGAGTCAACTGTTCATCACCTACGTGAATCGCTGCGGTGCCGAGGCCAGCCTGACGTACTGCGGACTCACCTGCGCCGTCGCGCCGGACGGTACCGACATCGCCCGGGCAGATGCACACGAGGAGTTGCTGACGGTGGACTTGGATCCGGCCGAACTCGCTCGATCCCGCTCCGTCAACACCCATCTGGCCGATCGCCGCCATGATCTGTACCGGACAGTTCTCGACCCGACAGGGTCCTCGCGGCCCGAGCAGGAGACCGACCGATGACCACACCCGTCACCCCGGACAGCTCGATCGAATCCGAGGACGAACAGCCGCTCACCATGTTCGGCCCGGACTTCCCGTTCGCGTACGACGACTACCTCGCGCATCCGGCCGGTCTCGGCAGCATTCCCGACGCGGCCCTCGGTACTCAGGTCGCCGTGATCGGCGGCGGACTCGCGGGCATGGTCGTCGCCCACGAGCTGCTCAAGCTCGGGCTGGAACCGGTTGTGTACGAGTCGGATCGGATCGGCGGACGAATGCGCTCGGTGCCGTTCGACGGACACCCCGGGGTGGTGGCCGAGATGGGTGCAATGCGGTTTCCGCCGTCGTCGACCACGCTGTTCCACTACCTCGACGCCGTCGGGCTCGAGACGACGCCGTTTCCGAATCCGTTGGCAGAGGTGACACCGAGTACGGTGATCGACCTCAAGGGCGAGAGCCATTATGCGCGCAAGCTCGACGATCTTCCGCCGATCTTCGCCGAGGTTGCCGACGCGTGGAACCGCACGCTCGAGGAACACGCCGAGCTGGTTCCGCTGCAGCGCGCCATTCGCAGGCGAGACGTGGCCGAGATCAAGAGGATCTGGAACGAGCTGATCGTGAAGTTCGACGACCAGACCTTCTACGGTTTCCTCGCTGCGTCCGAGCACTTCTCGTCGTTTCGGATGCGAGAGTTGTTCGGCCAGGTGGGTTTCGGAACTGGTGGCTGGGACACCGACTATCCCAACTCGATTCTCGAGATCCTCCGCGTCGTCAGCACGGCAGCGGACGACCACCATCGAGGAATTGTCGGAGGCTCACAGCAACTGCCGATGCGGCTGTGGACCGACTCGCCCGCGAACATGGTGCACTGGCCGGCCGGCACGTCGGTGGCCTCACTGAACGGCGGCACCACGATGTCGCGTGTCACCGAGATCAGGCGCACCGACGGCGGCACCACGATCCACGACGACCGCGGCAACATCCGCACCTATGCGGCCGCCGTCGTGACGGCTCAGAGCTGGATGTTGCTCAGCAACATGAGATGTGACGACGGCCTGTTTCCCATCGATCACTGGACCGCCATCGAACGCACCCACTACATGGGGTCGACCAAGGTGTTCGCACTCGTCGATCGGCCGTTCTGGAAGGACAAGGATCCGGTCACCGGGCGAGACCTGGTCAGCATGACGCTGACCGATCGAATGAGCCGCGGCACCTACCTACTCGATCAAGGCGAGGGTAAGCCGGGGCTGATCTGCCTGTCCTACACCTGGTCCGACGATTCGCTCAAGCTGCTGGCCCTCGACCCGACCGAGCGGATGAACATCATGTTGCGCTCGCTCGAAGAGATCTACCCCGGCGTCGACTTCCGTAGCCACATCATCTCGACCCCGGTGACACTGTCCTGGGAGACCGAACGCGATTTCATGGGGGCATTCAAAGCGAACCTGCCCGGTCACTACAGGTATCAGGAACGACTGTTCACCCACTTCGTGCAGGACGAGCTGGACCCCAGGCACCGAGGGATATTCCTGGCCGGCGACGACATCTCGTGGACTGCGGGCTGGGCGGAAGGTGCGATTCATACGGCACTGAACGCAGTGTGGGGCGTCGTGCATCATCTGGGCGGTTCGTCCGCCGAGGGCAATCCGGGACCGGGCGACGTCTTCGAGGCCATCGCGCCACTTCGATTGGGGGATTAGCCCTTCGGCGGCAGCGAACGCGGTGCGCGCTCGTCGAACACGAACAGCGCCAACGCGATCGTCAACATGAGAGCCACGACCCAGATCGCTCGCAGTCCGAACAGCTCGACCGCAGCTGCGCCCAGCAGCGCGCCGCCGAGGAACCCGGAAATCACCGCACCGAACCGGCGTGCCCGCGTCCCTGCTTCGCGATCGTGGTCGACGACACGGTGAAATGCTGCCATCGCCATGCTGCGCAGATTTCCGGTAGTCATCGTGGTGTTGAAAGGCGAATCCACCAGTACGCGAAAGGTGGTCACCTGCACGCCGGCCACATGCGCGAGGATGACCGAGACGACGGCGTCGGGCACGGTTGCCGGGAGAAATCCGACGACCAGAACCACGAGGATCTCGAAGACGAGTACCGCACGGACCGGCCGCCGCACGACCTTTGCCACCGCGGGCAACGCGATGAACTCCGCTGTCGCGACGCCCAGCACGAACGCCGCCAGCGGCGGTAGAAAGGCCAGCGCGTCGATCCAGCGCCCGCCGGCGATATCGACGCCGAGCAGCACCACGTTGCCGGTCTGGGCACCTGCGAACACTCCGCCGCGAGTGACGTACGTGTAGGCGTCGAGAAAACCGCCGACTGCGGCCAGAAGTACCCCGAGTCGAACCGACTTCGCGGTAGCGACAGCGATGTGGGGTTCAGGACGTGGCGTGGTCATCGAGAAATCTTGACACAGGGCCCTTCCATCACAGCTCGACAGTTGGTTCCATTCACGTCGATGCCAGGAGTGAGAGCAACAATTCCGCGCGCACTCGTGCGGACGTCAGATCCACCGCGAGTAGTTCCTCGCATCGCGTGATCCGGTTTCGCAGCGTGTGCCGATGAACGGACAGTTGTGCAGCAGCGGTTTCCCAGTGCCCGTTGGCCTCGAGGAAAGCCCGAAGTGACGCCACCAGATCGGCGGTATGGATGCGGTCGTACTCGGCCAGCACGGCGATGGTCACCGCTGCCATGGCTCGTAACGACTCCTGCACCGGTTCGGAGGCCAGCAACATCGAACCGGTGAATTCGACGATTCGATCGTGGGATCCGGCAGCCGCGCAGGCGAGCGAGGCTTGTCGAAGCGCCGCGGGGGACTCGGTGATGTGAAGGCGGGCACTGAGGCCGACGCACGTCGATCGGGGTAACGAATCCATCATGCGTGCAACGAAGGTGGCGTCGTCGGAGCCACGGAGCAGAAGCTCGCAGCCGATGTCGGTAGTCCGGGCGAAGGTGGGCCGCCCCCGGAGCCGAGACTCTGCATCGATCGCGTCGACGATGCGCTCGGATTGTCCGCGAACCACCGCAACCCTGATGTGCGAGTCGTCGTCGGCAGCATCGGCGAGATAGCTGGGCACGTGCACATCGTCGTCCGTGGTCAGATGCCCGTCGAGGAGCAGCCCGAGCGCCAAGGTGTTGAGCCTGGACTGTTCGGCGCGCAGGCGCGCCGGTTTCTCGAGTTCGAGGGTCACCAGTGAAACGGCATGCCCGAGCAGGATCTGCTCGACTCCGGTCATCGGTCCAGCGGTGCGGATGGCCAGGAAAGTCGGTGCGCTGCCGGTGATCGGGACTGAATGCAGACTCACGGTGCGACCCGGTTCGCTCACCGAGACCGTGGCAGGTGACGCCGACGGGCGGATGCTGCGAGCGATGTCGCGGGCCTGCTCGACGAGATTCGATGCGTCCGTCGGATGGAACGACTCGGCGCGCCTACCGATCAGTGCCACCGATGTCGACGTGGCAACTGCGAGTTCCCGGACGATCGCGTCGACGCCGCCGTGCAGCGCTGCCCGCGTGATGCGGTTCTGTACCGACGCAGCGCGAACGACCTGCTCGTACTCCTGCTCGGAGATTCGCTTCATGACCGCTCGGATGACAGCAGCGAACGGAGTGTCGTAGGGAACTTCGACGACCGGCAGGCCCACCTCGTCTGCGGCGGCGAGGAGATGCTGGGGAATCGTGCTGTGGGACAAACCGATTCCGAATCCGAGGCACGCAACACCCGCGGCCGCCAGAGTTCGAACGTAGGTCCCGAGCGCGGGACCGTCGGAGTCGAAGCCCAGTCCGGTCGTCAGAATCAACTCGCCGCCCGACAGCCAGGGGCTGGGGTCGGTGAGCTCGGTTGCCTGCGCGAAGGTGATGGACGCAGAACTGCGCTCGGGTCCGCCGCGATGACTCAGTCGAAGGTGTCGCTGCCTCAGCAGCCAGGACATCTGCACGCTCACATGTCGCACTGTAATCCTGGGGTCGACGAAAAGGAGTGTGATCGGCTCGTGGGATGGACGAAATGGCAACTGACCCGGCGATCGAGCAGTCGCATACTTGCTGAAACAGCCCAGACGAAAGGTGCGACCATGGCCTCGATCGAGTACCGACTTCCGCAGGAGCGCAAGATCGTCACCGCGTTCCCCGGACCGAAGTCGTCGGCATTGGCGGAGCGCCGCAAGGCTGTCGTCGGTGCAGGCGTGGCGTCCACCCTGCCGGTCTACGTGGCCGACGCAGACGGCGGCGTCGTCGTCGATGTGGACGGCAACTCGCTGATCGATCTCGGTGCCGGAATTGCCGTGACGACCGTCGGTGCTTCGAATCCGGCCGTTGTTGCCGCCGTGCAGGATCAGGTCGCCCACTTCACCCACACCTGCTTCATGATCGCGCCCTACGAGGGTTACATCGCGGTCGCCGAGAAGTTGGCCGAACTCACCCCAGGAGATCACGACAAGCGCACCGTCCTGTTCAACAGCGGTGCCGAGGCAGTCGAGAACGCAGTGAAGATCGCTCGGCACGCCACCGGACGCTCGGCCGTCGTCGTGTTCGATCACGCCTACCACGGCCGCACCAACCTGACGATGGCACTGACCTCGAAGTCGATGCCGTACAAGAGTGGCTTCGGGCCGTTCGCTCCCGAGGTCTATCGGGCCCCGATGTCCTACCCGTTCCGCGAAGGTCTGAACTCCGACGGTTCCTCGGTTACCGGCGCGCAGGCCGCGGCACGGGCGATCTCCGTCATCGAAAAGCAGGTCGGTGCAGCCAATCTCGCGGCCATCCTCATCGAGCCGATTCAGGGTGAGGGCGGTTTCGTCGTGCCGGCCGACGGCTTCCTGCCGGCACTGGCGAACTGGGCGCGCGAGAACGACGTCGTCTTCATCGCCGACGAGGTGCAATCCGGATTCACCCGGACCGGTGCCTGGTTTGCCAGTGAGCACGAGGGAGTCGTGCCGGACCTGATCACCATGGCGAAGGGCATCGCGGGCGGGATGCCGCTGGCCGCGGTCACCGGTCGCGCCGACCTGATCGACGCCGTGCATCCGGGTGGACTCGGTGGGACGTACGGCGGCAACCCCGTCGCCTGCGCCGCTGCCTTGGCGTCGATCGAGCAGATGGAGACGCTCGACCTCAATGCCCGCGCCCGCGATATCGAACGCATCGTGCTCGACCGGCTGCACGCGTTGACTCCGGACGTCTCCATCATCGGTGACATTCGCGGACGCGGAGCCATGCTGGCCGTCGAACTGGTCGTACCCGGTGGACACGAACCCAATCCCGAGGCCACCAAAGCCGTTGCGGCTGCGGCACTCGAGGCCGGGGTCATCGTGCTGACGTGCGGTACCTACGGCAACGTCATCCGCCTGCTGCCACCCCTCGTGATCTCCGACGAGCTGTTGGACGACGCGCTCACGGTCCTCGAAGGTGCGCTTCGCTCAGTGGCACAGGGGAACTGACATGTCGGCCCACGATCTGATCTCGTCGCTGCCCACCGATCTCTGGCTCGGCGGTACGCAGACACCGTCGGCGTCGGGTTCCCGATTCTCCGTACTGAACCCGGCGACCGGCGAGGAACTGACTACCGTCGCCGACGCCACCGCGGCCGACGGGATCACCGCGCTCGATCTCGCTGTTGCGGCGCAGGAGGCGTGGGCGGCGACGCCTGCTCGCGAGCGGGCAGAGATTCTGCGGCGTGCCTTCGACCTACTGCAGGCGCGCGCGGCCGATTTCTCCCTGTTGATGACTCTCGAAATGGGAAAGTCATTGGCGGAGAGCCGCGGTGAAGTGAACTACGGCGGCGAATTCCTGCGCTGGTTCAGCGAGGAGGCGGTCCGCATCGGCGGCCGGTTCACCCCCGCGCCGGCAGGAAACGGCCGAATCCTGGTGACCAAGATGCCCGTCGGCCCGGTGCTGGCCATCACCCCGTGGAACTTTCCTCTGGCCATGGGAACGCGCAAGATCGGGCCCGCTCTGGCTGCCGGATGCACCGTCATCGTCAAGCCGGCCGAGGACACTCCGCTCACGATGCTCCTTCTGGGGCAGGTATTCGCCGACGCGGGGTTGCCCGATGGGGTGCTCTCGATCCTTCCGACCTCCGACGCCGCGGCGGTCACCGGACCGCTGATGGACGACCCCAGACTGAGGAAGGTCACGTTCACCGGATCGACCGGAGTGGGAAAGCTGTTGGTCCGCAACGCAGCCGACCGCCTGCTACGGACGTCGATGGAGCTCGGTGGCAACGCTCCGTTCATCGTGTTCGACGACGCGGATATCGACGCGGCCGTGGACGGGGCGATGCTCGCCAAGATGCGCAACGGCGGCGAGGCCTGCACGGCGGCCAACCGCTTGTATGTTGCGAACTCGGTGCGTGAGGAATTCACCGTGAAGTTGACGGCGCGAATCGAGGCCTTGACGGTCGGTGCCGGCGATCGGGAAGGCACCGACATCGGGCCGCTCATCAACGACAAACAGCGTAGAACGGTCACCGCACTGGTCGACGATGCCGTCGCGAAGGGTGCTCGGGTGCGCACCGGCGGCACGGCGCCGGATGGACCTGGATTCTTCTATACGCCGACGGTTCTCGACAGTATCCCCGCGGACGCGAATCTGTTGCAGGACGAGATCTTCGGACCTGTCGCGGCGATCATCGGATTCGACACCGAGGCCGAGGCCGTGGCCGCAGCCAACGACACCAGGTACGGGTTGGTGGCGTACTTCTACACAGAAAGCCTCGACCGGGCCCTGCGGGTGTCGGCGGCTCTGGACACCGGCATGGTCGGGGTCAATCGCGGTGCGATCTCCGACGCGGCCGCCCCGTTCGGTGGCGTCAAGGAATCGGGTTTCGGACGCGAGGGTGGTTCGGAAGGCATCGAGGAATACCTCGATACCAAGTACATCGCGCTGCAGTAGCCGGTGCACGTAGCGCTCCACTCCTGGCCGAGGGTGCGGGAATTCCCCGATGCACGGCCAGGAGTGGAGCGTCATGTGCCGAGATCATCGGCCCATTCGTCGGTCCAATTCGTATCTGACCGCGTCGAGGAACTGCTCGGTGGTCAGGTGGTTCTGGTCCTCGCCGATCAATGTCGCGAGGTCCTTCGTCATTCGACCGTTTTCGACGGTTCCCACGACGACGTGTTCGAGTGTGCGGGCGAACCGGCCCACTTCGGGGGTTCCGTCCAACGTGCTGCGGTGTTCGAGGCCGCGAGTCCAGGCGAAGATCGACGCGATCGGGTTGGTCGATGTCGGTTCACCGGCTTCGTGCTCACGGAAGTGGCGTCGCACGGTTCCATGGGCAGCTTCGGTCAGGCATGTCCTGCCGTCCGGTGTCAGCAGGATGGACGTCATCAAACCTGGCGAACCGAATCCCTGTGCAACCGAGTCCGACTGCACGTCACCGTCGTAGTTCTTGCATGCCCACACATACCCCCCTTTCCACTTCATGGCCGACGCGACCATGTCGTCGATGAGGCGGTGTTCGTACGTCAGTCCGGCTGCCTCGAACTCGGTCTTGAACTCGGTCCGATAGATGTGCTCGAAGACGTCCTTGAATCGGCCGTCGTACGCCTTCAGGATGGTGTTCTTCGTCGACAGATAGACCGGATAATTCTGCTGCAAGCCATAGTTCAACGAGGCTCGCGCAAAATCGATGATGGACTGGGTGAAGTTGTATTGGCCCTGCACCACTCCGCCGAGGCTCTCGTCGGTGAACCTCACCAACTCGTGCCGTATCGGTTCGCTTCCGTCGTCGGGAGTGTAGGTGATGGTGACGGTACCCGGCCCAGGCACAGTGAAATCGGTTGCGCGGTACTGGTCGCCGAAGGCGTGACGTCCGATGACGATGGGTTCGGTCCACCCAGGAACGAGTCGGGGAACATTCGAGATGATGATCGGGGCTCGAAAAATTGTTCCCCCGAGTACATTCCGAATCGTGCCGTTGGGTGAGCGCCACATCTGTCTCAGTCCGAATTCCTCCACCCTGTCGGCGTCGGGCGTGATGGTGGCGCACTTGACGCCGACACCGTACTTCTCGATAGCTCGTGCAGCATCGACGGTCACCTGATCGTCGGTGGAGTCACGATTTCGTATTCCCAGGTCGTAGTACTCGAGGTTCACGTCGAGATACGGAAGGATCAGATGATCCCTGGTGTATTGCCAGATGACTCGGGTCATCTCGTCGCCGTCCAGTTCGACGACGGTGCCCTCGACTCGGGTCTTGGACTTCGGCATGAGAGTTGGGTCCCTTCAGTGGACTCTGCACTGCGGCAGAGTCATTCGTTGTATCCGAAAATCGAATTCCACGCGGCCTGATCCTCGGCGGAATGGGTGGTCGATTCCTCCGGGGTGATCCGGTGCACCTTGGGATCGGTGAAGTCGGGGAGCTGAGCACCGAGAATGTTCGGCGGATCGACATCGGTCCGTACCGAGTACTCACCGAGGTCGGTGAACACCCGCTGGCCGCGGGTGGAGAGGTTCCAGTTCATGAATACCTCTGCGGCAGCAAGATTGCGTGCGGTGTCGGCCACTCCCGTGTAGTAGTCGTACGAGGTGACTCCCTCGTCCGGTACGACGAAATCGACAGGAGCGTTCTCGTTGTTCGCAATGTTCACGCTGCTCACAACGACGGTGCCCGCGTTGATCTCGCCGCGGGCCAAGGCGTCGAGCTGGGCCCCGATGGAGTCGAACACTCGTGCCTCCGAGGAGTATCGGCGGAGGTAGTCGTCGCCCAGGACATCGCGCTGAAATCGAGTCAGAGCGAGCGCGCTTCCGCCCGAACCGGCCTGCGCGATACCGAGTTTGTCGTTCCAACGATCCTCGAGAAGAGAATTCCACGACGTCGGCGCGTCGGTGGGATCGACGACTGCGCGGTTGTACCCGAAGGTGTAGATCGGGTTGAACGTGCGGAAATATCGGTTGTCGTCGAACGAGACGTCATCCTGGAGATTGTCCGCAGTATCGGGCAGGTAGGGCTGGAACAGTCCGCGCTCGGCCAAACCCCGAACGAAACCCGGGTCGGAGATCCGGATGACGTCTGCATCGAGGCGACCGGTGCTGTATTCGGCCGTGAGGCGTTCGTAGAGCCGATTGGACGTCAAGCGAACGAGTTTCACATCGATACCGGTGTCGGCCTCGAACTGTTCGAGCACCTCGGATTCGGTGTCCTGCGTGTATCCGCTGTACAGCGTGATGGTGCCCTCGGATTCTGCGCGCGACCACAGATCCGGGTCTGCGATCTGCTCGCCGTCGATCACCAGAGCCCCACCTGGTTCGGTGATGGACGCGGCCGGCCGTGCCAGCGATGGGGCCTGCGGTGGTGGACTGCATGCGGTCACCGCGGCGACTGCGATGGCGCACACTGCGGCACCGAACCGCCGGATCGTCGATGTGGTCATCTACTTGGACTCCTTTGCGCCGAATCGGCGGGACAGTGCAGAAAGAACGCCGATCACGACGCAGTAGAGCAACCCGAGTTCGGCGGCCGATCGGATGGATCCGTTGTCGTAGGCGTCGAAGATCGCTATGGACAGCAACCTCGTGTCCGAAGTGAACAGGAAGAGAGCTGCCGTCAATTCGCGCATCGACAACATGAGCAGCAGCAGAAAGGTCGAGGACAGCCCGATTCGGAGCAGGGGCACTGTCACGAATCGGATGGCCTTCGCTCGGCTCGCGCCGAGCATCACTGCGCTGTCCTCGAGGTCCTGGTCGAGCTGAACGATGGAGGAGGACACTCCGCGGTATCCCTGCGGCAGGAAGACTGCGATGAATGCGACGACGAGGACGGCGAGAGTTCCGTAGATCGGCACGGGCAACGCCAACCAGGTCCAGAGCAAACCCAGCCCGAGCACGATCGCGGGAACTGCCAACGGCAGCATGGCCACGTACTCCAGCACCGATCGTCCGGGCGACCTGGTCCGGTACCGGGTGTACGCCAGCGCGAAGCAGAAAGTAGTGCCGATGGCCGCGGTCGACACACCGACGATGACACTGTTGAGTACAACGTTGTGGAAGTCCGGGTCCTGAACTGTTTGCCCCAGGCTCCACAAGGACAACGCGCCGGCATCGAACAACTCCCCGAATCGAGCCAGGTACGGGCTGGTCTGGAGCGACGCCACCACGAGTGCTCCCATCGGGAGTGCCACGGCGAGAACGAAGTACAGCCATGCGAGAGCGGCGGCCGGCCAACGCCAGCCCCGAAGCGGCACTTGCCGTGCGCGCACTCCCTTACCGCTCACAGTGGTGAATTCCTTGCTGCCGGTCACTCTGTTCTGCAAGGCCACGACGACCACGAGCAGAACGGTGAGGACGACGGCGATGGCTGCCGCGTCGTTACTGCGAGCAGGCGCAGCGTTCATGAGTCGATAGATGAGGGTGGGCAGGGTGTCCACGCCGCCGGGTACACCGATGACCTGTGCGACGGCGAAGTTCTCGACGGTCAGAGCGAATACGAGTATGCCGGATCCGATCGTGGCAGGAAGCACGAGCGGAAAGGTGATCTTGCGGAGCATCTGGGTGAGCCCTGCCCCGTGGAGGCTGGCCGCATCTTCCAGATCCGGACTCATCAAAGACAACGCCGAGTGAATCATCAGGAACGGATAAGGAGCGTAATACAGGCCGAGAACGAAGATCATTCCGGCGAAACTGTAGATGTCGACGAATCCGGGGAGTCCGAGTGCAGTCAGGGCCAGATTGAGGTAGCCGGTTGCGGGGCCGGCGAGCAGAGCCCACGCCAGCGCACCGACGAGCGACGGCAGAAACAGCGGGGCAATCCCGATGCCGTAGATCAACTTTCGACCCGGGATGTTGGTTCTGGCGGCCAAGAACGCCAGTGTCGCACCGATGAGGAGGGCGAGAATCGACGATCCGATTCCGACGATCGCGGAGCTCCACATCGCCTCCTGAGCCGACGGGCGTCCCAGTAGAGCGAAATTGTCGAAGGTGAAATTACCGAAGTCGAAGACGTTGCTGCGGTCGGGATTGTCGGTGAAGGCACCCATGACGATGAAGAACATCGGGCACAGGACGATGAGCGTGAGAAGCGCGAGTTGGACGAGTGTCGGAAGGCTTCGCCGGAGCCGTGGGTTGCGTGTGCGTGACACCGAGACACCCGGCGTCGGTGCCGGTGCTTGCCGTGGACGGTCGGTGGTCGGGGCGCTCACGAGAGAGCCCCGACGAGCTGCGTGCGGTCGTCGACGAGAAGCTGTGCGGCTCCTGGTGTGACGTCGACGTCGACTCGTTCTCCGACGTGCAGCGCCCGTTTCGAGGCTCCGGTGGCGAGCGCCTCGATATTCGGCCCTCCGTCGAGAGTGATGCGGTAGCGAATGGACGCGCCCTGGTAGCTCGCGACGTCGACACGCCCCGCCCAACCCACTCCCGCAGACGTGTCGTCGTGCACAGGCGTGACGGTCAGGTCCTCGGGACGCAGACACACGAGCAGTCGGTCCGCATTGTCGGGCACGGTGGCATCGACTCTGATCGTGAAATCGTGGTCGGTGAGCGTCACTGCTCCAGACATGCCAGGAGTGGGTGAGCACGCGAACAGGTTGCCCACGCCGAGGAACTCTGCGATCGACCCGCTCGCGGGCGCAGTGTAGATCTGATCGGGTGCGCCGCTCTGGACGATGCGACCGTTCTGCATCAGCGCAATGCGGTCGGCCAGGGCAAATGCTTCCACCTGATCGTGAGTGACGTAGATCGTGGTGAGGCCGAGTCGCAGTTGCAGTTCACGCAGTTCCATTCGCAGGCGTTCGCGCAGGCGCGCATCGAGATTGGACAGCGGCTCGTCGAGCAACAGGACGTTGGGGCGCATGACCAGACTCCGTGCGAGGGCTACCCGCTGCATCTGCCCACCGCTCAACAGGCTGGCTCCGCGCTCGGCCAACTCACGCAGCCCGACCAGATCGAGTGTCTCGTGCACGCGAGAGACGAGTTCGTCCTTACCGACTTTCTGCATCTGCAGCGAGAACGCGACATTCTCGAACACGGTGCGATGAGGCCATACCGCGTACGACTGAAACACCATTCCGACGTTGCGCTTGTTCGGGGGTACGGTTCGACCGCTGGAAGAATCATGCATCACGTTGTCGCCGATTGTGATTCGGCCTTCGTTCGGACTTTCGAGACCTGCGACGCAACGCATGGTGCTGGTTTTGCCGCAGCCCGATTGACCGAGCAACACGAGGGATTCTCCGTCGGCAATCTCGAGATCGAGGTCCCGGACGACGGTGTTCTTGCCGTAGGCAAGGGTCAAATTCTCTATCGATACTTTCATGGAAATTCCTTCGGCTTGTCGGTTCTTCTCAGACCCGAGACTCGACGAGCTGATGCAACGCTCGAATATCACTGTCGTCGAGCGTGATCCCGTCTCGGATCTGCTCGTGGTACCGCGCCATCTCGTATTCGCCCGGTAGTCGAACGGGATCGGCGGGATCCGTCGCCGGAACCGAATGCAACCGATCACCGAAGTCCTGGACGCGCTCGTGCAACCCGGGCCCGGAGAGCAACAGTTCGGTGTTGACAAGGATGAAGAAATGACCCAGGTTCTGGGCCCGCTCGGGTGAGACACTCCATGAGCTGACCTTGTCCAGATACGCTGCACCGGAGAGTAGTCCGGCAAACAGGTCGACCATCACCGCCAGCCCGTATCCCTTGTGGCCCGCGATGGGTTGCAGGAACCCCGAGAGCGCAGCGCTCGGATCGGTCGTAGGTCGGCCTTCGCTGTCGGTGGCCCAGGTGGCGGGAATGGAGCGGCCATCGTTTTGGGCGGCTCGAATCTTTGCTCTCGCTGCGACGCTCAACGCGATGTCGAGAAAAATGGGGTCGCCTCCCGGATTGGGGACGCCCCATCCCATCGGGTTGTTGCCCACTCGCGTGGCCTTCCCTCCGGACGGTGCGATCGTGGTCGTGGCATTGCTGGCGATGATCGCCGCGAATCCCTCCGAGGCAGCCTTGAAAAGATAGGGCATGACCGGGCCGAAATGGTTGCTGTGCCTAGCGAAAGCCGCTCCCACGCCGCATGTTCGGGCACCGTCCATGGCTGCAGCGAGTGCAGCACTACCGACCAGAGGTCCCACCGCATTGGCGCCGTCGACCAAAGCCAGAGCCGGTGCCGGCCGGGTGGTGGTCACCACCGCGCACGGATCGATGCCCCCTACGGTGGCGCGATCGAGGTACTGCGGGACCCGTTGTATTCCGTGCGTATGAATGCCGAACAGGTCGGCCAAGACGAGGACTTCTGCGATGGTCCGAGCTGACGCCTCGGACATACCGCAGGTGATCAGTGCTCGCGATGCCAGATCTTCGAGGTGGGCGGCGGGAACCGTAACTGTCGACATGGTGCCATGGCTTTCTGTGCAGTCGAGGGAGTGCCGAGGACGTTCACGGAACAGGTCCGGCGAACGGTGGCCTATGGCCTGGATCACTCTCGAAAGTCACTATGGCAGCGCCAGCCGATAAGTAGTAGTCAAGGTTTCTTGAGTCTGACATAAGAGATGCTAAAGTGAGGTCGATGAAGGCGGACTTGACCCGGTTGCAGATCTTGTCGGCTGTCGGACGACACGGATCGATGGCCGCTGCAGCCGACGAGCTGAGCTACACGTCTTCAGCTGTCTCGCAGCAGATCAGCAAGTTGGAGTCCGAACTCGCCGTCGAGCTCGTCGAGCGACATGCCCGCGGTGTGCACTTGACCGAGGCCGGGCGAGCGGTTGTCGCGAGGGCGCGCGCCATCGACGAGCAACTCGACGGGATGAGAGACGATCTCCGTGAGCTCGCCGGAGGCTTCACCGGGACTGTTCGCTTCGGAGTCTTTCCCACGTTTGCCGCGTCGTTGTTGCCCGACGTCGTCATCGGTCTGCGTGAGACCCACCCGGGAATTCGCTTGTCGGTACACTCGAGCCGAATCGCGCCCCTGCGGGAGTTGCTCGAGACGCGGCAGCTCGATCTGGCGCTGACGTGGGACTATCCATGGAATCGAACCGTGGACGAAGGTCTGACAGTTCGCGAAATACTCAGCGACCCAACGGTGTTGATCGTTCGACGCGATCACGAACTCGCGCACGCGGATACGGTCGAGCTCTCGGATCTGAGTGACGACGACTGGATCGTGCGAGCGGGTGGTCACCCCACTGCAGAGCATCTCTGGCGCTGCGCCCGTACTGCCGGCTTCAGACCGACGGTGGTGGTGGAAGCGAGCGACTACCAGGAAACGCAGGCCATGGTCGCTGCAGGTCTCGGAGTCACGTTGTGCCCCCAACTGGCCACCAGCTACGTACGCGGCGAGGTCGTCGTCAAGCGACTCGCCGCGTCCGTGCCGGCACGGCGTATCTGTACGGCCCGTCCGTCGGACGTCACACCGTCCGTTGCCAGTCTCCGCTTGGAGGCGCTGCTTCATCAGGTCGTGAAGGGATACAACGCTTCTCGGGGGTAGGCGTCCGACGGTTCGGCGTCGGTGCAGGATGTCGGAGTGATGCCTCCGCTCAGCCCTGGGCAGCCGCGATCCGGTCCTCGGCCAGACGATCGGCTGCGGCTCCCAGCAGAATGCCCTCGGTACGCGCGATGGCGAAGATGCCGGAGACGGTGTCGCGGATCTTCCCGATCGTGGCCATCACCTGGGCCGAATCCTTACCGCGCAGTTCGCCTTCCACCTGGATCAGTCCGCCGGCGTTGGCTACGTAATCGGGTACCCAGACGATTCCGCGCGCCGCCAACATCTCTTCGACGTCGGGTGTGAGCAGCTGATTGTTGGCCGCGCCGCAGACGATGGACGCCGTCAATCGGGCTACCGAGGAGGCGTCGAGGGTGGCACCCATGGCGCACGGTGCGTAGACGTCGATGTCGGCACCGATGATGTCGGATTCGATGGTGACCCCGGGGAAGTCCAGGGCGATGCGCTCGAGTGCGGGTGCATAGGAGTCGCTGACGATCACGTCGGCACCGGCATCCCGAAGAAGGGCGACGAGGTTGTATCCGACCTTTCCTGCACCTTCGACGGCGACACGCTTACCGGTCAGATCATCTGAGCCCCAGACCGATTCGGCTGCCGCACGGAGCGAAAGAAGGACCCCGAGTGCGGTCTGCGGACCGCTGTCGCCGGTGCCGCCTGCAGTGGTGTTCTTGCCGACGACGTGCGCGGTCTCTTCGGCGATGATGTCGAGATCGTTGCTGTTGGTGCCCACATCGCCTGCGGTGACATAGGTTCCACCGAGCGACTCGACGAACCGGCCGTATGCGTTCAGCAGCGTCGGGGTCTTGATGGCGGTGGGATCGCCGATGATCACGGCCTTGCCGCCGCCGAGGTCGACGCCCGCGACGGCTGCCTTGTAGGTCATCCCGCGGGAGAGCCGCAATACATCGGTCAACGCATCCTGCTCGGATGCGTAGGGGTAGAAGCGAGTTCCGCCGAGGGCCGGCCCGAGAACGGTGGAGTGGACGGCGATGATCGCGCGCAGCCCGGTATCGCGGTCCTGGCAGAACACGACGCGTTCGTGTGCGGAGTCGCGCGGCATGTCGGGACGGTCGAAGACGCCTGCCGTCGAGGAGAGGGAGCGGGGCGGGGTGCTGGCTACGGCGGCGGGGTGGTCGGCAACGACGGACACAGGCGGTCTCTTTCGGTGATGAGGCGGCGGTACCCGGAAATGGGTGGTATCCGGGAACATGTCCGTCGAAGAGTGCCGTGAACGTGCACGCTGGTCAACCGCCGTCGCCGAGATCATGCATCTTGCACGGTGGAGGCTGAATCGGTCTGGCAGAGCTGGTCTGCCTGCTCAGCGTCGGCCGTCTTCGGCGAGCTGTTCGAGCAACGGCTTGGTGCGGTACTGGATCAGTTCCGACATGGCGATGGACATGTTGGTGCGCTCGACTCCTGGTATCTCGAGAATCAGACCGGCGATGCGGTACAGGTCGTCGGCGTCGACGGCGGCGATGCGGATGTGCATGTCTGCAGCTCCGGACAGCCCGAACACCTCGAGTACCTCAGGGATGGTGCGGAGATTCTCGGTGACCGCCGCCAGCATGTGCTGATTGACCCGTGCGGTGACGAACGCCTGCAGCGGTCGCCCCAGCGACTTCGGCGGGATGCGGTGATCGATCGGAGTGAGTGAGCCTTTGTCGTCCCATCGGCCGAGACGCGCCTGGACGGTGTTTCGCGACAAGCCCAGTGTCGTGGCGAGTTCGACCCCGGTGGCGCGAGGCTTCGAGCAGAGGGCGAGGAGAAGCTTGGCGTCGGTCTTGTCCAAATCGGTCATTGCGCACTTCCTGTAGCTCGGTCGTTAATCAATATTGTGCACGTTGCGCAGTTTCGAAGTCATCACTTGTGCAGTCTGGATGTCGGTGGTGTCCTTGTGAAGGACATCACATCAGGACGGAGAGTGCCAGGACCATGAACACCAACTCGCTGGTTCAGCTGATCAAAGAATCGGGAACCGTGGTGCGCAACGAGACCTACTCGCCTCTCGTCGCCGATATCGACACGGCCGCGATGATGGAGATGTATCGCGATCTCGTCGTCGTCCGGCGCATCGATTCCGAGGCCACCGCGTTGCAGCGGCAGGGCGAACTGGGTCTGTGGGCACCGCTGCTCGGTCAGGAAGCGGCGCAGGTCGGATCCGCTCGTGCACTCGACACCGAGGACTTCGTGTTCGCCAGCTACCGCGAGCACGGCGTCGCTTACTGTCGCGGGGTAGACCCCACTCAGATGCTGCGGTTCTGGCGCGGATCGACGCTATCGGGCTGGGACCCGTACGAGTACCGGATGACCACACCGGCGATCATCGTCGGATCGCAGGGTCTGCACGCGACCGGGTACGCCATCGGCATGCAGCTCGAGGG
The DNA here is from genome assembly GCF_002259335.1 of Rhodococcus sp. 14-2483-1-1. NCBI lineage: Bacteria > Bacillati > Actinomycetota > Actinomycetes > Mycobacteriales > Nocardiaceae > Rhodococcus > Rhodococcus sp. 14-2483-1-1. Next base: position 334,530 of record NZ_NPFX01000002.1, on the reverse strand, counting down.
TGCCGAAGGTGCGGCCATCACCTACTTCGGTGACGGCGCGACCAGTCAGGGCGACATCTCCGAAGCGCTCGGTTTCGCCGCCAGTTTCCATGCGCCGGTGGTGTTCTTCTGCCAGAACAATCAGTGGGCGATCTCCGAACCGGTGACGGTACAGACCAAGACGACGATCGCGGCCCGCGGCGAGGGCTTCGGTATTCCGTCGGTGCGCGTCGACGGCAACGACGTTCTGGCCGTCCTGGCGGTGACCAGAGCAGCGCTGGCGCGCGCCCGCGAGGGTAGTGGCCCGACGCTCATCGAGGCCGTCACCTACCGGATGGGCCCGCACACCACGTCCGACGATCCGACGCGATACCGCTCGGGTGCCACCGACGACGAATGGCGTGCGAAGGATCCGATCGATCGAATCGAGAAGCTGCTCCGTCGAATCGGCGTGTACGACGACGCGTTCGCCGCTTCGGTGAAGCGCACCGCCGACGACGTCGCGGCGGAACTCCGCCGTGGGTGCCTCGAGACCGTCGAGCCGGAAGCGATGTCGGTGTTCGACAACGTCTACGCCGATCCACACCCCCTCCTGGACGACGAGCGAGCCCAATTTGCCTCGTACCAGGCCGGATTCGAAGGAGCCACGTCATGACCACCATGGAAAGTATTGCGCCGCAGCGGCCCACGAGTCTTCCGTTGGGCAAGGCCATCAATGCAGGTCTGCGACGAGCGATGGAGAACGATCCCAAGGTTCTCCTCATGGGCGAGGACATCGGCAAGCTCGGTGGCGTCTTCCGCATCACCGACGGCCTGCAGAAGGACTTCGGACCCGGTCGTGTTCTCGATATGCCGCTGGCCGAGTCCGGCATCATCGGCACCGCAGTCGGACTCGCGATGCGGGGATTCCGGCCGGTGTGCGAAATTCAGTTCGACGGCTTCATCTATCCGGCCTTCGACCAGATCGTCTCGCAGGTCGCCAAGCTGCACTACCGCACGAGTGGCAACGTGAAGATTCCGATGACGATTCGCGTGCCCTACGGCGGCGGAATCGGTGCCGTCGAGCATCACTCTGAGTCGCCCGAGGGCTACTTCGCGCAGACCGCGGGCCTTCGCGTCGTCACCTGTAGCAATTCTGCAGACGGCTACTCGATGATCCAACAGGCTATTGCCAGCGACGACCCCGTGTTGTTCTTCGAGCCGAAGCGTCGGTACTGGGAGAAGAGCCCGATCGACCTGGACTCCACCGATCCGGGCGCGTCGTACCCGCTGCACCGGGCGCGGGTGGTCACCGAGGGCACCGATGTCACACTCATCGCCTACGGCCCGCTCGTCGCCACCGCCCGCAAGGCCGCCGAAGTGGCTGCCCACGAGGGAATCTCGATCGAGGTCATCGATCTGCGCTCGCTGTCCCCGATCGACTTCGAGACCATCGAGGCCTCTGTGCGCAAGACCGGACGTCTGGTCGTCACACACGAGGCACCGGTGTTCATGGGTATCGGCTCCGAGATCGCCGCACGGATATCCGAACGGTGTTTCTACAACCTGGAGGCACCGGTGCTGCGCGTCGGCGGCTTCGGGACCCCGTACCCCGCGTCGAAGCTCGAGAAGTTCTACCTCCCCGACGTCGACCGGATCCTCGACGCCGTCGACCGCTGCCGCTCCCACTGAATTTTCGCTCACTGCCTACGACAGACACCGAACAGGATTCGACGATGCCCACCATCCAGAGTTTTCCGTTGCCCGACCTCGGGGAGGGTCTCACCGAGGCCGACCTGCTGACCTGGCTCGTCGCCGTCGGTGACACGATCGAGTTGAATCAGAACATCGCCGAGGTCGAAACGGCCAAGGCTGCCGTCGAACTTCCGTCACCGTTCGCGGGGGTGGTTGTTGCGCTGCATGTCTCGGAGGGCGACACCGTCGAGGTCGGGGTCCCGATCATCGACATCCGAGTAGGCGGCGACACCCAGGAGGAGGTGACTGCCCCGCCGAGTGTCGAGACAGCCACCGACACGGACGAGGCAGCCCCCGGAGAAGACAACGACGAACGGATTCCGGTTCTCGTCGGCTACGGCGTGGCGAAGGAAGGATCCAGTCGACGCGGCGGCCGGGGACCAGCTCCGGTCACCGCGACATCGAGTGGTCGGAACGGCAAGCCGTTGGCCACACCGCCGGTGCGAAAGATCGCCAAGGACAACGCCGTCGACCTGGCCGAGGTGCCCGCAACCGGAAGCCACGGTGACGTCACGCGTGAGGACATCGAGACTTACCTGAAGGGTGAGGAGCCGGCGGAGGCGCGGGCCCCGCACCGGACCGGCCGCGAAGAGCGCACGCCGATCAAGGGGGTGCGCAAACATACGGCGGATGCGATGGTGCGCAGTGCATTCACCGCTCCGCACGTCACCGAATTCGTGACCGTGGACGTCACCGAGACCCTGGCTCTGCTGGAATCCCTCCGGTCCTCGACCCACTTCGCGGACGTGCGGCTGACTCCGCTGGCGTTGGTTTCCAAGGCAGTTCTGGTAGCACTGAGATCGAACCCGTCCCTCAACTCGTCCTGGGACGAGGCGGCTCAGGAGATCGTCACCAAGCACTACGTCAACCTCGGCATCGCCGCAGCGACCCCGCGCGGCCTGATGGTGCCGAACATCAAGGACGCGCACGAACTTTCGTTGGTGGACATCGCGCGTGCACTGGCAGATCTGACGCGGACCGCGAAAGAAGGCAAGAGCAGTCCGGCCGACCTCGCCGACGGCACGATCACGATCACCAACGTAGGAGTGTTCGGAGTCGACGCCGGGACGCCCATTCTCAATCCCGGTGAAGCGGCCATCTTGTGCTTCGGTTCGATCCGCCGTATGCCCTGGGAACACGAGGGTGCCATCGCACTGCGTTCGGTGACGACGCTGTCACTGTCGTTCGATCACCGTCTGGTCGACGGCCAGCAGGGATCACAATTCCTCGCCCTCGTCGGTCGGCTGCTCAGCACTCCGATGGATATGATCGCCCTGAGCTGATTCCGCGGCTCGATGGAGACAGGTCGATGGAGACAAGTCGATAGAGACAAGGGTGCGCGCGTGGCCGAGGCAATCGACGAGTACTTCCTGAAGCAGGTTCGCTTCGCCCGGCCCGGTGGGTCGGTCGTCGCGGATCCGGATCGACTGCTTCGGTACTTCGACGCGCAGCTCGCCAGCAGGCATCTCGACTTCGCGGCCCGTTGGTTGCAGTCCGAGGGCTTCGGTTACTACACCATCGGATCGTCGGGGCACGAAGCCAACGCAGCCGTCGGGGCAGCGACCGAGGTCACCGACCCGGCGCTGCTGCACTACCGCTCCGGTGGTTTCTATGCCGCACGCGCACAACAGCATTCGGACTCGAACCCGATCCGGGACGTACTGGCGAGTCTGGTCGCCTCGACTCGAGATCCCATGTCCGGCGGCCGCCACAAGGTGTTCGGGCATCCGGCTCTGGGCATCGTCCCGCAGACGTCGACCATCGGGTCCCAGGTTCCGCGGGCGGTCGGTCTGGCGTTCGCGCTCGGTCGGGCGAAGGCGATGCGTCATCGAACCCCGTGGCCCGAGAACGCCGTTGTGGTGTGCAGCTTCGGCGACGCCTCGGCCAACCATTCGACGACGGTGGGTGCGCTCAACTCGGCTGCTTATTGTGCGCATCAGTCCGTTCCGATGCCGATCCTGTTCGTCTGCGAGGACAACGGCATCGGGATCAGTACCCGATCGCCGCGGGGGTGGATCGCGCAGTCGCTCAGCCGATTACCGTCGATCGAGTACGTGCGGGCCGACGGCAACGATCCGATCGCACTGATGCGCACCGTCGACGCCGCCGTCGCTACAGTGCGCAATCGGCGGCGTCCGGTAGTGCTCCACCTCGAGACGGTGCGGCTGATGGGTCACGCCGGATCGGATGCCGAACTCGCCTACCGCTCCAGCGCAGACATCGTCGGTGACTACGAGCGAGATCCGTTGGTGGCCAGCGCTCGTGCGTTGGTCGGCGCCGGGATCTTGACTGCCGCCGACGTCGAAGGCCGATACCAGGCGATGCGCGAGACCGTCATGGGCGAGGCCGAGGCGACGGTCGACTCGCTGCGCTCCGGGGAATCGTCGCGCCTCGCTACCGCAGAGGCGGTGATGGCTCCGCTCACCGATAGGCGACCGACCGCCGTGGCTGCTACCGAGAGCAGTCTGCGAGGTGCTCACAACGAAGGTCGGCTCACGCTGGCCGCGATGATCAACCGAACTCTCACCGACATCATGACGACGCGACCGGACGTGCTCGTGTTCGGCGAGGACGTTGCCGTCAAAGGCGGCGTCTACGGCGTCACGAAGGGCTTGCGTAAAAAGTTCGGCGCAGCACGAGTTTTCGACACTCTGCTCGACGAGCAAACTGTGCTCGGCACCGCCCTGGGTGCGGCGCTCGCTGGATTCGTCCCGATACCCGAGATTCAGTATCTGGCGTACCTGCACAATGCCGAGGATCAGCTGCGTGGTGAGGCCGCGTCGCTGAAGTTTTTCTCCGACGCCCAGTACACCAACGGGATGGTGGTACGCATCGCTGGTTTGGCGTATCAACGCGGTTTCGGCGGACACTTTCACAACGACAATGCGGTCGCTGTTCTGCGCGATATTCCGGGCATCGTGGTTGCGGTTCCGAGTTCGGCGGCCGAGGCCGCCGGTCTCTTGAGAACCTGTGTGGCACTGGCCGCGGAGGAGGGGCGAGTGTGCGTGTTTCTGGAGCCCATTGCGCTCTATCACCGCACCGATCTGCTCGACGGCGACGGTGCACTGCGCTGTGCCGACAATTCATCGGGCGATTTCGGCACCGTCGCAAGCCATCTCGACGGAGATGATCTGGTGATCGTCACGTTCGGTAACGGAGTGGTGATGAGTCGACGCGCCGCGTCGCGGTTGAGCGAACGCGGGATCGCGGTGACGGTCGTGGACCTACGTTGGATAGTTCCCCTGCCGGCCGAGGATCTGTTGCACCGGCTGGCACGCTTCGATCGAGTGCTGATCGCCGACGAGACCCGGCACGACGGGGGAGTGGGTGAGGGCGTCGTGACCGCTCTCGTCGAGGGCGGCTACGACGGTGCCATCGCGCGAGTCTCCAGCGCGAATTCGTTCGTCCCCCTCGGCGGCGCGGCCGATCTCGTCCTTCTGTCGGAAGACGAGATCGTCGACGCGGCCGTGCGGATGATGGACGCCGGGTGACCTAGTGAACCGGTTGTGCGGGGGCGAGCGCCTCGCTGTCGGTTCGTGCCGGTGCCCGGATGAAGAACGACGCCGCCACTGCGACCAACGACACGGCCCCGCCGTAGAGGAAGGCTGTGTGTATTCCGGCCTCCGAGCCGCCCACAGCAGTTGCGCCGTCGGCGATTCTGGCTGCTGCGGTGTTGGACATCACGGTGACGAACAGTGCGGTACCGGCAGCACCGGCCAACTGCTGGACCGTGCTGAAGATGGCACTACCGTGCGAGTACAGCTGGGTGGGAAGCGATCCCAGCGACGAGGTCATGAGCGGCGTCATGATGAGTGCCAGGCCCGCCGAGAGCAACATGTGGATACCGATCACGAGCGGCAGTGCAGTCTGCGCGTCCAGCACGGTCATCGACCACAGCGCGCCGCTCACCACCACGGCACCGGGAATGACCAACGGACGCGGCCCGATTCGGTCGAAGATGCGTCCGACGAACGGGGCGAGCAGACCCATCAACAGTCCGCCGGGAAGCAACATCAGTCCGGTGTCGAGAGTGTCGAGTCCGCGGACGTTCTGTAGGTACATCGGTAGCAGGATCAGTGCGCCGAACAGGGCCATCATCGAGATCGCGATCATACCGAGTCCGATACTGAAGGTGGGAGTGCGGAACGGACGCATGTCCAGCAGAGCGCCGCCGCGATCCTGACGCGAGATCTGCCGGAGAACGAACACCACGAGGGCGACGGTACCGACGACCAGCGGCAGCCATACCGGCACCATGGACTCCTCGGCCGAATGCCCCAGGCTGCTCAGGCCGTAGACGATGCCGCCGAAAGCCAACGCGGACAACACGACCGATACAGGATCGAACGACGGCCGACTGGTCTCGGTCACGTTCTTCACCAGAGTTGTGCCGATGGCGAACGCGATGAGTGCGATCGGAAGGACAAGCCAGAACATCCAACGCCAGTTGAGCGAATCGAGGATGATCCCCGAGATCGTCGGACCGATCGCGGGTGCCACAGCGATGACGATGGAGATCACGCCCATCATCGCGCCGCGTTTGTGCGCTGGAACCACGGTCAGCACCGTGGTCATCAACAGCGGCAACATGATCGCCGTGCCGCTGGCCTGGGTGACGCGCCCGAGCAGGAGCATCTCGAAGCCCGGAGCGGAGGCAGCGAGCAGCGTGCCGACGGTGAACAGGGTCATGGCTGCCACGAACACCTGACGCAGAGTGAAGCGCTGGAACAGGAATCCGGTGATGGGGATTACCACCGCCATCGTGAGCAGAAATCCGGTGGTGAGCCACTGTGCGGTGGTCGCCGTGATGCTCAGGTCGACCATCAGGGTAGGCAGCGCCACGCTCATGATCGTCTCGTTGAGGATCATGACGAAAGCCGCGATGACGAGGATGCCGATCAGTAACTTGCTGCCCGGCGCGAGCTGCGCGTCGGGTGCGTGGTCGGTCTCAGGTGTGGTCATGTGTCGAGAACTTTCGGGTATCGGTGCAACGTGTGGAGCAATTCTTGTGTGTAGACAGCTTGAATCATAATGACAGTGACTGTCAACTTGAATCTTGCTGGTATGTTGACAGTCAGACGTTAGAGGAGTGACCGATGGATGGAGGACGATGAGCGATCGAGTACCGGATCTGCGAGAGCGACGTCGTCGGGAAACCCTCCTCGACATCACCCGTGCTGCGCTCGATCTGTTCGAGACGCAGGGCTGCGCCGCAACGACGGTCGACCAGATCGCACGTCGGGCCGGTGTATCGCCCAGCACGTTCTTTCGTAGCTTCGCATCCAAGGAAGAATCGGTTCTCGGGCTCGCCCCGGAGTTCGAGCTCGATATCGACGCCTGGCTGGCATCGACGGCCCCCGCGGACATCACCCTCGCTGCTATCGAAGCACTGTACGAGCGATCCGTCGAACGATTATCCGCTGCACCGCACGAGGCGCGAGATCGACTCCTGCGTACCCGACGGCTGATCGGGCGCGACGACCACCTGCGGGCCGCCGCCTTCGCGACCGACGCCATGACGCTCTGTCGCGTCACCGACTCGGTTGCCGCCAAGCTCGGTGGTCACGAATCACGTTCGTACGCACGGTTGCTGGTCGAGGGTGCCGGCATGGCCATGCGGATCGCCTTCGACGACTGGGCCGAGCGCATCGACGCCGGGCAGGACGCCGACCTGGTGGACATCTACCGAACTACGCAGCGCGATCTACGACGCGTGGTCGCCGGATGACTGCACACGTCGTGCGCGGAACTTCGTAGCAGGGGTCGAGTTTTCGTGCACGTGGCGCGAAGCGCCTCTCACCTGAAGCGGCTGGGCGACAGGTCCGCTTCGTCGAGCCCGCGCAGGGTCACATCGACCGGAAGTTGTTGCCGCCGTGCCAGAGACGCGCCGACCCGGGCCAGCGCTGCGCACGTCTGGATTCCGTACCCACCCTGACCGGCGCACCAGAAGAAACCCTCGATATTCGGATCGAATCCGACGACCGGAGTTCGGTCGGGCACGAAGCTGCGCAAACCGGCCCAGGACGACCGGACGTGCCGCGCCGTCAACGTGGTCGCCTCGGCAATGTCGTCGAACGCTCGGGCGATCTCCAACTCGTCCGGGCGGGCATCACTCGGCTCGGTGGGCGTCTCGTCCGCAGGCGAGCACAGTAGTTGTGTGCCTTCGGGTTTGATGTAGAACTTCTCGTCGATGTCGCTCAATGTCACCAGGTGCGCGGTATCGAGGTCGTCGGGTGCGGCCACCATGAACACCGAGCGACGCATGGGCACGAGTCCGGTGGGCTCGGCTCCCGCCATTGCCCCGAGAACATCCGCCCATGCGCCCGCGGCGTCGACGACGAGTGGAGCAGTGTGTGTCGACCCATCGGTGGTGTGCGCGTGCCACAGTCCGTCGATGCGCCTCAGTGACCTCACCCCGGTCCCGGTGTGGACGCGCCCGCCCCGCGCACGGAGCCCTCGCACGTAGCCCTGATGCAGGGCGTGCACGTCGACTTCCATCGAATGCGGCTCGTACAGAGCGCAATCGATCAATTCGGGGCGCAGCGGCGGAAAGAATGTGCGCGCGTCGGCAGGCGAAACCAGTTGTGCGTCGGGCGTCAAGCGGCTGACGTCGGCGTACATCGCTTCGAGCGCGTCGCCTCGTCCGGTGGACGCGAACTGGAGCAGGGGGCGCGGGGCGAGCAGTTCGGATCGAAAGTGCTCCGGCGGGTTCTCCAGGAAGTCTCGGCTGGCCGTCGTCAGAGCACGAATCGTGTTGTTGCCGTAGGTTTCCAGAAACAGCGCGGCCGAGCGTCCGGTGGTATGGAAGGCCAGGGTCTTCTCGCGCTCGAGCAGGGTGACTCGGTGATCGCTCGCGAGTTCGTATCCGAGCGAGACACCGCCGATTCCGCCGCCGACAACTATTACATCGGTGGTAGGCGTGTCGTGAACGGATGTGCTCATGGAGTTCTCCCGTTCCTCGGCTGGGTGATTTTCGGCTGGGCGGTCCATTGAGCGCCGGGGCCGACCGCCTCGTCGAAAATCAGCCAGGTTCGGGTCGACAGTATCCCGTCCAGCCCCTGCAACTTGTCCAGCACCAGATGCCGCAGCGCCGATGTGTCAGGAGCACGGACCAGAACGAGCGCATCGAAATCACCGCCCATCAAGCTGACGTGCTCGACGAACGGATAGGTACTCAGGTCGTCGGCGACGGCACGCCACGAATCCTGCCGAATGGACAGAGCCACATAGGCGGATGCGCCGACTCCGGCCTTCTCGTAGGCGATGCGTGCGGTGAACCCCTCGATGACGCCCTCGTCGAGGAGGCGGTCGACGCGTACGTAGGCGTGTGCCCGGGAGATGTGGGTTGCCTCGGCCAATGCGCGCATGGACATTCGGCCGTCACGGCTCAGCTCGGTGACGATGCGTCGATCCACGTCGTCGAGCTCGTACTCGGTCTGTGCCATCCGTCCACTCCAGGTCGTTCACGAGAGGTCTGTATGGACAGACTGTCACATCAGTCGCGCTTGGGGGCCATACATCTACATCTGGGCCCCTGATTTGAAAGCTGGTCCACTGGCCCGCACTCTGTGTAGAACAGAAAGGCCGAGACGAACACGTGCAGAAGGGGTACCGCATGACCACGACGGACACGCTCGATCACGTCACGACCTCGGTCGCACGGCGCGTTCGCGAGGGGTACGAAGCAGATTTCGTCGAATGGACCGATCGCGGTATCGATCTCGTCCGAACTTTCCCCGGCTTTCTCGGTGGCGGCTGGCTGCGCAGTTCCGGCGGATCCAACGACTACCACGTGGTGTACCGGTTCGAGACCCACGACAACCTCGACGCGTGGCTGCACTCGGATTCTCGACGCCGCTGGCTCAGCAGCGGCAGGCCCATCGCCGACGACGTTGCAACACATCGTCTTTCCGGCGTGGAGGGATGGTTCGAGCCGCAGTCCAACCTGACCGACGCTGTTCGAGTGATCGGCGGCCCGCCACCCCGGTGGAAGCAGGCGATCTCGATCGGTGTGGCGTTCTATGCCGTCAGCTTGCTGGTCAACATCGTTCTCACACCACATTTGACGGGGTTGAACGTCGCCCTGCGAACGGCGGTCGTGGTGATGATGTGCACGCCGTTGATGGTTTACGTGGTGATGCCGTTCGTCACCTCCCGGCTGCGGAAGTGGCTCGTACCCCGCGTCTGAGCCCAGCCTCGCTTCTCCACAACCTCGCTTCTATACAGTCGGGATCATGCCCGACGCCCGTGTGCACAACCAGTTCGCTCTCGACGGGGCCTGGAACTTTCGAGACCTCGGCGGTGTTCGCACTGTCGACGGCTCGAGGATTCGGCCCGGAAAGTTTTATCGCGCATCGGAATTGAGTGCTCTCACCGAGCGTGGTCAACGCGCCGTGGTCGATCTCGGGATACGCACGGTGTTCGATTTTCGCAGTGACTCCGAGATCGCACGAAGTGGTGTCGACAGAGTTCCCGACGGCGTGCAGTCGATCTCGGTGCCGTTCCACAACGACATCGGTGAGCGCGCTCCGCACGAGGTACCGACCCACGAAGAACAGAGTCAGGTCGACTACCTGCTACGCGCGTACGCGTCGTTTCCGGTGCTGGATGGGGCGGCGCACGCGATCAAGCAGGTGGCGGAGGCTATTGCCGCTCGACGAGGCGGAGTTCTGGTGCACTGCGCCGCGGGTAAGGATCGGGCGGGGTGGACCGTCGCGACTGTGCTGCGTGCCGCCGGAGTGAGCGAGGACGAGATCCTCGCCGACTACCTCGCCAGCAATGCTGCAGTGGAGCCGCTGCTCGCCCATGTGCGCCGGATATGGGCAGGTACCGATGACGTCGAAGAGCCCGGGGAGGCGTTGTTGGGAGTCCGCGCGTCCTATCTGGAGCGCGGAATGCAGGCTGTGACGTCGAATCACGGGTCGTTCGAGGCGTACCTGAGTCACTTGGGTATCGATGAACATCTGCGCGGACGGCTCGTGGCCGAATTGGTTCAGGACTGAGCGGTAGCCTCTGCGTCATGCGAATCGGACAGACGGCCCCGGATTTCGAGCTCCCCGATCATTCGGGTGAATCCCGTGCGCTCTCCGAGCTGACGGCATCGGGCCCGGTGGTGCTGTTCTTCTATCCTGCGGCCAACAGCCCCATTTGCACCGCCGAGGCCTGCCATTTCCGGGACCTCGGAACAGAATTCAGCAGATTCGGCGCGCAGCGAGTAGGGATCAGCACCGACACACGCGACAAGAATCAGCATTTCGCTCTGCAGAGGTCCTTCGACTTTCCACTGCTGTCCGATTCCGACGGCGCGGTGGCCGAACAATTCGGAGTGCGGCGAGGTGGGTGGTTCACCCGGCGGCGTCGGCTTCGTGAGCTCGAACGCGGGCGGGCGCATGCGGCCAACCGTGGGTACCTGCGGCAGCTACTGTCCGTGAAGCGGACGACATTCGTGATAGATCGGCACCGAGTGGTGCGGATGGTGGTGCAGAGCGAACGCGGTCACGTGCACGCGACCAAGGCCTTGGAATACCTGCGTTATCTGTCTTGACGCCGAAGTGCGCCGCTATTCGTTCGCGCCGCTGAACAGGGCGGTGTAAACGGCAGGCTTGGAAGCCTCGGCATGCGCATCGGTCGACGCGTCGTCGGGATGGCTGAAGAGTGCCTCGTTCTTGTCCTTGTGTTCCATTCCCCGAGCATGCCCCTAGTCGACCGCAATAGCCACTCGCCGCGCGGAACGCATGCGTGTGACGGGTGGGATACTGCTCGGGTGCCTGATGAAACTCTGTTCGACACCTTGCGTCGCGAGCCCGACGCCGAGGCACCCAACCTCCATGCCGTCGACGCCGCGGACCGTCTGGTACTCGACACCGTCGACGAGCGTCCGGGAGTCGAGAGAACTGCACCGATCGCGGTGATCGGCGACCGGTACGGTGCCCTCACCCTCGGTGCCGTGGCGTTGGGCTTCACCGATGTGCGGGTTCATCAGGACGCCGTCACCGCCGTGCGGGCGCTCGAACTGAACGCTGCGCGGGTTGCCATGAGCGGTTCGTACACCCAGCACAGGCTCGGTGCCGAGCTGTTCGACGGCGTCGGCACGGTACTGATGCAGTTGCCGCGAGGTCTGGCCGAGCTCACCGAGATCGCCGAGCACATCGCAGCGCACGCAACCGCGGACGTCGTCGTGTTGGCAGGTGGGCGAGACAAACACATGACCCCCGCCATGAACGACGTGCTGCGACGGTCCTTCACGACGGTCACGGCGGGCCGCGGTCGGCAGAAGGCCCGAGTGCTGACCGCGGCCGGGGCGGTGGCGTCGGCCATGACGTATCCGGTGAGCAAGCGGATCGCCGACCTGGACCTGACTGTGGTGGCGCACGGTGCGGTGTTCGCGGGGGCCGGTCTCGACATCGGAACTCGATACCTGTTGGAATACGTTCCGAAGATGCTCCCGCGAGCCCGCGTTGCCGTCGACTTAGGCTGTGGCACAGGAATTCTCGCGACCGAGCTGGCCCGAACGAGGCCCGATCTCGAGGTGATCGCCACCGATCGTTCGGCTGCAGCGATCGCGTCGGCAGCGGCGACGGCGGAGGCGAACGGGACGAGTGTCGCGGTGATCGCCGACGATGCGATGTCGACCTTCGAATCGGAGTCGGTCGATCTGGTGGTCTGCAATCCGCCGTTTCACGAGGGTTCTGCCGTGCATACGGGCGGAGCGAGCAAACTGTTCGCTGCCGCCGGTCGGGTGCTGCGGCCCGGCGGTCAACTGTGGACTGTGTTCAACACTCACCTGAACTATCGACGCGAACTGGCCGACGCCGTGGGTCCCACCGACCTCATGGGGCGCAACGGCAAGTTCACCGTTGCTCGCTCGGTGCGGCCGAGCGAGCAACGGTGAGTGTCAGGTGACCGGGCCGCCGTCTTCGGGGGAGCCGTCGATCTGGCCGCGGTTGCGCCCGCGGTCCTCGACGAGGGTTCCTTCGACGATTTCCGCCTGACGCTGGCCTTCGGCGTAGTCGATATCGGGATCCTCGTCGGATTCCTCGACGACGTGGTCGACCAGTTCCTCGGTCAACTCGTCGTCGGGGGTCTCGGTGATCGGGCGGTCGAGCTCCTCCTCGACCGCGATGTCGGGTTCTTCCTCGCTGAGCTTGAGGTCCAGGCTCTCGCCCTCGGCGGCCTCACGGGCTGTGGTGCCGAAGCTGTTGGCCTCGCTCCAGTGGTCCGGGGGATCGACCACGGTGTCGCCGTCGTCGTTGCGCACCTCGTCGGAGTCGACGCTTTCGCTGGGGTCCAAAGTCTGGTCGGGTCCGTCTTCGATTGCCATTTCCTCATAGTGCCCGTTTCGATTCGGTGTCACACACGCGGTCGTGTCCGCGTTTGGAGGGCGTACCCGGTAGAGTCCGTTTTGTCCGTCGTAGAAGTTCTCCGTTCGGGAACTTTTGTCCGGATATCAGACGTTCTACTGGTGACCGGCGGGGAGATCCCCGGTGGGGATCAGAACTTACGAAGGGAAGAGACACGGTGCGCACCTCCAGCAACCCGGTGTTCCGCAACCTGCCCAAGCAGCAGGGCGGCGGCTACGCCACATTCGGATCTGCGACGGCTGGAGCCTCGCAGGCCGCAACCTTCGGCCAGCATCCCGGAACGCAGGCCGATCCGTACACCACGCAGCCCGCTCAGCGGGCCATGACGATCGATGACGTCGTCACCAAGACGGGCATCACCCTCGGTGTGCTGAGCGTGACGGCGATCATCTCGTACCTGCTCGTCTCCAACAACACCGACTTGGCCATCCCGTTCGTGATCGGCGGTGGCTTGATCGGCTTCGGTTTGGTCATGTTCGCGACCTTCGGTCGCAAGATGGACAACAAGGCCATCGTCCTCGCCTACGCCGCCGCAGAAGGCGTGTTCCTCGGCGCACTGTCGCTGATGTTCACCGGTGTCGAGTTCGGTGGGGTCGGCGGATCCGCCCTCATCGGTCAGGCAGTGCTCGGCACGTTCGGCGTGTTCTTCGGCATGCTGATCGTCTACAAGACCGGCGCCATCCGCGTCACCCCGCGCCTGACCCGCATGGTCGTCGGTGCCCTGATCGGTGTCGTCGTGCTGATGCTCGGCAACCTGGTTGCCAGCTTCTTCATGGAAGACGGCTTCGGACTCCGCTCGGGCGGACCGCTGGCCATCATCTTCAGCCTCGTCTGCATCGGTATCGCCGCGTTCAGCTTCCTGCTCGACTTCGACCAGGCCGATCAGCTGATCCGTGCACAGGCACCGGAGAAGGCAGCCTGGGGAGTCGCCCTCGGACTGACGATCACGTTGGTCTGGCTGTACGTCGAGATCCTGCGTCTGCTGAGCTACTTCCAGAACGACTAGTACTCACGCGAAAAGCCCCGCCACTCCTTTCGGAGGGCGGGGCTTTTCGTTGTGGTGTCTCGGATCAGCTGAGACGTTCCAGCACCATGGCCATACCCATGCCGCCGCCGACGCACATGGTCTCGACGCCGAACGTCTTGTCGTGGGTGGTCAGGTTGTTCAGCAAGGTGGTGGTGATGCGGGCACCGGTCATACCGAACGGGTGGCCGATCGCGATGGCACCACCGGAGACGTTGAGCTTGTCCTCTTCGATGCCGAGGTCGCGTGCAGAGCCGAGGACCTGGACCGCGAAGGCCTCGTTGATCTCGAACAGGTCGATGTCGGAGATGGACATCCCCGCAATTTTCAGCGCCTTACGGGTGGCCTCGATGGGGCCGAGGCCCATGATCTCGGGGGACGTGCCGGTGACTCCGGTGGAGACGATGCGAGCCAATGGCGTCAGACCCAGTTCCTTGGCCTTGGTGTCGCTCATGATGACGAGTGCTGCTGCGCCGTCGTTGAGCGGGCACGCGTTGCCCGCGGTGATGGTGCCGTTCGGACGGAAGACCGGCTTGAGCTGGCTGATCTTCTCGTAGGTGGTGCCGGCGCGAGGGCCGTCGTCGGTGTTGACGACGGTGCCGTCGGGCAGGGTCACCGGGGTGATCTCCCGCTCGAAGAAGCCGGCGTTGATGGCCTCTTCTGCGCGGTTCTGGCTGCGGACGCCCCAGTGGTCCTGATCCTCGCGGGTGATGCCGGTGAGCAGCGCCACGTTCTCGGCCGTCTGGCCCATCGCGATGTACGCGTCGGGGAGCTCGCCGTTCTCACGGGGATCGGTCCAGCTGTCCGCGCCCTCTTCCTGTGCCTTCTTGGTACGGGCTTCGGCGTCGGCGAAGATCGGGTTGTGGCTCGCGGGCAGCGAGTCGGAGCTGCCGTGAACGAAGCTGGACACGCTCTCGACACCGGCGGAGATGAACACGTCGCCCTCGCCTGCCTTGATCGCGTGCAGCGCCATCCGGGTGGTCTGCAGCGAGGACGAACAGTAGCGCGTGATCGTCGTTCCGGGGAGCGAGTCGTAACCGAGCTGAACCGCGACGATGCGGGCGAGGTTGTTGCCCTGCATGCCGCCGGGTAGACCGCAGCCCAGGAGGAGATCGTCGATGTCCTTGGGGTCGAGCGAGGGCACCTTGGCCAGCGCAGCGGCGACCATCTGAGCGGTGAGGTCGTCGGGACGAATGTCCTTGAGCGACCCCTTCATCGCCCTGCCGATCGGTGAGCGCGCGGTGGCGACGATGACTGCCTCTGGCATGAGATCTCCTTCGAATCGATACTGCTTACCTGCTCTGTTACCGCCGAGTAGGCGATGTCTCCTGACCGAACTTACAACCCCGCCCGACCGCCGCCGCCACGACGTACGAGATCCTCCGACGCAGTGCCGATCTCGGCGTCGAGCTCAGCGGTTCTCCTGCGCAGGAAGCGGTCGAGTGCGGCCGTGGCGCGGGGGATGGGCTTGCGTGATTCGACGGCTGCGGACACGGTCGGCAGTTCGGGCAGTGGGCCGCCGTGCCATACGCCCAGCGCGGACGCGAGTACCGGCAGAATTTGCTGGGCGGCGAGTTCGTAGCCCGCGGCCGACGGGTGAAAGCGATCCGCCGAGAACATGGTGTCGGGGGCCGCGAGAAACTCGGGGGACAGTAGATCCGCCAGAGCCACCGGATGTCCGCCCGCGCTGAGCGTTCGGGCCGTCTGGGCATGGGCCAGCCGCCGACCCCAATTGCGTACGACGGTGCGCAGCGGCTGCGGAATGGCAGTCACGACACCGAGATCGGGGCACGTCCCCACGGCGACCACACAGCCCTTGGCCGTCAATCGCTCGACCGCGTCGCCCAGTCTTGCCGCCGATGCGGGAATGGAGAACTTCTTGGTGACGTCGTTCGCGCCGACGAAGATGACCGCAGCATCGGGCGGCGGACCGGCGACGAACATCGCATCGACCTGGCCTTCGAGTCCCTTCGACGTGGCACCGGCAATTGCTTTGGTGCTCAAGCGAATTCGCTGACCGGTCTCCTCGGCCAGGCCGCGGGCGAGCAGAACGCCCGGGACTTCGTCGGCAACGACGCAGCCCACGCCCGCGGCCGTGGAGTCGCCGAAGATCATCAGATGAATATCTGCTGAACTTCCCAATCGCCACCGTTCGGGGGCCGCGCAGCCCGCTGTGTAGACGCCGTCGGCCTCCGGTGGCTTGGCGGTGGTACGCCCGATGACGCCGCGGGCCGCAGCGGCCTGTCCCATGAGATGTCGGTAGGCGGCCCAGGACGCAGTCCCTGCTCCAGAGCCCGCAAGTACCGTCGCGGCGCTCGCTTTCGCAGCGGTGCGCCATCCGCTCGCCGTCACAGATCGATCCCTCTCGTCGCGCCGTCGACACCATCGTAGGCGGGCGTCGACGGCAGTGGCCGAGAGTCGAATACCTGCATCTGGGAAGATGGTGCAATGCGCATCGCTCAGCACATCACCGAACTCATCGGCAACACCCCGTTGGTGAAGTTGTCCACCGTCATCGGCGACGGTGCAGGCACGGTCGCGGCCAAGATCGAGTACCTCAACCCGGGTGGTTCGTCCAAGGACCGCATCGCCGTGAAAATGATCGACGCGGCCGAGGCGTCCGGCGAACTGAAGCCCGGCGGCACCATCGTCGAACCCACGTCCGGCAACACCGGCGTCGGTCTCGCGCTCGTCGCACAGCAGCGCGGTTACAAGTGTGTGTTCGTGTGCCCAGACAAGGTCGGCGAGGACAAGCGCAACGTGCTGCGCGCCTACGGAGCAGAGGTCGTCGTCTGCCCGACGGCTGTCGCACCCGAGGACCCCAACAGCTACTACAGCGTCTCCGATCGACTCGTTCGCGAGATCGAGGGAGCCTGGAAGCCCAACCAGTACTCCAACCCGGCCGGACCGGCCAGCCACTACGAGACCACCGGCCCCGAGATCTGGGCCGACACCGACGGAAAGATCACGCACTTCGTCGCAGGCGTCGGCACCGGCGGCACCATCTCCGGTACCGGCAAGTACCTCAAGGAGGTCTCCGGCGGCAAGGTCAAGGTCATCGGCGTCGATCCCGAGGGCTCGGTCTACTCCGGCGGCACGGGACGCCCGTACCTCGTCGAAGGTGTCGGTGAGGATTTCTGGCCGACGGCCTACGACCCGTCCATCCCGGACGAGATCATCGCCGTCTCCGACGCCGATTCCTTCGACATGACCCGTCGCCTCGCCCGCGAGGAAGGCCTGTTGGTCGGCGGCTCGTGCGGAATGGCCGCCGTTGCCGCGATCCAGGTTGCCGAGCGCGAAGGTCCCGACGCGTTGGTCGTCGTCCTGCTGCCCGACGGCGGGCGCGGCTACCTGGCAAAGATCTTCAACGACTCGTGGATGTCGTCGTACGGATTCCTGCGTTCGCGTCTGGACGGCACAACCGAGGAGACCTCCGTCGGCGCAGTGCTGCGCGGCAAGTCCGGAGCCCTGCCGGATCTGGTGCACACTCACCCGTCCGAGACCGTGCGTGACGCCATCGAGATCCTGCGCGAGTACGGCGTTTCCCAGATGCCGGTGGTCGGAGCCGAGCCACCCGTCATGGCAGGCGAGGTTGCAGGCAGCGTCACCGAGCGGGATCTGCTCAGTGCCGTGTTCGAGGGTCGCGCTGCGTTGGCCGACCCGGTCGCCAAGCACATGAGCGAGCCGTTCCCGCTGATCGGTGCGGGCGAAACCGTCTCCGACGCCACCAAGGCACTCGGCGAATCCGATGCGCTGATGGTCGTCGAAGAAGGCAAGCCCGTCGGCGTCATCACTCGCCACGACCTGCTCGGATTCCTCAGCAAGGGAGCCTAGGCATGTGAGTGGAACCTCGTAGCCTGCTACGAGACGGGAGTGGAGTCTGCGGAACGACCCGCAGGCTCCACACTCACATGCGGCGCAGCCGCTCTATCGCACCGCGCTCGAGCCGGTCAGCGCCTGCCCGATCACCAGTTGATGGACCTCGGACGTGCCCTCGTAGGTGAGCACGGACTCGAGGTTGTTGGCGTGACGGAGCACCGGGTATTCGAGCGTGATTCCGTTGGCCCCCAGGATTGTTCGGCATTCTCGAGCAATCTTTATGGCCTCACGCACGTTGTTGAGCTTGCCGAGCGACACCCGCTCGCCCGGCAGCTGACCCTTGTCCTTGAGCCGGCCCAGGTGCAGTGCGAGTAGCTGTCCTTTACCGAGTTCGAGGGCCATGTTCGCGAGCTTGGCCTGGGTGATCTGGTATCCGGCGAGGGGCTTGTCGAATACCGCGCGGGTCTTCGAGTACTCGATGGCCGATTCGATGCAGTCCCGAGCTGCGCCCATCGCGCCGAAGACGATGCCGAAGCGGGCCTCGTTGAGGCAGCTCAACGGTCCGCTCAGGCCGCGGGCCTCGGGCAGCATCGCGTCGGCGGGCAGTCGTACGTCGTCGAAAACCAACTCACCGGTGATCGAGGCACGCAGCGAGAGCTTCTTCTTGACCGTGTTCGCGGTGAATCCCGGTGTGTCGGTCGGTACGACGAAACCACGGATCTTGTCGTCGGTCTGCGCCCAGACGACGGCGACGTCGGCGACCGGCCCGTTGGTGATCCACATCTTGCTGCCGTTGAGGATCCAGTCGTCACCGTCGCGCTTGGCGCGGGTGAGCATGCCGCCGGGGTTCGATCCGAAATCAGCTTCGGTGAGACCGAAACAGCCGATAAGTGAACCCTCGGCCATTCCCGGGAGCCACTGTTGCTTCTGCTCCTCGGAGCCGTACTTCCAGATCGCGAACATCGCCAGCGAGCCCTGCACCGAAACCAGCGAACGGATGCCGGAGTCGATGGCTTCGAGTTCGAGGCAGGCCAGGCCGTATGCCGTCGCGGACGTTCCGGCGCAGCCGTAGCCCTCGAGGTGCATGCCGAGCAGGCCGAGCGAGCCCAGTTCCTTGGCGAGTTCTCGCGCCGGCACCGTGCCCTCGTCGAACCAGTCGGCGATGTGCGGACGGATGCGCTCGTTGCCGAACTTGCGGACGGTGTCCCGGATCTGGCGTTCCTCGTCGTCGAGGAGTGAATCGATCGCGAACAGTTCGTCGACGCTCTGGGAGTTGGCCACGGTGCCTCTTTCCGCTGGGGGTTGTCTTCGCAGGTTACCCACGCCCCCGCCGGGCGACGCAGGCCGATTAGGGTGGAGGCCATGAGTGAGCAGCGCAGCAAGGCAGACAACACCTCCTGGCAGGGCTTTTCCACCAAGGCGGTCCACGCCGGCTACGAGCCGGATCCGCTGACCGGCGCAGTGAACGTGCCGATCTATGCCAGCTCCACCTTCGCCCAGGACGGCGTCGGCGGTATGCGCAGCGGATTCGAGTACGCGCGTACCGGCAACCCGACGCGTCGGCCGCTCGAAGCCAATCTCGCGGCCATCGAGTCCGGCACCTACGGTCGGGCGTTCTCCTCGGGCATGGCGGCGACGGACTGCCTGCTGCGTTCGGCGCTGCGTCCCGGTGACCATCTCGTCATCCCCAACGACGCCTACGGCGGCACGTACCGATTGATCGACAAGGTGTTCACCCAGTGGGGCATCGAGTACTCGGTGGCCGCGGTGTCGGACGTCGACGAGGTGCGCGCGGCGATGCGCCCGAACACCAAGCTCGTCTGGGTGGAGACGCCCACCAACCCGTTGCTCAACGTCGGCGATATCGAGGCGCTGTCGGGCGTCGCGCACGAGGGTGGGGCCAAGCTCGTCGTCGACAACACCTTCGCGTCGCCGTACCTGCAGCAGCCTCTGAGTCTCGGTGCCGACGTGGTGCTGCACTCGACCACCAAGTACATCGGCGGACACTCCGATGTCGTCGGTGGCGCGTTGGTGACCGACAGCGAAGAACTCGATACGGCGTTCGCGTTCCTGCAGAACGGAGCGGGCGGAGTTCCGGGGCCGTTCGACGCGTTCCTGACCTTGCGCGGCATCAAGACCCTCGCGCTGCGGATGGAACGGCACAGCGACAATGCCGAGAAGATCGTCGAATTCCTCGACGGGCACCCGGCCATCTCGCAGGTGATCTACCCCGGACTCGAATCGCATCCGTCTCACGCGGTCGCCGCGAAGCAGATGCGACGCTTCGGCGGCATGGTCTCGGTTCGCCTGGCCGGCGGCAAGCAGGCGGCACTCGACTTCTGCGCCAAGACCGAAATCTTCACTCTCGCAGAGTCTCTCGGTGGCGTCGAATCGTTGATCGAACATCCCGGTGCCATGACCCACGCGTCGACTGCCGGTTCGTTGCTCGAAGTTCCCGACGACCTGGTTCGGCTGTCGGTCGGTATCGAGGACGGCGCCGATCTGGTCGGTGACGTCGAGCAAGCGCTGGCATGATCGTCGCACTGATCGACTCGGGCCTGGGAATGGTCCCGACGGCTGCGCGGCTGCGTAGCCTACGTCCCGAGCTCGATCTGGTGCTGATGATGGACCCCGACAACGCCCCGTGGGGACCCAAGCCGGACCGGTGGGTCATCGACCGGGTGGTCGGTACCGCGCAGCATGCCGTCGACCTCGGTGCCGAGGTGGTGGTGCTCCCGTGCAATACCGCCAGTGTGACGGCGCTGAGCCACGTGCGGGCCGCGCTGGGCGATTCCGTGCCGGTGGTGGGGACCGTACCGGCGATCAAACCTGCTGCGGCGGTGAGTGATCGGATTGCGATCTGGGCGACGGCAGCGACGACGGCAAGTGCATATCAAGCGCGCTTGATCGAGGATTTCGCGTCGCATCGGACGGTGACGAGTGTGGCCTGCCATGGTCTTGCCGATGCGATCGACCGAGGAGACGCGACTGGCATCAGCGCAGCGATCACCGCTGCAGTGGCGTCCACTCCCGACGACGTCGAGTCCATCGTGATGGGGTGCACGCACTACCCGCTGGTTCTCGACGAGATCGTGGCGAAGCTGCCCACCCGGGTGACGATGTTCGACAGCGCCGAGGCCGTTGCCAACCAGACGGTTCGACGCGTCGACGAGGTCGGATCGGCTGTTTCCGGAACCGGTCGCGTATCGGTGTGGCTCAGTGGAGTCGAGGGCGAACTGCCTGCGAGCGCGCAGCGTTACCGTGAGGGACAGCTGCTGCTCGACAGCGCAGGAGTGCACCGATTCTGAGTCGTCGGGAATGTAAGACCTTCCTACGCGTTGTCCTTCACTGAGGTAACGGTCGCTGCAGTGGAGGGACAACACATGGTCGACGTGGACGTGCGGAGTAGCACCGGAAGGACTGCGGTACGGATGCCGCACCGGTACGCCTTCTGGGTGGTCGGTGTCGCCTTCATCGTGCTGATGGCGTCCTCGGCAGCACCGTCCCCGTTGTATCCGGTCTACCAGCAGTCCTGGGGATTCAGCGCGATCACGCTCACGGTCATCTTCGCCGTCTATGCACTTGCTCTGCTGTTCACGTTGCTCACCGTCGGTAGTCTGTCGGACCACATCGGGCGCAAGCCGATTCTGATCGCGTCGCTGCTGTTGCTGATCGTCAGCCTGGTGCTGTTCATCGTCGCCGACAGTGTGCCGCTCCTCATCGCGGCTCGCGTCGTGCAGGGAATTGCTGCAGGCGCGGCCACGGGTGCCATGAGCGCAGCGGTCATCGATCTGCAGCCGAACGTATCCACCGGGCCGTTGCTCAACAGCATCGCGCCTTCCCTCGGGTTGGCGGGCGGGGCACTCGGTGCCGGGTTGCTGGTGCAGTTGGCACCGGCACCGGAGATCCTCGTGTTCGCTCTGTTGGTCGGCGCGGCGCTCGTCCTCGCGGTGTCGCTGCTGTTCGTGCCTGAGACGTCGGCGATGCGCGGCTTCGATTCCCGACGTCACCTCGCGTCGACACTGCTGCCGCGAGCGTCGATTCCGAAGTCCGTACGGGCACCGTTCCTTCTCATAGCGCCGGCTCTGTTCGCCACCTGGTCACTGGGCGGGTTTCACCTTTCGCTCGGTCCGTCGATCATCGGCAGTGTCTTCGGTGTCGACAACCACATCGTGGGCGGGTTGGAGATCTTCGCACTGTTCGGTTCCGGTTCGATAGCAGCTGCCGTGGTGCGCAACGGATTTCCTCGCAGGGTGATGATGATCGGCGCTTCTGTGCTCGCAATCGGTGTGGCGCTCACCTTGGTATCGGTCGAGATCGGCTCGATCGGGCTGTATTTCGTCGGTGCTGTCATCGCCGGGTCGGGCTGGGGAGCAACTTTTCTCGGCGCGATGCGCACGCTCGGTGCGCTTGTCCCCGCAGCCGAGAGAGGCGGAGTGTTCGCCACGACTTTTGTCATCAGCTACCTCGCGTTCAGCGTGCCCGCAGTGGTCGCCGGGCTGGCGGTGCACCGCCTCGGTCTGAGCACGACGGTGGAACTGTACGGAGGATTCGTCATCGCGCTCGCGCTCATCTCGGTTCTCGGATTCTCGGTGGCTCGACGTCGAGATCGCTAGTGCAGCAATCTCGGTCGAGTGGCCCCTACCGAGGATGAGCGAGGAGCCCTGCCCGATCGGGTAGTTCGGTGCGTCGTTGGCAGAGTTCACCCGGCTGGGTGTTCCCATCGCGGTGCCGGGCAGTGGAGTGTGGTCACCAGTGAGACGCCGATCACAGAGGAAGGCGTCTTCGACTCACACTCACCGAGGAGACACCGATGGTTATCGAGCTCAATCAGATCTGGGAATTCCCCATCAAGGAGTTTCATCCGCTGCCGCGCGCCAAGCTGGGAGTCGGTGCCCACGACATGATCGGTGTCGAGGCCAAGGAACTCGGGTTCAAGCGCTCGCTGCTCGTCACGACCGGTCTGCGCGGATCGGGCATCATCGAAGAACTGATCGGCAAGATCGAGTACCAGGGCGTCGAGGTGGTCCTCTACGACAAGGTCGAGTCGAACCCCAAGGACTACAACGTCATGGACGGTGCCGCGCTCTACCAGAAGGAGAAGTGCGACAGCGTCATCTCCGTCGGTGGTGGCTCGAGCCACGACGCAGCCAAGGGCATCCGCGTCGTCGTCGCGCACGACGGCCGCAACATCAACGAGTTCGAGGGATTCTCCAAGTCCACCAACAAGCAGAACCCGCCGCACATTGCCGTATCGACCACTGCCGGAACGGGTTCGGAGACGTCTTGGGCCTACGTCATCACCGACACCTCGGACATGGAGAAGCCGCACAAGTGGCTCGCCTTCGACGAGGCGTCGACACCGACTCTGGCACTGGACGATCC
Organism: Rhodococcus sp. 14-2483-1-1; assembly: GCF_002259335.1. NCBI lineage: Bacteria > Bacillati > Actinomycetota > Actinomycetes > Mycobacteriales > Nocardiaceae > Rhodococcus > Rhodococcus sp. 14-2483-1-1. The sequence continues at coordinate 311,229 of NZ_NPFX01000002.1, read as the reverse complement.
GCTGCTCTACTACACCTGCCCCCAGCAGTGGACCGCGTTCTGTGGCTTCGACGTTCTCGCACACGGTGCCGAGCCGTACGTCTCGCGTCTCGATTTCGCGCCGTCGCTGGGTAACGCGATCTACTCGATCGGCTTGGTGTCCAAGCACCTCCGCGAGGCCGTGTACGACCCGGGCAATCTGAAGGCTCGCGAGGGCATGATGAATGCCCAGTACATCGCCACGCAGGCATTCAACTCCGGCGGACTCGGTGTCATTCACTCGATCTCGCACGCGATCAGTGCGTTCTACGACAGCGCTCACGGCCTGAACAACGCCATCGCTCTGCCACGTGTGTGGGAGTACAACCTGCCCTCACGCTACGAGCGCTATGCGGAGATCGCCGTGGCCATGGGCGTCGACACCAAGAACATGACCACCGTTCAGGCCGCCGACGCTGCCGTCGAAGCCGCCATCCGCCTCGCCAAGGACGTCGGCATTCCCGACAACTTCGGATCGATTCGCTCGGCGACCTACGACAAGAACCGGATGAACACCGGCAAGTACGCCGGCAAGGGCGACGTGATCAAGGGCGACGAGAAGTCGGTTCTGAAGATCTCCGAGCACATCCAGGAAGACTGGTGCACCCCGGGCAACCCCCGTGAGGTCACCGTCGAATCGATGATCCCCGTCGTCTCGCACGCGATCAACGAGTCGTACTAACCGCCACCCATGTGAGCGGAACTTCGTAGCAGGGTACGGAGTTCCGCTCACATGCGGCGCAGCCGCCTTCCGAAGGGAAACACATGACCTCGCTGTCGACAGTGCGTAGCGACGACACCGGCACCGTTCGATTCACCGACGCCGCCGATCTGCAGCGCGCGCTCGGGGAGCAGGACTACATCGCCGACGACGACCTCGCCACCGTGGTGCATCTGGCGACAGCGCTCGATCGCCCGCTTCTTCTCGAAGGCCCTGCGGGAGTAGGCAAAACGGAGCTGGCGAAATCCCTTGCTGCGGCGAGCGGTCGCAAGCTCGTGCGCCTGCAGTGTTACGAGGGTCTCGACGACAACCGAGCACTGTACGAGTGGGACTACGCCAAGCAACTGCTGCACGTGCAGATGCTGCGCGAACACATCGGCGCGCTCACCCAGCACGTCACCGACATCGACGACGCCTCGAAGATGCTTGCGGCCAAAGACTTCGGCTTGTACTCCGAACCGTTCCTGTCGGTGCGTCCCCTGCTGGAATCGGTGCTGTCCGAGGAGCCGGTGGTTCTGCTCGTCGACGAGGTCGATCGCACCGAGGAGTCCATGGAGGCACTGCTGCTCGAAGTGCTCGCCGAGAAGCAGGTGACCATTCCCGAGGTCGGGACCTTCACCGCACGCAGCGATCCATGGGTGATATTGACCTCCAACGACACTCGTGAGCTGTCCTCGGCGCTCAAGCGACGCTGCCTGCACTTCCATCTCGATTACCCGACGGCTGCGCGTGAACGAGAGATCGTCACCGCTCGCGCTCCCGAGGTGCCCGCGCACATCGTGGCCGAGATCGTCGATTTGGCAACCGAACTGCGCGAACTACCGCTGCGCAAGAGTCCGTCGATCTCGGAAGTGATCGACGCGGCTCGTATCGCTTCGGTTCTCGGTCATACCGACGAGACCCGCAAGTACCTGCTCGCGGCCCTGGTCAAATATTCGTCGGACATGAAGATCGCGATGGCGGGACCGATCGCGGAGACAACTCACGCACCGACATCGCTTGGGGCGATAGTCAACACGACCGCGACCGCATTTCGTGGGCACGGCGGACGCGACAAGGGTGGCATCGGAATACGACGATGACTGTGCAACAGACATTCTCGGCATCTGTGGTACTCGATGTCCTCGCCGCAGTGTTCGGGCGGACGCTGCGCCGCTACGGTGTCGCTGCGTCGCCGGCCGAGGTCATCGAAGTGCGACGCGTCCTCGGCCTTCTCGGTGCACGTGACCTGACGGTTCTGCGCGCGGCGTTGCGCGCGACGTGTGCGAAGTACGACCATGAACAGCATGGTTTCGATCTCGCGTTCGAGACTTTGTTTCAGGACGTGGCAGAAAGCGTTGTGGACGAGCATCGTTCGTCGGTCGGCGCGCAAGTGGCAGGCGGACTTCCCACGGACCTGGACGTGGGAGCGGACCAGGAGGCGGCGAAGTACGCCGAGTACAACGAGCGAGCCGTCGAGATCGGCGATCTGCTCGACGCTCCCGAAGCAGACAAGGGCTTCAACCCCCACAAGGACGACGACGACATCAGTCTGTCGTCCGAGGATCACGATCTGTCCATCGACACCGACGGCGACATGGGCCGACGGGGCGTCACCTACACAGTGGACCTCGAGCGTTCCGGGTCGACGGCGGCCGGGGAGTTGGCGTCGAGCACGAGTGGAGCCGTTGCAGGACAGCTGAACTGGGAGGATCCGGCCGGAATCCTGGCGTGGTTCGACGCGTACGATCCGAGCAGCGTCTACGGTGACGGCGGCGATTCCGGCGAGCTGAGTGCGGCAATGTTGGATCGGATCACCGATGCCGTCGAGGCATTCGTTGCGGCGCTGGGAGATGTGACCGGGACGATGTCGTCACCGGTGCCGGTCGACGGTGCGGTGCAGGCGATCGGCCGGCATGCCGAGATCGAGCGTGCGAGTCACGAAGTTCTGAAGCACATGCGGGGAACTCCGCGCCCCCGACCACGCGAACATTCACGCGGCCCACTCGACATGCGACGCACCGTACGTTCCAGTCTGCGTACCGACGGAATTCCCTTCCGTCTGATGACGAAGACACCTGTACCCGACAAGGTGAGACTGCTCGTACTGGCTGATGTTTCGCTCTCGGTGCGGCCGATCACCGCATTCACGCTCAGACTCGCGCAGGCCATGCATTCGCGCGCGCACCGCTGCACGGTGATGGGCTTCGTGGACGCGCCGGTGGACGTGACGACCACCTTGCTCGGTAGCACGGGCGACGGCGCACTGGCTGCCGTACTCGCAGACGCCCGACTGGACCTCGAAGCCAGCAGCGATTACGGCAAGACCTTCGCCGACCTTCTGGATTCGCATGGGGACGTGCTGAACAAGCGCACTGCCGTGATCATCGTGGGGGACGGTCGATGCAACGGACGGCCGTCCGGACTCGACGCGTTGGAGAAAATTCGGTCCAAGGTGCACCGCATCGCATGGATCACCCCCGAAGCCCGCCGTTACTGGGCGCAGGCCGCGTGCTCGATGGAGGACTACGAGCAGATCTGCGACCGGGTTGTGGTCGCGCGGGATGGGGAGCAGTTGACGGCCCAGGCGGCCGAACTGGGGCATGCGCTGTCCTGACCTGATCGCACCGGTACCTACCCGATCGGGTAGGTACGAACCTGGCCCGGTGCTGGTGGGATCGCACCCGTCTCGCTCGTAAGGTTGTAACCTGAATCACAGGTCCGGATAGTGTGGACCGAAGACAGCGAGGGTGTGAACGGTGGACCAGGCAGCTACGGCGAACGTCGGCAAGGCGCTGCACGACCTCGATGCGCAGCGCAGCAGGGCCGAGACACCGCGAGTGCTCAAGTTCCATGCGCCCGAGATCGTGTTCGGTCCGGATTCGCTGGGCGAGGTCGCGCACGCGACGCGCCGCCTCGGCGGGGTCCGGCCGATGCTCGTCACGGACTCGGGGTTGATCGACAGCGGCTGGGCAGGGCAGCTGGTCGACCTACTGGTTGCGCAGGGACTCGAGCCACAGGTCTGGAGTGCGTTGACACCCAATCCCAAAGATGTCGAGATCGAGGCCGGGCACGGTTACTACGCAGACTTCGGCTGCGACGTGTTGGTGGCCATCGGCGGCGGGTCGGTCATGGATGCGGCCAAGGGGATTGCCATCCTCGCGGGCAACGGCGGCAGAATCCTGGACTACGAGGGGGTCGATCAGGCCACTCGGCCGATCCCGCCGCTGGTGATGGTGCCGACGACATCCGGCACCGGGGCCGACGTCTCGCAGTTCTGCATCGTCACCGATACCGCACGCTCGACCAAGATCACCATTCTCGGCCGTGCCCTTGTTCCTGACATCACCGTGATCGATCCGATGTTGCTGACCACGATGCCCGAATGGCTCAACGCGGCAACCGGTTTGGATGCCCTGACGCACGGAATCGAGGCATTCGTCTCGCTGGGTCACAACCAGCTCACCGACCACCATGCTCTCCGAGCCATCACCATGGTGATGTCTCAGTTGGCTCGCACCATCGACGAGCCAACCGACATGGCGGCGCGCGGGTCCATGGCACAGGCAAGCCTGGAAGCCGGCCTGGCATTCACGAACGCCATCCTCGGCGCCACGCATGCCATGAGCCATCAGGTGGGAGGACTGCTCGACCTCCCGCACGGAGTGATCAACGGGGTGCTGCTACCGCACGTCATCCGCTTCAACGCCGCGGAGGATCCGTTGCCGTACGTGGCCATCGCCACGAGCCTCGGATTGCCCGAGGGCAGGGCCAGGCCGGAGGAGGCCGCCATGGCCGTGGCAGACCGAGTCGACCGCCTCGCGCGTCAGGTCGGTGTTCCTACCGGTCTTGCGGAGATCGGTGTGAGCGAATCCGATCTGGATGTGCTGGCCACCAATGCTTTACGTGATGCCTGCATGTCCACCAATCCGCGCTCGGCCACACACCGCGAAATGGTCGATCTGTTCAGGAGTGCGCTGTGACATCCGGGCCCGATCTGTCTCTGCTCACCGGGCTCCGCTCGGGCAAGAACACGTTCTACCCCCAGTATCGCGGCGCGGCAGAACGTTTGGAACGGGTTGTCTATGCGCTGGAACTGATCTCACGGGCGCTGGTGCGCACGGTAGACGGTCCGGAAACCCTGGTGTGCGCTGTGGCCGAGGCCGCCCGCGCGCACCTGAGTGCGCGCTGGGTCGTCTTCGCCCTCGCCGACGGCGCGTTCCCCGATGCCGGACCGCGCCGACTGGTACTCGGTCCCGACGCCACACCGTTTCTGGTGGACAACGTCGAGGGGCCACCGCTGCCGGACGACGTCGTCGATTGTCTCGAGTCGATCCGGCAGTCGACGTGCGGTGACGGGCTGACCCCTGTGATCTCTGCTCATCATGCCTTCGTGCCGATCGCGTTCGACGGTGGCGTCGTGGGCGCCTTTGCGGCCTGGACCGGTGAGCAGCGGGTGCTGGACGCCACCGATGCCGCGGTATTGAGCATTCTCGCCAGCCAAACTGCTGTGGCCCTGCAGAATTCGGCTCTGTTTCAGAGTCGGCGGCAATTGCTCGAGCGCACCGAGAGTGCCTATGCCGAGGCGAATCGAACAGCGGCCGATCTCGCAGCCCGCAATGCCGAACTGTTACTGACACAACGGCAGCTGGGTGCCGCGCATCGCCATCAGGTGCTCGACGACGAACGCCACCGCATCGCTCGCGAACTGCACGACAGCGTTACCCAGGCCGTGTTGTCCGCGGGAATGCAGATCGAAGTGTGTCGAAGCGACATCTCGGCCGAAGAGCGCAGTGACAGGCTGGATCTGGCCAAGGATCTGACTCGTCGAGCTGTGGATCAGCTGCGGTCGGCGATCTACGCGCTCAATCACCCGCAGGACGCCGATCGGACGTCGCTTCCCGAAATGCTCGAACAGCTCTCGGTGGTCCACATGCCCGACGAATTGCAGGTCTCGCTGCGCGTGGAGGGAACTCCCGTCGAGCTGAGCAGCGAATGCGAGCACGCATTGCTCCGGATTGCAGGCGAAGCGCTGTTCAACACAGCGGTGCACGCGCATGCCTCGAGAGCAATTCTCCGTTTGACCTATTCGCCCGATCAGGTGCAGCTGTCGATTGCCGACGACGGTGACGGTGATCCGGCCCACTTACGCATGATGCTGCACATGGCCGAATCCACCGACGTCGACGGCCGTCACCGCGGACTGGCGAACATGGCGGCCCGCACCCGCGAACACGGCGGGGTCCTCGAGATCCGCCGAGCCCGAACTGGGGGAGTGCGCGTTGCAGTGCGTATTCCGTTCCAGAACCAATCCGAGAAGGGCGAAACACAGTGAGCGTTCCGACGGTTCGCACGGGCATGGGGCAGGTGGCGGCACCTACGGTGCGCATCGTGCTGGTCGACGACCACGCAATTCTGCGGGACGGGCTCCGCTCGGTACTCGAACGCGAGTCGGATCTGACGATCGTGGGGGAGGCGTCCACCCGGGAGGAGGGGTTGGCCGTCGTGGCGCGGGTCGAGCCCGACATCGTGTTGATGGACCTCAAGCTCTCCGCCAGCTCGGACTACGAGGGGCTTGCTCTGTGCGCGCAACTGGCGAAGGCGCACAACGGAATCGGTCTGCTGGTGCTCACGACGTTTCTCGACGACCGACTCGTGGTGGAGGCCGTGCACGCCGGGGCGCGTGGATACGTGGTCAAGGATGTCGACACCACCGAGTTGGTTCGTGCGATCCGCGCAGTCTCGCGCGGTGAGAGCGCCTTCGATTCACGCAGTGCCTCCGCCGTCGTTCGATCACTCAACGGCACACCGAGCAGCATCGAGCGTCTGACCGAGCGTGAGCTCGAAGTGCTCCGGCTGCTCGCGACGGGCCTGTCCAACAACATGATCGGAACCCGACTGTTCATCTCGGCAACGACGGTGAAATTTCACGTCAGCAACATCATGCGCAAGCTCGCGGTGTCCCGGCGAGCCGAGGCGGTGTACGCAGCGAGTAAGCAAGGCTTGATCTGACTGCAGATCCTTCGGGCGCAGAGTGCAAAGTAGACGGCGCTCGGTGTCCTGTCGAGAGCGTCTGGGCGGTGCAGGCTACGGATAAACACACACCAGTGATATCCATGCCGAGGAGTACCCATGACGACTGTTCAGGACGACACGCGCCCACACGACGCTGCTGCTGGCCGCCCCAAGGAGCTCACCGTTCTCGGGGCGTGCGGGCAGGACTGTCCGGATTCGTGCTCGATGGTGGTCACCGTCGAGGACGGCGTGGCGACGAGTGTCAGCGGAAGCGAGACCAACCCGTACACCAACGGTGGCCTGTGTGTGAAGGTGGACAACTACCTGGACAAGGTCTACAGCCCCGAGCGAGTTCTGTACCCGCTCAAGCGATCCGGACCCAAGGGCTCGGGAATGTTCGAGCGGATCTCGTGGGACGAGGCCGTGACCACCATCGCCGAGAAATTCACCTCCATCGCCGAAGAATTCGGACCCGAGGCGATCATGCCGTGCAACTACCTCGGCACCCAGGGGATCACGCAAGGCCTGAACGTGGGGGATGCGTTCTTCAACCGAATGGGGGCGACCGTTGCCGAGCGTACTTATTGCGACGCGGGGTCCTGTACTGCCTACGCAATGACGGTCGGCGACACGGCGGGTGTCGATCCCGAAAGCTTCGTCCACTCCAAGTTCATCCTGATCTGGGCGTCGAACATCATGAGCACCAATCTGCACCTCTGGCCGTACGTCGCCGAGGCCAAGAAGCGCGGTGCCAAGGTGGTGGTGATCGATCCGGTCAAGACCAGAACCGCGAAAGCTGCCAGCTGGTACATCCCCATCCGTCCCGGCACCGACGGCGCGCTCGCCCTGGCGATGATGCACGTCATCATCGACGAGGGTCTGACGGACGCGGATTACATCGAGCGCCACACGATCGGTTTCGACGAGTTGGCGGAGCGGGTGCAGCGGTACACCCCGCAATGGGCGTCCGAGGAGACGGGCATTCCGGTCGAGGACATCTACACCCTGGCGCGGGAATACGCACAGAGTCAGCCGGCCGTGATCCGCATCGGCGTCGCGATCGAGCGGAGCGCCGGTGGTGGACAGAGCGTTCGGGCAATCTCGTGCCTGCCGTCGCTGGTGGGTGCCTGGCGTAAGCCCGGTGGCGGAATTCTCCAGCTACCTCTGTGGGCGTTCCCGGTGAACTGGCCAGAATTCCTGCAGACGGACCTGCAGACACCTGGCACTCGCGTGATCAACCTGTACCAGCTCGGCGAAGCACTGACCGGCGGGTTGAACCTGGACACGCCGCTCAAAGGTCTGATGGTCTACAACTCGAACCCGGTGGTGGTGTGTCCCGATCAGAAACGAATGATCGACGGGCTCGGTCGCGAGGATCTGTTTACCGTCGTCAGTGACCATTTCATCACCGACACAGCCGATTACGCGGACATCATCCTACCTGCCACGACCCAGCTGGAACAGGACGACATCAACTTCTCCTGGGGCCATCTGTTCGTCACGTACAACAATCGATCGATCGAGCCGCTCGGTGAGGCAGTCCCCAACACCGAGTTGTTCCGCCGGTTGGCCGCGGCGATGGGCTTCACCGAGCCGGTGTTCTCCCGCACGGACGAGGAACTGATCGCACTGTCCTACGACTGGAATGCCCCTGCAATGGAGGGTATCTCGATCGAGTCGCTCAAACAGCTCGGGTGGCAGCGGCTCAATCTTCCCGGACCTGACGAGTACGCACCGCACGCAGAAGGAAACTTTCGGACCCCGTCCGGCAAAACGGAGTTCCTGTCCTCGGCAGCGGCGGGCGGCAACTTCGTGCTTCCTCTGTTCCGGCAGGGGTCGAACGATCACCAGCCCGGGCAGCCGGTGGATCCGCTCCCGCACTACATCGCGCCACGAGAGTCGTCACGAACCAATCCGGTCCTGGCAGAGAGGTATCCGCTGAACCTGCTCACGCCCAAGTCGCATGCGTACTTGAATTCGAGTTTCGGAAACCTCGACATGCACCGCAAGGTGCAGAAGGAGCCGACGCTGTTGATCAATCCTGTCGACGGTGAACACCGGGGAATTTGCTCGGGTGATGTGGTGCGGGTCTTCAACGATCGCGGCGAGTTCACCGTTGTTGCCAAGCTGGACAAATCCGTCATGGTGGGCGTCACTGTGTGTGCGATGGGTGCGTGGCGCAAGAACATGCTGTCGCTCTCGACCCCGGCGTCGCTCAATCCGACAGTGTTCGCGGACCTCGGAAACGCTCCGACGTTCTCCGACACCCTCGTCCAGGTCGCAGCGCTCGACGTCTGACAACCCTTACTCCTACGAACACGAGGATTTCGCCATGGCTTACGTCGTTACCGAAGCGTGCATCGACCTGCTCGACAAGGCATGTACCGAAGAATGCCCCGTCGACTGCATCTACGAGGGCGCTCGGATGATGTACATCAATCCAGACGAGTGCGTCGACTGCGGAAAGTGCATGCCCGCCTGCCCGAACGACGCCATCTTCTGGGAACACAAGATTTCGGACGAGCAGAAGCGATTCGTCGATATCGCAGTCGAATTCTGTGAGGACGCCGACGCGTCGGGAGGGGCGGAGGACCTCGGCCCGGTCGGCCACGACCATCAGGCCATCGACGATGTGGCGAAGAAGTGAGTGGTGCAACGGTTTCCGAGTGTGACCTGATCATCGTCGGCGCTGGTCCTGCCGGTCTGTACGGTGCCTACTACGCAGGTTTCCGAGGACTGACGGTCACCGTCATCGACGCCCTACCGCACCCAGGTGGTCAGCTGGCCGCGTTGTATCCGGAGAAGAAGATCTTCGACGTCGCAGGCTTCCCGGCGATCAAGGCACAGCATTTGGTCGACGCATTGGTGGAGCAAGCAGAGCAGGCGAAGCCGACGTATCTGATGGGACACGTCGCGACCGAGCTCGAAGAATCCGAAAACTGCGTTCGGATCACGACGGACAAGGGTGTCACCGTGGTCGGGAAGGCCGTGCTGGTGGCAGCGGGGATCGGGAAATTCACGCCGAGACCGTTACCGACGGGATCGGAGTTCCACGATCGTGGGCTCCGCTACTTCGTGCCGAGACTGAACGAGCTGGCGGGCGAACACGTGATGATCGTCGGGGGCGGTGATTCGGCAGTGGATTGGGCTCTGAGTTTGGAGCCGATCGCGAAGTCGGTGGTATTGGTACACCGCCGCAACGAGTTTCGGGCTCATGCTCACAGCTTGGGACTGTTGGAGCGGTCGAGTGTCGATGTCCTGACTCCGTACGAAGTCGAGGAGATCGCGGGATCGGGAGCCGTCGAATCGGTGACGATCGTCGACGGTGCCGGAACCGAACGCCGTCGACTGGCAGTATCGAGTGTTGTTGCTGCACTGGGGTTCAAAGCAGCGCTCGGTCCCATCGGGACATGGGGGCTGGACAAACACCAGCGCGATATCGCCGTCGACCGGACGATGCGAACCAGCCGGCGGCGGGTGTTCGCCGTCGGTGATGTTGCCGGGCATCAGGACAAGGTGAAGCTGATCGCGGTCGGGTTCGCCGAGGCAGCGACCGCGGTCAATCACATAGCACCGCTGGTGGACGGTTCGGCACCGATCGTGCCGGGCCATTCGAGCGATTCGATCCACTGAATCGAATCGCTCGTCGGATCAGTACCTCTGTTCTCGGTCGGTCGGGCGCGTCGAACGCGTCACCGCACGTGGGTCGTCCGACCGGGCGCAGACACTGGCTCGGTACTGCCGCGGACTCATCCCGTACTGCTCCCGGAAAGCGCGGCTGAACACGGCGAGGTCCGCGAAGCCCCATCGCCGACTGATCTGCCCGAGAGATCGGTCGAGGGTGATGCTGCCGATGATCTCGCGACGACAGCGCTCGAGTCGTTTGGTTCGGATGGTGCGGGCCACCGTCGTGCCGCTCGAGGCGAACACTCGATGCAACTGACGGGTCGATACCAGCATCGCCGACGCGACGGACGTGGGTGAGAGTTCGGTGTCGGCGAGGTGGTCGTCGATGTACCGTTGCGCTGCTCGCACCAGCGCTGCGCCTGGTGAGTCGATGGTCGAGTTCGAGGTGGTGTTGCGGGCGATCACACTGACGAGGTCGCCGACCTCGTCGGCTATGGCCTGCGCTCCGCTGATGTCCAGTGACGAGCGCGTCGAACCCAGGTCGTGGAGGAATCGCGCCAGGAGTCCGCTGAATCCGGCAGATCCGTCGAACGCCATCGCCGTCATGTCACTGGATTCGCGTGCATCGAGCCGAAGCATGTGACGCGGCCAGGTGAAGACTTCCAGTTCCCACTGATCGTCGTCGGGGTGGCCGTCGATGATCCAGTCGAACGGGCGCGAGGTGTCGTAGATGGCGAAGTCGCCGCGCGTCAGAGTGCATTCGCGGCCGTCCTGCACGACGACTGCCGACCCACGCCTGATCATCCCGATCTGGACGTACTCGATGCGATCCTGCTCGATCAGCGAGTCGGTACGCGCGATGTGCTGTGTGGTGGATCGGACACTCGAAACCTGAAGGTGCGCAAGGGACATGGACCGAACAGCTCCGGTGAATCTGCTGTCGGCCACGTCCGCGACGTCGAGTGCGACGAAGTGTTCGTTCAACATGTCGCACCAGTCGCCTCGGCTGGTCGTCCGAGTCGGGATCGAGAATCCGGATCGAGACAGCATGGGAACCCCTTGTCGTAGACGCTCACGGCGATGCAGGAGCTTTCTTCGAGGTTAGCGCGCAATGTTTCCGGTTGATGCGCTGTTCGTAACAATGCCGGAAAGTCGGATCACATCTGCATGCGGCAGTCTCTGCAGGTCAACTAACGGTCGCTGGCGGTCAAGTGACGTGCACATGTCTCGACCATCCTGAGGTCGGACGAACGAAAGGGGTGCGCCGTGGGCGAAGTCGACACTGTCCTACACAGGGACGAGAAAATGAACGGCAGCGAATCCCGTGCGGCTGGCGTGCATGTCGTCGTGACCTCCGACGTGCTGTCGGTCGAGGCCGCGATCGAGTGGGCAACACTGCCGCGGTGCGGAGCGGTGGTCACCTTCACCGGGGTGGTTCGCGAGTACTCGAAGGACATTACGGGTCTGCGTGCAAACGGGGTCGTGGCGATCGACTACCAGTCCTACGAGTCGGTCGCGCGTGCACGGCTACTGGAGATTGCGGAGGTAGCCCAACAGCGTTGGCCCGGAATCGGACGTATCGCCCTGCTGCACCGGATCGGATCCGTCGCAGTCGGTGAGGCCAGCGTCCTGGTCTGCGTGTCCTCGGGCCATCGCGTGGACGCATTCCTGGCGGCTCAGTTCTGCATCGACATTCTCAAGGCGTGCGTTCCGGTGTGGAAGCTCGAACAGCGCGCCGCTGCCCAATCCTGGGTGGAGACAGGTGTGCAGATCGAGACTGTCGAACAGGCAGCCTCGCAGTGGTCGCCGCTCACGTGCGGGGTCGCTTCGTGAGTGACTCCGTGAGTGACGTCGAGGCCGGCACGAGAGACGTTCGGGGGCGACAACTTCGGGATCTACGTATTTCCGTCACCGACCGGTGCAACTTCCGCTGCGTCTACTGCATGCCCCGGGCCGAATTCGGTCCGGACCACGAATTCTTGAACACCGGGAAACTGCTGTCGTTCGACGAGATCGAGAGAGTCGCCCGCGCCGCAGCCACCATCGGCATTCGGAAGGTGCGCCTGACCGGTGGCGAACCTCTGCTCCGCGCCGGAATCGTCACGCTCGTCGAACGATTGAGTGCCATCGACGGTATCGATCTGGCGATGACCACCAACGGTTCTCTGCTCGGTGCCCACGCTGCAGCCTTGGCCGACGCGGGTTTGGTGCGCGTGACCGTCAGCCTCGATTCGACGGATCCTGCAACGTTCGCTCGGATGAGTGACACCCGGGTGCCCGTGCAGACCGTGCTCGACGGAATCGATACGGCGGTGCGGGCCGGAATGTCGCCGGTGAAGGTCAATGTCGTGGTGCGTCGCGGTGTCAACGAAGGTTCGATTCTGGCTCTGGCCGAGCGGTTCAGAGGCACCGGCGTCGTGGTGCGCTTCATCGAGTACATGGACGTGGGGGCAACGAATCGGTGGGAGTTGTCCGAGGTCGTCGACGTGAATTCGATAGTGCAGACGATCGGACAGGTCTATCCGCTGGCACCGGTCGACGCGGAGTACGACGGCGAAGTAGCGATTCGGTACCGGTATCTCGACGGTGGCGGCGAGATCGGTGTGATCGGGTCCGTCTCGGAACCGTTCTGTGGATCCTGCACTCGTGCACGGTTGTCCGCGGATGGAAAGGTGTACACCTGTCTGTTCTCCTCCACCGGCACCGACCTACGTGCGTTGCTGCGCTCGGAGGCGTCGCAGGACGACCTCGTCGAACGCCTGTCCACGCTGTGGCTGCGACGCGATGATCGCTATTCGGAACTCCGAGCGGGAACGAACGACGGGCCGGTGCGAGATCGCATCGAAATGTCCTACATCGGTGGATGATCGGAGAGTGGTGATCGTATGGCCGAATTGGTGATGTTCGCTGCGGCACGTCAGATCGCAGGTGAGGCGTCTCGAGAGATTCCCGGATCGACGGTCGGGGAGGTGCTCGACTCCGCCATCGGAAGGTACGGCGCATCCTTTGCGGATGTGCTTGCTGTGTCCAGGATCTGGATCAACGGGCAGTCTCTCGCGCGGGCAGAGGATTCACCGTGCTGCGACACCGATGAAATCGCGGTTCTACCTCCGATCTCCGGCGGATGATGTCGACGGCGGTCGACATCGTTCCTGCCCCTCTCCGAACGGTGGACCAACATCGCTGTGCGATAGGGAAACTGGGAATATCGGCGAAGGCGCGTTCCGTACCGATCGGCGACGCGATGGGCGCGGTGCTGGCCGAGGATGTCGTTGCCGAACGCGCGCTGCCGGCATTCGACAATTCGGCGGTCGACGGATTCGCCGTTCGCGCTGCCGATGTCGTCGGTCCGGAATGTCTACCCGTGCGGTTGCTCGTCTCCGCGTGCAGTGTCGCAGGGAGACAGCCGGCACCGCTGTACGTTCGTTCGGGCGAGTCGGTACAGGTCATGACCGGTGCCGTAGTCCCGCTGGGGGCGGACATGGTCGTTCCGGTCGAAGTGACCAGCGGGTTCGTCGAGTCGTTCGGAGTCGAGGAGGTGACGATTCACTCGGTCGACTCCAAGAGCAACGTCCGCAGTCGTGCGTCGGACTTCGAGGTAGGCGACGTTGCCGTCAAGGCCGGCACTGTGGTGACTCCGGCGCAGGTCGGTGTATTGGCGGCCCTCGGCCGCACTCGTGTGCTGGTCGAGTCGGCCCCGGTCGTGGCGGTGCTCTCGACAGGATCCGAGATTCGAGCCGTCGGGACAGAACTCGTGCGGGGCGAATGCCACGACGTCAACTCGGCGATGCTCGTCGCCGATCTGCTTCGGTGCGGTGCCGACGTTCACCTCGAACCGGCCGTTGCCGACGACGTGGACGCGTGTCGGGCGGCACTGGCCCGATGCGCCGCGGTTGCCGACGTCATCGTCACCACCGGTGGGATCAGTGCGGGTACCGAAGAGGTGATTCGGCTCGCACTGCGGGGTCATGATGTCGAATTCGTCTCGGTAGCAGTCAAACCGGGCAAACCGCAGGCCTGCGGGAAGGTCGAGGGAACGCCGATCGTGTGTCTGCCCGGAAACCCAGTCAGTGCGTTGGTCTCGTACGAATTGTTCGTCCGGCCGGTGATCGTGGCGGCATTGCGAAACCCACAGGCGGACAGGACGATGAGAACGGTCAGGGTGGATGGGGAGACGGTTCCCGCCTCGCCGATACCTCGGGTGATGTTGGGCGTCGTCGACGGTGAAAGCGCCGCGATCATCCGATCGCACTCGGTCGGTGCGCTCGCCCATGCCAACTGTGTGATCGTGGTCCCGCCCTCCGACGGCGGCCTGGGTCCGCCGGGTGAGTACCCCGCCTGGATGCTGGACTCGGTCGCGTCGACGCGGCGAGGTACCTGCATCTGAAGGCGCGGGGAACCTCTCCGCGCCTTGCACGCCAGTGTGAGGAGAGTGCACGCATTTCGTAACGCAAATGCCTCGGATGGCTTACGCCCAAGGCCTACGGTGGGTGCACTCGAACCTAGCGCGGAGTGCATCATGACGTCGTATTGGACAACCAGTGGACTCGGTCCGGCCGATCAGATGAGCTATTGGGCCGACGTCCTGTGCCAGGCATTCACCCCGCTTGCGCCGTGGCGATCCCGGGACCACGTCGAACACAGTTCGACACGTTCCGGACTTCCCGGATGGGTGCGCTCCGCGGCGATCGGGGGTGGCAACGCAGCGGAGATCGCCTCCTGCACACAGCGAATCGATCACGGAAAGCGCGAGGTCGCCCGCGCGGACGAGGACGTCGTCTTCGTCAATCTGCAGCTCGACGGACACTGTACGACCACTCAGGACGGGCGGCAGTGCACCGTCTCCCGAGGCGAGTTCGCCATCGTCGACTCGACTCGCCCGTACCGGCTCGAGTTCGTCGAGCCCGGTAACCACGAACTGTGGCGAGTGCTGTCTTTCCGACTGCCGCGCCCTCTGCTGGCAGATGTGGTCGGCCCGTCGGCAGCGACCACTGCGCGGCGTTTTTCGAGCTCGTCGGGTTCTGCTCGCTTGCTCGGCTCGTTGATGGTGGAGACCTGGCGGACCGATTCCTCGCTGCAGACCGCGGAGCGGCAGATGATCGGTGCTGCCCATGTCGATCTGCTCCGTGCGGTGCTGGGAGGGACGTCCGAACGGGGTGCCGGATGCTCTGTGCAGACCGACGAAGTACTCCGGGTGTCCGCAATTCGATACATCGATTCCCGGCTTCCCTTCGGCCGAGTTCCCGCTACCGATGCGGCCCGCCACGTAGGGGTATCGGTTCGCACCCTTCATGCCCTGTTCGAGAGGACGGGAACCACTTTCGGTGCCGTCGTACGTGAGCATCGCGTCGAAGCGTGTCGCCGTGAGCTTGCCGATTCACGTGACACTCGATCGATCGGAACGATCGCTGCAGCGTGGGGATTCTCGGATTCGGCCCATCTGGCCAAGACCTTTCGATCGCGTTTCGGATGCAGTCCGGTCGAATACCGCGCGTCGGTGAAGACAGGGGAAATGCCGCAGTTGGCATAGGGGGACTCTCTGTTCGGGAGTGCAGAACGGTACCGATGACGGCGCAGTCCGGTACAAGACCGGGATGCGTCGGGCCGTGAAACATGGTGTGAGGGCAGCGTCGCCCGATTCCGTTCTTCACCCCCCACCAGGACAGACATCGAGGAGTCTCACATGACCCTGAGTTTCGAGCTCAGCCCCGAGCAGATGGCAGTGCGCATGCAGGCGCGGCAAGTGGCGGACGACATTCTGAGCGAAGTAGCGCCCGCTATTTCCTCCATACCGCGCCCCGAGGATCGCTTCTACGCACTGCAGCCGGTCTACAAGCAGCTGGCCGGTCTCGGATTCGTCAAGGGACTGGTTCCCGATCAATACGGCGGCGCGTACTTCGACAATCTCACCTTCGCGCTCGCGGCCGAGGAACTCGCTCGGGTCGACATCAACACTCCGACTGCATTGCTGGGCACGGGATTGGGACTCAACCCGATCATCAACTTCGGTACCGAGGAGCAGAAGAATCGCTGGCTCCCGTTGTTCTGCGACGGCGAACCCCGATTGGCTGCGATCGCCTACACAGAGGTGACCGGCGGAGCGAATTACGACTCGGAAGACCCGACCGTCGGAATTCGGACCTTCGCGCGTCGCGAGGGCGACGAGTGGGTCATCAACGGTGCCAAGCACTACACCACCAACGCCTCGGGCTGGGACGGTCAGGGTGCCGACCTGATCAGTGTGGTCTGCCGTACCGATCCTGCACTGCCGCCGTCGGAGTCGCTCGCCGTCATCGTCGTGGAGAAGGGGACGCCGGGGGTCGAGATCACAGACATGATCGACACCATCGGACATCGCGCCACCAATTCGCCGCGGGTGGAATTCCGCGACGTACGGGTGCCGGTCGGCAACCTCATCGGCAAGCCGGGCGACGGGTTGGACATCGTCGCCACTGCCTTCTCCTGGACCTGCTCGTCCATCGCTGCCGCGTGCGTGGGCAGGATGCGAGCTGCATTCGACTACTCACTGCACTTCGCCAAGACCGACCATCGGTCCGGTCCGGTACCGGTCATCGAGTATCAGAACGCCGGGTACATGTTGGTGGACATCAAGACTCGTATCGAGGCGGTCCGCTACTTCGCATGGAAGGCCGCCGACCATTTCGACCGCACCGGCGGACGCGATCGCGAATTGGCGAACGAGGCAAAGATTTTCGCGTCCGAGACGGCCGTGCAGGTCGTGTACGACGCGATGCGTCTCGTCGGTGTCGATGCGTACACGAACCTGACACCGATCGCCGCGATCATGGAGGACGTCCTGTGCTTCCCGGTCTACGACGGCGGCAACATGGGGGTCCGACGGCGCAACGTCCACAATCTGCTCAAGGCAGACGGATTCGACTCACTCGCCGCTGCAGAGAATCGACTGTCGGTACCCGAGCACGCCTAGACCCACAGAGGCAGTGGTGTCAGGATCCATTGCGATCCTGACACCACATCGGTCGCTCCCGTCGATCCGAGTCTTGGTAGCCTTTCGAGATGATCGACACTCGACAGGCTTGGTGGTGGCTGCGCTAGCAGCCCGGTCGATCATGTCCCGCGGGCTGTACTCAGCCCGCCGATGTCCTGAATTCGGATCGAAGCGCGGTCGGTACAGCCCTTCGTTCTTTCAGGAGGAATTCGATGGACACTTACTTGTCCAGCATCGGCCGCAGCGAGGCGCTCGCCTCCGACATCGCTGCTGATCCAAGTAGCTACACAACGTTGACCGGTGAACGACCAACAGGTCCACTGCATCTCGGTCATCTCTTCGGGACAATTCGAGAGCGAGCTCGGCTGCAGGATCTAGGGGTCCGGACAATGGTGGTCTTGGCCGACTATCAGGTGATCACCGATCGCGACGCAATCGGGCAAGTGCGGCAACATGTGTACGACGCTGCGTTGGACAATCTGGCCGCGGGTATCGACCCCGAGAAGTCCATAATCTTTACCCATTCTGCGGTACCCGCCCTCAATCAGCTGATGCTACCGTTCTTGAGCCTGGTGACCGAGGCGGAACTCCACCGAAACCCCACTGTCAAAGCAGAACTCGCCGCCAGTGGCCGCGCACTGAGTGGGCTGTTGCTGACGTACCCGGTGCACCAGGCGGCCGACATCCTGTTCTGCAAAGCGAACGTGGTTCCTGTCGGCAAAGACCAACTTCCGCACATCGAGATGGCGAGGACTATCGCGCGGCGATTCAACTCCCGTTACGGCGCGGTATTCGAGGAGCCGCAGGCGCTGCTGACGTCGGCCCCTGCGGTGCCGGGACTCGACGGTCGCAAGATGTCCAAGAGTTTCGGAAATGCGATCACGCTGTCGATGACTCCGGACGAGACAGTGGCAATGGTGCGTCGAACTCCTACCGACTCGGATCGATACATTTCGTACGACCCGGCTGCACGGCCGGGAGTATCGGCACTGCTCACCATCGCCGGCTTGTGTACGGGGCGAGACCCCGGGGTAATAGCTGTCGACATAGGTGGTGGGGGAGCCGGATCACTGAAAGACTGTGTGGCCGAGTCGGTCAACTCTTTTCTCGCAGAACATCGTCGTCGGCGTGCCGACTTGGCCGCGGACCCCGACTATGTGCGGTCGGTGGTGCGTCATGGAAACGAGCGGGGCAACGAGATCGCTGAGCAGACGTTGAGCGAGGTGCGCGCGGCGATGGGCACCGTGTATTAGGCCCACCGGCTCGAGACGGTCGTCGATGCGATCGATAGAGGTTCAGGTCACGACGTCCGGAGTTCGACCCCGGCCGATCGGTCCTGCTCGGAGAAGGCAACACGACCTGCCGAGCTTGCGCTTCGGTTTCTTGTCGGTGGTCCGGGTTACTGTTCTTCTTGTTCGAACAGGCGTTCTTGTTTCGGGTCACCGGGGGGTGAATGGGGATGGCAGTACCGATCGTGTCGCTGGAGGCATTGACTGCTGCTGCGTGTGCAGAAAATCGTCACGCTGCCCGGAAGGTCGCTGCCTGCTATCGGGTGCACTGCGAGTGGATCGAGAGCGACACCGAGCACAAGCACTACAGCCGGTACGGGCGCACCGAAATGGCTGTGGCGTTGGGGTGCTCGAACGCCGTCGCCGAGGCGTATGTGTCCGTCGGCGTTGCGTTGCATACCCGGCTACCGCTGGTGAAGACCGCGTTCGACGCCGGGGAGATCGACCTTCCGCGTGTGCGGACGGTGTGCCGGATCCTCGACAACCTATCCGACGAGATCGTGAAGTCCGTCGAGGACGAGATCGTCGAGGCGGCCCGACGTCATTCGCCCGGTCCGCTGGAGAAGGAGATCTGGGACATCCTGCTGCGGGTCGCGCCGGAGGAAGCAGCGGCACTACGGGAGTTCGCGAAACGGTTCCGCCATGTTTCCTACAGCCCGGCCGGTGAGTTGGCGCGGATTCGGGCGGAATTGACTGCCCCCGAGGCCGCGGCGGCATGGCAGCTTCTCGAGGAGATGGCCGATACCGTCTGCCCGAAAGATCCTCGCGGCAAACAAGATCGCTTGTGTGATGCGTTCATGGCGCGCATGCACGGCGAACCCCGCCTGACATGCCTGTGCCGACGCGCGGATTGCCCGAAAAAAGATGCAGAGCTGCCCGATCGCCGGGTGCCGTTGACGATGATCACCGTCGATATCGCCACCCTCATCGGGTTGCTCGCGAACCCGGCGTATCTGGCCGGCCACGGTTCGATCGATCCGGATCTCGCGCGGGAACTCGCACGCAACAGTCAGTGGCAGGTCCTGCTCACCGAAGCTGTCACCCTCGCAGAGAAGCTGGGACTGGCGGTGCAGAACCCGGAGACCGGGGGATGGGAACGACGCTCGGACAGTGAGAAGACAGGGGCTGCAACAGGACCCGAGGCGGGAACAGCGACGGAACCAGACGCCGACAGGGATACAGACACAGACGCCGACGCAGACAGAGACGAAGGCGTGGACTCGGCTGCTGATGCCGATGCTGCAACGGCTGCTCACGGCGATGGGGGAATGGGGGCGGCCACGGATTCGGGCAGGGAGGCTGATTCCTCGACCGAACCGAATTCGTCCAGTTCGTCTGCTCCTGCTCCTGCGCCTGGGAACACTTCGGCACCAGCGGCACCAGCAGCACCGGCAGATGAGGTCGGCGAGACCGACCATGCCGAGGAGAACGACGAGTCCGCACCCGTACCTGCGAGCGTCCCATCGACAACTCCCGACCTGGACGCCGCCGATCCTGTCCGGAAGCATGCAGCAACACGCGCGACGGCAACGGCGACGGACCCGCGAGGGGACGCAACGCCGGACACCGGCCCTGCTGCACAAACCGAACCCGAGTCAGCTCCACGATCACCTGCGCGACAGACGTCGCCGGCACCTGATACCGGACCGAACTGTCCGGAATCACGCTCTTCCACAACGGCATCCGGCTCCACAACGCCATCCGGCTCCACAACAGCCGGTCCGACGCCAGGACCTGAACCAGCGACGGCCACCGTGTCATCGCCCACTCCGAAGCCGCCAGCCGAGCAAGGTTCAATACCGGATCCAGTCCCAGCAGAGGCTGGTCCGACCGACCCGGCACCGGGCGACGGTCGACCTCAGCGTCGTGTGGGATCGCTGACCTCCGCTGCAGCCCTGTTCTGCACCCACACACCAGTCGGCAGGGGCACACGGCACAGCTCTGCTCTCGACCTGTCCTCCGTAATCCGGCGCAACAACCGAACCATCCGCACACCTGCCGGCCTCTACCTCGGAAACGCATCGCTGGCCGCGGCACTCGAAGCCGCCATCGCCGCCGACCCCACCCTCGGAAAATCCGTCGCGCGCGATCCCCTGACCGACCGAGCCCTGATCTACCGACCCGACACCCTCACCACCGCAGCAGTCCGCCTCCGCGACCGACACTGCCGCTTCCCCGACTGCCACACACCAGCCGACCGCTGCCAACTCGACCACGTGATCTCCTTCGATCACACCAATCCCCTCGGCGGCGGCTGGACCACCGTCAACAACCTCCAATGTCTCTGCGAGTTCCACCACACCGTAAAAACCGCCGGATACTGGAAAGCCGTCATGCTCCCCGGCGGCGCGATTCTGTGGACCTCCACCTCGAAGACCACCCGAATCACTCTGCCCGCCAACGGAACAGCCGTACCCATCATCGGCAACGACCTGAGACCGCACATCCCCACCAAACCCAGACGATCCGGCATCATCGCCTACCCCGACCCGCCCGCGAGCCCGGAGCCGGAAACCTAACCAACCGCCGAAGAAACCGACGAGCCGCCGTTCTAGGTTCGTTCGGGTGCGACGCCCGGGCTCGAAGCCTGTTCAGGCGAACTGGGGTGTCGAGGTCTTGTCGATCACGAGCCATCCGCCGTGGTGCTCCGATGTCTCGAACTGCGCACCGGACGACCGACCGAGCTCGACCAACGATGCCTCGTCGAACGTGCGGACGTGTCCGTGGCAGGCGGTGGTCTCGGTCTCGAAGGGCACGGCCACCACGACACGAGTGCGCGCGATGCGTAGTGCTTCTTCCACTATGTGGGAGCCGGTCTCGGCGTCGACGTGCTCGAGGAGATGTAGTGCAGTCACAGTGTCGACACTGCCGTCGGCAACTGGAACATTCGCCGCGTCGCACACCACGGTGTCGAGCGTGATCCCGAGGTGCGGGGCAACGGTGGCGAGCAACCGCATGGTGCCGGCCGACAGATCCGTCGCAGTCACCGAGTGACCCTTCATCGCCAGGCGTAGCGGAAAGAAGCCGAAACACGAACCCATGTCGAGCACCGATCCAACGACCAGTTTCTCGGCGCGTTCATGGACCGGCGCGAAATCGGCGGTGCCCGAGAGCAGCTCGTCCAGCGAATTTCGGTAATAGGTCGCCCATGCGTCGACCGGATCGGCGACGGTGGTGCGGACGATCCCGACCAACACCAACTCGAACTCGCGCTGAGAAAGACCCACATGACGTGCCTGCGCGGTCACGATCGGAACGAGGCACTCACCGATCTCGGCCGACGTCAGGCCATGACAGACCTGGACCGTCGAGCCCACACGGACAGCGTCGAATTCGAGTCCACGCATGTGCCGAACCACCACGTTCTCGTGAGCCCAGACTCCATCGGGGCTCGGCGCGAGTGCATCCAATTCAGTCATCGGAGTCATTTCTGCTCGTCGTGTGCCGGTCGTTTGTCAGGGCTGTCCCCTCGGTGAGGTCGAGCGTCCCATACACAGCGGGTGATTCGGCGTCTGTGACCGAGGTCGGCCCGCCCGGGCACCGTCGACCCCGCGCGCCGGACGGGCCGGTACCTACCCGAACGGACGGTTGATCGCGACGGCCGACCAGTTCCGATCGCCATGCCGGTTCATGGACCGTGTGGGCCGTTAGCGTGGTGATCCGAGACACAACCAATTGGATTGTGACCGAGCAAATTTCGTAGGAGGTTTCAGATGTCGAAGAAGAACGAGAACGCTGTGGTCGGTGCGGCTGTCGTCGAATCCGATCTGGTCGAGGAGTCGTTGGTCGAGGAAGTGTCGATCGACGGCATGTGCGGCGTGTACTGATCATGACCACTGCAGTGCGCGAGGACCTCGACGAGTTCGATTTGGATGTGCCGTGGGCTCTGCATCCGCAGGTGGCGTTGCGTCCGGAGTCGTTCGGGGCGTTGCTGTATCACTTCGGAACTCGCAAGCTTTCGTTTCTGAAGAACCGCACGATCGTGGCGATCATCGAATCGCTGCCCGATCACCCGGACATGCGTTCGGCGATCGCAGCCGCGGGGATCGCCGAATCTGCGTCGGCCCCGTATGTGAAAGCACTCACCACGCTGGCTCACTCGAACATGATCACCCGCCCGTAAAGCCCTGACCTACTGCAGAAGAGGACTTCCTCCCATGACCTCCACCCTCGAAAGACCAGCTCCGGTAGGAAAACTGGTCGATCAGTTCGAGCTCGGGCTCGACGCACCGATCTGTCTGACGTGGGAGTTGACCTACGCCTGCAACCTGTCGTGCGTGCATTGCTTGTCCTCGTCGGGTCGTCGTGACCCGCGTGAGTTGAGCACCGAGCAGTGCAAGTCGATCATCGACGAGCTGCAGAAGATGCAGGTGTTCTATGTCAACATCGGTGGCGGTGAGCCGACGGTGCGGTCGGACTTCTGGGAGCTCGTCGATTACGCGACGGCGCATCAAGTGGGGGTGAAGTTCTCCACCAATGGCGTCAAGATCGACAAGAAGGTCGCCGCGCGTCTGGCCGCGTCTGACTACGTCGACGTACAGATCTCCATCGACGGCGCGACCGCAGAGGTCAACGACGCAGTCCGCGGGCCGGGTTCGTTCGACATGGCCTGCCGCGCTCTGGAGAACCTGAAAGAGGCCGGCTTCCGGGACGCGAAGATCTCCGTCGTCGTTACCCGGCACAACGTCAGCCAGCTCGACGACTTCAAGGCTCTCGCCGACAAATACGCTGCAACACTGCGTATCACCCGGTTGCGGCCATCGGGACGCGGCGCGGATGTCTGGGACGATCTGCACCCGACGGCCGGTCAGCAGCGCGAGCTCTACAACTGGCTCGTCGCGAACGGTGAAGGCGTATTGACGGGGGATTCGTTCTTCCACCTGTCGGCATTCGGTGACGCTCTGCCCGGGCTCAACCTGTGCGGTGCAGGCCGTGTGGTGTGTTTGATCGACCCGATCGGCGACGTGTATGCGTGCCCCTTCGCCATTCACGAGAACTTCCTCGCCGGCAACATCGTCCGCGACGCGAAAGACGGAATGGGCGGATTCCAATCGGTCTGGCAGACATCGGAATTGTTCCAGGAACTGCGCTCGCCGCAGACCTCCGGCGCATGCACCAAGTGCGCCCATTTCGATTCATGCCGAGGTGGATGCATGGCAGCGAAATTCTTCACCGGCCTGCCCATGGACGGTCCGGATCCCGAATGCGTCATCGGTAACGGCGAAATGGCGTTGGCGGCGGCGGGGGAGATCCCGAAGTCCAGTGTCGATCATTCGCGGACCGGGCAGCGCAAGACCCCTCGAAAGTCGGTGCCGTTGACGTTGATGATGCGTCCGCCGGCGAAGATCTGCGACGAGAATCCGCTCGCAGGAATGGAACAGGAACAGTCATGAAACAGAAGGCACAGTAATGGCCAAGAGTGAGTGGTTCGAAACCGTTGCCGAAGCGCAGCGGCGTGCAAAGAAGCGTTTGCCGAAGTCCGTGTACTCCGCGCTGGTGGCCGGGTCCGAACGCGGGTTGACGATCGACGACAACATGGCGGCGTTCGGCGAGCTCGGCTTCGCCCCGCATGTGGCGGGGTTGTCGGACAAACGTGACTTGTCGACGACGGTGATGGGGCAGACGCTGTCGTTCCCGGTCATGATCTCCCCGACGGGTGTGCAGGCCGTGCACCCGGACGGTGAGGTCGCCGTCGCGAGAGCGGCTGCAGCGCGGGGGATTCCGATCGGATTGTCCTCGTTCGCCAGTAAGTCCGTGGAGGAGGTCGCGGCGGCCAATCCGCAGACCTTCTTCCAAATGTACTGGGTGGGTTCGCGTGAGATCCTGCTGCAGCGGATGGAGCGGGCCCGTGCCGCGGGAGCTGTCGGGTTGATCATGACCCTGGACTGGTCGTTCTCGAACGGCCGCGATTGGGGCAGCCCGTCGATCCCGGAGAAGATGGACCTCAAGGCCATGGTTCAGTTCGCCCCGGAAGGCATCATGCGACCGAAGTGGTTGTGGGAGTTCGCCAAGACCGGCAAGATCCCCGATCTGACGACCCCGAATCTGACACCGCCGACGGGTGGTCCGGCTCCGACGTTCTTCGGGGCGTACGGGGAATGGATGGGTACTCCGTTGCCGACGTGGGAGGACGTGGCGTGGCTGCGGGAGCAGTGGGGCGGGCCGTTCATGCTCAAGGGCGTGATGCGCGTCGACGACGCCAAGAAGGCTGTCGATGCGGGCGTGACCGCTATTTCCGTGTCCAATCACGGCGGCAACAATCTCGACGGCACCCCGGCTCCGATCCGGGCGTTGCCTGCGATCGCGGAGGCGGTCGGTGATCAGATCGAAATCACCCTCGACGGCGGAATCCGGCGCGGCAGTGACGTCGTGAAGGCACTGGCGTTGGGTGCGCGGGCGGTGTTGATCGGGCGGGCGTACCTGTGGGGTCTGTCTGCCGGTGGTCAGGCGGGTGTGGAGAACGTGCTCGACATCCTGCGCGGCGGAGTCGATTCCGCGGTACTCGGGCTCGGGCACACCTCGGTCCATGACCTCTCACCCTCGGATGTGGTGATGCCGGCCGGGTTCGACCGCAGGCTGGGTGTGTGACCGACTGGTTCGAGACTGTCGCCGAGGCGGAGCGGCGTGCGAAGAGGCGTCTGCCGAAGTCCGTCTATTCGGCACTGGTCGCGGGCTCGGAGCGGGGTCTGACGGCGTCGGACAATACAGCGGCATTCGGTGAACTCGGGTTTGCCCCGCATGTGGCAGGTTTGTCGGACCGCCGTGAGTTGTCGACGACGCTGATGGGGCAACCGCTGGCGTTCCCGGTGATGATCTCCCCGACGGGTGTGCAGGCGGTGCACCCCGGCGGTGAGGTCGCGGTGGCGAGAGCAGCAGCGGCGCGGGGCATTTCGATGGGATTGTCGCTGTTCGCGAGCAAACCCATCGAGGAGGTCGTCGCAGCGAACCCGCGGGCGTTCTTTCAACTTCATTGGGTGGGTTCGCGAGAGTTGTTGCTGCACATGCTCGATCGTGCGCGCAGTGCGGGTGCGGTCGGGCTGATCGTGACGATGGACTGGTCGTTCTCGGAGGGCCGTGACTGGGGGAGTCCGGTGATACCGGAACGCCTCGATGCGAGGGCGATGATTCGGTTGGTGCCGGAAGTGCTGGTGCGCCCGCGATGGCTCGCCCGTTGGGGACGTGCGGGTGCGTATCCGGATCTGACTGCCCCGAATCTTGCTCCGCCTGGTGGGCCTGCGCCGACGTTCTTCGCGGCGTACCGGGAGTGGAAGTCGACGCCGTTGCCGTCGTGGGAGGACATCGCCTGGCTGCGTGAGCAGTGGGACGGGCCGTTCATGCTCAAGGGGATTTCGCGGGTCGACGACGCGTTGCGGGCCGTGGACGCCGGCGTTACCGCGATCTCGGTGTCCAATCACGGTGGGAACAATCTCGACGGTTCCCCGGCGTCGATAAGGGTATTGCCGTCCATCGCCGAGGCAGTGGGGGATCAGGTGGAGATCACCCTGGACGGTGGCATCAGGCGGGGAAGTGACGTGGCGAAGGCGCTTGCTCTCGGTGCGCGGGCGGTGTTGATCGGGCGGGCGTATCTGTGGGGTTTGGCGGCGAACGGTCAAGCAGGCGTGGAGAACGTTCTCGACATTCTGCGCGGCGGTCTGGACTCCGCGGTCCTCGGTCTCGGACATGCATCGGTGCACTCGCTGGGCCCAAGCGACGTCGTCGTACCGCCAGGCTTCGCTCGCTCGACTCAGCCCGCCCGGCGCAGTTGATACGAACCGACAGTCACCATTCGGACAGGTGAGTATGACCGTCCTGGAGCGCCCGAGCGAACAGAGCGGCCTTCGTCGGAGCGCTGCGTCCGACCGCCGCGTATTTCTGCCGAATACGGGTGATGTGCGTGTTGATCGTGCCGACCGAGATATAGACGGACCGAGCTGCAACCGTCTTCGAGTCCGAGGCGAACCAGGCAAGCATGACCTCGATCTCGCGTGCGCTCAGCGCAGGCTTGCGGTGAAGAGGGTCGAGCCGCGCCGGGCGTGCAACGAGTGCCGGCTGTACCGGCGTCCGGAACGAGTGATGCACCGCCGACGTCAGCATCTGTTCGAGCATGAATTTCCCCCTCGACTTTCGACCGATCTCTTGTACTGCAGCGTCCATCGTCGAAGAAAATTCGGGGCGGATCCAGCGGTGCACCGAACTCCATACAGGGTCAATACGGACGACCTCGGATTCGATACGACCGTCATTCGAACGGAGTAACTTGCTGTTTCTGCTGCTCAGCGAAGCGTTCGCGCGCATCTGTAGGTGATTTACCGGCTCTATAGTGCGCTCATGACCACTGAGCGCCCGGATCCCTCGTCGATCTCGGACCGCAGCGAGTTCGCGGCGGCACTGCGTTCGATCAGGATCGATGCGGGTGCAACAGTTCGTGAAATCGTCGAGCGTTCCGGTGGTCTGCACGGCACCATCAGCGGCTGGTTTTCCGGTCACCACCTTCCGACCAAAGCCAGCGCCGAGATGTTCTCGGCCGTCCTCGTCGCGTGCGGAGTCGACGACGAAGGCGAGCGCGCACGGTGGTGGAATGCGGTGTCGAGGGTGCGGTCCATCCCGGGCAGGCGGACTGTCGATCCGGTGAAGGGCGACCCTCCGTACAAGGGCCTGGAAGCGTTCGAGTCCGCCGATGCAGAGTGGTTTTTCGGACGAGACGATGTGATCGAGCGACTCGGCGTGCGCGTCCGTGACGCCCTCGACTCCGGCGGCGGCATTGTCTTCGTGGTCGGCGCTTCGGGCTCGGGTAAGTCCTCGCTCCTGCGCGCTGGATTGGCATCGAGGTTCCCTCGCTCGCAGGTCCATTCCGGCGTCGGCGATATTCGGGCATTCCCCGAGCGAATGGAATCGTTCGCGCCGGGTTCTGTTCTCGTCCTGGATCAAGCCGAGGAGCTGTGGACGCTGGCGTCAGCGGGTGAGCGCGAGAGCTTTCTCCGTGCGGCATCGTCGCTGCCGAACTCTGATTCGGTTCTCGTGGTCGGCCTGCGGGCCGACTTCTATCAGGACGCCGTGTCGGAGGATGCGCTGCTTGCCGGACTTTCGGACAACCCGGTTGTCGTCGGGCGTCTCACCGAAACGCAACTGCGTGAAGTCATCGTGTCGCCTGCCGCGAAGGCCGGCTTCACCGTCGACGACGCCCTGGTGCAGGTGTTGGTCGGCGAATTGGGTCCGCGTGGATCGCAATTCGCCCACGACTCCGGTGCCCTGCCGTTGCTCTCGCACGCGCTGCTGACGACGTGGCAGGTGTCGAGAGGCAGGACGCTGACCGTCGCGGACTATCTCGCGACCGGCGGGATCGGAGGTGCGGTGGGGCAGAGCGCCGAGGAAGTGTTCTCGGCCCTGACCGCCGAACAGCAACGCGAAGCACGACGCATCTTCATGCGTCTGGTCAATCTCGACGACGACGTGGTGACGCGTCGCCGCGTCGATCGTGTCGGGCTGTTCTACGGAAACGAGAACGCAGACGCCGTCACCGACGTCGATGTGGTGGTCGAGCGGTTTGCCGCGCGCAGACTGCTGACCGTCGAAGAAGAGACGGTCCAGGTGACCCACGAGGCGCTGCTCACGGCGTGGCCGCGGCTCGGTGAATGGCTCGACGACGATCGTCAGTGGCTCGTCGAACACCGTCGACTCACCCAGGCGGCAGAACTGTGGAACAACAACGACCGAGACGACGGTTCGCTGCTGTCTGCGTCGAGGCTGCTGCTGGTGCAGGAATCCATCGGCCCGGTGCGTCGGCGAGACCTCAATTCCGTCGAGAGGCTCTACCTGGAAGCGAGCGCGGAACGAGTCGAGCAACAGAACCGAAGCGATCGTCGCCGTCGGCGCACCCTCGAGACGCTTGTCGCAGCACTCGCGTTTCTGACCGTGCTGGCCGTGACACTGGCGGTAACCGCGTTCGTTGCCCGATCGGATGCGAACAGTCGGCGGGTCGACGCCGAACGCGCCGAAGCCGAGGCCGTCTCTCGTCAGATTGCTGGTGTCGCAAACCAATTGAGGTACCAAGATCCCGGTCTGGCGGCGTACTTCGCGTTGGCGTCGTACGAGGTGGACCGAACGTCCGAGGCGCGATCGGCACTGCTCGATTCCTCCGCGATCCACACGCCGGTGCGGTTACTCGGTGTGGAGGGCGGGGCGGTGACTGCCGTCGACCCTCGCGGAAGCATCGTGGCAACAGCGGGTTCCGACGGGCGCGTGCGGATGTGGTCCCTCGCGGACGGACACGCGCATCTCGGCGAGATCGTTTCCAGGGACGTGTCCGCGCTGGCGTTCGATCCGCGGGGTGGCGTTCTCGCCGTGGGTGGGTTCTACGGCGTCGAACTGTGGGATGTGTCGGATCCGACGGCACCGATAATGCTGTCGCGCAACGATGTCGACGAGGTGCGAAGCCTGTCCTACTCTCCTGATGGCCGCTTGCTTGTCGTCGGTACCGGGGCCGAGTCGTTGCCTCTGCTCGACGTCGCCGACCCCGCGCGGCCGACTGCAGCGGCCGAAGTGGCTCAACCCGGTTCGCCGACAGCGACCGAATTCAGTCCCGATGGTCGGTACCTGGTGACGGTCGGCCCCGGGCGCGCGATGCGGTTGTGGGACGCGAGCAGGCTGACCGCGTCTCCAGCAGCCGCCGCTGTTCCGCTGATCGACATCCCCTCGGACGGATCGACCTACACCGCGCAACAGCTGGCCTTCTCTCCCGACGGCACCACACTGATCGCGGGTACTACAGGTCGCGAGGTTCTGCGGTGGGCTGTCGACGGCGGCCGGTTGTCGCCTCTGCCGGCGTTGACGGGATTCACCAGCTATGTCAACGATGTGGCGTTCAGTGGGGATGGGACTCTGATCGCTGCGGCGAGTTCGGACAATTCATCGAAAGTGTGGGACGCGGCCTCGGGAAAGCCAGAACTGACGCTTCCCGGTCCTTCCGAGGTGAGTTCGCTCGTATTCACGCCGGATCGCTCGTCGATCGTCACTGCCAGTGGCGATGGCATCACCCGAATCTGGCCGCTTCCTGGGCCGGCCCTCGCCGACGCCGGCGACACGATCTTTCAGAACCCCATCGGTGCATCGGGCACCCGTTTGCTCGCCGGAGCAGGCACCCGAGCCTCCGCCACGACGCTCTGGGACGTCTCGGACGTCGAGCATCCGGTGGCGTCGGCACCGTTGGTAGTCGGTGACGGTATGGACCAGACGGGTGCGGTGGCGCTCACCGTCGACGGCAATCAGGCTGCCGTCGGTACGACGACCGGCGGTTTCCAGCTTTGGGACACAACCGATCTCGCTGATCCGGTGGCGCTCGGTACCGTTCGGACGGCAACTACCAGCTTGACTGCTGTGTTGCTCTTCGACCGCACCGGGACCCTGCTGGTCGCGTCCGGCCAGAACTCGAACGACGTGTCGTTGTGGTCGCTGGCCGAGCCCGCAACCCCACGGGCGTTGTCGACCCTGGAGGCGGGGAACTACCCCGCGGGAATGGCGCTGTCGCCCGACGGTTCGGTACTCGCGATCGCCAGT
This sequence comes from Rhodococcus sp. 14-2483-1-1, assembly GCF_002259335.1. Lineage (NCBI taxonomy): Bacteria > Bacillati > Actinomycetota > Actinomycetes > Mycobacteriales > Nocardiaceae > Rhodococcus > Rhodococcus sp. 14-2483-1-1. The sequence goes on along the minus strand of NZ_NPFX01000002.1, from coordinate 281,057 downwards.
GTGGGGGGCGTGGTCGAACTGTGGGATGTCGGCGACCCGAGCGATCCGCGCCGGACGGCCGTGCTCGGCGGTTTCGGAAGTAGCGTCCAGGCCGTGGCCATCTCACCGGACGGGCACACTCTTGCCGCGGGCAGTGCGGATCGCTCGATTCGATTGTGGGACATGGCGAACTCGGCCGAGCCGCAGCACCTGGCTCGCATCGTCGGGCCGTCCAGCCCGATCTACTCGCTCTCGTTCGATAGGTCCGGTGAACGGATGGCTGCCGGTGACGGGGGATCGACGCTGTGGTTGTGGAACGTAGGCGACCGCACCGCACCCGAGCAGTACGCCGCCCTCTCCGCGTACGGTCAGCGCGTCAACGATGCGGGTTTCGCCGCAGACGGACGCGTGGTGTTCGGCGGTGGTACGGCCCGTGACGTTCGCATCTGGCGCACCGAGCCGGAGGAGGTGCGCAGTCGCCTGTGTGGATCCGGAGGATCGGTGGTCACAGAGGCCGAATGGGTCCAGTACCTGCCCGGCGTTCCTTACCGAGAGTTGTGTAGCGGCTGACCGGCTGAGGATGGTGTACTTGCGCAATGACCGAAAGGTTTCCGAGAAGCGCTTCGACGTCTGCTCTCGTCGCACTCGTGGCGTCCTGCGTGGTGATCTACGTCGGGTTGTTCGAAAACTCGATGTCCACGGCCCTGCAGGTCGTACTGCTGCTCGTCGGCGTACTGGTTGCCGGCGCAGCAATCGGTTACACCGTCGCCAAGCTGGGTCGGTCCAGGTAACGCTCAGGGCCTACTGAATCCGTCGAGCATCCCTGTGTAGAGCTTGGGCGGCGGGGCGGCGAATTCGCCGCGCTTTCCGGTGCGCAGTCCGAGGGTTACAAGGGACTGCACGAACAGTGTTCCCGCGGCCACACCGTCGACGACGGGTACACCGATCTCGGCCGAAATGTGTTGGCAGAGATCGGCCATGCCCGCGCAGCCGAGAACCACAGCATCGCTGCCGTCGGTCTCGACGGCGACGCGACACGCTTCGGTGACGATCTTGCGGGCGTCGGGGTCGGTCTCGAGATCGAGGACCGGCAAGTCGCAGGCATGGATGCCGAGGCAGTGGCGGCCGAAGCCGTAGTGATGCGCGAGATCCTGTGCCCGGCCGACGGTGCGGCCGAGGGTGGTGACGACACTGAATCCGCGGCCCAGGAAACTCGCGGCATGCATTGCCGCTTCCGCGATACCGATGACCGGTCCGGACGCAGATTCGCGGGCCGCGTCGATGCCGGGATCGCCGAAGCAGGCAATGACGTAGCCGTCGACCCCCGCAGCTTCGCCACTGGCGATCTCGGCGAGAATGCCGGGGACACTGAGGGCCTCGTCCACGTGGCTTTCGATGGATACCGGCCCCATCGAGGGACTGACCGCATCGATGACGGTGCCCGGGCCAACTACGGCCCGGGCACAATCACCGATCGTTGCGGTCATCGAACCGGTGGTGTTCGGATTGATGACCTTGATGAGCACGTACGAAATCCTATGCCTTGGCTGGAACGTCGAAGTTGGTGACAGCGAGCTTGGTCTTCGTCGCCAGATAGAAGTACATGACGAAGCCGATGCCGCAGCCGATGAACCAACTGTACTTCGAGGCCGTCGACATACCGGCGATCTCCATGCCGTCGATTGCTCCGTTGAAGAGCACGGTGAACATGGCTACGAGCGCGCCGACGACGGTCGAGTACACCGCTGCCGGGTTGTAACCCTTCGAGTACCAGTACAACCCGGTCGGCGACATCGAGAACAGTTCGTCGACAACGACTTTCTGCTTGCGGACGAGGTAGTAGTCGGCGATCAGGATGCCGAACAACGGTCCGATGAACGCACCGAGAGTTTCCAGGGTCAGGTGAATGACCTCGGGATTGTTGTACAGGTTCCACGGGGTGATGAGCACCGAGCCGATGGCCGCGATCATGCCGCCGGCACGCCAGCTGATCTTCTGGGGGCTGACGTTGGAGAAGTCGAATGCCGGCGAGATGAAGTTGGCGACGATGTTGATGCCGATGGTGGCGATTGTGAAGGTCAGAGCACCGAGGACGATCGCGAACGTGCTGTCGATTCGGGCGACGGTCTCGACCGGGTCGGTGATCAGCTCACCGAACACCGGCAGCGTCAGCGAGGCAGTGACGACGACGAGAATCGAGAACACCAGGAAGTTCACCGGCAGGCCGAGGAAGTTGCCCTTCTTCACTGCGGCATAGGACTTGCCGTAACGCGAGAAGTCGCCGAAGTTGAGCATCGGACCGGAGAAGTACGAGACCACGAGCGCAATGGCACCGAGCATCACCGGGATCGAGCTCAGACCCGTGTGCTCGACCTCGCCGAGGTTGAGGTCGATCGCGCCCCAGCCGGCTTTCCAGATCAGGTAGCCGCACAGCATGAACATCACGACGTAGACCGCAGGGCCGCAGAAGTCGATGAACTTGCGAATGGACTCCATGCCACGCCAGAAGACCGCGGCTTGCACGACCCAGAGGAACAGGAAGCTCGCCCAGCCGAGCAGCGAGAGTCCGACGAAACCGTAGTCCGCAGTCACCGCGTACGGAGCCAGTGACGGGAACAACTTGATCAGCACGATATCGAGTGCGGCCGAGGCCAGGAACGTCTGAATGCCGTACCAGGCCACCGCGATCAGACCGCGGATGATGGCCGGGATATTGGCACCGAGGACGCCGAATACGCTGCGGCAGATGACCGGGTACGGAACCCCCGACACCTGACTGGGCTTGGCGACGAGGTTGCAGAAGAAGTAGACGATCGTGATGCCGACGAGGAGTGCGATCAGCACCTGCCAACTGGCCAGCCCGAGCGCGAACAGGCTGCCCGCGGTCACGTAGCCACCGACCGAGTGCACATCCGACATCCAGAAGGCGAACAGGTTGTACGAGGTCCAGGTCTGCTTCTTCAGCGGAGCAAGATCCTCGTTGGTCAGTCGCGGGTCGTAACTGTCCTTGATCAGTCCGCCACCGACGGGGTGGCCCGCGGCTTCCACAAGATCTCCCGTTTGGGCGGGACCGTGCGCTGTATCTGTCATCGATGCTCCTGACGGCATGGCGTATGAGGTGGACGAAGGAGATGAATGAGGAAAAGTTAGCGGCGAAGTGTTGCGCGCTCGTGACGTAAGCGATATATCTTTGGCGGAATTTCTATCGCGTCTGGTCGGGTGGCGGATCGGCGAACAATCCGTGGTCGTTCGACAATGTCGAAATGACCGAATTGAGACGCGTGTGATGATGCTGCGCGGCTCGCAGCAGGCCCGCGGAATCGCCGGCGAGAAAGGCCGTGAGCATATCTGCGTGATCGCTGTGCAGTGATGCCCTGTCCGATCCGGCCACGTGAACCATCGGCTGTATGGGTTCGGTTATGTTCCAGGCGGATTCAAGCATGTGAAGCAACCGATGCATCCGGCACGGGCGGGTCAGGGACAGGTGGAATTCACGCGAGAGCCGATGGTATTCACGTGAGTCGTCCTGGGTGAGTGAGGCCTCGAGCAGGCGATTGACCTCGATGAGGTGGGCGCGGTCGTCTTCGGTGGCGAGATCCACCGCGACCGGAAGGGCTGCGGTCTCCAGAACCTCTCGCACGATGTACATTTCGCGAAGCTCGGCCGCGGTCAACTGAGCGACCGTGTAACCGAGATTCGGTCGATGATCGACCAATCCCTCACCGATGAGTGTCTTGAGAGATTCGCGCACCGGGATTCTGCTCACCCCGAAAAGTTCCGCTACCTCGTTGAGTGGGATCGGCGTATTCGGTGGCGCATCGCCGGCGAGAATTACTCGGCGTAACTCTCGAAGAATTGTCGGCTGTGGACCACCCGGCGTCGTTATCGACAATTGCGAGAGAAATATCGACCGGCGACGGGGTGGCACGAACCGAAGGTTAGCGGCGCAGTGTTTCGACGGCGTGACGTTCTCGTTCCATACCGATAGCATCGGCACCCATGGCCACGGACCCCCTCGGTACGCAGTACTGGCCGGACGTCGATGGGTCCAGGACCCTCGTGGTGCCGGTCGGCTCGATCGAGCAACACGGACCGCACCTGCCGCTCGATACCGACACCCGGATCGCCACCGCCGTTGCGCACACCATCGACAACGCGCTCGTTGCTCCCGCGATCGCGTACGGGTCCAGCGGCGAGCACGAGGGATTTCCCGGCACCGTGTCGATCGGCGCTGCAGCACTCGAGACGGTGCTCGTGGAATACGGGCGCTCCGCGTGCCGGTGGGCCGAACGGGTGGTGTTCGTCAACGGGCACGGCGGCAACGGGCCCGCCCTGCGATCTGCAGTGCTGCTGCTGCGCTACGAGGGGCGTGACGTCGTCTGGTTCCCGTGCGCGGTGCCCGGAGCAGATGCTCACGCTGGGCGCACCGAAACGTCGATGCTGCTGCACCTTTCGCCCGAGGTAGTGGATATGAGCAAGGCGGAGGTGGGCAATGTGACCGACATCGCCGCCCTACTTCCTGCGCTGCGCGCCGACGGCGTCGCATCGGTCGCTGCAAACGGTGTGCTCGGCGACCCCTCCGGAGCCGATCCGGAGGAGGGGCGTCGGGCGTTCGAGCTACTTCGAGCCCGCGCCGGCGATGCGGTGCGGAGATGGAGTCCCTCCGAGCATGGAGTGATCGCGTGACCGACCTGGGCGAAACGCCTGTTCAGCGTCCCGCGATCGAATCCGAAGAAACGGGCAGCAGGTATGTTCCGTCCGATTTTGCGGGTGGCCGACACACCAGAGGCTTGTCCGCTTACGATCTCCTGATGGGTGAAGGTCGGTTGCCTGATGGCTTCGGGGTGAGAGTCGATCCACGCGTACGCACATTCTCCGAAGGACGCGTCCTGATCGGTGGTTCGCCGACACGGATGCTCACACTCGCACCGACGGCGGCCGCGATGATCGGCGACGGTTTCATCGAAGTGACCGACTCGCAGTCCGCACTCGTCGCACGCAAACTTCTCGACTCGGGAGTCGGCAACCCGCGCCCGATGTCGATCCCGTCGCCGTCCGACGTCACCGTCGTCGTTCCGCTCAAGAACAACGAGGCCGGGCTCGAGCGTCTGATCACGGCGTTGCACGGGCTGCATGTCATCATCGTCGACGACGGGTCCGACATCCCGGTCGCAGTGCCGCGGATGGCGTGCAGTGTGGGCAGTGTGACGGTGCTCCGGCACGAGCGCTCACGCGGACCGGCTGCGGCGCGAAATACCGGATTACGCTGCGCTACAACTGATTTTGTCGCATTTCTGGATTCGGACGTCGTGCCGCGCAAGGGCTGGCTCGAGGTGATGCTAGGTCATTTCTCGGATCCTGCTGTGGCGTTGGTGGCACCCCGCATCGTCGCGCTCGAGCCCGAAGGCAGTGCGCTGGCCCGATACGAGCACGCACGCTCGTCGCTCGATCTCGGTCGCAGAGAAGCGGCAGTGCGGGCCGGGAGCTCGGTGTCCTACGTACCCAGCGCCGCGATGTTGCTGCGCCGGTCCGTTGCGATGGACTGCGAAGGATTCGACGAGTCGATGCACGTGGCGGAGGATGTGGACCTGTGCTGGCGGCTGCAGGAGGCAGGGTGGCGGTTGCGCTACGAGCCCGTCGCCCACGTTGCTCACGAGCACCGCGTCACCTTCGTCGAATGGTTCGCTCGCAAGTTGTTCTACGGAACCGGTGCCACACCGTTGTCCGCTCGTCATCCGGGAATGGTGCCGCCGATTGCGATGTCTCCATGGACGCTCATCGCGTGCCTGCTCGCTGCGAGTCTGACGAGGATCGGACTCGTCGGCGCAGCTGCGACACTCGGCGTGACGGTTGTTCGACTTCGCAAGATGTTCGTCGGCTTGGACCAGCCCACTCGCATCGCGGCGATTCTTGCCGCGGAAGGTTTTGTGGCGGGGTTGTGGCAACTGGCGTCGGCCTTGTGCCGACATTATTGGCCGATCACCCTTCTCGCTGTATTGCTGTCGAGTCGAATTCGAAAGATCGCACTCGGATTGGCTGTCGCAGAGGCATTCTCGGATTGGAGTAAGCACCGCGAACTCGGCGGTCTCGATCCGGTGCGCTATGCCTTCTTCAAACGAGCCGACGATATTGCCTACGGTGCGGGGTTGTGGAAAGGCGCTCTGTCGGCCCGAAGCATCGATGCGCTCAAGCCACGCTTGGACGGCTGACGCGGTGCGAACCCGGCCCGATCCGTCGATGGTGTGAACCGGATCGAGTACGCGGACGTCATAGTCGTCGGCGGCGGCTCCTGCGGCTGTGTCGTTGCCTCTCGGTCGAGCGAGAATCCCGATCGATCGGTGTTGTTGCTCGAAGCCGGACCCACGTTCTCTGCTGTCGCCGAAGTCCCGGCCGACCTGACCGACGCATCGATGCTTCCCATCGGACCCGGCAGCGAATGGGTGGGAACGTACTCGGCCGAACTCACCTCCGGCGTCGGCCGAACGATTGCTCGAGGCCGGGTGCTGGGCGGCTCGGGCGCAGTGAACGGTGGTTACTTCGTTCGTGCCACGCCCACGGACTTCGACACCTGGCCGCAGTCGCTGTGGTCTTTCGAGCAGGTGCTGCCGTTCTACCTCGGCTCCGAAACAGATCTCGATGCCGGGATGCAGAGGCGGTGGCACGGATCTCGCGGACCCATGCCGGTCGCGCGCACCCCGGTACACGCTCGACATCCGATCACGACGGCATTCGTCGATTCTGCAGTGAATGCAGGATTTTCGATGCAACAGGACCTGAACTCTCCCGGAGCGTCCGCCGGGGGAGTCGGTGCTGTGCCGTTGAACATCCGCAACGGCACCCGCGTAAGTGCAGCTCTCGCATATCTTTTGCCGATCCTGGATCGGCAGAACCTACGCGTGCAGGGAAATTCGACGGTGACGTCGTTGATGTTCCACGGCAGCAGGGTGATCGGCGTCGAGATGGTCGTCGACGGCGTGCGCAGTATCGTGAGGTCCGACAAGGTGATTCTGTCTGCCGGTTCTGTGCACACCCCGGCACTGTTGCTTCGATCAGGTATCGGTCCAGCTGATGATCTTGTTGCGCTGGGGATTTCGGTCGTGGTCGACAGCCCTGGTGTGGGTCGAGGTTTCAGTGACCATCCCGAGGTTGCCGTTCCCGTCCTCGGGAAGAACGAACGTCCGTCGAAATCGCCTGCGCTGGAGGCGGTTCTACATGCAGGCGCTGTGGAAATCAGGCCGTACACCAGAAAGTTCGACCGGCTGATCTCCGGTCTCCAGCCCGGGCCGCACGTAGTCGGCGTCGGCCTGATGCGATCGACGAGTCGCGGGAGCATTGCGCTGCGCAGTACGGACCCGTTAGCGGCTCCGGACGTGCGGTACCACTATCTCGAATCGGAGGTCGACCGGCGCGCTATGCGCGAGGGCGTCGAACTCGCGCGCGATCTGCTGGCGTCGCCGATCATGTCGGAGACCGTGACTGTGTCCACGATCGAGAATCCCCTCGCAGCGCTCGGCACATCACTGCACCTGTCCGGTAGCGCCAGGATGGGGCCCGAGTCGGATCCGAGTTCGGTACTGGACGATCGCTGCCGGGTGCGCGGCGTCGACGGACTCTTCGTCGTCGATACCTCGGCATTCCCGGTGGTGCCCAGCCGTGGGCCACACGCGACGGCCGTCATGTTCGCCGAGCGTGCTGCTGCCTTGATTGCAGACCACGATCGGCGCGGGGAAGCGTAGCGTTCGTGGTCTGGGGACCGTTCAGGTTCCCCAATAGATGGGTTACTGCCATGTCGGACAAATCGCCCCGCAACACGATGACCAAGAAAACCGGCAAATCTCTCAAGGACAAGCGCGCAGACAAGCGGGCGAAGTCCAGTGGTGACACCAGCAACGACATCATCACCTCGGCCGTCAAGAAGAAGTAGCCACTCGCGGTCGACGTGACCGGGCCCACCGCTCGCGTCGACCACGGCTGTATCCTTGCTTGTGAGCTGGGTTACAGCAATGTGGACAGGTCACGGAGGAAGCGTCGAATGGCAAGCCGATCGGACAGTGGCGGCAACCCCTGGGTCGCAGTGCGCCCGGGCGAGGACGTCGCCGTTCTGGCGCGCCAAATGTCCAGTGCCCATCAATCTTTCGTCGACGACATCCGTACGCACGGTTCGACGGTTCGGTCCGTCGTGCTCGATTCGTGGATGCGCAGTCGCACCAAGGGCGTCGATCCCGACGGTGGAAACGACACTCCGATTCTGACCGGGCCGGATCTCGAGCGCTACCGCAACGGTCATCCGATGGCCATCATCCGCCCGGTCATTCGCAAGCTATTGGTCGAGGACGCTTCCGATACGGGATTGCTCGTGGCGATTTCGGATGCGGAGGGACGCCTGCTGTGGGTGGAGGGTGATTCTGCGGCGAAGGATCGGGCGCTCACGATGGACTTCGCCGAAGGCGTCGACTGGAGCGAGGAGAGCAAGGGCACCAATGCTCCCGGTACCGCGCTCGCGGTCGACCACAGTGTGCAGATCTTCGCGTCGGAGCATTTCTCTCGGTCGGTGCACGAGTGGAGCTGCTCGGCGGCACCGGTGCACCACCCCACCAGCGGTCACATTCTGGGAGCCATCGACATCACCGGTGGCCCGCGGGTGGCGGTGCCCGAGGTGCTCTCTCTGGTGCGTGCCACCGTCGCCGCGGCCGAATCCGAGTTGCGTCTGCACTTGATGAACTCGCCGAAATCGTTGGGCGACACGGCTCCTCGACTCGAAGTTCTCGGATCCGGCCGACCGGGGGTGGTTCGCGGATCCGGCCGTGTGCCGCTTTCCCAGCGACACGCCGAAATCTTGCTGCTGTTGGGTGAGCATCCGGAAGGGCTCAGCTCGGACCACCTCGCGGTGCTCCTCGACGAGCAGGAACTCGATTCCGTCACCATCCGCGCCGAGATGTCGAGACTGCGCAAGACCTTCGGCACGGCAGGTCTGGCTTCGCGGCCCTACCGTCTGGTCGGCGAGTTGACCTCCGATGTCGGCGACATCCGGCGCGCGCTGGACCGCGGCGACGTCGACGCTGCTCTACGGATCTACTCCGGCCCAGTACTCCCGGGGTCGTCCGCGCCCGGCATCGAGAGCATCCGGGAGGAACTGCGGTCTCGTATGCAGGCCGCGTTGCTCCGGCTCGGAGACCCGGTGCTGCTTGCGCAATGGACCTCGTCCATCCACGGGCGCACGGACGTCATCGCTTGGGAGGCCTACCGGGCCACTCTGAGCAGGGATTCTGCGCTCTACGGTCAGGTGAGCGCGCGCATCGATCTACTCGATCGCGAACTCGGAATCTGACGCACCCGTCGCGCCCCGCCGGTGCGAAATATCGGCAACGTACTTGCAACGTTGCACGGCCTAGTGTCCTGAATCACACACCGCATCAACTGTGAAGCACGTGTCGATCAGGAGGATTATCAATGTCCGTCTACGCCCGTCCAGGTACCGCCGATTCCGTCATGTCGTTCCAGTCGCGCTACGACAACTGGATCGGCGGCGAGTGGGTACCGCCGGTCAAGGGCCAGTACTTCGAGAACCCGACTCCCGTCACCGGTGAGAACTTCTGCGAGGTCGCCCGCTCCACGTCCGAAGACATCGAACTCGCACTCGACGCGGCACACGCCGCAGCACCAGCGTGGGGCAAGACGTCCGCCGCCGAGCGCGCAGTGATCCTCAACAAGATCGCCGACCGCATCGCCGAGAACCTCGAGTCCATCGCGCTGGCAGAATCCTGGGACAACGGCAAGCCGATCCGCGAAACCCTCAACGCCGATATTCCGTTGGCCATCGATCACTTCCGGTACTTCGCCGGCTGCATTCGCGCGCAGGAGGGCTCGCTGTCCGAAATCGACAGCGACACAGTGGCTTACCACTTTCACGAGCCGCTCGGCGTAGTCGGACAGATCATCCCGTGGAACTTCCCCATCCTCATGGCCGTGTGGAAGCTCGCGCCTGCACTCGCGGCGGGTAATGCCGTGGTGCTCAAGCCCGCCGAGCAGACCCCCGCGTCGATCCTGCACCTGATTTCGATCATCGGTGACCTGCTGCCCCCGGGCGTGATCAACATCGTCAACGGCTTCGGTGTCGAGGCAGGAAAGCCGCTGGCATCGAGCCCGCGTATTTCCAAGATCGCGTTCACCGGCGAGACCACCACCGGCCGCCTGATCATGCAGTACGCCTCGCAGAACCTGATTCCCGTGACACTGGAGCTCGGTGGCAAGAGCCCCAACGTCTTCTTCTCCGACGTGCTGCAGGCCAACGACGATTACCAGGACAAGGCCCTCGAGGGCTTCACGATGTTCGCCCTCAACCAGGGTGAAGTATGCACGTGCCCGTCGCGCTCGCTGATTCAGGCGGACATCTTCGACGAGTTCCTCGCCCTCGCTGCCATCCGCACCAAGGCTGTGCGACAGGGAGATCCGCTCGATACCGAGACCATGATCGGTGCCCAGGCATCGAACGACCAGCTCGAGAAGATTCTCTCGTACATCGAGATCGGCAAGGGCGAAGGCGCGCAGGTCGTCACCGGCGGCGAGCGCGCACAACTCGGCGGCGACCTCAACGGTGGCTACTACATGCAGCCCACCATCTTCACCGGCAAGAACAACATGCGCATCTTCCAGGAAGAGATCTTCGGACCGGTCGTCTCGGTCACGTCGTTCACCGACTACGACAACGCCATCGAGATCGCCAACGACACCCTGTACGGTCTCGGCGCAGGCGTCTGGTCTCGCGACGGCGGCATCGCCTACCGCGCCGGCCGCGATATTCAGGCCGGTCGCGTGTGGACCAACACGTACCACCAGTACCCGGCGCACGCCGCGTTCGGTGGCTACAAGCAGTCCGGTATCGGTCGCGAGAACCACAAGATGATGCTCGATCACTACCAGCAGACGAAGAACCTGTTGGTGAGTTACGCGCAGAAGGCACAGGGCTTCTTCTGATGCTGGACGCTCGGCCGCCTGCGCGGCTGAAGACCACCGTCGAGGCGATGGACTTGCTCCGTCGCCTCGGCGGTATCCACGGGGAACTGATGATGCATCAGTCCGGTGGATGTTGTGACGGATCGTCGCCGATGTGTTATCCCGCAGGCGAATTCATCGTCGGTGACCGCGACGTCCTGCTCGGGTTCATCGACCTGAGGCTCGGAGTGGGTGAGGTTGCGACGAGTCTGCCCGAGGGGGCCGACGGGGTCGCGGTCTGGATTTCGGGGTCGCAGTTCCAGGCATGGAAACACACCCAGCTGGTACTCGACGTTGTGCCCGGCCGCGGTGGTGGGTTCTCGCTCGAGTCCCCGGAAGGGGTTCGCTTCCTGAGCCGAGGCCGCGCGTACACCGCCGAGGAGAACGAGATGTTGGCCGAGCACCCGCCGCTCGTCGGCGTCGACTGGGAAGAGGGTCGACGGCCCGAGGTTCCCGACGAACCTCTGGTTGTCGCCGAGGCTGTCGACGCATGTCCCGTCCCGGGGATGCTCCAAGGCTGAGTGCGGCTGCGCCGCAGTGGCGCGGTTGAATGCCGCAGGTGGCACTCGACCGCACCACTGCGCGGAGCGCATACAGTGCGAACGATGAAGAGCTCATCGAAATCCGACGCGGCCGAGGGCGGCGAGAGCCTGCGCACGGTGGTGATCGCGTTCGTCGCCAATCTCGGCGTCGCGATCGCCAAGACGTTCGCAGCGGTGTTCACCGGATCGGCGTCGATGGTCGCCGAAGCCGCGCACTCGTGGGCCGACACCGGTAACGAGATCTTTCTGCTCGTCGCCAATCGTCGGGGTTCACGCGGGCCGGACGATCGTCGGCCGCTCGGCTACGGACGCGAGACCTACTTCTGGTCGACACTCGCAGCCATCGGGCTCTTCGTCGCCGGTGCCGCGGTATCGGTGTGGCACGGCATCACCTCGTTGCTTGCCGGCGAATCGAGCAGTGAGAACTACCTCGTCGCGTACGTGGTGCTCGCCATCGCATTTTTGCTCGAGGGAGTCTCGTTCCTGCAATCGGTTCGGCAGATTCGCGGTGAAGCAGCCGAATACGACAAGGACTTTCTCGATTACGCACTCGAGACCTCGGACCCGACGCTGCGCGCAGTGTTCGCAGAGGACAGTGCAGCGTTGATCGGCATCGTGATCGCCGGTGCCGGAATCGGATTGCACCAACTGACCGGTAACGCCGCCTTCGACGCCATCGGGTCCATTCTGGTGGGAGTACTTCTCGGAATCGTCGCGTTCGTACTGATCGATCGAAACCGCCGATTCCTCACCGGTGAACCGGGATCGAGAGCATTATGGAATGCGGTGGTGCAGCGAATCGAGCAACTCCCCGAGGTGGCGTCGGTCCGGTTCGTTCGCATCGAGTTCGTCGGTCCCAAACAGATCTACGTGGTGGCGAGTGTCGATCTCGTCGGTGATTTCGCAGAATCACGCATCGCGCACACGCTCCGGCGGCTGGAGCGTGAGTTGGAAACCAACAGAGCTGTGGTGGACGCGGTACTGACAGTCGCCGAACCGGACGAGGGCGACATCGGTGACATCAACGCGGTGGGGCACCAGGCGTAATTCGCCCGTCATTCATCGATGACGCGGCGCTTACATCACGGGCCTATCGTGAACCGATTCGCGCGCCACACGTGTTGTGAATCGTCCCCTCGGGCGTGAACCCGCTCCGAGCGCAACGGCTACGAGAGGCTTGCAATGTCCGTAGTAGACCCCCAGTCGTCTCATCCGAAAACCGGCTCGCACGAGAGCACACAGTCGCACGTCGAGGGCGGTGACTACCTGGCCAAGCGCACCCTGAAGAAGGGGACCGCGGGCTGGGTACTGCTGGCCGGCCTCGGAGTCAGCTACGTGATCTCCGGCGACTACTCGGGGTGGAACCTCGGTCTCGCCGAGGGCGGTTTCGGTGGCCTTCTGATCGCGGCGATCATCATCGCGGGTATGTACCTCGCCATGGTCCTCGGCATGGCAGAGATGTCGTCTGCCCTGCCCGCGGCAGGCGGCGGTTACACCTTCGCCCGCCGGGCCATGGGACCGTGGGGCGGATTCGCCACCGGTACAGCGATTCTCATCGAGTACGCGATCGCGCCTGCCGCGATCGCGACGTTCATCGGTGCCTACGTCGAATCGCTCGGACTGTTCGGGATCACCGACGGGTGGTGGGTCTACCTGGTGGTCTATGCGGTGTTCATCGGAATCCACCTCTCCGGCGCGGGCGAAGCCCTCAAGATCATGTTCGTCATCACCGGCATCGCCTTGGTCGGACTCGTCGTGTTCGCCATCGCAGCCATCGGTCAGTTCGACGCGAGCAACCTGACCGACATCGCGCCCACCGACGCTGCCGGGGCCTCGGGATTCCTGCCGTTCGGATACCTCGGCATCTGGGCGGCCGTGCCGTTCGCCATCTGGTTCTTCCTCGCCATCGAGGGCGTGCCGCTGGCCGCGGAAGAGGCCAAGGATCCGACCAAGAACGTCCCGCGCGGCATCATCGCCGCCATGGGTGTTCTGCTCGTCACCGGTGCTGTCGTCCTGTTTCTGGTGACCGGAGCAGGCGGGGCCGACGCCGTCAAGGAATCGGGAAACCCGTTGGTGGAAGCCCTCGGTGACGGAACGGCGAGCAAGATCGTCAACTACATCGGCCTGGCCGGATTGGTCGCGTCCTTCTTCTCGATCATGTACGCGTACTCGCGCCAGCTCTTTGCGCTCTCGCGCGCGGGATACCTGCCGAAGACACTGTCCATCACCAACTCTCGCAAGGCCCCGACTCTCGCACTGATCGTGCCCGGCGTCATCGGCTTCCTGCTCTCCCTGACCGGTCAGGGCGGAATGTTGCTCAACATGGCCGTCTTCGGTGCGGCACTGAGTTACGTTCTGATGATGGTCAGCCACATCGTGCTTCGCCGCAACGAGCCGAACATGGAACGGCCGTACCGAACCCCCGGGGGTGTCGTGACCACCGGATTCGCGTTGATCATCGCGGCACTCGCCGTTGTCGCCACCTTCGTCGTCGATTCCACTGCGGCACTGTGGTGTCTGGCCGTGTTCGTGGCGTTCATGGCGTACTTCGGCATCTACAGCAGGCATCACCTCGTCGCGAATTCGCCGGACGAGGAGTTCGCCGCACTGGCCGAGGCCGAGGCCGAACTGGAATGACGATCTACACCCAACAGGTCTCGGGTACCACCTACACGTTCGACGGTCTGGTGGACCTGATGGCCAAGGCGACCCCGCTGCGGTCGGGTGACGAGTTGGCCGGTTGCGCAGCCGAATCGGATGCCGAACGGGCTGCTGCGCAGTGGGCATTGTCGGAGGTTTCACTCGATGTCTTCCTGCACGATCTGCTCGTTCCGTACGAGAGCGACGAGGTCACTCGGCTCATCATCGATTCGCACGACCGCATCGCATTCGGGGCCGTCTCGCACCTGACCGTAGGAGGTCTGCGGGATTGGCTGCTGCAGGTGACCGCAGGGCCCGACCCAGCAGCGACACTGCGATCGGTCGCGGCAGGATTGACGCCCGAGATGGTCGCTGCCGTCAGCAAGATTATGCGAAACCAGGATCTGATCGCAGTGTCTCGGGCGGTGCAGGTGACGTCGGCGTTCCGGACGACGATCGGGCTACCCGGAACCCTCACCACGCGTTTGCAACCCAATCACCCGACGGACGATCCGCGTGGAATTGCGGCGGCCACGCTCGACGGTTTGCTGCTCGGATCGGGCGATGCGGTCATCGGGATCAATCCCGCAACCGACTCGCCTCAGGCCACAGCCGACCTGCTGCATCTGCTCGACGAGATTCGACAGCGCTTCGAGATTCCCACGCAATCGTGCGTGCTCTCGCACGTGACGACGACGATGGAACTGATCGACAAGGGAGTTCCCGTCGACCTGGTGTTTCAGTCCATCGCAGGCACCGAAGGAGCCAATTCGAGCTTCGGCGTGAACATTCCGCTTCTTCGGCAGGCTAACGAGGCCGGCCGATCGTTGCACCGCGGAACCGTCGGGAACAACGTCATGTATCTCGAAACCGGTCAGGGCTCGGCGTTGTCGGCGGGCGCGCACATCGGCACCGGTGACCGACCGGTCGATCAGCAGACCCTCGAGACACGTGCGTACGCGGTGGCCCGCGATCTGGAGCCGCTGCTGATCAATACCGTTGTCGGATTCATCGGGCCGGAGTACTTGTACGACGGCAAGCAGATCATCAGGGCCGGACTGGAAGATCACTTCTGCGGCAAGCTGCTGGGACTGCCGATGGGCGTCGACGTCTGCTACACCAACCACGCCGAGGCCGATCAGGACGACATGGACACGTTGCTCACGCTGCTGGGTGCGGCCGGAGTTGCATTCGTCATCGCGGTGCCGGGAGCCGACGACGTCATGCTCGGATACCAATCTCTGAGCTTTCACGACGTGCTCTACGTCCGACAGGTCCTCGGCCTGCGGCCCGCACCGGAGTTCGAGTCATGGCTCTCGCGCTTGGGCATGGTGGACGCGGACGGTCGAGTTCTGGACGTCGATGCTGCGGGATCACCACTTCGAGCGTTGATGAGTGCGCGATGACAGACCCATCGGGCGCAGTGCCCGCGGAACGGCAGGAAGTGGCAGGAGTGGAGCCTGCGGAACGACCGGAAGGCGAGTTCTGGGGCGAGCTGCGAGCGATGACTCAGGCCCGAATCGGGCTGGGGCGTATCGGTGATTCCTTGCCGACCACCCGGGTGCTGGAGTTTCGCTCGGCGCACGCTGCCGCCAGGGATGCGGTGCACATGCCGCTCGATGTCGAGGAGTTCGTGAGCCGGGTGGAGCAGGTGGGGCTCGGTGCGCCGGCCGTGGTGACGTCGTTGGCGACCAGTCGTGCGGAGTATCTACGACGGCCCGATCTCGGTCGGCAACCCGAGGATCTGTCGGCGGTGGTGAACTCCGAGGACGAGATCGGAATCGTGTTGGGTGACGGGTTGTCCCCCCGCGCACTCGCCGATCACGGTGTGCCGATGCTCGAGGCGTTGAAAGCCGAACTGGCCGATCGGTATTCGATAGCGGCTCCGGTGATCGCGACCGAGGCGCGGGTGGCGCTGGGCGATCACATCGCCGCGGCGATGGGAGTGCGGACGGTACTGGTGCTGATCGGGGAGCGCCCTGGGTTGTCGGTTGCGGACAGTCTCGGCATCTACCTGACGCATCTGCCGAAGCCGGGCTGCACCGATGCCGACCGCAACTGCATCTCCAATATCCATCCGCCCGAGGGACAGGGATACGCACAGTCGGCGCGAATAGTAGCGGGCCTCCTGGCCGGGGCAAGAAAGCTCGGACGGTCCGGAGTGGCGCTCAAGGACACCTCACGCGCCGATGTGCTCGAGGCGACCGAAGCCCTCACGCTGGAGTGACATCCCCCTATTCGGGGGTGGCTGCGCGTGACGGCGGTCACTACCGTGGGGGCATGGACAGTTATTCTTCCGGTGCGTCGGACACAGCAGTTCTGGACGACACGATCGGCGCGAATCTGGATCGCACTGCGGCGCGGTACTCGGATCGTGATGCATTGATCGATGTTGCCTCCGGGCGGCGGTGGACCTATTCGGAGTTCGTCGCCGACGTGGATCTGTTGGCGGCCGGATTACTGGTGGCCGGTGTCGCGGTGGGTGACCGAGTGGGGATGTGGGCACCCAACTGTCCCGAATGGGTTCTGGCGCAGTATGCGACAGCGAAGATCGGGGCGGTGCTGGTCAACATCAACCCTGCGTATCGGTCACACGAGTTGCAATTCGTACTGAAGCAAGCCGGGGTGTCGGTGTTGTTGTCGGCCGAGGACTTCAAGGGCTCGGACTATGCCGCGATGATCGAGAACGCGCGACCCGAGGTGCCGTCGCTGCGTGAGGTTCTGTTCATCGGCAGCATTCAATGGGAAGCGATGACCGATCGTGGGCACCGTGCCTTGGCGAAGACTCCGAACATGATCACCGACGTCTCCGAACAGCTCCGTGCCGATGACGCGATCAACATTCAATACACCTCGGGCACGACGGGTTTCCCGAAGGGCGCGACGCTGAGTCACCGGAACATCCTCAACAACGGCTTCTTCGTCGGCGAGCTCTGCCACTACACCGCCGAGGACCGAGTGTGTATTCCGGTGCCGTTCTATCACTGCTTCGGCATGGTGATGGGCAATCTCGCGTGTACCTCGCACGGCTCGGCGATGGTGATTCCCGGACTCTCCTTCGATCCGGTCGCGACACTGACCGCCGTGGAATCGGAGAGATGCACGTCGCTCTACGGCGTCCCGACGATGTTCATCGCCGAACTGGCGCTCGAGAACTTCGACGACTTCGATCTGAGCAGTCTGCGTACCGGAATCATGGCCGGATCACCGTGCCCCACCGAGGTGATGAAGCAGGTGATCGAGCGCATGGGGATGACGGAGGTGTCGATCTGCTACGGCATGACCGAGACGTCCCCGGTGTCGCTGCAGACTCGAAGTGACGACTCCATCGAACAGCGAGTGTCCACCGTCGGTCGTGTGGGTCCGCATCTCGAAGTGAAGATCGTCGACCCGATGGAGGGCAGCACCTTGCCGCGCGGGGAGGCGGGCGAGCTGTGCACGCGCGGCTACTCGGTGATGCTGGGCTACTGGGAGCAGCCGGAGAAGACCGCCGAAGCCATCGACGTCGAGGGGTGGATGCACACCGGCGACATCGGGGTGATGGACGAAGACGGCTACGTAGCCATCACCGGACGGATCAAGGACATGGTGATTCGCGGCGGTGAGAACATCTATCCCCGCGAAGTCGAGGAGTTTCTGTACACCCACCCCGACATCCTCGACGCACAGGTGATCGGTGTTCCCGATCAGAAGTACGGCGAGGAGCTCATGGTGTGGATCAGGATGAGAGACGATGCCGCGCCGCTGGATTCGGACACGCTGCGCGCGTTCTGCGATGGCCGGCTCGCGCACTACAAAATTCCGCGCTACGTGCACGTCGTCGACGAGTTTCCGATGACGGTCACCGGCAAGGTACGCAAGGTGGAAATGCGGGAACGGTCGCTCGGACTGATCTGACGACGATCACTCGGCTGACATACTCGCATGCATGGACAGTGCGCTGTGGACGCCGACGGGTTCCGATCTCGCCGAGGCTCGGGTGACCGAGTTCGCGCGGTTCGTCGAGCAACGTCACCCTCTGACGTTGCCTGACTATCAGGCGCTGTGGCGTTGGTCGACGACCGAGCTGGAACTCTTCTGGCGAGCAGTGTGGGATTTCTTCGAGATCCGCTCGGCCGCCGAGCCGACCATCGTGCTCGGTGAACGCGGAATGCCGGGCGCGCAGTGGTTTCCGGGAACCGAGCTGAACTACGTGGACCAGGTGATCAGGCATGCTCGCCCCGATCGCGCGGCCATCGTCCATGCTCGCGAGGACGGCTCCGTCCGGACCGTGACATGGGCGGAGATGATCGAGCAGGCGGGCGCGCTCGCGGGGACGCTCACAGACAAGGGGGTTCGGCGCGGCGATCGCGTCGTCGGCTATCTCCCGAATGTTCCGGAAGCAGTGATCGCTTTCTTGGCGACCGCGAGCCTGGGCGCTGTGTGGTCCGCCTGTGGGCAGGACTATTCGGCCTCGGCCGCGCGTGATCGTCTGGGACAACTCGAACCCACGGCACTGATCACCGCCGCCGGGTACACCTACGGAGGGAAGTTCCGAGACAAGGCCGCCGATGTCGATGCTCTCGTCGAAGGCCTTCCGACTCTGCGGGCAGTGGTGACGATCGGCGAACCGTCGGGAACGGCGCAGAGTTGGTCCGACGCCACCGCCGACAGCCGAAACCTGGTACCGGTGGCCGTCCCGTTCGATCACCCACTGTGGGTCGTGTTCTCGTCGGGCACCACAGGTCTACCCAAGGGGATCGTGCACGGTCACGGCGGTGTGGTGCTCGAGCACCTCAAATCTGTTGCCCTGCACTCCGATCTGGGTCCCGAGGATGTGTTCTTCTGGTACACCAGCCCGAGCTGGATGATGTGGAACTTCCAGATAGCCGGCCTGCTGACCGGTGCCACCATCGTCTGTGCGGACGGTAATCCGTCGTTCCCCACGCCGGATGCGCTGTGGGACATCGCAGCCAGGCTGGGTGTGACGTACCTCGGTACCAGCCCCGGCTATGTGCTCTCGTGTATCAAGGCCGACACGCATCCCGGTACCGATCACGACCTGTCGGCTCTGCGAGCGGTCGGTATCACCGGGTCCGCGATGCCTGCATCCTCATCGATCTGGTTGTCGGAGAACATCGGTGCGCAGATACCGGTCTTCTCCATCTCGGGCGGTACCGACGTCGTGTCGGCGTTCGCCGGGGGAGTGCGAACCGCCCCGGTATGGGCCGGAGAGCTCTCCGTGCCGTTCCTCGGCGTTGCGCTCGACGCCTTCGACGAGGACGGCAACTCGGTGCGGGGGTCGGTCGGTGAATTGGTCGTCACCGAGCCGATGCCGTCGATGCCGCTGTACTTCTGGAACGACGCCGACGGAACTCGCTACCGCGACGCTTATTTCGACACCTACCCGAGAATCTGGCGTCACGGCGATTGGATCACCATCACCGATCACGGCAGTGTTCTCGTGCACGGTCGATCCGATTCGACCCTGAACCGCAATGGCATTCGAATGGGGAGCGCCGACATCTATCAGGCCGTGGAGTCACTGGACCAGATCACCGAGGCACTCGTTCTGGGCGTCGAGCTGGCAGACGGTGGTTACTGGATGCCCTTGTTCGTGGTCGTTCCGGACGGTCTCACCGACGAACTGCGCGGACACATCGAATCGATCATCAGAACGCAGGCGTCGCCGCGGCACGTTCCCGACGACGTCATCGCGGTGCCGGCAATCCCGCACACGCGAACCGGGAAGAAGCTGGAGGTGCCACTCAAGCGACTCTTCCAAGGTGCCACGGCGACAAGCACTCTCGAATCCAGCGCCGTCGACGATCCGGCTGCGTTGGCGTGGTTCGTCGACCGGGCGGCCGAATATCAGCGAGTCCAGCGGGCGAGATAGGCCTTCTCTTCCGGCGCGATGCGGCGCAAGGTCTCGGCACCGACGTCGACCATCGCCATCCGGGTGGTCGCCACCACCGCCGGTGGCGAATCCGATGCCGCGCCTGCTGCCCGCACCTCGTACCCGATGGTGAAGTCGACGGCTCGCACCTTCTCGAACCACAGTGTGACGTCGAGGGGACCGTCCGAGTGCCGGAGCGGCTTCTTGTATGCGATGGCCACATTGGCGATCAACGCACTCTTGATCAAGGTCTCGTTCGCCTCGCCCTCACTGAGCAGCCATTCGATACGCGCCTCTTCGAGCAAGGTGACCATCCGGGCGTGATTGATGTGCGCAAATGCGTCCATGTCCGACCAGCGCACTGTGACGGTCGCGTGATATCCGACGGGTCCGGTCGGCTCTGTCTGCATCGCACCAGGCTCTGTTTTCATTGCTAGAGGATGGCATGCGCGCCTACGATGACGACGCTCTAGAGTCCCAGGGGTGATTATCGCCAACGTCGCACTGGATGGTTCCGGCGTGCTCTTCGACATCGAACTCGTCGGCTCGGTCATCGCGTCGATCGTCCCTGCCGGCAGTCCACGCGGTACCGGCGTCGAGGTGCTCGACGGGGGAGGTGGGGTTGCCCTGCCCGGGTTCGTGGACAGTCACGTACACCTGACTCAATGGGCGGCGGCGCGTCGGCGTATCGATGTCGGGCCTGCCACGTCGGCGGCCGATGCCGTCGCGCTGGTGTACCCCTATGCGCGGACTGCAGGCGATTCGGTGGTGCGCGCCAACGGCTTCCGGGACGCGCAGTGGCCCGAGGAGCCGCACAAGGATCTGCTCGAGAGTGCACTGCCCGGTGCCCGCGTGGCCATGACGAGCATGGACCTGCACACGCTGTGGCTGAGCCCGGCGTTACTCGCAGATCTGGGAATCGATCACCCCACCGGGGTGCTGCGCGATGTCGACGGCCTCGAAGCGGTCATGGCACTCGAGGAACAGGAAGACCCGGCGGAACTCGATCGGGCCGTACTCGACGCCACCGCAGCGCTGGCGGTCCGCGGAGTCACCGGCGTCGTCGATTTCGAGTTCGCGGACAACAGGACGGTCTGGGATCGACGCCTGTCGGCCGGTTCTCCCGCAGTACGCGTCGACACGACGGTATGGCCGCAGTGGCTCGACGAAGCGATCGAACGCGGCGAGCGGACCGGCGACGTCTCGGCGCTCTCGGAACTGATCAGGCGCGGACCGCTCAAGGTGATGCTCGACGGTTCGCTCAACACCAGAACGGCGTGCTGCCACGACCGGTACCCGGGCATCGACGGGGACGACGCCTACGGTCTGTTGCTCGAGACTCGGGAGAGTCTGTTCGAGCTCGTCTCGCGGGCCTCACGCAGTGGCATCGTGCCGGCGATCCATGCGATCGGCGACCGCGCCAACAGCATCGCACTCGATGCTTTCGAGCGGGCCGGCTGCGGTGGTCGAATCGAACATGCTCAGCAGATCCTGCCGGAGGACATCGGACGTTTCGCCGCACTGGGTGTCGCGGCATCGGTGCAGCCGCAGCACGCCATGTCCGATCGCGACATCGCGGAGGATCTGTGGTCCGGGCGTCGCTCGGTCGCCTACGGCTACGGAACGCTCCACCGCAGCGGGGCGAGACTGCTCTTCGGCTCCGATGCCCCGGTCAGTCCACCCGAACCGCTGGCCGGAGTCGCCGCCGCGGTGTTCCGAACCGACGACGACCGACCCCCGTGGCACGTCGAGGAAGCAGTGCCCCTCGACGCCGCGCTGCAGGCCGCGTGTGGCGGTCGCCGGGCCCTCCGAGTCGGGGACGCGGCGGACATCGTCGTGCTCGTCGAGCATCCCGAGCACCGCACGGTGCACGATCTCCCAGAAACTGAGATCAGGGCCACGATCTGTGCAGGCGCGCTCACCCACGCGGCTGCTGTGTAGGCGCATCCGGCCTGGCGCGCGGCTCGTACCAGGAAGGACACACAGCGCGCGCGGGGTGATCGATGTTGTCGGTGTGGCCGCGTAGCGTAACTGCGATGACGTCGATCACCGATCCGCGTGTGCGCGAGTTTCTGTCTTCGGGAACCCGCACCGGCAAGCTCGGGTACCTCGCCTCCGACGGGAGGCCCCTGGTGGCACCCATCTGGTTCCTCGTCGAGGGCGACCAGATCGTGTTCAACACGGGAGCAGACACGGCCAAGGGCAAGTCGATTCGCCGTGACCCCCGCGTGGTCCTGACCGTCGATCTCGAGCAGCCGCCGTACGGTTTCGTCCAGGTGCAGGGCATCGCATCCGTCGACGAGGACCCGGCGGAGCTGGTTCGCACCGCAACCGAGATCGGGGCCCGGTACATGGGCCGCGAGCGCGCCGAGGAGTTCGGCACCAGGAACGGTGTTCCGGGCGAATTGATCGTTCGGGTGACGCCGAACAAGGTGATCGCCGCTTTCGACATGACGGCATGACGACCGACGATCTCTCCGCGGTCGGCACTGTAGATTGACCGGGTGCCGAATCGAGTCGGAGTGTGTCGGGTGAGCCCGAAACGGGTACCGACTTGTAACGGTCCTGTACATACGTACGGATATGTACTGAAAGGTAACTTCGAGTTGTCGCCGGTGAGAAAATAGAGATCGAAGTAAGCAACTTGCTCGACGTGTTCGGTGCCCACCGATCGCTGCTGGTTCAGCAGCCGGTGGGGGCGCGTGTGATTGTGGGAAAGAGAGGCATCGATTGGACCCGCTAGGTGTGGAAGGTGCTGGACACGACGACGGAGTCGGCAGTCCTGAGCATTCGTCGTTCCCCCTGTCACCGGCCCAATTGGGAATGTGGTTCGCGCAGCACGTGGACCCGGCGGTACCCGCGAACATCGCCCAGTACATCGAACTGCACGGTGATCTCGATGTGGAGCTTCTCCGCCGGGCCTCGTCCCAGGCTGCGCTCGAGCTGCAGTCCGGATTCGTGCGTCTCCTCGAGGTCGATGCCGAGCCTCGGCAGACCGTCGACCCCACTCTCGACGACTCCCTGAACTGCTTGGACCTGCGCGGTGAAGCCGACCCGCGCGCCGCCGCTCTGAAGTGGATGCACGACGACTACAGCGCGCCCATCGACATCCTCCGAGACCGGTTGATCGCCGCCACCGTTCTGCGCCTGGACGACGATGTGTGGTTCTGGTACGAGCGCGTTCACCACGTGGTGCTCGACGGTTTCGGTGCCGTCACCTTCATGAACCGCGCGGCGGAGCTGTACACGGCAGAAGTGGACGGCGTCGAGCCGACCAAGAATCTGGCGTCGGATCTGACCAAGGTCTACGACATCGACGTGGCCTACCGAGACTCGACCCGCTTCGAGGCCGACCGCGAGTACTGGGCGTCGCGCATCGAGGGCATCGACGGGGTCACCACCCTGGCCGGTCACACGGCACCGCCCGCGGCGAAGAGTCAGATCGACAGCACAGCTCTGTCCGCCGAAACCATGGAACGGCTCGAGGCCCTGCGCGCCCGGACCGACACGACCATGGCCACCATCGTCATCGGTGCTTTCGCCGCCTACCTCGCTCAGATGACCGGCCGCGAGGACGTCGTGCTCTCGCTCCCGGTGACTGCGCGTACCACCGCGGTCCTTCGCCGCTCCGGCGGAATGGTCTCCAACGTCGTGCCTCTGCGGCTCGATGTCGCAGGCGACACCACCGTCGAAACCCTTCTCGGACGCGTCAACGCCGAGGTCTCCGGAGCCCTGCGGCACCAGCGATACCGGCACGAGGACATTCGCCGTGACGCGGGCGGTGCCAGCGGTCAGGCATCGTTCTTCGGCCCGTGGGTCAACATCATGCTGTTCTTCGGCGAGGTACGCCTGGGTTCGATGGTCGGCGGCATCAACATCCTCTCCACCGGCCTGATCGAGGATTTCGGGCTCAACCTGTACACGAGCGTGGCCGGTTCCTCGACCCACATCGACTTCGAGTCCAACCCCAACTTGTACGGGTCGGAGCAGTCCGGGCGAAACCACGAACGGTTCGTCGACTTCATCGGTCGGTTCGTGGCGTCGGCGCCGAACGATCGGGTGTGGGATCTCGCGCTGACGGACGGTGACGAGCGTGAGTTGGTCGTGGCGCAATGGAACGCCACCGATCACGAAACCGACCCGCTCACGCTGCTGTCGGCCTTCGAAGCGGCAGCTGCAGCGAATCCCGGCGCAACAGCGCTCGTGTACGAGGGCGAGGCGCTCACCTACGGCGATCTCGCGGCGCGAGTGAACGTGCTCGCTCGACACCTGATCGAGATGGGCGTAGGCCCCGAGACGCTCGTCGGACTCTCGATCCGTCGTTCGTTCGACCTCGTCGTCGGCATGTACGCCGTCGTGGCGGCCGGCGGTGCCTGGGTGCCGATCGATCCCGACCACCCCGCCGAGCGCACGGCGTACATCCTGGACTCCGCGCAGCCGCGCTGTGTGTTGATCTCCTCGTCCGACGACGTTGCCCTGCCCGATGGAACCGAGACGGTGGCAGTCGATCTTCTCGACTACGCCTCGCGGTCCACCACGCCGATCCGCGACGCCGAACGTACCGCGCCACTGCGTCTTTCGAACACCGCATACGTGATCTACACGTCCGGCTCGACCGGACGACCGAAGGGCGTGGCGGTCGAGCATCGGGCGATCCACAACCAGATGGAGTGGATGCTCGCGGAGTACCCGATGGACGCCTCCGACGTCTATCTGCAGAAGACGGCCACCACCTTCGACGTCTCGCTCTGGGGGTTCTTCCTTCCGTTGCGGGTCGGCGCGACGATGGTGCTCGCGACACCCGATGGGCATCGCGATTCGGTGTACGTGGCCAACAAGATTGCCGAACACCGAGTCACCGTCACCGATTTCGTGCCGTCCATGTTGACGGTCTTCGTCGCCAATGCGCCGGTGCACACGTGCAGTTCGCTGCGACACGTGTTCGTGATCGGTGAGGCGCTGCCGGTCGAGACCGCCGCGTCGTTCCGGGCGATATCCCCTGCGGGACTGCACAATCTCTACGGCCCCACCGAGGCTGCCGTCTCCGTGACGTACTACCCCAGCGGCCCGCAGGACAGTCGGACAGTTCCGATCGGTGTGCCCGAATGGAACACGAAGGCGTTCGTTCTCGACAGTCGCTTGCGCCCCACACCGATCGGCGAGTCGGGTGAGCTCTACCTCGCCGGAGTGCAGCTCGCGCGCGGGTACGTGGGCCGGCCGGATCTGAGTTCGGATCGCTTCGTGGCCAATCCGTTCGGCGTCGGCGGCGACCGGATGTACCGCACCGGCGACCTCGTGCGCTGGCGTAGTGACGGAGTTCTGGATTACATAGGACGCACCGATTTTCAGGTCAAGTTCCGCGGCCAGCGCATCGAGCTCGGCGAGATCGAGACGGTTCTGCTCTCCCACGAATCCATCTCGCAGGCAGTGACTCTGGTGGCGCAGACGGTCACCGGTGACCAGTTGGTGGCCTATGTGGTCGCGGCTCCGGGGCGATCCATCGAATCCGCAGCAGCAATCGAATTCGCAGGACACGCGTTGCCGTCGTACATGGTGCCCGCGGCGGTGGTCGTCCTCGATTCTCTCCCGCTGAACACCAGCGGAAAGCTGGATCGAAAAGCGTTGCCGGAACCCGTGTTCAGCAGCGCGAAGAAGTATCGGGCACCGAAGAGCCGTGCGGACTACGTGGTGGCGGGCATCTACGAGGATCTGCTCGGGGCCTCCAAGGTCGGTCTGGACGAAGACTTCTTCGAGCTCGGTGGCAACTCGCTGATCGCTACTCAGTTGGTGACCCGAGTGGGCAGTGCACTGGGAGTGCGGCTCGGCGTCCGGGAGCTGTTCGAGGCTCCCACCGTCGGCGCGCTCGCGGCCAGGGCGGAATCGGCGGCTCGGCTCGGCGCGGACGTACCGGTGCTGGAGGCCAAGGAACGGCCCGAGCGCATCCCGCTTTCGCCTGCGCAGCAGCGCATGTGGTTCCTCAACCGTTTCGACCCCACCACTGCGGTGTACAACCTGCCGTTCTCCGTCCGTCTGACCGGCCCCCTCGACGTGGTCGCCCTGTCGGCTGCATTCGCCGACGTCGTCGATCGACACGAGACGTTGCGGACCGTGTACCCCGAGGTGGACGGCTCACCCGAGCAGGTCGTGCTCGAGGCAGCTCGCACCCCGGCAACGATCCTGCCGGTGCGCATCGACCGCCGCGACCTGGGCGGCCGCCTGCACGAACTGGTCGGAAAGGGCTTCGACGTCACGGTCGACACACCCTTCCGAATCGCGCTCTTCGAGATCTCACCGACCGAGCACGAACTCGCCATGGTGCTGCACCACATCGCCGCCGACGGGGCGTCGTTCGGTCCGCTCGCACGGGACGTGCTCGTGGCCTACGCGAGCCGGATCAACGGGCGCGCACCGGAATGGACGCCGCTCGAGGTCCAGTACGCGGACTATGCATTGTGGCAGCGGGCTGTGCTCGGCCCCGAGACCGATCCTCTGTCGATGGCCTCCCGTGAAATCGCCTACTGGAGCGCGACTCTCGAGGATCTGCCCGATCAGCTGGCCCTGCCGTCGAGCAGGCCGCGCCCTGCGGTGTCCTCGAACGCCGGCAGCAAGCTGCGCGTCGACGTTCCGGCGGGGCTGCACGCCTCGTTGGCACACCTGGCGCGCGCGAACAACGCCTCGCTGTTCATGGTGATGCAGGCCGCGTACGCGCTGCTGCTCGCCCGACTGAGCGGCACCACCGACATCGCCATCGGAGCACCGGTTGCGGGCCGCGGCGAGCCCGCACTCGACGACCTGGTCGGCATGTTCGTCAACACCCTCGTGTTGCGCACCGACGTCGATCCCGCGTTGACGTTCGAGGAACTGCTCGAACGAGTCCGCGACACCGACCTGTCTGCGTACGCCCACGCGGATGTGCCGTTCGAGCGACTCGTCGAGGTGCTCAATCCGGTGCGCTCGACGTCGAGGCATCCGTTGTTCCAGGTTGCGATCTCGTTGGAATCTGCGATGTCGCGCGAGCTCGAAGTCGGTGGACTCCGCGCGGAAGCCGCCGAATTCGATGTTCCCATCGCCAAATTCGACGTCCAGCTGTGGCTGACCGAGCACCTCGACGACGGAGTGCCCGCGGGCATCGACGCGGTGTTCGAGTACGCCACAGATCTCTTCGATGCAGAACTCGTGAACAGTTTCGCGCGCCGATTCCTCGACATTCTGGACGCTGTCACCATCGACCCGACGGTTCCTGTCGGTGACGTCGACATCGTCGATGCCGCGGAGTACGAATGCGTGGCATCGCAATGGAACGCGTCGGGAGTCGACGTCTCTCGTGAGGTAACGCTGGTCGACCTCCTGAACGCAGCGGCGTCCGAGAAGCCGAACGCCGTCGCGGTGCGCTTCGGCGGCACGTCGATGACGTACGCCGAGTTCGACGCCCGCACCAATCGTCTTGCCCGAGTCCTGATCTCCCATGGCGTCGGCCCCGAGAGCCTGGTCGCCGTCGCCCTGCCGAGGTCGGCAGAGCTCATCGTCGCCCTCGTGGCGGTCGTCAAGGCCGGCGGCGGTTATCTTCCGGTGGATCCGAGCTACCCGCTCGACCGCGTCGAGTACATGCTCGACGATGCCCGACCCACCACCGTGCTGTACTCCGGTGCCGAAGGCGTCGAGTTGCCGGTGGATGTCGAATCACACACCGGCGCAACGTTGCTCGACATGGACACCGTCGATCTCGTGTCGATGGCGGACGGCGTCGTCACCGACGAAGAACGGACGCGTCCCCTGCGTCCCGACAACGTCGCCTACGTCATCTACACCTCGGGCTCGACCGGTCGACCCAAGGGCGTGATGGTGCCGCATCGCAACGTGGTTCGGCTGCTCGCCAACACCGATTCGGTCTACGGCTTCGGTGCCGACGACGTGTGGACCATGTTCCACTCCTACGCATTCGACTTCTCGGTGTGGGAGCTGTGGGGCCCGTTGCTCTACGGCGGCACATTGGTGGTCGTGGACTACTTCACCTCGCGATCGCCGGAGGCATTCCACCGACTGCTCGTCGACGAGCGGGTGACAGTGCTGAACCAGACGCCATCGGCGTTCTATCAGCTCTCCGAGGCCGATCGCGTCGCGGTGACCGACGGAGGTGAGCTGTCGCTGCGGTACGTGATCTTCGGCGGTGAAGCACTCGAGCAGCGTCGGCTCACCGGGTGGTTCGAGCGGCACGGGGACACCGCACCGCGGCTGATCAACATGTACGGCATCACCGAGACCACCGTCCACGTGTCGTACCGTGAGCTCGGTTCTGCGTCCGTGGGGACCAGTGCATCGGTGGTCGGCAAGCCGATCGCCGGTCTGCGCGTGTTCGTGCTCGATACCCGACTGCATCCGGTTCCGGTGGGTGTTCCCGGCGAAATGTACGTCGGTGGTGGACAACTCGCCCGCGGTTACCTGGGTCGCCGAGCGCTGACATCGACCCGCTTCGTGGCGAACCCGTTCGCCTCGGGGTCCGAGGATGGGGCGCTGCTGTACCGAACGGGTGACCTCGCGCAATGGAACGCCGGGGGAGAACTCGAGTACCTCGGACGCTCGGACGATCAGGTCAAGGTGCGCGGATTCCGCATCGAGCTGGGCGAGGTCGAGGCTGCGGTGACAGCGCAGCCGACGGTCACCCAGGCTGCCGTCGTCGTTCGTGAGGATTCGCCGGGCGCGGCGCGTCTGGTGGCGTACGTGGTCTCCGCTGCGGTCGAGGGTCGCCCGATCGTCGACATCGAAGACCTCAGGGCCGGTATCGCTGCAGCTCTTCCGGAATACATGGTGCCGTCTGCTTTCGTTGTGCTGGACGCCATTCCGTTGACGGTCAACGGCAAGCTCGATCGCCGGGCACTGCCGGCACCGGTGTTCGAGGTACGCGAGTTCCGCGCTCCGACCACGCCGATCGAGGAGATCGTCGCCGACGTCTTCGCAGACGTGCTCGGGGTCGAGCGGGTGGGGCTCGACGACGACTTCTTCGAGCTAGGCGGCAACTCGTTGATCGCCACCCAGGTGGTCTCACGATTGGGAGTGGCACTCGATGCCACTGTTCCGGTGCGCATGTTGTTCGAGGCCTCGACCGTCGCCCTGCTCGCGGTGCGGGTCGAGCAAGCCGCGGGCGAAGGTGGACGCACCGCGCTGGTCGCGGCGGTGCGGCCGGAGCGAATCCCGCTGTCGCTGGCGCAGCAGCGAATGTGGTTCCTCAACAGGTTCGACGCCGATTCCACCGCGTACAACATTCCGTTCGCGTTGAAGTTGACCGGCGAGCTGGATGTCGCGGCACTGCAGGTTGCGATCATGGACGTGATCGACCGGCACGAGTCGCTGCGCACGGTGTACCCCGATACCGCCCACGGCCCACAGCAGTCCATTCTCGACGCCGCTCAGACGGTGCCGAATCTGATGCCCATTCCGACGTCTGCGGCCGACATCCAGCGGCAGGTTTTCACGTTGGCTTCGACGACGTTCGACGTGACCGTCAATGTTCCGATTCAGGCCCGACTGTTCGAGATCGGCCCTCGTGAACACGTCATCGCCATGGTGGTGCACCACATTTCGGCCGACGGATGGTCCATGGGCCCGCTGGCGCGCGACATCATGATCGCGTATGCCTCGCGCACTGCCTGGGAGAACCCGGCATGGATGCCGTTGGAGGTGCAGTACGCCGATTACAGCCTGTGGCAGCGCTCGGTTCTCGGATCCGAGGACGATCCGGAATCGCTGATCTCCGGCCAGGTCGACTACTGGGCTCAGATGCTGGCCGGGTTGCCGGATCAGCTCGATCTGCCGACCGACCGACCTCGACCGAATCGCCAGTCCTACCAGGGCTCGTCGATCCGCTTCGAGGTGCCGGCCGAGGTCCATCGCGGCCTCTCTTCGCTGGCCCATACGCACAACGCGTCACTGTTCATGGTCGTCCACGCTGCTCTGGCGGTGCTGCTCGCGCGCCTCTCGGGCACCGAGGACATTGCGATCGGCACCCCGGTCGCCGGTCGCGGCGACGCAGCCCTCGACGACGTGGTCGGCATGTTCGTCAACACGCTCGTACTGCGTACCGATATCGAAGCGGGTCGCACGTTCTCGGAGCAGATCGGGCGCGCAAGAGAAGTAGCGCTCGGTGCGTTCGGGCACGCCGACCTTCCGTTCGAGCGCTTGGTCGAGGTGCTGAATCCGTCGCGTTCGCAGGCGCGGCATCCGCTCTTCCAGGTGATGCTCTCGTTCGAGAACCTCACTCGTACGCACGTGGACCTGCCAGGTCTGTCGGTGGACAGCGTCGCCCTCGATGCCGAGGTGGCGAAGTTCGATCTTCAGCTGACCGTCACCGAGTCGATCGGAGTGGACGGGCGCGGACAAGGCATGGCCGCCGAGTTGACGTACGCGACCGACCTGTTCGATGCGGAGACGGTGCGCGGCTTCTCCGATCGCTTCGTGCGGATGCTCACCGCAGTGGTGGCCGATCCGTCGGTGTCGGTGGGAGACATCGATCTTCTCGACGACGGTGAGCGCGCGCGAGTCGTGACGGCGTGGAACCACACCGAACACGACGTGCCGAAGCAGGTGACGCTCGTCGACCTGTTCGACCGTCAGGTCGCCGAGACTCCCGATGCGCCGGCGCTGGTGTTCGAGGGGGAGCGGCTGACGTATGCGGAGTTCGCCGCGAAAGCCAATCGCCTTGCGCGTTATCTGGTTTCGATCGGAGTCGAGCCCGACTCCCTCGTCGGACTCGC
Organism: Rhodococcus sp. 14-2483-1-1; assembly: GCF_002259335.1. Taxonomy (NCBI): domain Bacteria; kingdom Bacillati; phylum Actinomycetota; class Actinomycetes; order Mycobacteriales; family Nocardiaceae; genus Rhodococcus; species Rhodococcus sp. 14-2483-1-1. The sequence goes on along the minus strand of NZ_NPFX01000002.1, from coordinate 250,281 downwards.
TGTCGGTCGAAGCCTCGACCTGTTCGTCGGCATGTATGCGATCGTCAAGGCGGGGGCGGGTTACGTTCCGATCGACCCGAAGCAGCCGGCCGACCGCAACGAGTACATCGTGGCCACGGCGGCACCGATTCGAGTGCTGTCCATCACGCGCGATCACGTGGAGTTCGCCGGAGTCGAAACGATCGACATCGACACGCTCGACGTGTCGACGCTGTCGTCGGCTCCGCTGACCGATGCCGATCGAATCGCCCCGCTACGACCCTCGAACACCGCATACGTGATCTTCACGTCCGGATCGACAGGCCGACCCAAGGGCGTCGGGGTGTCGCACGAAGCGATTGTCAACCGCCTGCTGTGGATGCAGCACGAGTACCGGTTGAATACCGACGACGTGGTGCTGCAGAAGACTCCGTCGACCTTCGACGTGTCGGTGTGGGAGTTCTTCTGGGCCCTGCAGAACGGCGCTTCCGTGGCCATCGCCGTCCCGGACGGTCACCGAGACGCGTTGTACCTGCTCGATGTCATTGCACGCGAGCATGTCTCGGTGGTGCACTTCGTGCCCTCCATGATGTCCGTCTTCGTTCCGGAGGTAGAACGGCGCAGGACGTCCGGTGCCTCCCTGCGGCTGGTGTTCGCCTCCGGTGAGGCTCTGGCTCCCACCACGGCCCGGGCACTGCGCCGCGCGATCGGGGGAGTGGCGCTGCACAACCTGTACGGTCCGACGGAGGCCGCGGTCGACGTGACGTATCACGCTGTGACGGACGAAGACTCGGATGTCATGCCGATCGGTGCTCCGGTGTGGAACACCGCGGTGTACGTGTTGGATTCGCGACTGAACCCCACTCCCGTCGGAGTCGCGGGTGAGCTCTATCTTGCGGGTACACAGTTGGCTCGTGGCTACGTCGGTCGCCCCGATCTGACCGCGGATCGATTCGTGGCGCATCCGTTCGCGACGGGTGGAGCTCGTCTCTACCGCACCGGCGACGTCGTGCGATGGAACCGACACGGCGAACTGGAATACGTCGGACGTTCGGACTTCCAGGTCAAGCTTCGCGGCCTGCGCATCGAACTCGGCGAGATCGAATCTGCACTGCTGGCGCAGCGTTCGATCTCCCAGGCGGTCGTCGTCGTGCGCCGCGAACAACTCGTCGGGTACGTCGTACCGTCCGGTGCCTCGGTGGACACCGGAGCCGTACTGGCCGCGCTTCGGGCACGACTGGCGGAATACATGGTGCCGTCGACTCTCATCGTGCTCGCGGAATTCCCACTGGGCGCGAGCGGAAAGCTCGATCGAAAGACGTTGCCCGATCCCGCCTTCGAGGTGACCGAGTACCGGGAACCGACGAACGAGATCGAACGTGTCGTCGCCGACGTCTTTGCTCAGGTGCTGGGTATCGAGCGGGTCGGTCTCGACGACGACTTCTTCGATCTCGGCGGAAATTCGCTCATCGCAACACAGTTGGTGTCCAGGCTGGGCGTCGCTCTGGATACCCGCATCGCGGTGCGGGAGCTCTTCGACACGTCGACAGTGGCCGACCTCGCTGCTCGGTTGGGCACGCTGGTCGCCACCGGTAGTCGCCCGCCACTGGTGCCGCAGGATCGGCCGGAACACATACCGCTGTCGTTGGCCCAGCAGCGGATGTGGTTCCTGAACAAGTTCGACGTGGAATCGGCAGCCAACAACATCCCGATCGCCGTGCGCCTGTCCGGTCTGCTCGACCGCCGCGCGATGCAGATCGCGGTGTCCGACGTCGTTGCTCGGCACGAGTCTCTGCGCACGGTGTTCCCCGAGACGGACGGCACCGCACATCAGGTGATCGTCGACGCGCAGTCGGCCACCCCCGACCTGACGCCTGTCGACATAGCCGCACACGACGTGGCGGACGCGATGCGCGAACTGGCCACCACCGGCTTCGACCTGTCCAAGGACCTGCCGTTCCGGACGAGGCTGTTCGAGGTCAGTCCCACCGAGCACCTGCTCGTGTTCGTCGTCCATCACATAGCGGCCGACGGATTCTCTCTGGGTCCGCTGACTCGTGACGTGATGAATGCCTATGCCGCGCGGTCGATGAACCAGGAACCGTACTGGTCTCCGCTGCCGGTCGATTACGCCGACTACAGCCTCTGGCAGCGCGAGGTCCTCGGTTCCGAGAGCGATCCCACCTCCATCGTCTCGCAGCAGATCGACTACTGGACAACGGCATTGGCCGGTCTACCCGACCAGTTGGATGTGCCGTCGGATCGTCCGCGGCCCGCCGTTGCCTCGAACAGCGGTGCGCTGGTGCGCTTCTCGATCGACGAGGATCTGCATCGCGGCCTGATCGACGCCGCGAGAGCCGAGAACGCCTCGCTGTTCATGGTGGTGCACACCTCGCTGGCGGTATTGCTGTCGCGCTTGTCCGGTGAAGCCGACATCGCGATCGGCACTCCGGTGGCCGGTCGTGGCGAGGCCGCTCTCGACGACCTGATCGGCATGTTCGTCAACACCCTGGTCCTGCGCACCGAGATCGATACGTCCCGGCGGTTCGACCAGGTGCTTGCCGACGCCCGAGAAACCGACCTGTCGGCTCTGGCTCACGTGGACGTACCGTTCGAGCGACTGGTCGAAATCCTCAATCCCGCCCGATCCACGGCTCGTCATCCCCTCGTGCAGGTGGTGCTCGCGTTCCAGAACCTGGGTCAGAAAGACCTGGAACTGCCGGGACTGTCGGTGTCCACCGTCGACTTCGAAACCGTGGTCTCGCTGTTCGATCTCCAATTCACCTTCGTGGAGAAGATCGGTCCGGCCGGTGCCCCACAGGGCATGGTCGTCGACGTCACCTACGCGACGGATCTGTTCGACGAGGACACCGTCCTCGTTCTGTGCGAGCGGTTGGTCACCGTCCTGGGTTCGGTCGCGGAGAACCCCGCGGCCGTGGTCGGCGAGATCGAGCTTCTCGACGACAGTGAACGCACCCGAGTCCTCCGTGAGTGGAACGACACCGAGCATCCCGTCGACCGCTCGCAGACCTTGGTCTCGTTGTTCGAGGCCCAGGTCGAGAAGACCCCGGACGCAACGGCTCTGGTGTTCGAGGGTGAGTCGCTGACGTACGCGGAGTTCTCGAGTCGCGTCAACCGACTCGCTCGCGTGCTGATCTCTCGCGGAGTCGGGCCGGAGACATCGGTTGCCGTCGCCGCTCGTCGGTCGATCGAGCTGCTCGTCGCCATTCATGCCATCGTCACGGCCGGCGGTGCCTACGTACCCATCGATCCGGACCAGCCTGCCGAACGTACGGGCCACATCCTCGACACCGCGGCTCCGGTCTGCATCCTGACGACCGACCGCGACGGGTTCTCCTTCGTCTCGGACGTCCCCGTTCTCGACATCGCCGAGAATTCGGCCGCGGGTCTCGACGTGTCGGACGCTCCGATCGGTGACGCGGATCGACGTGCCCCACTGCTGCCGTCGAACGCCGCGTACGTCATCTTCACCTCGGGTTCCACCGGTACCCCCAAGGGTGTTGCGGTGACACACATATCCATCGTCAACCGCCTGTCGTGGATGCGAGAGCACTTCCCTCTGACTGCCGACGACGTGATGCTGCAGAAGACCCCGGTGACGTTCGACGTCTCGGTACCGGAGCTGTTCTTCCCGTTGCAGATCGGTGCGACGTTGGTGATCGCGAAACCGGACGGTCACCGCGACCCCACGTATCTCGTCGATCTCATCGTCGAACGATCCATCACCGCTGCTCATTTCGTGCCTGCACTGCTCGAGGTGTTCGTCGGAGAGGACGGTGTTTCGCGCGCCGAGTCTCTGCGGATGGTGTTCGCGTCCGGTGAGGCTCTGTCCGCTGGCGTGGGCGCTCGACTACGGGCCGTGTTGCCGAACACGACACTGCACAATCTGTACGGTCCGACCGAGGCTGCGGTCGAGGTGACCTCGTACGACGTGACGGAGGCCGACGTCGACGTGGTGCCGATCGGTGCCCCGGTGTGGAACACCCACACGTACGTGCTGGATTCACGTTTGCGACCGGTTGCTCCCGGAGTCGCCGGCGAGCTCTACCTCGCGGGTGTGCAGTTGGCGCGCGGATATCTGGACCGTTCCGATCTGACCGCCGACCGTTTCGTCGCCGACCCCTACGGCGAGCGCGGCGACAGAATGTATCGCACGGGCGACCTGGTCCGTTGGCGTGACGAGAACCGTCCGGGCATCGCCGGATCGGGTGGGGTCCTGGAATACCTGGGCCGCACCGACTTCCAGGTCAAGCTTCGCGGTCTGCGCATCGAACTGGGCGAGATCGAAACCGTGTTGCGGCGCCATCCGGGTGTCGGATCGGCTGTGGTGCTCGTGCATTCGAGCGAGGTGACCGGCGATCAGCTCGTCGCGTACGTCGTGCCTACTCCTGGGTCGACCCTCGACCCGGCCGAGCTGACCGAGACAGCCGCGGGTTCATTGATCTCGTACATGGTCCCTGCGGCGTTCGTCGTGCTCGATTCCCTGCCACTCACACCGAGCGGCAAGCTCGACCGTCGATCGCTCCCGGATCCCGAGATCGTTCAGCGCGAGTTCCGAGCACCGAGCACGGCCACGGAAATGGTTGTGTCCGATGTGTTCCGCGAGATTCTGGGCGTGGACCGAGTGGGTGCGGACGACGAATTCTTCGCACTCGGTGGAAACTCACTGGTGGCGACGAGAGTGGCGTCGCGTATCGGCGTCGCACTCGACACCACCGTGTCGGTTCGCGCGATCTTCGAGGCCGCCACGGTGTCTGCGCTCGCAGCCCGACTCGACGAACAGACCGGTTCCGGTGGACGAAAGTCGTTGGTGCGCATCGAGTTGCCCGAGACGATCCCGCTGTCGCTCGCGCAACGCCGAATGTGGTTCCTGAACCAGTTCGACGTCGACGCCGCAACGAACAACCTTCCGGTGGCCATCGAGCTGACCGGCACGCTCGACGTCGAAGCCCTGGCTGCCGCCGTCGCCGACGTCGTCGAGCGCCACGAGTCGTTGCGCACGATGTATCCCGAGGTCGACGGAACTGCGTCGCAGGTCATCGTCGACGCCGCGCTGGTGGTTCCGGAACTGCACGCCCGTTCGGTCGCCGAGGCCGAGGTCGTCGGTGCGCTCACCGATCTGTTCATGGGCGGATTCGACGTTGCGACGGTACCGCCGCTGCGCGCAGCGTTGCTGCAGATCGAACAGGACCGTCACGTCCTTGCGTTCGTGACCCACCACATCGCTGCCGACGGCTACTCGATGGGACCGTTGACCCGTGATCTGATGATCGCCTACGGGGCCAGGTCTTCCGGCGCGGCACCGAACTGGGAGCCACTGCCGGTTCGCTACGTGGACTACACCCTGTGGCAGCTCGCGGAGCTCGGTTCCGAGGACGACCCGCAGTCGCCGATCGCGACGCAGATTCGGCATTGGTCGCACACGCTGTCCGGACTACCCGACGAAATCACGTTCCCCGGTGATCGGCCTCGCCCGGACACCGCGTCGTATCGCGGCGGAAACGTCGTCCTCACTGTCGGTGCTGTAACCCGGGCGAGCCTGGTGGATCTGGCCCGCGACCATCGGTCGTCTCTGTTCATGGTGCTGCACACCGCACTCGCCGTACTGCTCGCGCGACTGTCGGGTGAGCGGGACATCGCGATCGGTACGCCGGTCGCAGGCCGCGGCGACGCGGCACTGGACGATGTGATCGGCATGTTCGTCAACACCCTGGTGTTGCGCACGGACGTCGCGTTGGATTCGTCGTTCGTCGCTGCGCTGGAACATGTTCGGGAAACGGATCTGTCGGCCTTCGGCCACGCGGACGTACCGTTCGAGCGTCTCGTGGAGGCTCTCGATCCGGCTCGTTCGGCCGCGCGACACCCGTTGATCCAGGTGATGCTGACCGTGCAGAACATGGAGCAGACCGAACTCGAGCTGCCCGGACTGCACGTGCGCGGACTCGACCTCGACATCGTCACGGCCAAGTTCGATCTGCAGTTCACGTTCACCGACAATGCCGACGGCAGCACGCGACTAGACGTCACCTATGCTCGCGACCTCTACGACGAGGACACCGCCCGCAGCTTCGGTACCCGGTTGTTGCGCATTCTCGACACGGTCGCCGAGAACTACAGCGCTCCGGTGGGAACCATCGAGTTGATGGACACGGCCGAGCGTGACCACGTTCTGGCGCTTGCCCGTACGGCACCCGCCGTCGCGGATACGCCGGAGACGCTGGTGGACCTGTTCGCCGCTCGCGCCGCCGAGGCACCCGAATCGGTTGCCGTGGTGTTCGGCGATCGCAGCTCGACCTACCGGCAGATCGACGAGGCATCCAATGCTCTGGCCCGCCGCCTGTCGGCGGTCGGAGTGGGGGCGGAAAGCCTTGTCGCCGTGGTTCTTCCGCGGTCCACCGACCTCGTCGTCGGCTTGCTCGGCGTGCTCAAAGCAGGTGGCGGCTACGTCCCGATCGATCCGTCCTACCCGGCCGATCGCATCGAGTTCGTGCTGACCGACTCGCGTCCTGCCGCCCTGTTGACCTGGTCCGGGGTCGAGGTGGATCTGCCGACGACATTGCCGCGGGTAGAGATCGACTCGTCCGACGACGCGGTCGACACTGCGCCGTTGAACCCGACCGAACTGCGTTCACCGCGCTCCGACGCACACGTCGCCTACGTGATCTACACGTCGGGGTCAACCGGTAAGCCCAAGGGCGTGGTGATTCCGCATCGCAATGTCGTTCGCCTGCTCGCGAACACACAGAGCGAGTTCGACTTCGGTCCCGAGGACGTGTGGACGCTGTTCCATTCCTTCGCTTTCGACTTCTCGGTCTGGGAGCTGTGGGGGCCGCTCACCACCGGCGGCACCGTGGTCGTCGTGGACTACTACACGTCACGGTCACCGGAAGCTCTGCGCGAGTTGCTGGTTTCCGAGCGGGTCACCGTGCTCAACCAGACACCGTCGGCCTTCTACCAGTTGGACGAGGCCGATCGAACCGCCGCCACAGCGGCCGATTACGCGCTGCGGTTCGTGATCTTCGGTGGCGAGGCACTCGAGCTGCGCAGGCTGTCCGGTTGGTTCGCCAGGCACGGTGACAGTCGTCCGCGACTGGTCAACATGTACGGAATCACCGAGACCACGGTGCACGTGTCGCACCGCGAGCTCGATGTGACCTCGGCCGCGTCCGCCTCGGGATCTCTGGTGGGACGGGCGATTACAGGACTCGCGGTCTACGTACTCGACTCCCGGCTCGGGCTTCTTCCGGTCGGAGTTCCCGGCGAGATGTACGTCTCGGGCGGCCAGGTCGCGCGCGGATATCTCGGACGAGCAGGATTGAGCGCCACCCGTTTCGTGGCCGATCCGTTCGCTGCGGACGGATCGGTGCTGTACCGCACCGGCGATGTCGCACGGTGGTCCGGTTCGGGCGAACTCGAGTTCGTCGGGCGAGCCGACGATCAGGTCAAGATCCGCGGATTCCGGATCGAGCTGGGCGAGGTCGAATCCGCTGTCGTCGCAGCGGCGACCGTGGGCCAGGCAGCCGTGATCGCTCGCGAGGACACTCCGGGCTCGGCGCGACTGGTTGCATACGTGGTGCCCGCTGCGGGTGCTGTCGTGGACGTCGACACCCTGCGCTCGTCGGTCGCCGAGAACCTCCCCGACTACATGGTGCCGTCCGCGTTCGTCGTACTCGACACCATTCCGTTGACGGTCAACGGAAAGCTCGACCGGCGCGCGCTTCCCGCGCCCGCAGCTCAGCTTCGGCAGTTCCGTTCGCCGTCCACCCCGATCGAGGAGATCGTTGCCGGTGTCTTCGCCGGTGTGCTGGGAGTGGATCGCGTCGGACTCGACGACGACTTCTTCGAGCTCGGTGGAAACTCGCTCGTTGCAACCCAGGTGGTTTCGCGGATCGGTGCCGCCCTCGGCCGAAACGTGCCGGTGCGGATGCTGTTCGAGGCATCGACGGTCGAGTCGCTGGCGCACCGTGTCGAACGCAGCTCCGGGCCCGAGCGCCCTGCGCTGGTGGCGCGGCCGCGCCCGGACTTCGTCCCGTTGTCGCTCGCGCAGCAGCGCATGTGGTTCCTCAACCGGTTCGACAACTCGTCGACGGCCTACAACATCCCGTTCGCGATGCGCTTGAGCGGCAACCTCGACGTCGACGCGCTCGAGCAGGCTGTCCTCGACGTGATCGAACGCCACGAGACCCTGCGTTCGGTGTACCCGGACTCACCGGACGGACCACATCAGGTGATCGTGCCGATGTCCGAGGTGCGCACAGCACTCACCGTCGTGGACACCGATGCCGAATCCGTCGCTACCCGCGTCGGTGAACTGTTGGCGACCACCTTCGACGTCACCGCGTCGATCCCGTTGCAGGCGGTGCTCTTTCGGGTGTCCGACACCGAGTTCGTGCTCGGAATGGTCATCCACCACATCAGTGCCGACGGGTTGTCGACCGTTCCCCTCTCGACCGACGTGATGACGGCGTACGCCGCGCGCTCACGCCGGTCCGATCCGCAGTGGTCTCCACTGGCCGTCCAATACGCCGACTACGCGCTGTGGCAGCGGGAGGTACTCGGCGACGACGGCGATGCCGACTCGATCGCAGCGCAACAGATTCGGTACTGGACGGACGCGTTGGCCGACCTTCCCGAGCAACTGGATCTGCCGTTGGATCACCCACGGCCTGCCGAGCAGACCTTCCGCGGCAGCCGCATCGATTTCCACATCGATGCCGAGGTCCAGGCTGCTCTGGTCGCACTCGCGCGTACCCACAACGCCACGGTGTTCATGGCCGTGCACGCAGCATTCGCGACACTGCTGGCTCGCATCTCCGGATCGCAGGACATCGTGGTCGGTACTCCGATCGCCGGCCGCGGCGAAGCGGAGATCGAGAATCTCGTCGGCATGTTCGTCAACACGTTGGTGTTGCGTCTCGACGCGCGCGCCGATGCCAGCTTCGAGGACCTTCTGGTCGCGGCTCGCGAGACCGACCTGCAGGCATTCGCACACGCGGACATTCCGTTCGAGCGTCTGGTCGAGGTGGTGAATCCGGCACGTTCGACGGCTCGGCATCCGCTGTTCCAGGTGGGTTTCTCCTTCCAGAACTTCGTGCGCCGCAGCTTCGAGTTGGACGGTCTCGACATCTCGGCACTCGACACCGACTCGACGACGTCTCAGTTCGATCTGCACCTGATCGTCACCGACACGCCCGGATCGAGCGACCCCCAGAGCGGGGAGCACGGCGGGTTCGGGGCGATGTTGACCTACGCCACAGATCTGTTCGACGAGCGAACCGCCCGGACTCTGGTCGATCGGTTCCAGCAACTGTTGGCCGCAATCGTCGCATCGCCTGCGACCGCCATCGGCGATCTGGATCTCCTGCTCGGCGACGAGCGCGAGACCATCGTCTCGCGCTGGAACGACACGGATCGCAGCATCTCCGAGAGCACGCTGACCGACCTGTTCGCTGCATCGGCCGCGCGAGATCGCAGCGCCGTGGCTCTGATCCACGACGACGGCACACTCACCTACGGTGAGTTCTCCGATCGCGTCGCACGGCTGGCGCGTCACCTGATCTCTGTGGGGGTCGGACCCGAAGTACGTGTGGGCCTTGCAATTCGGCGCTCCGTCGATCTCCTCGTCGGCATGTACGCGATCTCGGCCGCGGGCGGTGCGTATGTTCCGCTCGACCCGGATCAGCCTTTCGAACGCAACTCGTTCGTCCTCGAGACGGCCGAACCCCTGTGTGTGCTCGTCGCCGCGAACGGTGCAGACGAGGACGGGATCGCCTCGGTCGCGACGGCCGTCGACATCACACAGCTGGACCTGTCCGGCTATGCCGCCGAGCCGGTGGCTCCGCACGAGCGGACGTCGTTGCTGCGCCCGGAGAACACCGCGTACGTCATCTTCACCTCCGGTTCGACCGGGCGACCCAAGGGCGTCGCGGTGAGCCACGGTGCCATCGTCAATCAACTCGAGTGGATGCGTGAGGAGTACGGCCTCGGTACCGAGGACGCGTCGCTGCTCAAGACGGCGGCAACGTTCGACCTCTCGGTGTGGGAGTTCTGGTCTCAGCCGACGTCGGGCGGACGAGTCGTCATCGCGGCTCCCGACGGGCATCGCGATCCGGATTACCTCCTGGCGGCAATCCGCGAGCACGAGGTGACGACGCTGCATCTGGTGCCGTCGACGTTGACGATGCTGACCACTGTCGCAGGCGGTTCCCTCGGACCCTCCTTGCGTCGTGTGCTGGCCATCGGCGAAGCACTTCCGGCTGCTCTGGCGCAGGACTTCCGGCGTCGGAACACCGCCGAGCTGTACAACCTGTACGGGCCGACCGAGGCCGCCGTGTCGGTGACGGCTCACCCGGTGACCGATGCCGACACGGTTGTCGTTCCCATCGGTGTGCCGGAAGCGAACACTGCTGTCCACGTTCTCGATTCGCGTCTGCACCCGGTTCCGGCCGGAATCACGGGTGAGCTGTACCTCGCCGGTGATCAGCTCGCACGCGGGTACTTCGGCCGCCAGGATCTCACTGCGGAACGATTCGTTGCGAACCCGTTCTCGGTGGACGGCGGGCGGATGTACCGCACCGGAGACCTGGTGCGGTGGCGTCTGGCGGACGGCGATTCCGAGGGTGCCGAAAGTGCACGACTCGAGTACGTCGACCGAGTCGACTTCCAGGTCAAGATCCGGGGATTCAGGATCGAGCTCGGCGAGATCGAAGCCGCCGTGCGCGCACTGCCTCAGATCGCCGAGACTGCCGTGGTGGTCCACCGGGACTCGGTGGTCGGTCAGCAGTTGGTCGCGTACCTGGTGGGTGTCGACGGATCGGCTCCCGACACGGCGGCGGCCGAGAAGGATCTCGCGCGCGTGCTGCCGTCGTACATGGTCCCGGCCGCGTTCGTTGTGCTCGAACGGCTTCCGCTCAACGCCAACGGCAAGCTCGATCGCGCGGCACTTCCGCACCCGCAGTTCGAGACAGCCGAGTTCCGGGCACCGGTGGGACCCGTCGAGGAGATCGTCGCGCAGACCGTCGTCGATCTGCTCGGCCTCGACCGCGCCGGACGAGACGACGATTTCTTCGCGCTCGGCGGAAACTCGTTGATCGCAACGCAGTTGGTGTCCCGTCTCGGACAGGCGCTCGATGCGCAAGTTCCGGTACGCGCTGTGTTCACCGCCTCGACGGTCGAGGGCCTCGCAGCTCACATCGCGCCCCTCGTCGGTGGGGGAGCCCGTCGGGAGCTGACCTCGGTCGCGCGGCCCGAAGTCTTGCCGCTCTCGGTGGCCCAGGACCGGATGTGGACGATCAACCGAGTCGATCCGGAGTCCGGCGCATACAACATCCCGGTGGCGGTCCGATTGACCGGCGAGCTCGACGTAGCTGCTCTCGCGGCGGCGTTCGACGACGTGGTGGCCCGACACGAGATTCTGCGGACCCGGTATCCGGAGGGCACGGACGGCCCGATGCAACTCATCGGATCGGTCGCCGACGTCGGGGTCGACCTGACCCCGGAGAAGGTCGACCGAGACGCGTTGCCTGCCCGCCTGATGGAAGTACTGGGAACCGGCTTCGACGTCACGACGGCGGTGCCGGTCCGTGCAGCTCTGCTCGAGATCGGTGCGGACGAGCACGTACTGGCCGTCGTTGCGCACCATATTTCTGCCGACGGTTTCTCCATGGGCCCGCTCATCCGTGACGTGATGGTGGCCTACACGGCCCGCGTCGACGGAGGCATGCCCGCGTGGGAGCCGCTCGACGTCCAATACGCCGACTTCGCGATCTGGCAGCGCGAGGTACTCGGCAGCGAGACCGACCCGGACAGCGCGCTCGCCCGACAGCTGTCCTACTGGACCGAGCGACTGTCCGGAGCTCCGGAAGTGCTCGAACTGCCGACGGATTCACCGCGTCCGGCTCGGCCGTCGATGCACGGCGCGGCCTATCGGTTCACCATCGGCCGGGATGTCGCCGGTCGCATCGAGGCGATCGCGCGCGAGCACGCGGCCACCACGTTCATGGTGGTCCACAGCGCGTTCGCTGTCCTGCTCTCGCGGCTGAGCAACTCCACCGACATCAGCATCGGCACGCCGAGCGCCGGCCGCGGTGAGCAGAAACTGGACGACCTGGTCGGCATGTTCGTCAACACCCTGGTTCTGCGAACCCGAGTGCAGCGCGCCGATTCGTTCCTGGATCTGCTGCAGCAGGCCAAGGAGACCGATCTCGCTGCGTTCGGCAACGCGGACGTACCGTTCGAGCGGCTCGTCGATGCGCTCGGTCGGGCCAGGTCCACTGCGTACACGCCGTTGTTCCAGGTGATGCTGACGTTCCAGAACCACACCACCGGAACGTTCGAGCTGCCAGGACTACGCATCGATGCGCTCGACGCCGGCGACGACCAGGCGAAGTTCGACCTGCAGTTGACCGCGGTCGAGTCGTTCGACGAGGCGGGATCACTCGCTGCGATCGAGGCGACGTTCACCTACGCCACGGCGCTGTTCACCGAGGCGAGTGTCGCGACCTTCGCCGAGCGCTTCGGAAAGATCCTCGAATCGGTCACGGCCGATCCGACGGTGGCCGTGGGCTCCATCGACGTTCTCACCGACGACGAGAAGGCCGAGTTCGCACCCAAGGCCACTCCGAAGACGATCGACGACCTGCCCGAGTTGGTGGCGCAGGCCGCTGCCGTGGCACCGGACGAGATCGCGTTCGAGCACGAGTCGACGCGAGTGACGTTCGCGGCGATGAACACCAGAGTGGCGCAGACGTCGGCGACGATGGGCGGTGCCATGAAGCCGCAGGCACTCATGACGGTGACATTGTCCGCTCTGGTGCCCGGCATACTTCCGGCCCTCGGTGCACAAGGGCTCACCACGGCTCTGGCATCGTTGATCGAACGTGCGGAGTCGGTGATCGCGTCATCGTGAGCGGCGGCGATCCCGGCGGCACGTATCCCCGCCGACCGCGCGGGGCCAACGAGAACGACACGGCACGGTTTTCGATCAGGAGGAATGGATAGATGGCGTCAGGCGGCCTCGGCGGTAGCTCTTCGACTATCGAGGATCTGCCTCGGCTGGTTCGGAGCGTCGGTGCGCTCGAACCGGATCGGGTGGCGCTGACGCACCTCGGTGTGGAGCTGACCTACGTCGGTCTGGATGCGGAGATCACCGCCCTCGACACGGCCATGGGCGGTGCCCTCGGACCCGACGCCCTGGTGCCCGTGGTGCTGTCCACCGCTGTCCCCGGTCTGATCGAGGCAACCGAGGGTGGCCTCGACGCCGTCGTCGCGGGCCTCCTCGACGATGCGGCGTCGGTGTTGGGACACGACACGGCAGCCGTTTCGGCCGCAGCGGCCGGGCCACGGAGTTCGGCCGAGGCCGACACGCTCTATCGGCGTTTTGTCGAGCAGGTCGAGCGGACCCCGCACGCTCCTGCCCTGACGTTCGCCGGCGAGACGCTGACGTACTCGCAGTTCGCGGATTCGGTGAACCGGTTGGCCCGACACCTGATCGAGCGCGGTGTCGGCCCCGACGCCCGAGTGGGCCTGTCGATTCGTCGATCGATGGACCTGCTGATCGGCATGTACGCGATCACCGCGGCCGGTGGCGCGTACGTTCCTCTCGACCCGGATCATCCATCCGATCGGTTGGGCTACGTCCTCGATATCGCCGAGCCGGTGGTGGTGGTCACGACCTCCACCGATCACCCCGACGTGCCGGCGTCCACCGAGACCGTATCGGTGGATACGGTCGATCTGTCCGGGTACTCCACCGGCCCGGTGACCGACGAAGACCGCCGCGCCCCACTGTCGTCCAGTGATCTCGCGTACGTCATCTTCACTTCCGGGTCGACCGGACGGCCCAAGGGCGTCGCGGTGGGGCACAGCGCGATCGTGGCCAACATCGCGTGGCGGCAGCGCGAATACGTCATGACTGCCACGGACGTCGTTCTGCAGAAGACGCCGTTCACCTTCGACGTGTCGGTGTGGGAGTTCTTCTGGCCGTTGCAGATCGGTGCCCGCCTGGTGATCGCGGAGCCCGACGGTCATCGGGATCCCGCGTACCTGGCCCGAATCATCGGTGAGCAGAGCGTCACGATTGCCCACTTCGTGCCGTCGATGCTCTCGGTGTACGTCGCCGAACCCGCTGCAGCACAGGTGACGTCGCTGACGACCGTGTTCGCATCGGGTGAAGCACTGCCGGCGCGCACCGTCAATGCCTTCCACCGAATCTCTGCCGCGTCACTGCACAACCTGTACGGCCCCACCGAGGCCGCGGTCGACGTCACGTACTACCGCACGCAGGATGTCGAGGAGGCTGCTGTCCCGATCGGTGCCGCGGTGGCCGACACCGAGCTCTACGTTCTCGACGAGTCGCTGCACCGGGTGCCCAGAGGCGTCGAGGGCGAGCTGTATCTCGCCGGTGTGCAGCTCGCGCGCGGCTATCTGCGCCGAGGCGACCTCACCGCGGATCGTTTCGTCGCCGACCCGTTCGGCGGGCCAGGCGATCGGATGTACCGCACCGGAGACCTGGTGCGCAGGCGCTCCGACGGGCTGATCGACTACATCGGCCGCACCGACTTCCAGGTGAAGCTGCGCGGCCTGCGTATCGAACTCGGCGAGATCGAATCGGCTCTGCTCGCCCAGCCGAACGTGAGCCAGGCTGCGGTACTGGTGCATGCCGACGAGGCCCACGTGGAGCTGGGGGAGCACCTGGTCGGCTATGTCGTCTCGTCCGACCCCGAGATCGATCACAGTGATCTCGCAGCTGCAGTACGGCGTCGCACACCGGATTACATGGTGCCGTCGTTGTTCGTCGTACTCGACGAGTTCCCGCTCAATTCGAGTGGCAAGCTCGACCGAAAGGCCTTGCCGGCTCCCTACTTCGGGTCACTCGTCCGTGAATACCGAGCTCCGGAAACCGAGACCGAGTCCGCGCTCGTCGAGATCTTCCAGAACGTCCTCGGGATGGACCGCGTCGGCATCGACGACGACTTCTTCGCGGTAGGAGGAAACTCTCTCAACGCCACCCGAGTCGTCGCGCGCGTCAACGCCGAACGCGGTGTGTCCGTGGACGTTCGCGCGTTCTTCGATGCTCCCACCGTGGCCGAGCTCGCCGCTGTGGTCGATACGGCGGAGGCGTCGAGTGGTGCACCCCGTGCGGCCCTCACCGCGCAGCCGCGGCCGGAGCGTGTTCCGTTGTCGTTGGCTCAGCAGCGGATGTGGTTCCTGAACCGGTTCGAGCCCGAATCGGCCGTCAACAACATCCCGGTCGCCATCTCGCTGTCCGGCGATCTCGATCTCGATGCTCTGCGTGCGGCAGTCTCGGACGTGTTGGGCAGGCACGAGTCCCTGCGGACGATCTATCCGGATCACGCCGGAGTGGGGTACCAGCAGGTGCTCGAACCCGACTCCGCCACAGTGGACGTGGAGTTCTCGGACGTCGATGAGGCCCGGCTGCCGGAGACGTTGCTCGAGTTCGCTCTTCGGCCGTTCGACGTCTCGACCGGCTTGCCCGTGCGCGCCGCCGTACTGGCGCTGTCTCCGACCGAACACATTCTGGCCCTCGTGGTCCATCACATCGCGGCCGACGGTTTCTCGATGGCACCGTTGACGCGAGACGTGGTGACTGCGTACGTTGCCCGCAGTTCCGGGCAGGAGCCGGCGTGGACGCCGTTGCCGGTCCAGTACGCCGACTACACGCTCTGGCAGCGATCGGTACTCGGAAACGAGAACGATCCGACCTCGCTGATCGCCGCACAGGAGGCCTACTGGCGCTCGCAGTTGGCCGGCGCGCCCGAACAGCTCGACCTGCCGACGGATCGACCGAGGCCGGCGGTGGCGACCACCCACGGCGGTACACATCTGTTCGAGATCGATGCGGACCTCGTCGCGGCGGTCGAACAACTCGGGCGCACCCACGGGGCCACGACCTTCATGGTGGTTCACTCCGCACTGGCGGTGCTGCTGGCGACGTTGTCCGGTAGCGACGACGTCACGATCGGGACACCGGTCGCCGGTCGCGGAGACGCCGTCCTCGACGACGTCGTCGGCATGTTCGTCAACACGCTCGTGTTGCGCACCACGATCGACCCCGCAGCCGGTTTCGCGGATCTGCTCGGACGAGTACGCGAGACCGATCTCGCCGCGTTCTCGCACGCCGAGGTTCCGTTCGAGCGACTGGTCGAGGTTCTCGCGCCCACTCGCTCGACAGCTCGTCATCCACTGTTCCAGGTCATGCTGACATTCCAGAACCTGGACGCCACGTCCGTGGAGATCCCCGGTCTTCGGGTGAGCGCACTCGATTACGAGGCCGATCTCGCGAAGTTCGATCTGCAAGTGACCCTGTGGAACTCGGTGGCCGAGGGGACCGATCCGGCCGGTTTGACCGTCGCATTGACGTACTCGGCCGATCTGTTCGACGCGTCGACGATGGCCGCATTCGGCGAGCGGTTCCTGCGGGTGCTCGACTCGGTGACTCGTGCGCCTGCCGCGCCCATCGCGGAGATCGATGTGCTCGACGCCGAGGAACGGTTGCAGGTGCTTCGAGCATGGAACGCCACCGGCCACGAGGTGTCGTCGGACCTGACGCTGGTCGAGATGTTCCGAGCGCAGGTCGAGGCCACACCCGATGCGCAGGCGTTGGTGTTCGAGGGCGACCGGCTGACCTATGCCGAGTTCGCCGCCCGAGTCAATCGTGTTGCACGAGAACTTGTCTCGCGTGGTGTCGGTCCGGACACGTTGGTCGCTCTCGCGATGGAGCGCAGCATCGAGCTGTTCGTGGGCATGTACGCGATCGTGACGGCCGGTGGGGCCTACGTGCCCGTCGATCCGAGCCAGCCGCGCGAGCGCAACGACTACATCGCCGAGACGGCGAATCCGGTTCTGGTGTTGTCCTCGACCCGTGATCACCTCGAACTCGGCGGATTCGAAACGATCGATATCGACGCGCTGGACGTCTCGGCACATTCGGCCGAACCTCTCGTCGACGCCGATCGCCGGGGATCGTTACGCCCGCACAACCTCGCCTACGTCATCTTCACGTCGGGGTCCACCGGCCGCCCCAAAGGCGTCGGCGTCTCGCACGAATCGATCGTCAACCGTTTGTCGTGGATGCAGCACGAGTATCCGCTGACCGCCTCCGACGTGGTGCTGCAGAAGACGCCCGCGACGTTCGACGTCTCGGTCTGGGAGTTCTTCTGGGCTCTGCAGAACGGTGCCTCGGTGGCCGTCGCTGTACCGGACGGCCATCGCGACCCCGCGTATCTGCTCGATATCATTGCGCGCGAACAAGTCTCGGTAGTCCACTTCGTTCCCTCGATGATGTCGGTGTTCGTACCCGAGGTCGTTTCGCGCGCCGAGTCCGCAGCAACCCTGCGGCTGGTGTTCGCCTCCGGTGAGGCATTGACACCGACGACTGCGCAGGCGCTGCGCCGGGCGCTGACGGCCATCGAGATCCACAACCTCTATGGCCCGACCGAAGCCGCGGTGGACGTGACGTACCACCGAGTCACCGACGACGACACCGCCGTCGTACCGATCGGTGCGCCGGTCTGGAACACGGCCGTCTACGTACTGGACTCCGCTCTGCGACCGGTGCCGGTCGGAGTGCACGGAGAGCTCTACCTCGCCGGAACGCAGCTTGCTCGAGGCTACGTCGGGCGACCGGATCTGACGGCGGATCGCTTCCTGCCCAACCCGTTCGGCGAAGACGGAGCCCGGATGTATCGCACGGGCGACGTGGTGCGTTGGCTGCCCGGCGGCGAACTCGACTACGTCGGACGTTCGGACTTCCAGGTCAAGCTTCGCGGTCTACGGATCGAACTGGGTGAGATCGAAGCGGCCCTGCTCGAGCAGCCGTCGGTGAGCCAGGCGGTCACCGTGGTCCGTGCCGATCGGTTGGTGGCCTATGTGGTCGGCACCGGGAGCGTGGACACGCAGGCTCTGCGTGGTGCATTGAGCGAGCGTCTCGCCTCGTACATGGTGCCCGCCGTGATCGTCGTTCTCGATGCTCTGCCCCTCGGTGGCAGCGGCAAGCTGGACCGCAAGGCCCTGCCGGATCCCGAGATCGAGGAAGTCGAGTATCGCGCACCGTCGAATCCCGTCGAGGAGATCGTCGCTCGGGTGTTCGCGGACGTTCTCGGAGTCGACCGCATCGGCGTCGACGACGATTTCTTTGCCCTCGGTGGCAACTCTCTCGTCGCCACCCAGGTGGTCTCGCGATTGGGTAGCGAACTGGATGCGACCGTTCCGGTCCGTGCACTGTTCGAGGCCAGTACGGTTGCGGCACTGGCGGTTCGGGTGGAGAGTCACCTGGGTGACGGTGCCGCGGCACCGCTGGTTCCCCAGGCTCGGCCGGAGACGGTTCCGCTGTCGATGGCGCAGCAGCGGATGTGGTTCCTGAACCGATTCGATCCCGAGTCGGCCGTGAACAACATTCCGGTGGCCATCCGGTTGCGTGGTTCGTTGGACGCCGACGCGCTGCGCGCTGCCGTGTCGGACGTCCTCGAGCGCCACGAATCCCTGCGCACGGTGTACCCGGCTGAGGACGGCTCGGGACACCAACTCGTGCTCCCCACCCGGACCGTCGTCCCGGATCTCGAGCCGGTCGCGGCAACCGCCGATTCGGTCGTGGCCGACGTGACCGCCTTCGTAGCCGCAGGCTTCGACGTCACTGCTGCAGTTCCGTTGCGCGTGAGGCTGTTCGAGGTCTCGGAGCAGGAACATGTCCTGGTGTTCGTGGTGCATCACATCAGCGCCGACGGTTGGTCGATGGGTCCGCTGACCCGCGACGTGATGACCGCGTATCTCGCACGAGTGGCGGGCGAGTCGCCGTCCTGGCAGCCGCTTGCGGTGCAGTACATCGACTTCACGCTGTGGCAGCGGTCGGTACTCGGTAGCGAGGCGGATTCGGCGAGCCTGATCTCCCGGCAGGCGTCGTTCTGGCGCGAGACGCTGGCGGAGATGCCGGCCGAGCTCGCTCTTCCGCACGATCGGCCACGTCCCGCCGAGTCCTCGGGGGCCGGTGGCCGCGCCGAATTCGAGATCGCCCCCGACGTCCATGCCGGTCTCACTGCCCTGGCCAGGGAGAGCGGCACCACGACGTTCATGGTGCTGCACACTGCCCTCGCGGTATTCCTTGCGCGCATGTCGAATTCGACGGACATCGCCGTCGGCACGGCCATCGCCGGACGCGGAGATGCCGCACTCGACGACGTGATCGGAATGTTCGTCAACACCCTGGTCCTGCGTACCGAGGTGAACCCGGGCAAGGGCTTCGACGGCATGCTTGCCGACGTCCGCGAGGTCGATCTGGCGGCCTTCGCGCACGCCGATATCCCGTTCGAGCGTCTGGTCGATCTTCTCGACCCCGAACGCTCCGCTTCGCGACATCCGCTGTTCCAAGTTGCGATCGCCTTCGAGAACCTGCCGCCGAGCACCTTCGCGCTGCCCGGGTTGGAGGTCTCGGCCGTCGATCTCGACGTCGAGACGGCCAAGTTCGATCTGTCGCTGACGTTGCGTGAGTCCGACGGCGGCGGTATGTCCGCGGCGTGGCTCTACTCGCGCGATCTGTTCGACGAGTCGACCATCGTGGGCTTCGCCGACCGCTTCCGCCGCCTTCTCGACGGTGTGGTGGCGGATCCGAGTACTCCGGTCGGCGACCTGGGGATTCTCTACGAGGACGAATACGACCGTTTGACGCACGTGCACGGAGACGAGGTGTTGGCAGGCGGCACTCTCGCCGAGATCTTCGCTGCCGGAGCCGCTCTCGATCCGCAGGCGATCGCTATCCGATACCGCGATCGCTCCATCACGTACGCCGAACTCGACAGCACGTCGTCTCAGCTCGCTCGTCTGCTCATCTCCAGAGGCGTGGGGCCGGAGACCGTTGTCGCGCTCGGGTTCCAGCGCTCCTACGAGATGGTGCTCGGGGTCTGGGCCGTGGCCAAGGCCGGCGGTGCCCACCTCCCGGTCGACCCGACATATCCGAGCGACCGCATTGCCCACATGGTCGGTGATTCCGGTGCGGTACTCGGCCTGACCGCCGCGGCACACCTGGCGTCGGTGCAGGGATCGAGCAGCGGTCCGGAATGGATCCGTCTCGACGACGACGACGTGGTGGCGGCGGTGCGCGATCACTCGGCCGATCCGATCACCGATGCGGATCGACTGCGGCCGTCGGTGTTCCAGAATCCGGCGTACGTCATCTACACCTCGGGCTCGACCGGTAAGCCCAAGGGCGTCGTGGTGACGCACGCCGGGCTCGGGGGCGTGCTCGATGCCGCCGGCGATCTGTACCACCTGACACCGTCGGCGCGATTCCTGCACATCTGCTCGCCGAACTTCGATCCGTCCGTCCTCGAGTGGATGGCGGCGTTCTCGGTAGGTGCAACTCTGGTGATCGTGCCCGCCGAGATCCTGGGCGGTACCGAGTTGTCCGAGCTGCTGAAGGCCGAGCAGGTCAGCCATTCGATCATCACTCCCGCGGTGCTCGGCACGATGGATCCGACGGGTCTCGACGCGCTCGAAGTGCTCTCGGTCGGCGGCGACGTCACCACACCGGAACTGCTCGCGCGATGGGCCCCTGGCCGCAAGTACTTCAACGGCTACGGACCGACCGAGACGACCATCATCTCGAGCTTCGCAGACCTGACTCCCGGCGAACCGATCACCGTCGGACGGCCCATTCACGGTATGTCGGCTCTGATTCTCGACAATCGATTGCGTCCGGTGCCGTCCGGAGTTGCCGGTGAGCTCTACCTGGCCGGCGGCGCTCTCGCTCGCGGTTATCTCGGTCGGCCCATGCTGTCCTCCGAGCGCTTCGTAGCCAACCCCTACGGTGTCGGCGGCGGCCGGATGTATCGCACCGGAGACGTGGTGCGTTGGACCGAGGATCTTCAACTCCAGTTCGTGGGCCGCACCGATTTCCAGGTGAAGGTGCGTGGGTTCCGTATCGAACTCGGCGAGATCGACTCGGCACTGACCGCGTACCCGAGTGTCGAGTTCGCCGTGACACTCGGACACCGGTTGCCCTCGGGGGTCACCACGCTCATCTCGTACGTACTCCCGGTCCGCGACGCATCGGTCGACGTGGGCGACCTGACGACGTTCGTCGGAAAAGCGCTGCCCAACTACATGATTCCGGCATCGATCACGGTGCTCGACGCGGTGCCGCTGACATCGGTCGGCAAGCTCGATCGGGCAGCACTTCCTGCTCCGGCGTTCGAGGCACGCGAGTTCGTCGCGCCGGCCACCGCGGTGGAGCAGAGCGTGGCGACCGTGTTCGCGGAGGTGCTGGGAGTCGATCGGGTGGGTGCCCAGGACGACTTCTTCGAGCTCGGTGGCAACTCGCTCATCGCGACGCAGGTGGTCTCACGTCTCGGTGCAATTCTGGACACCACCGTGCCCGTACGCATGCTGTTCGAGGTGTCCACCGTCGCAGCGCTGGCGGATCGCCTCGAGTCCGGCGTCGGTTCGGGCTCGCGTGCGCCGCTCGTGGCTGGACCTCGGCCCGAGCGTCCACCACTGTCGTTGGCGCAGCAGCGCTACTGGTTCCTCAACCAGTTCGACACGTCGTCGGCCGTGGACAACATTCCGTTCGCGGTACGTCTGACCGGTGCGCTCGACACGGCGGCATTGGCGGCCGCCGTGGGCGATGTGGTGGAACGCCACGAATCGTTGCGCTCGCTCTACCCGGACTCCGAACACGGACCGTTCCAACGGGTACTCCCGGCTGACGAGGCCACCCTGGACCTGTCGGTGCGGACAGTTGCAGCGGCCGACCTGCCGGAGACGGTGAGCCGCTTCTTCCTGCGCGGCTTCGACGTGACCCGCGAGGTTCCGGTGGACGCGATGCTGGTGCGAATCGACGGGGAGGACGTCGAGCACGTCCTTGCGTTCGTCGTCCATCACGTTTCCGCCGACGGTGCGTCGATGGGACCGTTGGCAACGGATGTGATGACCGCATACACCGCGAGAGCGGCAGGCTCGGCTCCGGACTGGGAACCCCTGCCGGTGCAGTACGCGGATTTCGCGCTGTGGCAGCGCACCGTTCTCGGCTCCGACGACGACGAGAATTCTGTTGCGTCGCAACAGGTTCGGTACTGGAAAGAAGCGCTGGACGGTCTGCCCGACCAGCTGGTGCTGCCCACCGACCGACCCCGCCCCCCGACCCAGAGTTTCCGGGGCGAGACGGTGCGCTTCACCGTGGATGCCGCGGTGCACGCTGCCGTCGCCGACCTCGCGCGGGCACGTCAGGCCAGCGTCTTCATGGTCGTCCACTCGGCCTTCGCCGCGTTCCTGGCACGTGTGGCAGGAACCGAGGACGTCGCCATCGGGACTCCCATCGCCGGCCGCGGCGAGAGAGCGCTCGATCCCATGATCGGCATGTTCGTCAACACGTTGGTGTTCCGGTCCACGGTGCACCCCTCCATGACGTTCGAGGAGTTGCTGGCACAGGCTCGCGAGCGCGACCTGTCGGCATTCGCCCACGCGGACATACCGTTCGAGCGTCTGGTCGAGGTACTCAACCCGGTGCGTTCCACCGCGCGAAATCCGCTGTTCCAGATCGGCCTGTCGTTCCAGAATCTGGCCGATCTCAGCTTCGAGTTGCCGGGGCTGACCGTCCGCGGTGTCGACGCCGAGTCGACCCTCGCCAAGACCGACCTCCAACTGACGGTGTCCGATCGCTACGCCGCCGACGGCACGCCTGCGGACATGGACGCCGAATTCACCTTCGCCACCGACCTGTTCGACAGATCGACGGTCGAGGCCTTCGCTCGTAGATTCGTCGCGGTGCTGGCCGCGGTGGCTGCAGACCCGAGTGCAGTCGTCGGAGATCTGGACCTGCTCGACGAGGCAGAGCGAACGACGATCCTGGACACGTGGAACGACACCGATCACGATGTCGATCTGTCGCAGACCCTGGTGTCGCTGTTCGACGCTCAGGTCGACGCCCGTCCCGACGCTCCGGCGCTCAGGTACGCCGGCCGGACGCTGACCTATCGCGAGTTCGACAGTCGGATCAACCGTCTGGCGCGGCGGTTGATCGCCGCTGGAGTGGCCCCGCAGGTGACGGTGGCGCTCGCGCTCGGGCGTTCGGTCGAATTGCTCGTCGCGATGTACGCGGTGAGCAAGGCAGGCGGAATCTATGTGCCGCTCGATCCGGATCAGCCGGCTGCCCGCATCGCCGACATCGTCGACGACGCATCGCCACTGTTGATCCTGAGCTCGACTCGTGACGGGTTCTCGGCTCCCGAGGGCAACGGTCGGTCCGTGCCCGTCGTGATGGTCGACGCGGATTCGGACGAGTACGCACACATCTCGGATGCACCGATCACGGACGACGAACGACGTGCGCCGCTGCGTGCCGCGAACACGGCATACGTGATCTTCACGTCGGGCTCGACCGGTCGACCCAAGGGTGTCGCCGTCAGCCATCGCGCCATTGTCAACCAGTTGCTCTGGGCGCGTGCGGAATACGGCATCGGCGTCGACGACGCGGTGCTGCTCAAGACCGCGGCGACCTTCGATCTGTCGGTATGGGAATTCTGGACGGCGTCGATCGCCGGCGGTTGCACCGTGGTCGCCGAGGCCGGTGGACACCGCGACCCGAGCTACCTGCTGGACCTGATGACCGAGGCGAACGTGACGACGCTGCACACGGTGCCGTCGATGCTCGACGCATTGATCGCGGCGTCAGGCGGCACGCTGCCGTCCGGCCTGCGTCGAATCCTGGCCATCGGCGAAACACTGCCGCCTACCACCGCTCAGCGTGCGCTCCGCGCTACGCGGGCACGCCTGGACAATCTGTACGGCCCCACCGAGGCAGCGGTGTCGGTCACCGCGCACCGGGTGCACGACTCCGGGACGGGGCCGGTTCCCATCGGTGCTCCGGAATGGAACACCCGTGTCTACGTGCTGGATTCACGTCTGTCGCCGGTCCCGGTCGGTGTCACGGGAGAGCTCTATCTCGCGGGCACGCAGTTGGCCGACGGTTATGTCGGGAGGCCGGATCTCACCGCGGAGCGGTTCGTGGCCAACCCGTTCTCGCCGGGCCGACGGCTCTATCGCACAGGCGATCTCGCAGCATGGCGTAGCGACGGTGAACTGGAGTACGTGGGTCGTTCGGACTTCCAGGTCAAGATCCGGGGCTTCCGCATCGAGCTCGGCGACATCGACGCCGCGCTGCGCTCGATCGAATCGGTACGCGATGCGGCCGTGGTCGCCTCGAACGACGAACGCCTCGGGGATCGACTGGTCGCCTACGTGGTGCCCGTCGACGGTGTAACGGTCGATTCCGAGTCCCTGCGCGCGTCGATGGCGTCGTCGGTGCCGTCCTACATGGTGCCGTCCGCCTTCGTGATCCTCGATGTCCTGCCACTCAACGCCAACGGCAAGCTGGACCGAAAGGCCCTGCCGGAACCGGTGTTCGAGGCCGCGGAGTTCCGGGCCCCCACCGATCTCGTCGAGGTGACGGTTGCCGGTGTGTTCGCGGACATCCTCGGTGTCGAGCGCGTGGGTCTGTTCGACGACTTCTTCGCACTCGGCGGAAACTCGCTGATCGCCACCCAGGTGGTCTCACGTCTGGGCTCCGCACTCGACACCGTGGTTCCGGTGCGAGCGATCTTCGAGTCGCCGACGGTGCTCGGACTTGCCCGCGCCATCGAATCCACCGTCGGTGCCGGTGCGCGCCGTGCTCTGGTGCAGCGCAGGCGGCCCGAGCAGGTTCCGCTGTCGCTGGCACAGCAGCGGATGTGGTTCCTGAGCCAGTTCGATCCCACCTCGGCGGTGAACAACATTCCGGTGGCGATCCGACTGTCCGGCGATCTCGACGTGCCCGCACTGGTGCGAGCGGTGACGGATGTGGTCTCGCGGCACGAGATTCTGCGCACCGTGTACCCCGAGGTCGACGGGCGAGGCAGTCAGGTCGTCCTCGGCCTGGCCGAGGGCGCACCGTCCGTCCACGTCATCGACACGGCAGCCGCCGATGTGCCAGAGACGTTGCGGCGGTTCGTGTCCGAGGGCTTCGACGTCACCAGCGCTGTTCCGGTGCGGGTGACGATCCTGCGTATCGACGAGCGCGAGCACGTCCTGGCTTTCGTGGCCCACCACATCGCCGCGGACGGGTTCTCCATGGGACCGTTGACCCGCGACATCATGGTCGCCTACACCGCCCGTGCGGCGGGCGAGGATCCGCAGTGGGCACCGCTGCCCGTCCAGTACGCAGATTTCACGCTGTGGCAGCACGAGTTGCTCGGCACCGAGGGTGATCCCGAATCGCCCATGGCTCAGCAGCTCGGCTATTGGCGTTCGGTACTGCGCGGCGCGCCTGCACAACTCGATCTGGCGACCGATCGACCGCGGCCGGCGGTGGCGACGAACAGAGGAGCGGCGTACAACTTCTCGCTCGACGCCGAACTGCACGAGAGCATCGCCCGGGCGTCTCGGGAGAACAACGCGACGGTGTTCATGACCGCGCACACCGCTCTCGCGGTGCTGTTGGCTGCGCTGGCGGGAACCGACGACGTGGTGATCGGGACGCCGGTGGCCGGACGCGGAGATTCCAACCTCGACGACCTCGTGGGTATGTTCGTCAACACCCTCGCACTGCGCACGTCCGTCGAGCCGGGCACGACATTGCGCGATCAGCTCGCCCTGGTGCGAGAGGTGGACCTCGGGGCGTTCTCGCACTCCGACATACCGTTCGAGCGACTCGTCGACGCGATCGCGCCGGAACGGTCGCAGGCCAGGCACCCGATCTTCCAGGTGATGCTCACGTTCCAGAACCTCACCGAACAGTCGTTCGCGCTTCCCGGTCTCGACATCGACGGTGTCGATCTGTCGAGTGCGATCGCGAAGTTCGATCTGCAGGTGACACTGTGGGAGAAGTTCGACTCCGCAGGCGCGCCCAATGGCGTCGACGTCCAATTCGACTACGCCACAGATCTGTTCGACGAATCGTCGATGGCAGCCTTCGCACGCAGGCTCGTCCGGGTTCTCGAGTCGATGACGGCCGAGATCGACCGGCCCGTCGGCGACGTCGATCTCCTCGAGCCTGCCGAGCGCACCGCCGTCCTCGAACAGTGGAACGCGACCGACCACGAGATCGACAATCGGCACACCCTGGTCTCCCTGTTCGCCGAGCGGGTAGCAGCAGCACCGAACAACGTGGCCCTGGGCTTCGGCGACGAGCAGATCGACTACGCGGAGTTCTCCGGACGGGTGAATTCGCTTGCCCGAGTACTCATCGGGGAGGGCGTAGGACCCGAGACCGTGGTCGCGATCGCGATGCGCCGTTCGCCGGACATGCTCGTCGGCATCTACGCAGTCCTCGCTGCAGGCGGTGCCTATGTGCCGGTCGACCCGGACCAGCCGTCCGATCGGATCGAGTACATCCTCGAGACGGCAGCACCGGTCGCGGTGCTGACCACCACTCGCGACGGCGGCGTCGCCGGTTCGTCCGTTCCGCAGATCCGGTTGGACACCGTGGACACCGATGCGTCCGCGACCCGACCGGTCGAGGATTCGGAGCGACTGGCACCGCTGAGGCCGTCGGACACCGCCTACGTCATCTTCACCTCGGGCTCGACGGGCAAGCCCAAGGGTGTGGCCGTCACGCACGCCGCCATCGTCAACCGTCTGCTGTGGATGCAGCACGAGTACGGTCTGACCGTCGACGATGTGGTGCTGCAGAAGACGCCTGTGACGTTCGACGTCTCGGTGTGGGAGTTGTTCTGGCCGTTGCAGATCGGTGCCCAGCTCTACATCGCCGAGCCGGACGGTCATCGGGACCCCGAATATCTGGTGGAGACGATCGAACGCCGTGGTGTCACCACCGCACACTTCGTTCCTTCCTTGCTCGCCGTGTTCGGTGCCACCGACGGCATCGAGCGATGCAGCGCTCTGCGGATGCTGTTCGCATCGGGTGAGGCCCTACCGGTTTCGGTAGCCGCAGGCATCCGCCGGGCACTGCCCGCCGTGGAACTGCACAACCTGTACGGGCCGACCGAGGCCGCCGTGGACGTGACGTTCCATCGGGTCACCGACGCAGACACCGTGTCGGTGCCGATCGGCGTGCCGGTCTGGAACACCCGGGTCACCGTGCTGGATGCTCGGCTGCACCCGGTGCCGATCGGCGTGCCGGGCGAGCTGTACCTGGCCGGAACCCAGCTGGCCCGTGGCTATCTGGGACGACCCGACCTGACGGCAGACCGATTCGTCGCAGATCCGTACGGGCGAGCGGGGAGCCGGATGTACCGCACCGGTGACCTCGTACGCTGGAACACCGGGGGAGAGCTGGAGTACCTGGGGCGCACCGACTTCCAGGTCAAGCTCCGCGGCCTTCGCATCGAGCTCGGTGAGATCGAGTCGGCGCTCATCGCCGACCCGACCGTCGATCAGGCCGTCGTGCTCGTGCGGCAGACGCCGTCGTCGGGCGAAATTCTGGTGGGCTACGTGGTACCCGCCTCCGGCGCGGTCGTCGATCCGGCGGCCCTGACGGCGGTCGCGGCGCGGACGGTGCCCGAATACATGGTTCCGGCGTCGGTGGTGGTTCTCGAGTCACTTCCGCTCGGACCGAACGGCAAGCTGGACCGACGGGGACTACCGGATCCCGAGTTCGGTAGCGATGCCGAGTTCCGCACTGCGAGCACCGATACCGAGCGCATCATCGCCGATGTGTTCGCCGACGTCCTGGGACTCGAGACGGTGGGCGTCGACGACTCCTTCTTCGCGCTCGGTGGCGACAGCATCGTGTCCATTCAGTTGGTCTCGCGCGCCAAGGCGAGAGGAATCCAGTTCGGCCCACGAGATGTGTTCGAACGCAAGACCGTTGCCGGGCTGGCCGAGGTGGCCGTCGTCGTCGGCGAGGGTGCGGACACGGTCGTCCTCGACGAACTCGACGGCGGTGGGGTCGGCTGGCTGCCGCTGCCACCGTTCGGTGCGGCACTGCTGCAGCGCGGCGGTGGGTACCGTCGCTTCCATCAGGCGCTCACACTCGAGCTCCCGGCAGGCATCGACCGCGACGGTGTCGTGGCCACGCTCACTGCTGTCGTCGACCACCACGACGTTCTTCGGTCCACCCTCGTGCACGACGATCGTGGCTGGGGCCTCGAGGTGGGCGAGTCCGGTTCGGTGGACGTCGACGAGCTGCTGACGACCGCGTCGTCGGACGGTGGAGCCGCCGCGGTGGATGCGGCGGTCGGATCGCTCGATCCGGAGAACGGGCGCATGCTCGCGTTCGTGTGGGTCGAGAGCGTGCCGAACACATTGACCGTCGTCGCACATCACCTCGTCGTCGACGGCGTGTCGTGGCGAATCCTGGTGCCGGACTTCGTGTCCGCGTGGGCGCAGATCGCCGGCGGTGCCGACCCGGTGCTGCCGGATGTGGGTACGTCGATGCGGCGCTGGACACACGCACTCGTGGAGGAAGCGGCGCGCCGGACGGACGAGTTGCCGCAGTGGCGCAGCATCGCTCGGACCCCGGACCCGGTCCTGGGGGAGCGGGCCTTCGAGCCGGCCGTCGACGTGGTGGACACCCTCGAGCGAGTCGAGATGTCCCTGTCGTCGGATGCGACGCGCACGTTGCTGACCACGGTTCCCGAGATCTACCACGGCGGAGTCGCGGACGGACTGCTCGCCGCACTCGCGCTGGCAGTCACTGCCCTGCGCAAGGAACAGGGGATCGATGCCCCCGCAACACTGCTTCAGCTCGAGGGCCACGGCCGCGAGGAGGCCGTGGTCCCCGGAGCAGATCTGGGCCGGACCGTGGGCTGGTTCACCAGCCTCTTCCCGGTTCGGCTCGACCTGACCGGAATCGACGTCGACGACGCCCTCGGCGGCGGCTCTGCCCTCGGCGACGCCGTGAAGGCCGTCAAGGAGCAGATGCTGGCGTTGCCCGACCGAGGAATGGGGTGGGGGCTGCTGCGCTACCTCGATCCCACGAGCGAGACGGAGCTGGCGGCGCTGTCCACCGGGCAGATCAGCTTCAACTATCTCGGTCGGGTCAGTACCGGTGAGGTACCGGAGGACATGAAGTCTCTCGGCTGGTTGCCTGCCGAGGACACCGCAGGTCTGGCTGCAGCCGGTGATCCGGACATGGCCGCGAACAAGACGATCGACATCAACGCCATCGTGGTCGACACCGACGACGGCAGCGCCCTGAGTGCTTCGCTGGCGTTCCCGCGGGGCGCGATCTCCGAGGCGACCGTGGCGCGTCTGGCACAACTGTGGTCGGAGCTGCTCGACTCGCTCGCGGCCCACGCACGTACCCCCGGTGCCGGTGGCCTCACTCCGTCGGACCTTCCGTTGGCGCGCGTGAGTCAGGCCGACATTCTCGGCTTCGAGCAGCGTTATCCGGCACTGACCGACGTGTGGCCGCTGGCACCGTTGCAGCAGGGCTTGCTGTTCCATGCCCTGTTCGCCGATACCTCGCTGGACGTCTACACGATGCAGGTCGTTCTCGACCTGGCAGGCGAGGTCGATGAGGAGCGTCTGCGCGATGCCGCGCAGGCCCTACTGGATCGGTACGAGAACCTACGCGCCGTGTTCGCGGTGACCGCGGACGGCGACAGTGTGCAGATAGTTCAGCAGGGCGTGCGGTTGCCTTGGCGCAGTGTCGATCTCAGCGGTGTCGAGGAGAACGCGCGCGCCGCCGCGGTCGCGGCTGCACTGGACGAGGATCAGCGGGAGCATTTCGACATCACAACCGCCCCGTTGTTGCGGTTCTTGCTGATTCGCCTCGGGCCCACGACGTACCGACTGGCGATGACCAACCATCACGTGCTGCTGGACGGCTGGTCGCTGCCGCTGGTGATGAAGGAGCTGCTCTACCTCTACGCCGTCCGCAGCGACACCTCGTCGATGCCGCGTCCGCGCTCGTATCGCTCGTTCCTGCAGTGGCTCGGTCAGCGCGACCCGGAGACCTCCCGGCAGGCGTGGGCCCGTTCGCTCGACGGCGTCGACGAACCGACACTGCTGACTCCACCGACCCTGGGCCGCGAGATCTCCACCCGATCGGCGGAGACCGAGGTGCGGATCCACGCAGAGGCCACCGCAGCGTTGATCGCGCTCGGTGGACGCCTCGGCGTCACCGTGAACACGTTGGTACAGGCCGCGTACGGAATGCTGCTGGCTCAGATGACGGGCCGCGACGACGTGGTCTTCGGGGCCACGGTGTCGGGTCGTCCCGCGGACCTGCCCGGAGTCGAATCGATGATCGGTTTGTTCATCAACACCATTCCGGTGCGAGTTCGCCTCGATGCTCACGACACAGTGGAGCAGTACCTCACGCGGCTCCAGGGTGAGCAGGCCGATCTGCTCGATCACCACCACGTGGGATTGGCGGACATCCAGCGGGATGCGGTGCTGGGCAACCTGTTCGACACGTTGACGGTGTTCGAGTCGTACCCGGTGAACGAGGCGGAGTTGGCGCAGCAGGCCGCATCGATCGACGGCATGACCGTCGAGGGTGTCGGCTCCAACGACAACACCCACTACCCGCTGACCCTGCTCGTGGTGGCGAACGAGGAAGTGACGCTGACGGCGAAGTACATCAGCGACCTCTTCGACACCCGTGCGGTCGAGTCGATCCTGGCGCGCATCGTCTCGCTGCTCGCTACGTTCGCGGCGGACCCCACGCGCCGGGTTCTCGACATCGACCTGCTCGACACCGCGGAGCGCACACGGATACTCGACGAGTGGAACGACACTGCCCGCGAGATCGACTCCGCGGCAACGCTCGTGTCGATGTTCGAGGAGCGGGTGACGCAGTCCCCGGACCGGATCGCGGTCTCCTTCGAGGGCGATCGAGTGACGTACTCGGAGTTCGCGGGTCGAGTGAACGCGCTTGCGCGACTGCTGATCCGCGAGGGCGTCGGCCCGGAAACGATGGTCGCGATCGCGATGCGCAGATCGATGGACATGCTCGTCGGTGTCTACGCGGTGCTGACCGCGGGTGGGGCATACGTCCCGATCGATCCCGACCAGCCGGCCGAACGCGTCGAGTACATCCTGGCGACGGCCGATCCCGTTGCGATTCTGACCACGGAGGCGGATTCGTCTGCAGTGGAATCGGTCTCGTCCGTCGCGCCGCGGATCGAGGTCGATTCCGTCGACCTCGCCGGATTCGCCACCGATGCGGTTCGCGCCGACGAGCGGCGCGCCGCGCTGCTCTCCGACGACGTCGCGTACGTGATCTTCACCTCGGGCTCGACGGGCAAGCCCAAGGGTGTCGCCGTGACGCACGCCGCCATCGTCAACCGGCTCGTGTGGATGCAGGACGAGTACGGTCTGACCGTCGACGATGTGGTGCTGCAGAAGACGCCGGTGACGTTCGACGTGTCGGTGTGGGAGCTGTTCTGGCCGTTGCAGATCGGTGCAGAACTGGCGATAGCGAAGCCGGACGGGCATCGCGACCCGGCCTACCTGGTCGAGATCGTCACCGAGCGGTCGGTCACCGTCGCACACTTCGTGCCGTCGATGCTGGCCGTGTTCGCGACAGCGGACGGAGTCTCGCGGTGTTCGAGCCTGCGCATGCTCTTCGCGTCGGGTGAGGCGCTGCCGGTGTCGGTCGCCTCGGCAATCGGTACGGCACTGCCGAACACGAACCTGCACAACCTGTACGGACCCACCGAGGCCGCGGTGGACGTGACCTACCACCGCGTCACCGCCGCCGATGTCGCCGGCGTACCGATCGGTGTGCCGGTGGCCAACACTCGGGTGACCGTGCTCGACGCACGGCTGCGGCCGGTCCCGGTCGGCGTCGCGGGTGAGCTCTACCTCGCGGGAGTCCAGTTGGCCCGCGGCTACCTCGGGCGAGTGGATCTGACCGCAGACCGGTTCGTTGCCGATCCGTACGGTGCACCGGGTACTCGGATGTACCGGACCGGCGACCTGGTCCGGTGGAACGTCGACGGCGAACTCGACTACATCGGCCGCACCGACTTCCAGGTGAAACTGCGCGGCCTGCGCATCGAGCTCGGTGAGATCGAGGCGGCGTTGACCGCTCACCCCGACATCGACCGGTCGACCGTACTGGTGACGTCGACGGTATCGGGCGAAATCCTGGTCGGCTACGTCGTTCCTCGTACCGGTGCGTCGGTGGACGTGAGCGAGCTGACCTCGTTCGCAGGCAGCCGACTCCCCGGCTACATGGTGCCGACCCAGATCATGGTGCTCGCCGAGTTCCCGCTGAACGCCAGTGGCAAGCTCGACCGAAAAGCATTGCCGGAGCCGGTGTTCGAGGCGCGTGAGTTCCGTGCACCGGTGACCGCGACCGAGATCGCCATCGCCGACGTGTTCGCCGACGTGCTCGGTGTCGATCGGGTGGGATCGGACGACGACTTCTTCGCCCTCGGTGGAAATTCGCTCGCGGCCACCCGTGCAGCGGCGCGCATCACCGCTGGTCTGGGCAAGCAAGTGGGTGTTCGCGAGCTGTTCGAGAACTCGACGGTCGCAGCGCTCGCAGCGCGCACGGATCTCCAGGGAGCAGTGCATCGCGTGCCGCTTCGACCCAGGACCGGCGGCGAGCGGGTACCGCTCTCGCTCGCTCAGCAGCGGATGTGGGTGCTGAATCGACTCGACCCTGGTTCGGGCGCGTACAACATGCCGCTCGCCCTGCGGCTCACCGGTGACTTGGACGTGGCCGCATTGCAGGCGGCCGCGACGTGGGCGATCGAGCGGCACGAGACCTTGCGAACCCGCTATCCAGAGGATGCCGACGGCACTGCGTTCCAGGAGGTGCTCGACGCCCGGGCCACCACTCTCGACCTCGATCCGATCGACGCCACGGGTGAAGCCGACATCGCCGACCGGGTGCGTCGACTGGTGTACGACGGCTTCGATGTCACCGCCGCGCCTCCGGTGCGTGGTGCACTGTTCCGACTCGCCGGAACGGACGACGGCGACATCCAGTACGTGTTCGTCATCGTGATGCACCACATCAGCGGCGACGGAGCGTCGATGGCGCCGCTGGCTCGCGACGTGATGACTGCGTATCTCGCCGCGACAGCCGGCACGGTTCCGTCGGTCGCACCGCTGTCCATCCAGTACGCCGATTACACGCTGTGGCAGCGTGAGGTGCTGGGTTCGACGAACGACCCGGGTTCCGCAGCGAATCGGCAGGTCGACTTCTGGCGCACCGAGCTGAGCGGTATCACCCCGGTCATCGCCCTGCCGTGGGATCGGCCGAGACCGGCGGAGCCCTCGCTGCAGGGTGGAAGTGTCCGCGCACATCTCGACGCGCAGACCCACGAGGCGTTCGTCGGCATCGCACGATCGAACAACGCGACTCTGTTCATGGTGTTGCACAGCGTCCTCGCGGTACTGCTCGCGAGAACCAGCGGTGCACGGGACTTCGCCGTCGGAACTCCGATTGCCGGCAGGGGAGACGAACAACTCGACGACATCGTCGGAATGTTCGTCAATACGCTGGCGCTTCGGACCAGCGTCGATCCGGACGCGACGTTCGAGGATCTCGTGCGCAGCATTCGGGAGAGCGACCTGCGGGCATTCGGCAACGCGGACGTACCGTTCGAGCACGTCGTCGACGTCATCGGGCAGGACCGAACCCCCGGAATCAGCCCGCTGTTCCAGACCGTGCTGTCCGTCGAACCATTGGGCGAGGCTCGCTTCGAACTGCCTGCCCTGACCGTCGAGCCCGTCGAAGGATTCGAGCCGACCGCCAAGTTCGATCTCCAGGTGACGGTGCAGACTCGGCCCGTCGTCGGTGCCGATGGCGAACCAGACCTGGCGGTCGAATTCGCCTACGCCGCAGACCTGTTCGACGAGACGACCGTTTCGGCGATGGTCGAGCGTTTCGTCCGGATCGCCGACGCCGTCGCGGCGGCCCCGGGTATCAAGGTCGGTGCGATCGACGATCTCGGTGACGACGAGCGGGCCGCGTTGACCGCATCCCCGACACCGGTCGCCGACGCCGTGGGTGCAGTGGCCGGTCGAACGTTGCCACAACTGCTCGCTGCGACCGTGGAAGCGGATCCCGAGGCACCGGCGTTGTCCTCCGCAGGTGAGGAAACCACGTACCTCGAGCTGGACCGACGTTCGTCACGCCTGGCGCGCGAACTGATCGACCGCAACGTCGGTCCCGACGTCACGGTTGCCGTCGTCGTCGACGACGCGGTCGAATCCGTCGTGGCCCGGTGGGCGGTGGTCAAGGCGGGCGGCGCTCTGGCCCTGGTGGACCACATCGACAGTGCCGTCGGGGTGGGCGCGAGCGTAGTGGTCATCGATACCGGTGAGGCGCAGGACTGGGATCGAGTGTCCACGGTCGTCGATCTCGGTGACGAGGCGACCTCGAGGTCGGTGACTGCCCGATCGGCTCGTCCGATCACGTACACCGACCGCGTCGCTGTGCTCTCCGCAGACAGCCCGGCTCTTGTGGTGGACGAGTCGACCGGCGCTACGGTGAGCCATGGTGCCCTTGCTGCCATGGCCGTTCGTGCGGTCGGGGAGTACGGGATCGACTACGAGTCGCGACTGGGCGTGCCCACGGCGATCACCTCTCCGTCAGCGTGGTTCGCCGGTGTGATGGCTGCTTCGGTCGGTGCTGTGCTGGTGGTCGATCGGGCCGAATCACCCGAGGATTCGGCCGATCTCGTCGTCGCCGAATGGATGACGCACGCGTTCGTGACTGCGGCGGAAGCCGCGGCGGTCGCCGAATTGGAGTCGGAGGATCTCGAGGACCTGGTGGCTCTGGTGATCGTGGCCGGTGATGAGGAGGCGGCCGAACGACCGGTCGGTGTGTCGGTACACGGCGCGCCGGAGTTCGGCTGAACCGATCGGGTCGATAGACTTCGGCCCTGAACAACAACCGTCCGTAGAGACGGTGAGCGTTCTCGGCACGCGTCACTGAGGCGGTTGTGTGGGAGCGCCGCCGATGAGGAGTGTTCAGTGAGTTCGGAGTGGTCGGGGACCGGTACGTCCGGTAAGGCAGCGCGACCGAAGGGACGTGTCAGGCGTCCGAAACCGGGCCGTAGCCGACCCGCACGGGTTCCTACCTTGCCGGCATTGCTCTCGGCAGCGGTAGAGAAGAATCCGACGGGTACCGCGCTCGTTTTCGGCGAAACGTCGGTTACGTACGAAGAACTCGACGGGCAGTCGTCGAAGTTGGCTCGGCTGTTGATCTCTCACGGCGTCGGACCGGACCACCTGGTGGCGATCGCACTCGATCGATCCATCGAATCGGTGGCCTCGGTATGGGCGGTCGCGAAGTCCGGCGGAGCCTTCCTGCCGATCGATCTGCGGTATCCACCCGGGCGGATCGAGCACATGGTGACCGACTCCGGTGTTCGATGGGGACTGACGACGTCCGACCGGGTGGCCGAGCTGCCCGACGGAGTGTCCTGGATCGCACTGGACGGGACCGACGAAATGCGGCAACTCGAGCAGTTGTCGGCAGAGCCGATCGCACCGCAGGACCGTCTGGCTCAGCCGGTTCCCGCCAATCTGGCCTACGTGATCTACACGTCCGGGTCGACCGGAAGGCCGAAAGGGGTCGCGGTCACGCACGCCGGACTCGCCCCGCTCGCCGCCACCGTCAACGACACGTTCGAGACCTCCGGTGACTCTCGCACAATGCATTTCGCCTCACCCAGTTTCGACGCCTCCGTGTTGGAACTGCTGATCTCCATCGTGAACGGGTCGATGATGGTGATCGTTCCGTCGGGTGTCTACGGCGGAACGGAATTGACCGAGATCATGGCGAATCATCGAGTCACTCACGCGATCATCACGCCTGCCGCGCTGACGACCATGGATTCCGGCGACCTTCCCGACCTTCGTGCCCTTGCCGTCGGAGGGGAAACCTTCACCGCGGAGCTGATGGGACGATGGGCCCGTGGTCGGCAGTTCCACAACGCCTACGGCCCCACCGAAACGACCGTCATCTGCAGCCTGTCCGCCCCGCTCGTCTCCGGCGGAGCCGTCGACATCGGCTCGCCCACACAGAGTATGGCCAGTCATGTGCTCGACGACCGCCTCCGGCCGGTTCCGGTGGGCGTGGTGGGGGAGTTGTACATGAGTGGGCCGGGACTGGCCCGCGGCTATCTCGAGCGTACGGGGCTCACGGCGCAACGGTTCATAGCCAATCCCTTTGCGGTAGAGGGCGATCCGTCGCACTCGCGGATGTACCGAACCGGCGACCTGGTTCGGTGGCGACAGGGCGACAGCGGACCTGTGGTGGAGTACGTCGGTCGCAACGACGCGCAGATTCAGCTGCGAGGCTTTCGCATCGAACTCGGGGAGATCGACGCGGTGCTCGCGGGCGTGGACGGGGTCGACTTCGCCGTGACCGTAGGACACCGACGCGATTCCGGTGCAACCGAACTGGTCGGCTACGTCCTGCCGAACACGGGAGTGGATCTCGGCGTCGATGAGGTTCTGGACGCAGCGAAGAGATACTTGCCTGCGCACATGGTCCCGACGACGCTGACGATACTCGAGTCGATTCCACTGACACCGGCAGGCAAGCTCGATCGAAGTGCCCTACCGGAACCGGTGTTCGCGGTGCGCGAGTTCCGAGCTCCGACGACTCCGACCGAGATCGTCGTGGCCGACGTCTTCGCCGACTTGCTCGGTGTGGACGAGGTGGGGTCCGACGACGAGTTCTTCTCGCTGGGTGGCAACTCGCTCCTTGCGACGCAGGCCGCTGCGCGCATCGGCGCAGCGCTCGGGCGCCGAGTGCGACCGCGGGCACTGTTCGACAATGCCACCGTCGAGTCGTTGGCCGCGTCGATCGATGCGGCCGAGGCCGACGCGCTGACCGTTCTGGACTCGTCCAGGCCTCGCCCGCAACATGTTCCGCTTTCTCCGGCGCAGCAGCGCATGTGGTTCCTCAACCGGTTCGACACCGCATCGGCGATGAACAACGTGCCGGTGGCTCTGGCTCTGACCGGCGCGCTCGACGTCGATGCAATGCGCGCGGCGATAGACGATGTGATCGCTCGGCACGAGTCGCTGCGCACCGTGTACCCCGAACTCGACGGAACGGGGTTCCAGCAGATTCTCGACGTGTCCGGTGTCGACGTCACCATGGAGGTCGTTCCGGCGTCACGCGAGTCGGCACCCGAGGCGGTGGGTGAGTTCCTGTCGAGGGGATTCGACGTGACGACGGAGATTCCGTTTCGGGTACGGCTGTTCGAGATCACGGACCCGGACGGATCCGAGCCGGAGTTCGTGTTGGCTTTCGTCGCTCATCACATCTCCGCCGACGGGTTGTCCATGGGGCCGCTGTCGCGAGATGTGATGACTGCCTACGTGGCTCGTGCGGCTGGAGACGCACCGAACTGGCCTCCGCTGGCTGTGCAGTACGCCGACTACACACTGTGGCAGCGCGAGATGCTCGGTTCCGAGGACGATCCGAATTCGTTGGTGTCCAAACAGATCGCCTTCTGGGAAGCTGCATTGGCAGGCACCCAGGAACAACTGCAGTTGCCGTGGAATCGACCACGTCCTCGGGTGGCGTCCGGGCGAGGTGGACTGACGCAGTTCGCCGTCGAGCCCGAGACGTACGCGCGCATCGTCGAACTCGCGCACAGGCATGACGCGACACCGTTCATGGTGGTACACGCGGCGTTGGCGGTTGTGCTTGCGAGGCTGTCCGGTTCTCCCGACGTCGCCGTCGGTGCGCCGGTCGGTGGTCGCGGCGATGCCGGTCTCGACGATCTGGTCGGCATGTTCGTCAATACGGTGATCCTGCGGACGCGGGTCGACGGCGATCGATCGATTGCGCAACTTCTCGACCAGGTGCGAATCTCCGACATGGATGCCTTCGAGAACGCAGAGGTGCCGTTCGAGCGTCTGGTCGAGGTGCTCGATCCGGTGCGATCGCAGAGCCGACATCCGCTGGTGCAGGTTGCACTATTCTTTCAGAATTTCTCCGAGGGAACGTTCGAGCTTCCCGGGTTGACGGTCTCGCGGTTCGGGGCCGCAGCGTTCTCGGCCAAGTTCGATCTGCAGGTCACGGTCACGGAATCGGCGGGTGGACTCGCCGGCGAACTGCTCTATGCGACCGACCTGTTCGACGAGGGCACCGTTGTCGCCTTCGGGGAACGGCTGGTTGCGTTGCTCGATGCTGTCACCGAGAATCCCGAGGCTCCGATCGGCGACCACGAGATACTGCCGGAGAACGAGCGATACCGAATCCTGCAGCAGTGGAACGACACCGATCACGCGGATGTACCCGATGACGAGCTATTGCTCGACGGATTCGATCGACAGGTCGCCGCGACTCCGGATGCCGTAGCCATTGTCTTCGGAGACGATGTGCTCACCTACGCCCAGTTCTCGGCTCGGGTGGATGCCGTAGCGCAGCGGTTGCATCAGGACGGCTCCGGTCCCGGCGCTCTCGTCGGGTTGGCCATGAAACGGTCCATCGAACTGGTCGTCGGGATGTACGCGGTGTTGCGCGCCGGTGCGGCCTACGTTCCCCTCGATCCCGATCAACCGATCGAGCGAAACGATCACATTCTGTCCACGGCAGATCCGATGGTCGTACTGTCCACCAGCAGAGACGAATTCGCGACGACCAGTGAAGTCCCGGTCCTGCTGATCGACGGGGTGGAGCGGATCGATGCTGTGCCCACGTTCGGACGTCCCCACTCCGCCGATCTCGCGTACGTCCTGTTCACCTCGGGTTCGACGGGCAGGCCCAAAGGTGTCGCGGTCGAGCATCGGGCCATCGTCAACCAGATGGTCTGGATGGCCGAGGAGTACGGACTCGACGAATCGGACGTGTATCTACAGAAAACGGCGACGACGTTCGACGTGTCACTGTGGGGCTTCTTTCTTCCCCTACGGACCGGCGGGCAGTTGATCATCGCGCCGCCGGGTGCGCAGCGCGAGGTCGATGTCGTCGGCGACTTGATCTCCCGACATCGAGTGACTGTGACCGATTTTGTACCGTCGATGTTGACCGTATTCGCGGAATCCGTTGCTGCGGAAGCGATATCTACACTACGGCACGTATTCGTCATCGGAGAGGCTCTACCCTCTCGGACGGTGGCGGCCTGCCGCGGCGTGTCGAACGCACGAGTGCACAATCTCTACGGTCCCACCGAGGCGGCCGTGTCGGTGACCTATCGTGATGTCTCCGATGACGCAGCCGACCTCGTTGCCGCGTCCGGCGACGGTTCGGTGTCGATCGGTGTTCCGGAATGGAACACCGCTGTGCGAGTTCTGGATTCGCGACTGCATCCGGTTCCTGCCGGGGTGCCCGGTGAGCTGTATCTGGCGGGTGTGCAATTAGCCCGCGGTTATGTCGCACGACCGGATCTGACGTCCGAACGGTTCGTGGCCGATCCGTTCGGCAGCGCCGGTGACCGCATGTACCGAACGGGCGACCTGGTGCGATGGTCGATGCTCGGCGACGGCCGAATCGAGTACATCGGACGTACCGACTTCCAGGTCAAGTTCCGCGGTCAGCGCATCGAGCTCGGGGAGATCGAAACCGCTCTGACATCGTTGCCCGGAGTCGGTCAGGCGG
The DNA here is from genome assembly GCF_002259335.1 of Rhodococcus sp. 14-2483-1-1. Taxonomy (NCBI): domain Bacteria; kingdom Bacillati; phylum Actinomycetota; class Actinomycetes; order Mycobacteriales; family Nocardiaceae; genus Rhodococcus; species Rhodococcus sp. 14-2483-1-1. The sequence goes on along the minus strand of NZ_NPFX01000002.1, from coordinate 210,803 downwards.
TGGTCGTGGTCTCCGGCTCGGTCGCCGGTGACCTTCTGGCTGCGTACCTCGTACCGGTAGCCGATGCGGTTCTCGACACCGAGGATATTCGCACCAGGCTCGGCTCGCTGGTTCCGTCGTACATGGTGCCGTCGGCTTTTGTTGTCCTGCAGTCACTTCCGCTGAATCCGGCGGGCAAGCTCGATCGCCGAGCGTTGCCGGATCCAGTGTTCGAGGCGCGCGAATTCCGTTCTCCTGCCACCGCGGTGGAGGAGGCAGTGGCGTCGGTGTTCGCGGATGTACTGGGCGTCGAGCGAGTCGGGTCGGACGACGATTTCTTTTCGCTGGGCGGAAACTCGCTGTCGGCAATGAAGCTCGTGTCCCGGTTGGGTCGCTCCCTCGAAGGCGTGACGGTGCCGGTGTCGTGGTTGTTCTCCGATTCCTCGGTCGCAGCATTGGCGTCGCGGATCGATGCGGCGCGTCGTTCCGATACTCCGATCGCCGAAGAGACCGGACTGGACACCGTCGTCGAACTGCGTGGGGGAAGCGGCACGCCACTGTTCTGTGTACATCCGATCGTGGGACTGTCCTGGGCGTTCGGCGGATTGGCGCCGTACGTCGACAGCACCCGGCCCCTCTACGGTCTGCAATCTCCGGTGCTGGCCGGCGACCCGATGCCCGCCTCGATCGACGAGTGGGCATCGATCTTCGTCGATCGCATCCGCGAGATTCAGCCCAGCGGGCCCTACCACCTGCTGGGGTGGTCGATGGGCGGCGTCATCGCTCATGCGGTCGCCGTGCAGTTGCGAGGGCTCGGGGAGACGGTGTCGACGCTGGCAATGATGGATTCGTTCGTGCTGTCCCGAACCACACATCTCGTAGAACGGACGGTGACTGCGGGGGAGGTGCTCGGCGGGTTGGGCATCGACTCCGAACACGACTCGGACGTGTCCGAACTAACCGTCGATTCCGCCATGGCGCTACTCCGCACCATGCCCGCTCCGTTCGATGCGTTGTCCAGAGAGCGGGTGCAGGGCATCGTCGACGGAATCGAACGGTCGGCCGCGATGCTGCAGGCCCATGAGCCGGAGCGGTTCGACGGTGAGCTGCTCTATTTCGCGTCCGTCGTCGACGACCCGACAGGTGTTGCCGGTGCATCGACGTGGACCGAGTTCATCGACGGGAAACCGACCGTGACGCAAGTTCATTCGACGCACTGGCAGATGGCGTCGGCGTCGGCTCTCGCCGAGATCGGACCTGTGCTCGACGAATGGATATCTCGCTGACGGAGAGCGGCACCGCATGAAGTCGTATCGCTGGGCAGCTCACATCTGAACGCAACGTCAGTTCGAGGGTAACGAATCCAGCAAAGTACCCGATATCTCGAGTGATGCGTACCGTCGGACGTCAATAGTCCGCCGGGCTGGATCGGGCGAGCGGCGGACGCCCGAGTGCCGTTCGAGTGTGAGGAGCACGACAGTTCATGGGTACCGAGACGTCGGGGACAGCAGGAACGACCGGCGGCGGTAACCCGGTGGAGAACGGTTCGCGAGAGCGGGGCCGGGAAACACGAACCAGGGAGCGGCCGGCACGACGTGAGCGTCCCGTGCGCCGTCGACGCCCCCGCACGCTTCTTCTGCCTCAGCTGCTGGCCTCGGCAGTCGAACTCGGACCCGACTCGGATGCCCTCGTGTTCGACAGCCGAATCTGGACCTACGCCGAGCTCGATGCTCGATCGGCTGCTCTGGCCCGCGTGCTGATCGCGCGTGGCGTCGGTCCCGAGGACTTCGTCGCACTGTCGATTCCGCGCTCCGACCTGTCCGTCATGGCGCTGTGGGCGGTGGCCAAGACCGGCGCGGCATTCGTGCCGATCGATCCGACCTACCCGGCCGACCGGGTGCGGCACATGGTGTCCGACTCCGGCGTGCTGCTGGGGTTGTCCGTCGGCGCGGTGCGCGACGATCTGCCCGCGGAGGTCGAGTGGCTGGTGATCGACGACAGTGACATGACTCGGCGTCTCGACGAACTGTCCAGCGAGCCCGTCACCGCGGAGGATCGGGTGCGGGCCCTGGAGCCGACGCATCCGGCATACATGATCTACACCTCCGGATCGACCGGTCTGCCGAAGGGCGTCGTCGTCACCCACGCCGGACTGAGCAACTTCTGCGAGGAGCAGATCGATCGCTACTCGCTCACCGAGCAGTCGCGAGTGCTGCACTTCGCATCACCGAGCTTCGACGCGTCCGTACTCGAACTCCTGATGAGCATCGGCCGGGGTTCGACCATGGTCGTCGCCTCTCCGAAGATTCTCGGTGGCGACGATCTGGCTGCGCTCATCCGCGCGCAGAACGTGACTCACGCCTTCATCACCCCAGCAGCATTGGCGTCGGTGAATCCGGCCGACACGGACACCCTGCACACCGTCGTCGTCGGCGGCGAGGCCTGCCCGCCCGAGCTGGCGAACCGATGGGCACCGGGCCGCCGTTTCTTCAACGGGTACGGGCCGACCGAGACGACGATCATGACCAACATCGGCGGGCCGATCGCCGAGAACGAGCGCGTGACGATCGGCGGGCCCATCCGCGGCGTCAGCGCGTATGTGCTCGACGCATCCCTGAACCCGGTTCCCGACGGGGTGGCAGGAGAGCTGTACCTGGCCGGGCCGGAACTTGCCCGCGGCTATCACCAGCGACGTGGACTGACCTCGGATCGCTTCCTCGCCTGTCCGTTCGGCGAGGACGGTGCGCGGATGTACCGCACCGGAGACGTCGTGCGCTGGCGGGTGGTCGAGGGCGAGCGAGTGGTCGAATACATCGGCCGCAACGACTTTCAGGTCAAAATTCGCGGCTTCCGCGTCGAACTCGGTGAGATCGATGCCGTTCTGTCAGCCGACGAGAGCGTCGAATTCGCCGTGACGGTCGGCCGCGAGACACCGTCGAAGTCCACCGCCCTCGTCTCGTACGTACTGCCCGAGGCGACGTCGGAGTTCGACGAGCGAGCACTTCTTTCGGTTGCGGCACAACATCTTCCGCGACACATGGTTCCGTCGATGATCATCGCACTCGACTCGATCCCGTTGACGCCGGTCGGAAAGCTGGATCGGGCCGCGTTGCCCGCTCCGGTCTTCGCCGCGGCAGAGTTCCGTTCCCCGTCGACGCCCTCCGAAATCACCGTCGCGCAGATCTTCGGCGAGCTGCTCGGCATGGACCGAGTCGGTGCCGACGACGACTTCTTCGAGCTCGGCGGAAACTCCCTGATCGCAACGCAATTGGCCGCACGTCTCGGAGCTGCGACCGGAACCCGAGTGCCGGCACGCACCGTCTTCGAGTTCTCGACGGTGCAATCCCTCGCCGCCCGCGTGGAGAATGCCTCGTCCGATGGCGACAACGCCGCGAGCCGACCGCAGCCGGTGCTGGCGACGAGGGAGCGGCCCGAGCGGATCCCACTGTCGCTGGCTCAGCGGCGGATGTGGTTCCTCAACCGCTTCGATACCGCGTCGGGAGCGAACAACATCCCGGCCGCCATCGAACTGCAAGGAATTCTCGACGTCCCGGCGCTGTCCTCCGCGATCGACGATGTCGTCGATCGTCACGAATCTCTGCGCACGTACTACCCCGAGGTCGACGGGATCGGGTACCAGATGGTGCGGGACGCGGTCGAGAGTGGAGTCACGCTCGAGATCGAAACGATCGGGGCCGATGCGGTCGCGCGTCGGGTTCAGGAGCTGGCTTTCGCGGGCTTCGATGTGACCCAGCAGGTCCCGGTGCGGTTGCGCCTGTTGCATCTGGGCACCGATCACTACGTCTTCGTGCTGGTGGCCCACCACATCACCGCCGATGGCTCGTCCGTCGCACCGATGGTGCGAGACATCATGACCGCCTACGCCGCTCGCAGCGCGGGGACTGCACCCGGCTGGGAACCACTGGCAGTGCAGTATGCCGATTACACGCTGTGGCAGCACGAGGTGCTCGGATCCGACGACGATCCCGACTCCGTTGCGCACCAGCAGATTTCGTTCTGGAAGGACAACCTCGAGGGGTTGCCGGATCAGCTCGACCTGCCGACCGACCGTAGCCGTCCACTCGATCCGTCCGGAGTCGGTCGGGTACTCGGATTCGACATCGACGCGGCGTCGACGGCGGCGATCGGGCGTCTGGCTCGCGAGCACGGGGCCACCCCGTTCATGGTGGTACACGCCGCTTTCGCGGTGCTCCTCGCCCGCTTGTCCGATTCCCCAGACGTCGTCGTCGGATCGCCGATCGCCGGTCGAGGTGAGCAGGCGCTCGACGACGTGATCGGAATGTTCGTCAACACCCTCGTTCTGCGCACCGCGGTCGACGCGTCCCGCACATTCTCGGACCTGCTTTCCCAGGTTCGCGAAGCCGATCTACAGGCATTCGCGCACGCCGACCTTCCGTTCGAGCGTTTGGTCGAGGTGCTCGACCCCGTTCGCTCCGGCGACCGCCACCCGCTGTTCCAGGTGGCTCTGTTCTTCCAGAACCAGCCCACAGGCACACTCGAGCTGCCGGAGCTGACGGTCTCCCCGCTGGACTTCGGTGAGGTGGTCGCGAAGTTCGACCTGCAACTGGTCCTGGAGGATCGCGCCGCAGGTACCGAGGAGCACGCGCTCGCGGGCACGTTCACCTATGCGGCGGATCTGTTCGACGAGGCGACGGTACGTGGAATCGCACACCGCTTCGTCCTGCTGCTCGCTCGACTCGTCGATGCGCCGACACTTCCGGTCGGCGATGTGGATCTGCTCGACGCCGCCGAGCGGGCACTGTCCACCGAACATGCTGCCGTCGATGCAGTCGCGGTGCCGGACCGATCGATCCTGGACGCCTACGTGCGACAGGTATCCGTAACACCCGATTCGCCGGCGGTGACGTTCGAGGACGTCACCCTGACCTACGCGGAGTTCGACCACCGAGTCAATGCGCTTGCGCGGCATCTGATCTCGCGCGGTGTCGGCCCCGAGGTGCTCGTCGCCGTGTCCATCAGGCGCTCGATCGACCTGCTCGTGGCGATCTACGCCGTAGTTCGAGCGGGCGGCGCCTACGTGCCGATCGATCCTGATCTCCCGAGCGAACGCCGAGCCCACATCCTCGGCACGGCGGCGCCGTTGTGTCTGCTCACCAGCGCCGCCGACATCGAACCCGACGAGACCAGCGGGCACGAGACGGTGCCGGAGTCCATCGCGATCGACACCCTCGACCCGGCGCTCGACGGTTCTCCTCTGCGCGCGAACGAGTTGCGCCCCCTGCACACAGCCAGTCCCGCCTATGTCATCTTCACCTCCGGCTCGACCGGAAACCCCAAGGGCGTCGCGGTGTCCCACCACGCGGTCGAGAACCAGCTGGCGTGGATGACGGCACAGTACGAAGTGGCGGACACCGACGTCTATTTCCAGAAGACCGCAACCACCTTCGACGTGTCGGTGTGGGGCTTCTTCTTGCCGCTGCGTACCGGGGGCCGCATCGTTCTCGCGACGCCGGACGGGCATCGCGATCCCGAGTACATCTCGGCCTCGATCGCCCGGCACGGGGTGACACTCACGGACTTCGTGCCGTCCATGCTCACCGTGTTCGCTGCGCACGCACGCACCGCCGAATGCGCCACACTGCGCGACATCTTCGTCATCGGTGAGGCGTTGCCGCCGGAGACCGTGACCGATTTCGGTCGCGTCAGCACTGCTCGCGTCCACAATCTCTACGGGCCTACCGAGGCCGCGGTGTCGGTGACTCAGCATCGCGCGGAGCCGGATTCGCGTGGTTCGATACCCATCGGTGTCGCCGAATGGAACGTCGGTGCACTGGTACTCGACCGACGCCTTCACCCTGTGCCGGCAGGTGTGCAGGGCGAGCTGTATCTGGTCGGCGACCAACTCGCTCGGGGCTACGTCGCCCGTCCGGATCTGACATCGGACCGGTTCGTCGCCGACGTGAGCGGTTCCGGCACTCGGATGTATCGAACCGGCGACCTGGTTCGCCGTCGACCCGACGGCGTGCTCGACTACATCGGGCGCAGCGATTTCCAGGTCAAGTTCCGCGGCCAGCGCATCGAACTCGGCGACATCGAATCTGCGCTGCTCACCTCTGCCGATGTCAGCCAGGCCGTCGTGCTGGTGGTGCCGACGGCCACCGGTGATCAGCTCGTGGCCTACGTGGTGCCGACGGTCGGTGCCGCACCCGATCGTGCATCTGTGACCGAGTTCGCCAAGAACTTGTTGCCCGCGTACATGATTCCGAGTGCCGTCGTTGTCCTCGGCGAACTGCCGTTGAACTCGAGCGGCAAGTTGGACCGTCGCGCACTACCGTCCCCGTCGATCGATACCCGGCAGTACCGGGCACCGTCGACACCGGTGGAGGAGATCGTCGCGGCTTCGTTCGGCGATGTTCTGGGTGTCGAGCGCGTCGGACTCGACGACGATTTCTTCGATCTGGGCGGGAACTCTCTCATCGCCACCCGCCTCGTCGCACGAGTGGGGGTTGCCGCCGGATGGCGCGTTCCGGTTCGAGCGCTGTTCGAGGCCTCCACTGTCGCCGCCTTCGCTGCGGCGGTCTCGGCGTTGTCGTCCGAGCGATCCGTTCCGAAGCTCGAGCCGGTCGAGCGTCCGGCGGAGATCCCGCTGTCGTACGCACAGCAGCGGATGTGGTTCCTCAACCAGTTCGACACCACCTCGGCCGCCGACAATCTGCCGTTGGCGATTTCGCTGACCGGTGATCTGGATGTGGCTGCGCTACAGGGTGCGGTATCCGACATCGTGCATCGACACGAGTCGCTGCGGACGCTGTATCCCGAAACCGACGGTCGGGCACGGCAATCGGTGGTGACCGACGGCATCGAGGTGCCCGACCTCACGCCCATTGCAGTCCGGCCGGACGAACTCGTCGCGGTTCTGACCGACGCCATGAGCATGCCGTTCGATGTGACGATCCAGGTACCGCTGAGAGCGTGGCTCTACCGGCTGGGTGAGCGCGAGCACGTACTGGCCGTGGTGGTGCACCACATCAGCGGTGACGCATTCTCGATGGGGCCGCTCGCGCGGGATCTTGCGGTGGCGTATTCGGCTCGCACGGCGGGATCCGCCCCGGGCTGGTCGGATCTGGCTGTGCAGTATGCGGACTACACCCTGTGGCAGCGTCGCGTACTGGGCGAGGAGACCGACCCGGAGTCGGTGCTCTCGAAGCAGTTGGACTTCTGGACTCGGACGCTGGCAGGAATTCCCGATCGAGTGGATCTACCCACGGACCGACCTCGTCCACCGGTGATCAGCAACAGGGGAGCGGCGGCTCGTTTCGAGATCGACGCCTCGCTGCACGCCTCCCTCGGCCGGGTCGCACGCGAGAGTGGTTCGACGCTGTTCATGGTGGTCCACGCAGCGCTCGCCGTGCTGTTGGCACGATTGGCGGCCACCGACGACGTCGTGATCGGTACGCCGATCGCAGGCCGTGGGGACGCCGCCCTGGACGACCTCGTCGGGATGTTCGTCAACACGCTCGTGCTGCGGACCGACGTGCAGCCGAGCAGCCGGTTCGCGACCGTTCTGAACACCGTGCGGCACGCGGACCTCGAGGCCTTCGCGCATGCCGATGTGCCGTTCGAGCGTCTGGTGGAACAGCTGAACCCCGAACGTTCGCAGTCTCGGCACCCCCTGTTCCAGATTGCGCTCTCGTTCCAGAACCCGGCTACGAGTTCTCTGACGCTGCCCGATCTGACGATCGCCGGTGTCGACATCGAGGACACGAGCGCAAAGTTCGACATGCAGTTCACGCTGTCCGAACAAGCCCGGCCCGACGGCACCGCCGACGGCATGGCAGGCGTGATCACCTACGCCACAGACTTGTTCGATGCCGACACCGTCGACGAGATCTCGGCGCGGCTCGTACGGGTGCTGGCCGCCGTTGCGGCCGATCCCGAGACGGTGGTGGGCGATATCGAGTTGTCGGCACCCAGCGAGGTGCAGGATCTGCTGCACGGGCCGGTGGGAACCGTCGCCCCACGAACCCTTGCGGATCTGATGGCCGATGCCGTCGCGGCGAACCCGGACGGAACTGCACTGGCGCAGGGCAGCAACCAGGTGACCTATCGCGAGCTCGACGAGACGTCCGCCGCCATCGCGGAGATTCTGCGGGGTCGCGGTGTCGGACCCGGCACCGCAGTGGCTGTCGCCACCCGCCGCGGCATCTCGTCGGTGACCGCAGTGTGGGCTGTGACTACATCCGGCGCGGCCTTCGTGCCCGTCGATCCCGACTACCCGGACGATCGAGTTCGCTTCATGCTCAGCGACTCCGGCGTACGGATCGGGCTCACGACATCGGATGTCGTCGACTCACTGCCGACCGAGGTGGACTGGATCGTCGTCGACGCACTCGCGCAGTCGAACACCTCAGTGGTGCAGCCTGATTCGGTCGACCGTGCGCAGACCGACGACGCCGCGTACGTCATCTACACCTCCGGCTCCACCGGAAAGCCCAAGGGCGTGGTGGTCACGCATCGCGGCCTGGCCAACTTCGCGGCCGAGCAGAGAGAGCGATACAGGCTGACCGAGCAATCCCGCGCGCTTCACTTCGCGTCGCCCAGTTTCGACGCGTCGGTTCTCGAACTGCTTCTCGCGGTTGCCTCCGCGTCCACCCTGGTGATCGCGCCACCGCGCACATACGGCGGCGGCGAGCTGGAGGCGCTGATCACGCGGGAGTCGGTAACGCACACGTTCCTGACTCCGACGGTTCTGGCCTCGATCGATCCCGACGCGGTGACCGGTCTCGAGGTCGTGATCGCCGGCGGCGAGCAGTGCTCGCCGGAGCTGGTGCAGCGCTGGTCCACTCACGTTCGGTTCTTCAACGGCTACGGCCCGACCGAGACCACCATCATGACCAACATCAGCGACGCTCTGAGCCCCGGCGACCTGATGTCCATCGGCGGGCCCATCCGGGGAATGGCATCGTACGTCCTGGATTCACGCCTGCGCCCGGTACCGCTCGGCGTCACCGGCGAGCTCTACCTCGCCGGTGTGCAGCTCTCCCGGGGATATCTCCGGCGGCACGGGCTGACGGCCGAGCGTTTCGTCGCGAATCCGTTCGGCGACGCCGGAGACCGGATGTACCGAACGGGTGACGTCGTACGCTGGCGAAAGAGCAACGGCAGTAACGTGATCGAGTACGTGGGCCGCTCGGACTTCCAGGTCAAGATCCGCGGATTCCGCATCGAGCTCGGTGAGATCGACTCCGTCGTCGCCACCTACCCGGGCGTCGACTTCGTGGCCACCCTCGGGCGGACGCTTGCCTCCGGCGGCACCGCCCTCGTGTCCTACGTGCGCTTGCAGCCGGGAGCTCACATCGACGCCGCCGACGTTCGTGAGCACGTCGGTGAATCTCTTCCTGCACACATGGTGCCCTCGGCCGTCGTCGTGGTGGACGAAGTGCCGCTGACCCCGGTGGGCAAACTCGACCGAAACGCGTTGCCGGAACCGGTGTTCGAGACCACTGCAGGTCGCGAACCGACCACCGACACCGAGCGCGCCCTGAGCGAGGTGTTCGCGGAGGTACTCGGTGTCGACACCGTGGGCGTGGACGACTCGTTCTTCGCCCTCGGCGGTGACAGCATCGTGTCCATCCAGCTGGTCTCGCGCGCTCGCGCTCGCGGCCTGAACTTCGGACCGCGGGACGTGTTCGAGCTCAGAACCGTTGCCGCACTGGCCGAGATCGTGGAATCCGGTGCCGCCGAGGTACTCGAGGAACTTACCGGCGGCGGAGTGGGGACGATTCCGCTGACCCCGGCCGTCGGCTTCATGGTCGAGCGCGCCGGTGGCTTCGATCGGTTCACCCAGAACCTCGCTCTCGAGCTTCCTGCCGGCATCACCGAGAGCCAGATAGTCGCCACCCTCACCGCCGTGATCGATCGCCACGACATGTTGCGCGCGGTACTGCAACGCGACGTCGACGGTGCGTGGGTGTTGCGCACGCGCGAGCACGGCAGTGTCGATGTCGCAGCGGCCGTCACGCGCACGGCCGTCGATCCGGCCCTCGATGACGATGGTCGTCTGACCCTCGCTGCGTCGGCACTCGAGGGTGCGCTGAGTCGGCTGGACCCGGCGGCCGGACGAGTCGTCGAGTTCGCGTGGCTCGATCCGACGTCACCCTCCGGAGAACGAACCGACGACACGGGCAGGCTCATCGTCGCTGCCCACCACCTCGTCGTCGACGGCGTGTCCTGGCGCATCATCGTTCCCGATCTGATTTCTGCCTGGCTGCAGGTGTCCGCGGGGTCGGTACCGACACTCGATGCGGTCGGCACGTCGTTCCGGCGGTGGGCGCACGCATTGGTCGACAATGCGGGTTCCGACAATCGTCGAGCCGAATTGCCCTACTGGACTTCGGTTCTGGACCGGATCGAGGTGCCCGTCGGTACGCGCCCCTTCGACCCCGCGGTGGACTTGGCATCGACTGTGCGCAAGGTGCACATCGAGGTGGACGAGGCCACGACCGAGGCCGTGACGACGGCGATCCCCACTGCCTTCAACGCCGGTGTCGACGATGTTCTCCTCGCCGCACTCTCGCTCGCCGTGGCCCGCTGGCGTGACGAGCGGGGCACGGGGTCCTCGTCGGTTCTGATCAGACTCGAGGGTCACGGTCGCGAGGAGTCGCTGGCCCCAGGGGCCGATCTGTCCCGTACGGTCGGCTGGTTCACCGGCATCTACCCCGTTCGACTCGAACTCGAGACCATCGACGTGGGCGACGCCTACTCGGGTGGCATCGCTGCCGGTGCCGTCGTGAAGTCGGTCAAGGAGCAGTTGCGATCGATTCCGGACAAGGGGCTGGGCTACGGATTGCTGCGGTACATGGGCGACCCGGCGTTCGCACCACCCTCGGCAGCGCACGCGCAGATCAGCTTCAACTACCTGGGCCGAGTGTCGGCGGCCGACATACCCGAGGGCATGGAGAAGGTCGGGTGGATTCCGGCCGGCGACCTCGGTGACCTCACCGGGACGCCCGACGTGGACGCCCCCGCCATGGCTCCGATCGACATCAACGCCGTTGTGGTCGGTGGACGCCTCACCGCAGACTTCGGCTTCCCGACGACCCTGTTGTCGGAGTCCGACGTTCACGCCTTGGCCGAGCACTGGCGAGATGCGCTGACGTCCATCGTCGAGCACGGCCGACACGACGGTGCCGGAGGTCTGACCCCGTCGGATCTGCCGCTCGTGCAGCTGACTCAGCGCGACATCGAGCGGGTAGAGGCGCAGCTGCCGTCGGTCCGCGACATCTGGCCGCTGTCGCCGCTGCAGAACGGACTGCTGTTCCACGCGTCGATCTCCGAGGCCACGACCGACGTGTACACCACGCAGATCCAGCTGCACCTCGGCGGCGACGTCGACGCGGAGCGGCTGCACCTAGCGGCGGATCGGATTCTCGAACGGTATTCCAACCTGCGCACCGCATACCTGCGCGACGAGACCGGCAATGCCGTACAGGTCGTCGTCGAGTCGGTTCGCGTGCCGTGGCGAACAATCGATCTCACTGTTGCCGAACATGATTCGACGTCTGCGGACGAGTTGCTGAGTGCTGAACAAGCGCTCGGATTCGATATGACCGCGCCGCCGCTGATCAGGTTCTTGTTGATCCGCACGGCCGCCGATCGGTGGACGCTCGGCGTGACCAGCCACCACATTCTGCTCGACGGCTGGTCGATGCCCATCTTGATGAAGGATCTGCTGGTCCTGTACGCGACCCGCGGCGAGACATCCGTTCTGCCGAGGGTCCGTCCTTACCGCAATTTCCTCGCGTGGCTGTCCACGCGTGACCTCGACGACTCGCTGGACGCGTGGCGACGGGCGTTCGCGGGACTGGACGACCCGACGCTGATCTCGCAGCACGGCTCCGCGGATTCCGGCTCTCCTGCTGTAGCCGAGAAGAGATTCGTCCTCAGCGGTGCGGACGCCGCTCGGTTGTCGGACCGCGCGTCGGAACTGGGCGTCACGATGAACACTCTGGTTCAGGTGGCGTGGGGAGTTCTGCTCTCGCGCTTGCTGACTCGCGCCGATGTCGTGTTCGGAACCACGGTGTCCGGTCGTCCGGCTGAGCTCGACGGCATCGAATCGATGGTCGGGCTGTTCATCAACACCGTTCCGGTCCGCTTCACCCAGGACGCGAACTCGAGCATCGAGGATCTGGTGCACCGCACGCAGAGGGAGCAGGCGGAACTTCTCGATCATCATTACGTGGGTCTGACCGATATCCAGCAGGCGGTCGGCTCGGGAGCAGTGTTCGACACCCTGGTGGTGTTCGAGTCGTACCCGATCGACAAGTCCGGTTTGTCCGCGGCGAGCTCGATCGACGGGATGAGCGTCGTCGGTGTCGACACCAAGGACGCAACTCACTACCCGTTGACCCTGGTGGTCGTAGCCGACGCCGAGATCACCTTCACGCTGAAGTATCGAGCCGATCTGGTCGACGCCGACGCCGCGGAATCGATGACGACGAGATTTGCCCGGGTACTGGACTCCGTCGCCGACGGATCGAACGGAGCCGACAAGGCCGGTTCCATCGACATTCTCGACGGTGCCGAGCGGACGGAGGTGCTGCAGACCTGGAACGGTGTGACGGAAACCGTTTCAGCCGAGCTCGATTCCGAGGCGGGGGACGAGTCGCTGATCTCCCTGTTCGAGAAGCAGGTACTGGCCGCACCCGACGCTGTCGCCGTGGTCTTCGGTGACGAACGCGTGACCTACCGCGAGCTCGACGTACGAGCCGAGAAGCTGGTCGGCACGCTCGTCGACGCCGGTGCGGGACGGGAAACCTTGGTTGCCATAGCGCTTCCCCGCGGTATCGAGCTGATCGTCGGCTTGCTGGCCGTACTGAAGTCCGGTGCCGGCTACCTCCCCGTCGACACGTCGCTGCCGCTCGACCGGGCGCGCTTCATGATCGAGGATGCACGTCCGACGTGTGTACTGACGGACCGCGACGGCGGGGCGTCGTACGCCGAATTCGGTGTGCCGGTCATCGCGTGGGAGGGTGCGGGTGCGACCGAGCAGGCTTCGGTGACCCGACCCGATACGGCGCGCAGTGGTGCCGATCTCGCGTACGTCATCTACACCTCCGGGTCCACCGGCACGCCGAAAGGCGTTGCGATACCCAACGAGAACGTCGTACGGCTGTTCCGCAACACCGATCGGACATTCGACTTCGGACCGAGTGACGTGTGGACGATGTTCCACTCGTTCGCGTTCGACTTCTCCGTGTGGGAGATCTGGGGACCGTTGTTGCACGGCGGCACTCTGGTGGTGGTGGATCATGCCACGTCCCGGTCGCCTCGGGAGTTCGTCGAGCTCGTGGCGCGCGAGGGCGTGACGATGCTCAGCCAGACGCCATCGGCGTTCTATCAGTTCGTCGATGCCGAGCGGGCCGCGTCGTCGTCTCCGACGTCGTTGCGGCACATCGTGTTCGGCGGCGAGGCCCTTGACCCGAGCAAGCTCACCGGATGGTTCGACGCGCACGGAGTCGATGCGCCGCTTCTGAGCAACATGTACGGGATCACCGAGACCACGGTGCACGTGACACATCATGAGGTCCGTGGTGTCGACGAGAACGTCCGACACCCGATCGGGACCGCGATCGACGGCCTCGGAACCTACGTCCTCGATCAGGGTCTGCGTCCAGTGCCGGTCGGAGTGGTGGGCGAGGTCTATGTCTTCGGAGTGCAGCTCGCGCGTGGGTACCTCGGACGTGCAGGACTGACGGTAGGACGATTCGTCGCGAATCCGTTCCAGGGCGTCGGCGCGCGTATGTACCGCACCGGCGATCTGGCGCAGTGGACGCCGCAGGGCACCCTCGACTATGTCGGTCGGGCGGACTCGCAGGTGCAATTGCGTGGCTTCAGGATCGAGCTCGGCGAGGTCGAAGCAGCGCTTCGGTCCGCACCCGGTGTGGCGCAGGCTGTCGCCATCGTCCGCGAGGACGAGCACCTCGGATCCCGACTCGTCGGATACGTGGTGCCCGACGACGGGTCCGTGGATCTCGATCATGTGCGCGGGCACGCCGCGCAGAGCCTGGCGTCGTACATGGTTCCCGACGCCCTGATGGTCCTCGAGTCGTTGCCGTTGACGGTCAACGGCAAGCTCGATCGTCGCGCACTACCGGACCCGCAGGTGCGCCGGATCGAGTTTCGCGCGCCGACCACAGATCTCGAAGCGGATGTGGCTGCCTCGGTGGCCGACGTGCTCGGGCTCGACGACGTCGGGCTCGACGACAGATTCTTCGAGCTGGGCGGTAATTCGTTGCTCGCTGCGAAGCTCGCGGCTCGGATCCGATCGCGGTGCGGGTCGGCGGTGCAGGTGCAGTGGGTCTTGACCGAGCCCACCGTCGAGCTGCTCGCGCGTCGGATCCACGAGGCGGCGGGTTCGGCAGCGGGCGGTGCTGCCGCAGATCCGCTGGCGGCGATACTTCCCATCCGAGCCGGTGGCGACCGTCCGGCGTTGTTCTGTATTCATCCGATGATCGGGCTGGCGTGGAACTATGCCGCGTTGGCCGAGACCACTGCACCGGGACGCCCCATCTACGGCGTGCAGCTTCCGCAGTTGCGCGACGCATCGGACTCGATGCGCACCATGGTGGAGCAGGCCGAGTTGTACGCACGGGAGATCGTTCGCGTGCAGCCGACCGGACCCATCCATCTTCTGGGGTGGTCCTTCGGTGGCGTCCTTGCTCACGCGGTAGCTGTTGCACTGCGAGCTGCCGGTCACGAAGTCGGCGTCGTAGCGATGCTCGACAGTCTCCCCACCGTCGACGAGGCGGTGTTCGCCGAAGAGTTCGCGGACAATCTGCGCGCGCTCGGGATCGGTGGGGCGGGGGAGCTCACCGACTTGCGCAGCGAGGCCACTCGCCGGCAGGTCGTCGATCTCGTGCTGGCCGAACTGGACATGTTCGACGAGCTACAGGTGTCGACGCTGTACGAGGACGCTCTCGCGAGTGCGACGAAGATCAACGGCTACTCGCCGGTGGCACTCGAGGGAGATCTGCTGTTCTTCTCAGCAGTCCGAGATCACCCGTCCGCAGGCGACGCGGCGCTGCTCTGGTCGCCGTATGTGGGCGGCACCATCGAGAACGTCGATGTCGAGGCCACGCACGCGAACATGACTTCAGCAGAGTCGCTGGTGGTGGTCGGACGGGCACTCGACACAGCGATGGACGCCGCCGAGCGGTGAATGTCGGTCGAGCCGGAGGCCGTGATGGGCGGCCCCGGAGTCGACTTGCGCCGTAGGACCGTGGGGTCCGAGCGACCGGACCGTCAGGTCAGCAGGGTGCGGTGTGAGTCGAGGCGTATTCGGGATCGAGTGCGGAGAGCACCATGTAATTCGGTGCCGGATCCGTGACGAGCCCGACGTGAGTAGTGGTTGCGGCAGGGCAAACGTCCTGGACCCATACGTTGTGCACCGACTCCGTGTCACCGGTACGAAGAAAGGTCTGCTCCGGGGGCGTCGAGATCGTGTCGTCCCGAGTGGCGATCACCGTGTAGTCGACGCCGGGAAGGGCGTCACCGCCGGCATTGAGATTGACCAGTACCGGCGAACCCACCAATTGCTGGGCTCCGGCCATGTTCCAGGTCAACGGTGTGATCGCGTCACCGGGAAGTCCCAATGAGGCGACCAGCTTCGCCAATTCCTGCAGTCCGCCGAAGGTCGTGCCGTGGTTGGTGGCACCCAGGGTGACGAGGCTGTGGACCTTGTTTCGTGAGGGGTCGGCGGGATCGGTACCACCGTCGAACTTCATGTACTGCCGAGCTACGATTCCGCCCTGCGAGTGTCCGACGATGTCGACCTGTGAGGCACCGGTCCCGGTGAGAACTCGATCGATGAAACCGCCGATCTCACGCGCCGATTCGGGAATGTCGCCCGAGCCCCACACGACCTTGCCGGGCTCGAACAGCAGGCCGACTGCACCGTAATTGGGTGCGAACACGCAGTAGTCCTGTTCGATGAGCTGCGGAGCCAGAACGGTCCACGTCGTGGCATCCATCTTGGTGCCGTGGATCAACACGACAGGTCGTGGATGTTCGGGGCTGGGAACGCAGCCGAAGTCGTTGGTCCCCTCCACGGTAGGAAACTGCGTGGGGGCAGGATCGGCGGAGGCGATGGCTTGTCCGGAGAGGGTCACGGCGAAGATTGCCGCGAGCGCACAGAGAATTCGCGCGGCTCGTGTTGTAATCGCCATGGCCTCTTTCGGGTTCAGCTCACCGCGTCGGGCGACGTCGGCGATAGCATGTGGGTGACACAACCGTAACATTCATAGTGCGAGTAACCTTTTGGGCAATTGCAGAACTACTGGTCCGCGAGTTGTGCTCGATCCCCATTGTGACGATGCTCACAAATAAGGCCGATTTGCTACCAGCTGAACGCTCGGTGTTCGATACCGGCGCGCAGTTCCCCGACGCGGATGTACAGGGCACGCAACCAGTGCCCTCGCGACAGTTTCGTCAGCGATGTGGGGAACAGTGGATTGCGCAGGATCAACACACCCCACCTGAGTAGTACGGTCCGAATGCTCAGTGGAGGGCAACCGAGTGGGCGGTACACACCGATGAGCTTCGTGGTGCCGTAACCGGCCCGGTACGACTGGCGCAGAAGCGGTCGGAGTCGGTCGCGAAGCCGGTAGGAGACCTTCGGCTCCGCATCGAAGCAAAAACTGTGACCCGCCAGCTGTGCGCGCCAACTGAACTCCACGTCCTGGCTGGCTGCGAACTGGTTGTCCATGCCGCCGAGAGCACGATAGACCTCCGCGCGGCACGCCATGCTGGCACCGATCGCGAAGGGGCGAAACGAAGTTCGACCTTGTTGTTCCGGAGCAGGGCCGGTCGTCCACGACAACGCCCGTTCGTCGTTGAGCGTCGACGTCTCGACTGCGGTACCGACCACATCGTAATTCGTCGCCAGCCGGGCGAGGCTGTTCAACCAGTCGGGATGCACCACGTCGTCGGCGTCGCAAAAGGCGAGCAGCTCACCGGTCGCCGCTTCGGCTCCACGATTGCGAGCATGCGCGGCCCCCGTCGCCTGGGATGCGTCGACGTACAGGATCGACACGCCCTCACGGACTTCGCATGTTTCGAGGTACTTCCGGAGCTCGGCGCAGTCGGAATTGTCTGCAATGACGACCTGGAACTCATTCGAAAAATCCTGCGTTGCGAGAGCCCTCAGCTGTGCCTCGAGATGCCGATCGAACGAGCCGACAGGAATGATCACCGATACGGTGGGCACGCTCGAAGAGGTCACGGCGGTTCACGGTACGCAAGGACGTGGCCCGAGCGGAAGGGGCCGGTCCGAATGCGGTCGTGCGTCTGTTCGTCAGCCGTCCGAAGATGCCTTCTTGTAACCGCGGATTGCCGGTATCAGAAACACGACTGCCATTCCGAGCGACCACGCCAGAGTTTGCAACACCGGGGTCAGGACGGGACCACCCATAGCCAAATTCCGCATTGCGTTGACTGCAACGGACATAGGTTGCGCCGCAACCACCGGTTGGAGCCAGAGCGGATAGGCGAGCACGGGGACGAATCCCGCGTTGAAGAACATCAACAGGGTGCAGAAGATCGATACCAGTTCGACCAGTGGTGCGTCTCCGGCGACCGTGGCCAGGAATGTCACCATCACCGCGAACCCGATACCGAACACAACCGGAATCAGGATCAACAAGATGCCGGCCTGAATTCCCTGGGTGAATCTGAACCCCATCGCGACACCGGCACAGACGATGACGCAGGTGGTGACGAGCACTCGAACTGCTTCGGCGATCATTCTGCCCAGCAGGCCGGCGGCGCGGTGAGTGGGTGTCGTCCAGAACCTGGACAACAAGCCTGATTTCCGCTCGCCCTTGAGACCGACAGCGCTGACGATGGACCCGAACATGGCTCCGACCAGAGCGATCATCGGCACCTGACCGTAGATCGCCGGCGCTCCGGTGGCCGCGGAAATCGAGTTGCCGAGTACGACACGGAACATGACCAACATCAACGCGGGGTACAGCAACGCTTGAATCATCGTCGACGGATCGCGCATCCATCGCATCAACAGTCGCTTGGCCTGGATCAGACTGTGGGTCCAGAGTGCACGAACAGACCTTTCGCCCAGGACCATGTTGGGTTCGGGGAAGGTCAGGCTGGACACGCGGGTTGTGTTCACCGACGCTTCGGACATTGTCATCTCGGCCTCGTCACTCTGGCCTGGAGCTCGCCCAGATGGCGAGCGGTACGAAGAACACGATCAAGCCGGCCACCCATGCGAGCGACGGCCACAACACGGGGAAGCTGACTCCGCCTTCGGCCATATCGCGCATTGCGAAGGAGAACTGCGAGATCGGCTGGTTGCGTACGAACGGTCGGATGAGTTCTGGGAAGCCACTTTCCGGAACGAACCCGCACGAGGCCATACCGAGAATGAGCTGGGGGAGGGTCAATACCTGGCTGGTGGCTTCCGGACTCTTCGACAGCGTGCCGATCGCATCGGCACCGATCGACAACGTGGTGCTGATCAACATGGCGAGTGCACAGAACAACAGGGCCTGACCGAATCCTGCAGTGAAGCGAAAACCGATGACGTAACCGAAACCGAGGGCCGATACCAACGACACCAACGAACGGACCACACCGCTCGAGATCCGTGCCACCAGTGGGACACCACGTACGACGGGCATCGTCTTCAAACGAGAATTGAGTCCGCTCATCGCCTCCGTCGAGGCTCTCTGGGCGGCGGAAATTGCGGTGAAGGCCATAGCCTGCAGCACGATGATCGGCATCAGGAACTGCGCGTAGTTGATGCCCTGTAGGCCCATCACGAACTTCAACGGCAGGTAGAAGCCGATGGTGAAGATCAGCGGAGCGATGACCGCGATCAGCAACTCGCCCTTGGTGAGCATCGTCCACAGAGCACGTCCGGTCAGCGCCTGCCACTGGACGAATCCGGACGGCCGCGTTCGTGACCGCCGCTTCGGCTGCTGTGTGGTGGAGCCGGCACCGGTCCGCTCGACAAACCTCGAGTGTGTTTTGGGTAAGCCCCGCGTCGTGGCCGTCATGAGCTCGAGCTCGTCTGCGAGTGCCCGGTGAGCGTGAGGAACACGTCGTCCAGCGAGGGTCGTCGCAGTGCGATGTCGGCCAACACGATTCCCTCCGCGTCGACGCGGCGCAGGATCTCGGACAGTGTCGCTGCGCCGTCGGGTGCAGGCACCGAGAGCCGGTCGGATGTAGCGGTGATCTCGGCGTGTACCGCAGCAGGAACCATGTCGCCCAATGCCTGCGCGGCCGCTCGGAGCTGACCGGGATCGAGCGGCACCACTTCGCAGTAGCTGCCACCGGTCATGGCCTTGAGCTGATCGGACGTGCCCTCCGCGATCACGGTGCCCTTGTCGATGACGATGATGTTGTCGCTGAGGACGTCCGCTTCTTCGAGGTACTGCGTCGTCAACAGCACGGTGATGCCCTGTGCTTTGAGTGCTTCGACCAGTGACCACACGCCCTGGCGGCTGCGCGGGTCGAGTCCGGTGGTCGGCTCGTCCAGGAACACGACCTCCGGCCGCACGACCAATCCGCACGCGATGTCGATGCGGCGACGCATGCCGCCGGAGTACCCACGGACGGGCCGCTTGCCGGTATCCGAGAGGTCGAATTCGTCGAGCAGAGCCTTGGCGCGCGCCTTGGCGGCCTTCTTGTCCAGACCCATCAGGCGGCCGAACAACTCGATGTTCTCGCGGCCCGACAGGGTGTCGTCGAGAGCCGCATACTGTCCGGTCATCATGATCGAGCGTCGTACTGCAGGGGCGTCCGCGGCAACGTCGTGTCCCGCGACGAAAGCTCTGCCTCTGTCCGGTGCGATCAGGGTCGACAGCACCTTGACGGTGGTCGTCTTTCCGGCACCGTTGGGACCGAGAATGCCCAGGACGGTCCCGCGCTCGG
Source organism: Rhodococcus sp. 14-2483-1-1 (assembly GCF_002259335.1). NCBI lineage: Bacteria > Bacillati > Actinomycetota > Actinomycetes > Mycobacteriales > Nocardiaceae > Rhodococcus > Rhodococcus sp. 14-2483-1-1. The sequence continues at coordinate 190,889 of NZ_NPFX01000002.1, read as the reverse complement.
CGGAGAAGCTGATGCCGCGCAGCGCATGCACATCACCGAAGGACTTGTGTACGTCCTCCACGTGTACGGCTGCGTGTTGAGCTGACGACATCGAATCTCCGAGCTGTCGGGGTGAATGGTGGGGCAGGACCCCGTGGAGTCGAGGGCCACTACTTGATACCGGAATTCCCCGAGAATGTTACCTGCGGGTCGACGCCGGGTGACCTCCGCAGTCAGCCCCAATCGATATCGATACTGTCCTCGACGTCGAGCTTCCGGCACAGAGACCGAAGCCCGCTGTAGTCCTGAACCAGAGCGCGGCGACTCTTGTCCTGCTCGACGTCCGCCAGCATCTCGTCGGCACCGCGGATGCCCTCGAGCTCGAGAATGCGTCGCCAGGTGGAGAAATCGCTGCTCGAGAACGCATCCATGCCGTCGACGAGACCGTCGAGGAACTTCTGTCGGTCGTTGGCTCCGAGTCGATCGAAGACGATCGCGGCCATGTCGTCGGCGATCGACGCATGGCAGTACTCGTCGCGATTGTGCAGTTTCACGGTCGCCCGATTAATGGGCTGGATGACGTCGTCGTCCTCGATCAGGTCCAAGTAGGACGTGATGGAGATCTCCGCAACCGTCATGAATGCCAGTGAGCTGATCGCAGCGGACCACGAGTCGTCGCTGGTTGCCTGCGCAGTACGTTGCCGACGCACCGTCGAGCTGAAGGGCAGGGAACGCTCCGACAGCGCCCACCCACGCCCTCGCCGCGTGGCTGCGCTCGCGTTCAGGTGCATCAGCGTGTGGTACTGCTCGTCCACCATCGCCTGGGTCACCGCGACCGCGAGGGTGTCGCCCATTCCGGTCTCGAACACGTCCTGCGCCAGAAGCGCGAAACCTGGGTGGACGACGTGCTGCTCGACATCCATCACGTTCTTGTTGAACGCGATCCAACCCCAGGCTCGGAGGCGATCCTTCTGCTCGGGGGTGGCACCGGTGAAGGTGTCGTGCTCGCCGAAGGGTATGAGGGCGTCGGGAAAATCCTGTTTGGACGTGTCGAACAGGTCGTCGAGCTCGGGTTCGGGCTTCTTCACTGTCGCGCGCTGCGCCCAGTTCTTGGCCAACCGCGAGACGACCGCACTCTCCACGACATCGTCGGAGTCGAACTCCGGCAACGACGGCTGTTCCAGCATTGCGTGCCTCGCCTCCGCGCTGTTACCAGCGGTCATCGGTTCCTACTACTGCCTCGAACGATACCGAACATCTCCGCACACACTGCTCGATAGTGATCGCCGCTTCCGCCCAGCGCGGACTCTGCCTCGGTCAACAGTCGCGCGAACTGGGTCTCGGAACCGGAATCGACCGCCTCGTTCAGTGTTTGCGTGGCGCGGCGCAGTGCCGCTCTGGCCTCGGCGGCATGCGGATTGCCTGCTTGTACGTCCCAATAGACCTCGGGTTCGCCGCCCGTGATGCGAGCGAGCACCGCCAGCATCGTTGCGTGTGGGGGAGGTGCAACGGCAGCGATGTCCCCGAACGGCAGGTCGAGTTCGGCCAGGGCCAACCCGAACGCCAGCACACTGGCGTGCGTCAGAGCCTGCGTCGCGGCGGCGAGGCGATCGTGGCGTGCGGCGTCGAGAAGAACGACTCGGCCACCCCACCGTGCGACCCTGTCGAGAAAGGCGTCCGCGGATGGGCCTTCGCGGTGCACGACGGCGGCCACCGGGCGGCCGGCCATTCCCAGCGACGGGGCGAACATCGGATTGATTCCGACGGTGGGACCGAGGCGGTCGGTGGCATCCACGTGGCGCGCGAATCCGGATTTCACCGACAAGGTCTCCACCACCAGTGCTTCGGGCTGCACGGCCGAGAGGTCTGCTGCCAACGCCACGGATTCGGGCACCGCCAGAATCACCGTCGCAGCACGTGTCAGTACCGAAGTGAGCCGGTCGTCGGGCGCGATGATGTTTCCGACCGTGACCGGCGAGGCTGCGTCGGAGCTCTCGTGCACGTCGACGACCGTCACGGGTACGCCATCGCCGCGCATCAGGTCGACGATCAGGCGGCCGACGGCCCCTGACCCGCCGACCACGACCACCGAGTCATCGGACTTTGACTGCCGAACCGTGTTCATCGTTCGAGTATGTCAACGGGCCGTGGCGGACACCCAGATCGTGATGTCTGCGTGCACCACCTCGACGCCGGCGGTGTCTCTGATCGAGACCGGCACGACGACTTCGAGTCCGTCGGTCACGGCGGAGAAGTCGGGAATCGGATCGAGTTGTGCGACCGCACGGAGTGAGGTGGTTGCCTTCGTCAGGTATCGGACGTTCATCGATTTGGGGATCCAACGGTGCGAGGTCGGCACCGTCGCCTCGGCGAGCATGCCCATCGCAACCTCGGCGAGGTTGCATGCGGCGATGGCGTGGAAGGTGCCCAGGTGGTTCCGAATTCCGAACCATTTCGGAGCCGTCACCTCGCAGCGACCCGGTTCGAGGGCCACCACCCGCGGCAGCACGGAAGCGAAGTAGGGGACCCGGAGACACATGCCGACGGAGAACACGGCGGACCCGATAGTGTTGTTGGGAAGCTTCGACCAGGCGCGATAGGTTGCGCCCGTGGTGCTCTGGACTGAGGTCATGGCGCTACCTTACTGCTCGGTAAGGTAGCGCGACGACGATCGACGGACCCCGAGTTGATCTGTCGCCCGGACTGCGGCATACTGGTCGGGTTGCCTGGACACGGGACGCGCTTGCGTGCGGCCTGAACCAGGTGAGTCGGCTGCAGAGCCGGCTGAGCAAGACATGAGACCAGCGCTCCACGTGAGCGCGTCCGGAACACCAGCTCGATCGGTGCGGGTTTCGTTCGGTACGGATGGTTGAAGCGAAAGTTTCAGCGCAGACGAATGAGCGGAATCACGACACGCCCGACCGCGTGGACCGGAGAACCATGACAGATGAAGAGCGGCAACGGATGCAGGCCACGCCTGGGTCGTCAACGTTTTTCACTGTCGTGTGTGCACGAAGGCAGTTCGGGTCGGTGGGTTCCACCGGCTCGGGGACTGTGCAGACGAGGTGGAGCAGGCCGAACGGCCGGTTCTACGACCAAGCGGCAAGAAAAGGACACTAAGCGTGGCGGGACAAAAGATCCGCATCAGGCTCAAGGCCTACGACCATGAGGCGATCGACGCGTCAGCGCGCAAGATCGTCGAAACGGTCACCCGTACGGGTGCCCGCGTCGTCGGACCGGTGCCGTTGCCGACAGAAAAGAACGTGTACTGCGTCATCCGTTCGCCGCACAAGTACAAGGACTCGCGCGAACACTTCGAGATGCGTACTCACAAGCGGCTCATTGACATCCTCGACCCGACACCGAAGACGGTGGACGCGCTCATGCGCATCGACCTCCCGGCCAGTGTCGACGTCAACATCCAGTGAGCGCGGAGACAACGATGACTGATAACAAGAACCGGCCTGCGACAGGAATTCTGGGCACCAAGCTCGGAATGACCCAGGTCTTCGACGAGAACAACCGCGTCGTTCCGGTGACCGTGATCAAGGCAGGCCCCAATGTGGTCACCCAGATCCGCACCCAGGAACGTGACGGCTACAGCGCCGTCCAGGTCGCATTCGGTGCGATCGATCCGCGCAAGGTGAACAAGCCCACCACCGGCCAGTTCGAGAAGGCAGGTGTCACGCCGCGTCGCCACATCGTGGAGATCCGCGTTGCCGACGCCTCGCAGTTCGAGGTCGGCCAGGAGCTCACCGCTGCAGTGTTCGAGGACGGCGCATACGTCGACGTCACCGGCACCAGCAAGGGCAAGGGCTTCGCCGGAACCATGAAGCGTCACGGCTTCAAGGGTCAGGGCGCGAGCCACGGTGCACAGGCTGTGCACCGTCGCCCCGGATCCATCGGTGGCTGCGCAACTCCGGGCCGCGTGTTCAAGGGAATGCGCATGTCCGGACGTATGGGTGGCGATCGCGTAACCACGCAGAACCTCTCGGTCCACAAGGTGGACAGCGAAAACGGTCTGCTGCTGATCAAGGGAGCTATCCCGGGCCGTCGCGGCAACGTCGTGATCGTCAAGTCTGCATTGAAGGGTGGTGCACGGGCATGACCAGCCTCGACAAGAAGACCGAAACCAACTTGACGCTGGACGTCAAAGAGGTCGGTGGCAAGACCAACGGAACCGTCGATCTGCCGTCGGCGATCTTCGACGCACCCGCGAACATCGCGCTCCTCCACCAGGTCGTCATTGCGCAGCTCGCAGCGGCACGCCAAGGAACGCACTCCACGAAGACTCGTGGCGAGGTTCGCGGCGGTGGCAAGAAGCCGTACCGCCAGAAGGGAACCGGCCGCGCCCGTCAGGGTTCGACCCGCGCTCCTCAGTTCGTCGGCGGTGGCACGGTCCACGGACCGCAGCCGCGCGACTACAGCCAGCGGACTCCCAAGAAGATGAAGGCAGCCGCATTGCGCGGTGCCCTCTCCGATCGGGCTCGCAGCGAGCGGATCCACGTGATCACCGAACTGGTTGCCGGACAGATTCCATCCACCAAGGGTGCGAAGACGTTCCTCGCCGAGCTCTCGGACCGCAAGAAGGTCCTGCTCGTCGTCGGACGCGAAGACACCGCAGCGTGGAAGAGCGTCCAGAACCTGGACGGCGTGCACCCCATCGCACCCGACCAGCTCAACACGTACGACGTGCTCAACGCCGATGACGTCATTTTCAGCGTGGAAGCGCTGAACACCTTCATCGCTGGGCCTGCAAAGAACGAGGAGGCAAGCAAGTGACCACGATCGCCGATCCCCGCGACATCTTGCTGGCACCGGTCATCTCCGAGAAGTCCTACGGACTGATCGAAGACGGCACGTACACGTTCCTGGTGCACCCGGACTCGAACAAGACGCAGATCAAGATTGCCGTCGAGAAGATCTTCGACGTCACCGTGACCAGCGTCAACACGATGAACCGTCAGGGCAAGCGTAAGCGGACCCGGTTCGGTTACGGCAAGCGCAAGGACACCAAGCGCGCGCTCGTAACGCTCTCCGCCGACAGCAAGCCCATCGAGATCTTCGGAGGTCCGGTCGCGTAAGCGACTGGGACTCTTCGGATATAGAGGACGAGAAGACTCATGGCAATCCGTAAATACAAGCCGACAACCCCGGGCCGTCGTGGCTCCAGCGTTTCCGATTTCGCTGAGATCACGCGTTCGACCCCCGAGAAGTCGCTGATCCGCCCGCTGCACGGTCGCGGTGGACGTAACGCACACGGTCGCATCACCACCCGGCACAAGGGTGGCGGTCACAAGCGTGCGTACCGTCTCATCGATTTCCGTCGCAACGACAAGGACGGCGTGCCGGCCAAGGTCGCTCACATCGAGTACGACCCCAACCGCACCGCGAACATCGCACTGCTGCACTTCGCAGACGGCGAGAAGCGCTACATCGTCGCACCCAAGGGCATCGCCCAGGGATCGCCGATCGAGCAGGGTGCCAATGCCGACATCAAGCCCGGCAACAACCTGCCCCTGCGCAACATCCCGACGGGTACGACCATCCACGCGGTCGAACTCCGTCCGGGTGGTGGCGCAAAGATGGCCCGCTCCGCTGGAGCGAGCATTCAGCTGCTCGGCAAGGAAGGCCCCTACGCCACGCTGCGTATGCCGTCCGGTGAGATCCGTCGCGTCGACGTGCGCTGCCGCGCAACCGTCGGCGAGGTCGGCAACGCCGAGCAGTCGAACATCAACTGGGGCAAGGCCGGCCGCATGCGCTGGAAGGGCAAGCGCCCGACCGTTCGTGGTGTCGTGATGAACCCGGTCGACCACCCGCACGGTGGCGGCGAGGGCAAGACCTCCGGTGGACGCCACCCGGTCAGCCCGTGGGGACAGCCGGAAGGCCGTACCCGCAAGAACAAGGCGAGCGACAAGCTGATTGTCCGTCGTCGTCGTACCGGCAAGAACAAGCGCTAGGAGGGAGTTCAGAATGCCACGCAGCCTGAAGAAAGGCCCGTTCGTAGACGATCACCTCCTCGCGAAGGTTGACGTCCAGAACGACAAGGGAACCAAGCAGGTCATCAAGACCTGGTCCCGTCGATCGACAATCCTGCCCGACTTCATCGGTCACACTTTCGCCGTCCACGACGGTCGCAAGCACGTACCGGTGTTCGTGTCCGACTCCATGGTCGGCCACAAGCTCGGGGAGTTCGCACCGACCCGCACGTTCAAGGGTCACATCAAGGACGACCGGAAGGCGAAGAGGCGATGACCAACTTCACCCCCACCGCCAATCCGACTGCCAAGGCCGTAGCGAAGCACGTTCGCGTCACGCCGATGAAGGCACGTCGCGTCGTGGATCTGGTTCGTGGGCGCTCCGTCGAGGACGCGCTCAACATCCTCAAGTTCGCGCCGCAGGCAGCGAGCGAGCCGGTCGCCAAGGTGATCGCGTCCGCAGCCGCCAACGCCGAGAACAACCTGGATCTCGATCCCAGCACGCTGATCGTCGCCACTGCATTCGTCGACGAGGGCACCACCCTCAAGCGATTCCAGCCGCGCGCTCAGGGCCGGGCATTCCGGATCCGCAAGCGCACCAGCCACATCACGGTGATCGTCGAAAGCCTGCCCAAGACCGGCGGAACGTCTCGCAACCGTCGTAAGGGCCAGGCGTCCAAGGAAGGGGCTCAGTAGTGGGTCAGAAAATCAACCCGCACGGCTTCCGCTTGGGTATCACCACTGACTGGAAGTCGCGCTGGTACGCAGACAAGCAGTACTCGGAGTACGTCAAGGAAGACGTCGAGATCCGCAAGCTTCTTGCCACCGGCATGGAGCGCGCGGGTATCGCCAAGGTCGAGATCGAGCGCACCCGCGACCGTGTTCGCGTGGACATCCACACGGCACGTCCCGGCATCGTCATCGGTCGTCGTGGTGCCGAGGCCGACCGCATCCGCGGAGCTCTCGAGAAGCTGACCGGCAAGCAGGTCCAGCTCAACATCCTCGAGGTCAAGAACGCCGAGTCCGAGGCTCAGCTCGTGGCCCAGGGTGTTGCCGAGCAGCTCAGCAACCGCGTCGCATTCCGTCGCGCAATGCGTAAGGCCATCCAGTCGGCCATGCGTCAGCCGAACGTCAAGGGCATTCGTGTTCAGTGCTCCGGCCGTCTCGGTGGCGCAGAAATGTCTCGCTCGGAGTTCTACCGCGAGGGACGCGTTCCCCTGCACACGCTCCGTGCCGACATCGACTACGGGCTGTACGAGGCCAAGACCACCTTCGGCCGCATCGGCGTGAAGGTCTGGATCTACAAGGGCGACATCGTCGGCGGACGGCGTGAACTCGCTGCCGCTGCGGCTCCGGCCGCCGGTGCAGACCGTCCCCGTCGTGAGCGTCCCACTCGTCCGCGTCGCAGCGGTGCCTCGGGCACCACGGCGACCAGCACCGAGGCCGGCCGCGCGGCATCCGCAACCGAGGCTCCGGCCTCGACCGAGCCCACTCAGGAGGGCTGACGCATGTTGATCCCCCGCCGGGTCAAGCACCGCAAGCAGCACCACCCGAAGCGTTCGGGTGCCGCCAAGGGCGGAACTCAGGTGACATTCGGTGACTACGGCATCCAGGCTCTCGAGCCCGCCTACATCACCAACCGTCAGATCGAGTCCGCTCGTATCGCGATCACTCGCCACATCAAGCGTGGCGGCAAGGTCTGGATCAACATCTTCCCGGACCGTCCGCTCACCAAGAAGCCTGCCGAGACCCGCATGGGTTCCGGTAAGGGTTCGCCCGAGTGGTGGATCGCGAACGTCAAGCCGGGCCGGGTGCTCTTCGAGCTGTCGTACCCCGACGAGACCATCGCGCGTGAGGCACTGACTCGCGCCATCCACAAGCTGCCCATCAAGGCACGCATCATCACCAGGGAGGAGCAGTTCTGATGGCTACCGGAACCCCAGCCGCAGAGCTCCGCGAGCTCACCGGTGAAGAGCTGGTCACCAAGCTGCGTGAGTCGAAGGAAGAGCTGTTCAACCTTCGTTTCCAGATGGCTACCGGCCAGTTGGACAACAACCGTCGACTGCGCGTGGTGCGCCACGAGATCGCGCGTATCTACACGGTGCTCCGCGAACGTGAGCTCGGCTTGGCCTCTGGTCCTTCCGAGGACACAGCAGGTGACGCAGCATGAGCGAGGAAAACACTGTGACTGAAGAGCGCAACAACCGTAAGGTCCGGATCGGCTACGTCGTATCCGACAAGATGGAAAAGACGATCGTGGTCGAGCTCGAGGACAGGGTCAAGCACCCCCTCTACAGCAAGATCATCCGTCGTACCACCAAGGTCAAGGCACATGACGAGAAGGGCGACGCCGGCGTAGGCGATCGCGTTCAGCTCATGGAGACCCGTCCGTTGTCCGCAACGAAGCACTGGCGACTGGTCGAGGTTCTCGAAAAGGCCAAGTAAGCACCGAGTGCTGGAAGAGCCCATTCCCGGGTCAACCGGGGATGGGCTCTTCTGTGTTCTCACCCGAGGTAGGAAGAGCGTTCGATGGACGAGAACCGACGCAAGGGCGTGACTGTCGTCATCCCCGTCCGCAATGCGGTCGCGACCCTGAGAGCCCAACTGGACGCCTTGGCGGTACAGGATCACGGCATCGACTTCGAGGTGATCATCAGCGACAACGGGTCGACCGATGGGCTGCGGGAGTTTCTCGACATGCGCCCTGACGACTACGGAATATGCGTTCGGTACGTCGATGCTTCCGGTTCTGCAGGCACATCGCACGCACGTAACGTGGGGGCATCGGCAGCTCGAACCGAGTTGCTGGCGTTCTGCGACGGCGATGACGTCGTCCGGCCCCAGTGGTTGAGCGAACTGGTGGCTGCCGCATCGACGGCGGATCTGGTGAGTGGCTCGGTGGACACATCGAGGGTGAATTCTCCTACGGTGTGCCGTCGCCGCCCGATGACCCCCTCGAGCGCGGGATTCGACACCGACTTTCTCCCGTACGTCCCAGGCTGCAACTTCGCGGTATGGGCCGATGTCTTTCATGCAGTGCACGGTTTCGACGAGACCTTGACCGAGGCAGGCGAGGACCTCGACTTCTCCTGGCGTGTACAACTGGCCGGGTTCCGCATGGCTCATGCAGGAGCCGCGACCGTCGACTACCGCCTCAGACCGACGATGCGCGAGTTCTGGTCACAGGTGCGGCGATACGCGGTCGGCGACGTTCAGCTGTATGTGGCGTATCGCGACTACGGGTTCGCCGGTCTGTCGGTCAGGGTCTTCTCGCAGCATGTGCTGCGACTGCTGGTGACCAATCCACTGGTGCCGCAGAGCTTGTCGCGGGTGCCCCGAGAACGCTGGATCGCAGCTGCGGCTGTGGTCGTCGGTCACGTCCAGGGATCGATCCGGTACCGCACGCTGTTCCTGTGATCGAGGGTCACCTGCCCAGCAGGCCACCGAGCGCCCCACCGACGCCGGCTTGTTCCCCGCTGCCGGCACCACCGATCAATCCGCCCGGCGGCTGTTCCGACGGCTGTACGACGACGAATCCCTGACCCGCGAACTCGAGGGTGAATCGCTCACCGGTCGAACGGCCGATCAGGGTCCCGAGTCCGAACGAATCGTTCTTCTTCACCCGTGTCTGCAAGGACGACGACCACGCGACCGCAGCTTGCGGATCTGCGAACGTCGGCTGATCGACGTTCAGCACCACCGGCACGCCGTCGGTCGTGATGGCGATCCGCCCGCGTCCGGTGAACACACAATTGAAGAAGCCCGCGTTTCCACCTGCCGCCGCGCCCTGGACTCGCTTGACGTCGTAACTCAGCGAGGACTCGAAGGCCAGCACGTTGGCACCGTTGATGGTCAGTCCATCCGTGCCGTCCAGGTCGATCAGATGGACATCCTGCGCAGCGTTGGCGAGGAAGAGGTCACCCTGACCCGATACCTTCATCAGCGGCACACCCTCCCCGGAGAGCGCCTGCTTCAGTGCCCGACCCAAACCGCCCGAGCCCTGCGCCTCGAATTTCAGGTTGCCCTGATAGGCGACCATCGAGCCCGCCCGGGCCATCAGCTCGCCGCTCAGACCCACCCGGCACATCTTGCTGCCCTGCTTCTGAATGCCGGATCCGGGAACCTCGGCGTGTACGGGCGCGAACAGTTCGCTTCTCATGGCCAGAACTCCTTGTTGGACAGGTGAATTCACGGGTGATTCGGTGTTCTGCGACGGGGTTGTCGTCGATGCCTCGGGCGGCGGCTGCTCGTCGTCTTCGATACTGATCCCGAAAGCGGTGGCCAGCCCGGCCAACCCGTCCGCGTACCCCTGGCCGACCGCGCGGATCTTCCACTGCTCGGCGCGCCGGTAGAACTCCAGGCACACCAGAGCGCTTTCGTCCCCGAGAGCATCGGCTGCGAACCCGACCAGCGCAGTACCCGACGCGTCGGAGACCGTCACCGACGTAGGGCCAGCGGCGGCGAACGTTGCCGGACCGCTTCCGTCCAGCGAGGCTGCGATGGCGACCGTCTCGATGTCGGGAGGAATCGCGGACGGATCCACCCGGACCAGATGGCCGGAAGACGTCCGCCGGTACTCCACACCCGCGCCCGCCGGCTGGTTGTAGAACACCAGATCTGCGTCCGAACGCACACGTCCGTCCCGCCCCAACAGCAATGCGGATACATCGACGGAGGTCGAGCTGGCCAACGTCACTGTCAGGGGGCCGGACGGAGCGGGGCAGTTCTCCCCGCGAGCGAGGCTTTTCACCGGATCCAGTGTGCCAGTGTCGGACGCCTGCTGTCAGGAACGTGCGAGTTCGATGACTTCTTCCTCGGTCGGTGGACTCTTGGGGTGGTACGACAGGCACAGGGGAGTGGCCGTGCGTCGGAACTCGGCACCTTCCACGGCTGCATAGAACTGACCGGCGGGCAGACGCCCGACGTCGGGAACCGAACCGCCCTTGACTCGCGCCATCTCCTTGGCCGCATCGACCTGCGACGGGCTGTTCAACAGACCGTAGAACTGAGTCGACGCATTGCCGGCAATACGGTTGTGCAGACCCTTCGGAGCTTGGGTGGCGAACACCAGACCGAGCCCGTACTTACGTGCCTGCGACGCCAGAGCCAGGGTGCTGTGTGTCGCCGCGGTCGTCCTGTCCGACGGCGCGAAGTTCTGCGCCTCGTCCATGACGAACAGACCGCCCAGCGGCCGGTCGCCCGCAGGATTCTTCTTTATCCAGGCGAACAACCCCATCTGCAGCTGGTTGACGAAACTCTGCTTCTGCTCGTCGGTGGTCAGACCGGCCAGGTTGATCACCGACACCCTGGCCTTCTTGCCCTCGACCGGCGTCAGCAGAACAGCCGGATCGACCGGCGTACCTGCTCCGGCGAACATCGGATCGTTCGCGGCGGCGGCTTTGAGATTCTCGGCCAGACCGGCAGCGATGCGGACAGCGTCGCGCATCTCGCTGGCGTCCTCGGGGAATTCCTCGAGCAAGTCGATGAAGTCTGTGAGATTGCCACCGTGCGGCCGTCGACCGAACAGATCGAGTGCCGACTTCAGCACGGCTCGACCGTGTTTGGCCTTCTGCGAGGTACCGAGAACGCCGGCGGCCGGTTCGAGCGAGGCCAGTGCGGACTCGACGGAGGCATCGAACTCGTCGGCGTCACCGAGGACGCTGACGAAATCGGGAAGTGGCTGGAAGCTGAGTGGGCGACCCGCAGACTTACGCGGCGTCCAGACCACGACGTCGGTGTCGCGCAGGTACGCCGATGCTTTGGCTTCGTCCCCTGGTGGCCAGGTGCGTTCGTCCTCCGGCCATGCGGTGCCGAGCCGAGCCAGGTCGTTGTTGACGTCAAGTACGATTGCCGAAACACCCTGCAGCGCACACTCTTCCACGAGGCGGCGGATCAGCACCGTCTTGCCCGAGCCGGAGCCGGCAAAGATCGCGGTGTGCTTGCGCAGCGCTTCGAGGGGAACGGCGACATCGGCGCCGGTGCTCAATTCGGCACCCACCACGATGGACGGCCGACGCGATGCGGCCGGTGCGGCCGCGGTGATCGGGGTCTCGGGTTCGATGAGCGCCGTGTCGTCGTCGACGACGCTCACGGCAGGCAACACGGCCCCGAACAGTTCGACGTCGTGTGCCGGCTTGCGTGCGAGCAGCCAGGAGGTGAGCGCGGGGGAGTTCTCGCTCAGCAGGATCGACAATGCTGCCAATGCCCGACGGTCCTCGTCGCTCAAGGGCACCACGACGCCTCCGGCGCGACGCAGAGCTGCGATGGTCTGCTCGGTCTTCGCTCCGTTGGGCCACGGGTCGTTCCTGATCAGAATCAGCCGCCGTTTGGGCATGTCGACGCGGAGACCCGCTGTGGTCACTGCGCGCTCCACTCGGGCCAGCGCGGCCCGAGCATTGCCGGACGTCACCGCACGGAAGCACCAGTGCTCCTCGTCGTCGGTGTCGGTGTCGACGGTATGGCGGAGCCGGGCGTGCAGGGCAGGCTTGCCGCTCGGGGGCGGATCCTGGGCCAGGCTGTCGTCGGACGACTGGTGTTCGTGAATCCAGGCCGTCAGACCCGCGGACAACAGTGCGGGAACGATCGAGTCCTCGCTGTCGGGTCGCAGCGGAACGGAGACGTCCACCTGTTCGCGAAGTTGCCGGTAGCGATCGTCGAGTGTGTCGAGTTCGTTGACCCGCGCGGTGGGAAGTTCCGGCGCATCTGCCGGGCCGGACCGGTCGGTGAAGCTCGTCAGCTCCGACGCGATGCCGGTGTCGAGGCAGTGCCGGATGTGGCGATCGACGGCAATGAGCAGCTGGCGCGGAGTGAAGTCCGGGGCTTGCTCGAACGCGTCGGGGGCCACCGGCCACGTCGGGTGCGGCGGAATGAAGCCGGCTTCGAGGAAGCACGCTGCCAGGCGGCGTCCGAGCAGCAGCCGACCGATGTCCGACGACGGAATCGGCTTGAGCGACTGAGTGACTCGGAAGCGGTCTCGCATAGGAGCAACTCCGCGGGCAGCGATCAGTTCCCACGCACTCGACAGAGCCGACAGCACCGAGGCGGTGCGGGGGAGTGTCTCGCGTAGAGACATCAGCCCGTGCGCCAGCTGTTCGACGACCTTGTCCTCCTGCGCGTCGGCGAACTCCTGATCGGATCCGGTGCGCGACTGGGCGACGAGAGTGTCGATCTGGTCGATCGCGAGAATCGTCGGGCCGGTGATCGCGAGCAGTCGCGAAATGTTCTCGGCGATGCCCTGATGGCCGAGCTCGGCGCGGCGAATTCCCCACCCCGAGAACTCCTCGGGATCGACGTCGTCGATGGACTGCAGGTATGCGTCGCCCAGGTCCTGGACCGCAGAGTCCGGGGCAATGGACAGCACCAGTGCGCGCAGTGTGTGCTGCGACGTCCGGCGATGGCGGGGGTGCACCTTGTACACCGCGGTGACGAAGGCATCGAGCGTCTCGGCGTCGATCATGTTCTCGCCCATGATCTTTGCGCGCTCATCCTCGGACGCGTCGCCGATCTCGCACAGGCGTCGAAGCAGCAAACCGAGCTGACTGTCGGATCCGCGACCGGACGGGCGCATCAGATCGTCGAGCATTCCCATCAGCGTCGAGCGCCAGAATCCGGCGGCGTCGAGGAGCCGGATCAGGAAGAAGTAACCCCCCTTGAGCTGTACTTCCTCGCGCACCTGGCCCAGTAGGTGCGTCTTGCCCGAGCCGGCAGGCCCACGCACGACGACGCCGAGAGGGCTGGCGTCATCGGACACATCGGCATCGTCGTACGCATTCATCACTTCGAGGAACACCCGCTCGTGCATCCCCGGCACATGCACGTTCGACTGCGAACGCCACACGTCGTCGGGTGTCGGTGCCCAGCTCAGCCGCACCGATTCGAGGGCTCGGATCTGCTCGCTGTCCGTCATCGTCGACTCAACGCCCATCATGCTTCGATCGAGAGAAGGTGGTTCTGCTGATTACCGACGACGACGGCGGCAGCACGTTCCTCGTCCGTCAGTGTCTTCTGATTCTCTTCGGGGATCAACGAAACGTCCGAAGCTCGTCGCAGGCGTGCGAGAGCGTCGTCGAGGTCGCTTCTCGGTATGTCGTGCAACTCGTTTCGCAGTCGCGAGAGTCGAACCGTGCTGCCGGGTTCACGTGCGAGCCGCGCGTAAGCCGTGCGAATCGAGGCTTCGATCTCGACCGTCTCGTCGGACTTCTCGGACTTCTCGGACCTGTCGGCGGGTGCGGGTTCGTCCTCGCGGGGCGAGAACACATCCGCCGGACGGCTGTCGGTGCGATCGAGCCATCGCCGCAACCCGGCCAACACGGTGAACATCGCCTTACCGGCTCCGGTCGATCGAGCCGGGGGTTCACCGCCGATGAGTTCACCGCAGGTACGCCACCCCTTGTCGGTCAGTTCGAGAGTCATCGGGCGTACCGAGGAGTTCACCTCGATCAGACCTGCGTTCTTCAGCTTGTCGCGAGAAGGCTTGGCCAATTCGGGGCCCATCGTTCTGAGTTCGGAATTCTTGACCGGACTCGCTTCGGCCATCAGGACCAGTAGCACTGCTGCCTCGGTCCCGTTCAGGTCTTCGGTACTCATCGAGGATCCCCCTTCGATCGTCTTCTCGATACTGCCTCGCGGATGGTAGCGACAGCGCGGTGCGGGTCGTCCATCACCTGAGCGTTGGTGAACCGCAACACCATGTAACCGTGTGTCTGCAGATGGTTGTCGCGCACGCGGTCCTCGGCGAAACGCTCGGGTGCACGGTGTTCGTTCCCGTCGATTTCCACGACGACTCTCTCGGTGCGCCACAGTACGTCGACTGTGAACGGTCGGCTGAGCTCGCCGAGCCGGATCGAGCGATTGTGTTCCCGTCCGGTGGCCCACTCGTGCACGTCCAGCGCTCGATACAAGCGCTTCTCCGGATCACTGGCCGGGTGCGGATGTCCGGCGATCGGTGGATAGCTCAGTGGGCGAAACCGATCGAGGACGGTGCTGACGCCGGTGGGCACTGCGGGCGCACGAACCGACACCGACGGGAACCGATCCATGCCCGACGCCCCGTCTCCGATGACCCACACCGCCATCCCGGCGTGCGTGCACAGCCATTCCGCCGCAGTTGCGGCGACACCGGCATCGATGCCCGTGGGTACGACCAGCACGAGCGCGGCGGAACGGCGACGTTGAGCAACTGCGAGTATCCGCGCCGAACCCGCAGCCCGGGTTTCCACGGTGAACGCCGCTCGACGCGGTGACCGCCCGGCGACGGCCGCGTCGGCGAGAGCTCCGACGTAGGGGCCGAAGTGCACGGTATCGGCGGCCAGCCGCACAGCTGTCGTGCGCGCCGCGCGCCGATCCAACGTGGACGTGCCTGCCTGGTGGTCGAATTCCGGAAGCCAGAGCTCAACCGAGTTCGCCGCCGCATTCTCCAGCTCGTCGACCACGGCATCCACGAGGTCGACAGTCCGTTTCGCAGACGTAGGCTCGAGTGCGAAGAAAACGATTGCAGGCGCAGCGGTGGGCAGCGGGTTCACCGAATCGGCGAGCTCGCGTTCGGTGGCACCGTGCACTCGAACGACTCGATGCATGGGTAAGCCCGACCACCAGCCCACGGTAATGTCGTTCGACGTCATCGCCCTGCCACGACGATCCGAAGATGTTCCATCCCCGAAACCGTACCGAGAGTCCTGGGTCCGTTGGCAACGGCTGGAGAGCGGGCGATCACGATTTGGATCCACGGGGGCCGTTCCCCTACACTTGACCGGTTGCCTGTGGCAGCGGTGTGCCTTCGTGCGCCCGTACCCGGCAGCCGACCGCGCGTGTCGGGACGGAAATCCGGCACGTACGTACATCCAGGTCAAGGAGAAGTGAGTGATTCAGCAGGAGTCGCGAGTACGCGTCGCTGATAACACGGGCGCAAAGGAAATCCTTTGCATCCGCGTTCTCGGTGGCTCGTCACGTCGCTACGCCGGAATCGGCGACATCATCGTAGCTACGGTGAAAGACGCCATCCCCGGTGGAAACATCAAGAAGGGTGAGGTCGTCAAGGCCGTCATCGTCCGCACCGTCAAGGAGCGCCGTCGTCCGGATGGCTCGTACATCCGCTTCGACGAGAACGCTGCTGTGCTGATCAAGCCGGACAACGATCCCCGTGGAACCCGTATCTTCGGCCCGGTCGGCCGCGAGCTGCGTGAGAAGAAGTTCATGAAGATCGTCTCGCTCGCCCCGGAGGTGCTGTAAATGAAGGTGCACAAGGGCGACACCGTTCTCGTGATCGCAGGCAAGGACAAGGGCGCCAAGGGCAAGGTCATTCAGGCCTACCCCGCTGACTCCAAGGTTCTGGTCGAGGGCGTGAACCGCATCAAGAAGCACACCGCGGTCTCCGCCAACCAGCGCGGCGCATCCTCGGGTGGCATCGTCACTCAGGAAGCCCCGATCCACGTATCGAACGTTGCAGTGGTCGACTCGGACGGAAACCCCACTCGCGTGGGCTACCGGACCGATGAGGAATCCGGCAAGCGCGTTCGAGTTTCCCGGAAGAACGGGAAGGACATCTGAGATGACTACCACCGAAAACATCGCGGGCGAACAGCCCCGCCTCAAGGCGCGCTACCGCGCCGAGATCAAAGACGCCCTGAACACCGAATTTGCATACGAGAACGTCATGCGGATCCCCGGCATCGTCAAGGTCGTCGTCAACATGGGTGTCGGCGACGCCGCCCGTGACGCCAAGCTGATCAACGGTGCAGTTGCCGACCTCGCTGCCATCACCGGCCAGAAGCCGGAGATCCGCAAGGCTCGCAAGTCCATCGCACAGTTCAAGCTGCGCGAAGGAATGCCCATCGGCGCACGCGTCACCCTCCGTGGCGACCGCATGTGGGAGTTCCTCGACCGTCTGGTCTCCATTGCCCTTCCCCGAATCAGGGACTTCCGCGGCCTCTCGGGCACGCAGTTCGACGGCAACGGAAACTACACGTTCGGCCTCAACGAGCAGTCGATGTTCCACGAGATCGACGTGGACAAGATCGACCGTCCGCGCGGCATGGACATCACCGTAGTAACCACCGCAACCAACAACGAAGAAGGCCGCGCGCTGCTCAAGCACCTCGGCTTCCCGTTCAAGGAGAACTGAGTCCATGGCGAAGAAGGCATTGGTCAACAAGGCCAACAAGAAGCCGAAGTTCGCGGTGCGTGCATACACTCGCTGCAACCGCTGCGGCCGTCCCCATTCCGTGTTCCGCAAGTTCGGCCTCTGCCGTATCTGCGTGCGCGAAATGGCACACGCCGGAGAGCTTCCCGGAGTTCGCAAGAGCTCCTGGTGATCTGAAGCCTCCGGGCTTCACCACACCACGCTGATGGGCGTGGGTTCCGAAAGGAACCCACGCCCATTTTGTGTTGCTCGAATCCTGATTTTCACACAGTCCACACGTCGTGTCGTAGCTCCAGTGAGCGGACCAGGCCGACCGCCGCATGATGATCATGGCTGTCGATGATCAGCAGCAGGCCACGCTCGGACATCGCCGACGCGAAGGCGTCGATGGAGACGGTTCTACACCCGGGCGGCATATCCGGGTCTCCGAGTTCACGATAGGTGTCGGCGATCGCTACTGCCTCCTCATCCGGGTCGAATCCCCAGACGGTCACGAAATGTCCTACATTCCAATCGAATTCGGTCAGTTCCGCGGTGTGAACATTCGCCACCAGGCCGAATCGGAAGTGCGCGTCGGCAAGGCGGACAAGTAGCAGGCGTAGCCGCTCGGCACCGGGCCCCATGATCGGAACGACGGCAACGCGGTGGTCGGTTGCCGTCTCGATGCCCTCTGCGAGACCTGCCGCTGTGGTCCCGGCTGCGTCGATCGATGCGGCCCTCGGCAGTGCGTCCCACCCGTCGGTGATTCGAGGGGTTCCGGGAGGACCGGTCGACTCGACCTCGACCGGCCAGATCGCGGACCCTGATGCGACCGCAAGTGCCGCCACGCCCGGTGCATCGTCGCCCATGACGGCCGTCAGCGCAACCGATGCCGAGAACGGTCCGCAGAGTTGATCCGGTTGCGGCAGAACGCGATCGAGCTCCGAGGCAATAGTGCTTGCCCTGGGGAACCGGCGCAGCATCTCAGTAGATCCAGCGCAACGATTCGAGCAGTTCGTCCTCGGTATGGCTCTCCGCCCACGCGGCGTCGGCGTCCCGGCAGGCAACGAATGCGCCCAGAAGTTCCTCGCCCAACACGTCTCGGACCAGTGCTGACGACAGTAGGTCTTCGCGCTGCTGCGCGTGGGTGGTCGCGAGTGCGGAGATCCCCGCGGTCTCGCGGCGCGCGTCGTCCCAACCTCCCACGTCCTCCTGGATCGGTGACGGCAACTGCGCCGAATCCGCCACTCCCGACAGGCCGGCCGCGATCGTGACGGCCAGTGCCATATACGGATTGGCGGACGCGTCGCATGCCTTCAACTCGACGTTGGTGTGTTCCGGGCCGAGAAGTGGCGTGGCCGGTACGAGTCGCACTGCAGCCTCACGGTTTTCGACGCCCCAGAACCCGAAGGCGCCTGCCCAGTAGCCCGGTCGACGACGCAGCAGCGACCCCGAACTCGGTGCCGTGATGGCAGTGAGTCCCGAAAGTTCTCGAACGAGGCCCGCGATGTACGCCCGCCCGGTGTCGGACAGTCCGTACTCTCCGTCCCCGGTCAATGCGTTGTGACCGTCACGAACCAGTGACGTGTGCAGGTGCCACCCGTTACCTGCACTGCTCGATGAGGGCAGGGGAGCGAAGCTTGCCCGCAGGCCGTGAGCTTTCGCCGCTGAGTGGATGGTCTGCCGCGCGAGAACTTGCGCATCGGCTGCAGCAAGTGGATCGAGTGGACTCAATGCGATCTCCAGCTGGGAGCCGCCGTACTCGGCATGAATCTGACCGATGTCGAGGCCATTCGCAGTCAGCGCCTCGAGCAGCAGGACTACGAATTCGTCGACGTCGCGGAGTGCGTTCGCCGAGTAGGCAGGTCCGCGTTGAGCGGACAGCCCGTCCGATTCGCGAGTCAGGGCGAACTCGATCTCGAATCCGGCCCGCACCTCGAAACCCGCATCGGACGCCCTCTGAACCTGCCGCTCGAGAACAGCACGCTGATCGTAGGGCCACGGTGTGCCGTCCGCCGAGACCTGTCGTCCGTGTGCCCACGCCAGCCCCGGCTGTCCGGACAGGGCGACCACGCTCGACGCGCTCTCGATCACCGGAATCAACCGCACATCGCCGGACGGCGTCGACAGTCCCTCGTGGGCGAATGTGATCCCGTCGTGGGAATCGAATACCGCGAACACCGCGGTGACTCCCACTCCACGCCGTGCGACTGCAGTCAATTCTGCGGTGGGCACGGTGCGCGATCGGACGATGCCGTTGTTGTCGACCCAGCCGATAGTCACCCCGGCGATGTTGCGGTCACGCAGAGTGTGGGTGAGGTGGTCGATGTCGACTGCCTTCGAGTCCGTCATGATCCGACGTTAGCGAAGAAGTGGGAGTCCGGGTGTCCGACTGGACCCGAGCCGCTGCGCAATGGTAGGGCGATTTGGTCTTCGGGTGCGTGATGCCTACACTAGAGCGGTTGCCCGGGCTTCGTCGTGCCTGCACGCGAGTCCTTGCAATACAGAACGCAACCTCGAGTTCTCCGCACGTCAGCATCGAATGCGGAAGCTCGTAACACCTGGCAGTGCAGCGATGCATTGCTTGGAGCGCAACCCCTGACCGGCAACAGTCGGTCAGGACATGTTCACTTCGCTGTAGGCCCACGATGTGACGAGCCAGGCCCGTCGGTTTTCCGAAACCCACAGGCACCAGCCCGCGCGTGCTGCATGGGAACCGCTGCGAGAAAGGTGCACAGGTCACACCATGACGATGACCGATCCAATTGCAGACTTCTTGACTCGTCTGCGCAACGCCAATTCGGCGTACCACGACGAGGTGAAGCTTCCCCACTCGAAGCTCAAGGCGAACATCGCCGAGATCCTCAAGCGCGAGGGCTACATCTCCGATTACCGCACGGAAGACGCCGAGGTGGGCAAGACCCTCATCGTCGATCTGAAGTACGGCCCGAGCCGTGAGCGCAGCCTCGCCGGCGTGCGACGCGTCTCCAAGCCCGGTCTCCGGGTGTACGCAAAATCCACCAATCTGCCCAAGGTTCTCGGCGGCCTGGGCGTGGCGATCATCTCCACGTCCACCGGTCTGCTCACGGAGCGTCAGGCTGCCAAGCAGGGTGTGGGCGGAGAAGTCCTCGCCTACGTCTGGTAGGGGAGGCCACCACCATGTCACGTATTGGAAAATTGCCGGTCCCAGTCCCCGCTGGCGTCGATATCACCATCGACGGCCAGGACGTAGCGGTCAAGGGCCCCAAGGGTGCCCTGAGCCTGACAGTCGCCGAGCCCATCAAGATCGCCCGCGCCGACGACGGCACCATCGCCGTCACCCGACCGGACGACGAGCGTAAGAGCCGCTCGCTGCATGGCCTCTCGCGCACACTCGTTGCGAACCTCATCACCGGTGTCACCAACGGTTACACCACCAAGATGGAGATTCACGGCGTCGGTTACCGCGTCGTACTCAAGGGCAAGGACCTCGAGTTCGCACTCGGTTACAGCCATCCCGTGCTGATCGAAGCACCCGAGGGCATCACGTTCACGGTCGAGTCGCCCACGCGATTCACCGTTGTCGGCATCGACAAGCAGAAGGTCGGTCAGATCTCTGCCAACATTCGTCGTCTGCGGCGTCCGGACCCGTACAAGGGCAAGGGCATCCGCTACGAGGGTGAAGTGATCCGCCGCAAGGTCGGAAAGACGGGTAAGTGATATGAGCCAGCAAACAGCAGACAAGGCGAACGTCGTCAAGCGCACACCGCGCGGCACCGACGTCTCGACGAAGCGTCGCCTGTCGAAGGCACGTCGTCACTTCCGCCTTCGCAAGAAGATCTCCGGAACGCCCGAGCGTCCGCGCTTGGTCGTCAACCGGTCCTCGCGTCACATCCACGTGCAGTTGATCGACGATCTCGCGGGCCACACGCTGGCCAGCGCGTCGAGCATCGAAGCCGATGTGCGCGCACTCGAGGGCGACAAGAAGGCCGTCAGCGCGAAGGTCGGCGAACTCATCGCCAGCCGTGCGAAGGCAGCCGGCGTCGAGGCAGTCGTGTTCGACCGCGGCGGCAACAACTACAGCGGCCGCATCGCGGCACTCGCAGACGCTGCCCGCGAAGGCGGGTTGACGTTCTGATGATGACAATGACTGACAACGGAAGGACAGCCTGATGCCGGGACGTCAACGGCGTGACGGCGGAAGCGGCCCCGCCGGACAGAACAGTGGCCCCAACGCAGGTGGCGACAACAACCAGCGCGGCGACAACCGCGGTGGTGGCGGTCGTGACCGTCGTGACAACGGCCGTGGCGGAAACGCTGCGGACAAGTCGAACTTCATCGAGAAGGTCGTCACGATCAACCGCGTCTCCAAGGTGGTCAAGGGTGGTCGACGCTTCAGCTTCACCGCCCTCGTCATCGTCGGTGACGGCAACGGACTGGTCGGCGTCGGCTACGGCAAGGCCAAGGAAGTTCCCGCGGCCATCCAGAAGGGTGTCGAGGAGGCTCGCAAGAGCTTCTTCCGCGTCCCGATGATCGCCGGCACCATCACGCACCCCATTCAGGGCGAAGCCGCTGCCGGCGTCGTCATGTTGCGTCCGGCCAGCGCCGGTACCGGCGTCATCGCCGGTGGCGCTGTGCGCGCAGTGCTGGAGTGCGCCGGTGTCCACGATGTGCTGTCGAAGTCGCTCGGTAGCGACAACGCCATCAACGTCGTGCACGCGACCGTCGCGGCCCTCAAGGGTCTGCAGCGTCCCGAGGAAGTTGCGGCTCGCCGCGGCCTGACCCTCGAAGAGGTTGCACCCGCCGGAATGCTGCGCGCTCGCGCACAGGCAGGAGCGGTGAAGTAATGGCTCAGCTGAAGGTCACTCAGATCAAGAGCACCATCGGCCAGAAGGCGAACCAGCGTGACAGCCTGCGTACTCTCGGGCTCAAGGGCATCCGCCAGACGGTCGTCCGCGAGGACAACCCGCAGAACCGCGGACTGGTCAACACGGTGCGCCACCTCGTAACTGTTGAGGAGGTCTAACCATGACCATCAAACTGCACCACCTGCGCCCCGCAGCCGGATCCAAGTCGACGAAGATTCGCGTCGGCCGTGGTGAAGGTGGCAAGCGCGGCAAGACCGCAGGTCGCGGTACCAAGGGAACCGGCGCACGCAAGAACGTGCCGGCACGCTTCGAGGGTGGCCAGATGCCACTCCACATGCGGCTCCCGAAGCTCAAGGGCTTCACCAACCGCAACCGTGTCGTGTTCCAGGTCGTGAACCTGCGCGACATCGAGCGCCTGTTCCCCGAGGGTGGTCAGATCGGTATCCCCGAGCTGATCGCCAAGGGAGCCGTTCGCAAGAACGAGCTCGTCAAGGTTCTCGGAGACGGAAACCTCACCGTGAAGGTCGATATCTCGGCCAACAAGTTCACGGGCTCCGCCAAGGAAAAGATCGCCGCTGCCGGCGGTTCTGCAACCGAGGTATGAGCATTGCTTCGAAGTGCTGATTAGCAGCGCTTCGAGCAGCAGTTCGTGACGATGGCCGCAGCCACAGCTCTCGCAGCTGAGCTGCGGCCATCGTTGCCTACACGCAATGTCGTGTGTGTCGACCGATCGGCCAGGGTCCAACACTGACCGTCGGGACGTTCGATGCGCACTGTTAGAGTTCTAGAGTTCAGAGAAGTTCGTATCGATGCGGTCGATGTATGTCGTCCGCAGTCCATGCTCGTGAGGCTCACGGGAGCATCAGTCGCTCCCGATGAAGCACTCGCGGCGTCAACGCAGTCGTGCCAGGAGGATCTTTGCTTTCCGCCTTCGTGTCGGCCCTCAGGACTCCTGACCTGAGACGGAAGATCCTCTTCACGCTCGGTCTGGTGGCCCTGTATCGCTTCGGTGCAACGCTGCCGTCGCCGGGTGTCGACTACGCCAATGTCCGAGCGTGCATCGACCAGGTCTCCGGTGGAGATTCGGCGGGCATCTACTCGTTGATCAACCTGTTCTCGGGTGGAGCGCTGCTCCAGCTGTCGGTGTTCGCGATCGGCATCATGCCGTACATCACCGCCAGCATCATCGTGCAGCTGCTCACCGTCGTCATCCCCAAGTTCGAGGAACTCCGCAAGGAGGGACAGTCGGGCCAGGCCAAGATGACGCAGTACACGCGTTACCTGTCGATCGCACTGGCCATCCTGCAGGCGACCGGCCTGGTGGCCCTCGCTTCGCGCGGCCAGCTGCTCCAGGGATGTCAGCAGGACATCATCGCCGACCAGTCCATCTTCGGGCTCGTCATCATCGTGCTCGTCATGACTGCAGGCGCAGCCGTCGTGATGTGGTTCGGCGAGGTCATCACCGAGCGCGGTGTCGGTAACGGAATGTCGCTGCTGATCTTCGCCGGAATTGCCTCGCGCATCCCGTCCGAGGGCAACTCGATCCTCGAGAGCCGCGGCGGACTGGTGTTCGGGTTCGTCTGCTTCGCAGCGTTCCTCATCATCACCGGTGTGGTGTTCGTCGAGCAGGGTCAGCGTCGTATTCCGGTTCAGTACGCCAAGCGCATGGTCGGTCGAAAGATGTACGGCGGCTCGTCGACCTATCTTCCGCTCAAGGTCAACCAGGCCGGCGTCATCCCGGTGATCTTCGCGTCCTCGTTGCTCTACCTGCCCAATCTGATCGCGCAGCTCACGTCTGCGAGCACGGCAACAGATCCCAGCTGGTGGCAGCGCATCATCAACGAGTACCTGGTGAACCCAGCCAACCCCGTCTACATCGCGATCTTCTTCGGTCTCATCGTCTTCTTCACGTACTTCTACGTGGCGATCACGTTCAATCCCGAAGAGCGCGCCGACGAAATGAAGAAGTTCGGCGGGTTCATTCCCGGTATCCGCCCCGGCAAGCCGACTGCGGACTACCTGAACTACGTTCTCAGCCGCATCACGCTGCCCGGCTCGATCTACTTGGGCACGATCGCTGTGCTCCCGAACCTGTTCCTCGACATCGGCAGTTCCGGTGGAGGCGGGAACCTCCCGTTCGGTGGAACAGCCGTGCTGATCATGGTCAGCGTCGGCCTGGACACCGTGAAGCAGATCGAAAGCCAGCTCATGCAGCGCAACTACGAAGGGTTCCTCAAGTGAGACTTGTTCTGCTCGGTCCCCCCGGTGCCGGCAAGGGCACGCAAGCCGTTCTCCTCTCCGAGAAACTGGGCGTGCCGCACATCTCCACCGGAGATCTGTTTCGCGCGAACATCGGCGAGAAGACGCCGCTCGGCCTCGAAGCGAAGAAGTACCTCGACGCCGGCGATCTGGTTCCCAGTGAGCTGACCGTCGACATGGTCCGCAGCCGTCTCGCCGAGCCCGACGCCGTCAACGGTTTCCTGCTCGACGGCTTCCCCCGTTCGGTCGGTCAGGCCGAGGCTCTCGTGGGCATTCTGTCCGATCTGAACGCGAAGCTCGACGCCGTACTGTCGTTCGTCGTCGACGAGGACGTCGTTGTCGAACGGATGCTTGCGCGTGGTCGCGAGGACGACAAAGAGGACGTCATCCGCAACCGCCTCAAGGTGTACCGAGACGAAACGGCACCGCTGCTGGACTACTACGCCGACGAGCTCGTCACGGTCGACGCCATCGGTGAAGTGGACGAGGTCAACGCTCGCGCGCTGAAGTCCATCGAGGATCACGGCAAGTAATGGCGTTCGGCCGTAAACGCAAAGTCGTACCGTTTCGCAGCGCAGGTGAGCTCGACGCCATGGCGGCTGCCGGTGCGGTCGTGGGTGCTGCGCTGGTTGCCGTCAGAAACGCGGCGGGTCCCGGGGTCTCGACACTCGAGCTCGATCGAGTAGCCGAAGCGGTGATTCGGGACGCCGGGGCCGTTCCGTCGTTCCTCGGGTATCACGGCTTCACCGGCAGCATCTGCTCCTCGGTGAACGATCGTGTGGTGCACGGCATTCCGTCCGCAGACGAGATTTTGGCTGCAGGCGACCTGGTCTCGATCGATTGTGGTGCGGTACTCGACGGGTGGCACGGAGACTCCGCGTGGACGTTCGGCGTCGGGGACATCATCGAGGCCGATGCAATGCTGAGCGAGGCGACGAGACTGTCGATGGAAGCCGGTATCGCGGCAATGCTTCCTGGTAACCGACTCACCGACGTTTCGCATGCCATCGAGTCCGGAACGCATGCGGCGGAAAAAGCGGACGGCCGAAAGTACGGAATCGTCGACGGCTACGGCGGCCACGGAATCGGCCGCGAGATGCACATGGATCCATTCCTGGCGAACGAGGGTGCACCGGGCAAGGGCCCGGAGTTGGTGGTCGGATCGACGCTCGCGATCGAACCGATGCTGACTCTCGGGACCTACGACACCGACATCCTCGAGGACGGGTGGACCGTCGTCACGACCGACGGATCGCGCTCGGCGCACTGGGAACACACGGTCGCCGTGACCGAGGACGGGCCACGCATCCTGACGGTTCGGCCAAGCTAGAACTACCAGGCCAACGATCCGTAACGACGGCCCCCTCGGATGAGTCCGAGGTGGGCAGCCGTCAAACGTAGCCAGAGGCGCGTCGGCATCCGGGTCAGTGCGGTCGGCAGCAGTGGGTTTCGCAGTGCAAGCGCGAGTAGCGCGACGATCGTTGTACGGACTCGGAACGGCGGGCATCCGCTCGCCCGGTACATCCCGCGGACGTGGGCCGAGCCGTATCCGAGTGCCCCCGCTTGTGCCCAATTGTCTCGGTAGCCCGTACGCAGACGATATTCGACCAGCGGCTCGGCTATGAAGTGCAGGCGAGCGCCCGATTGCTGTGCGCGCCAAGAGAATTCCATGTCCTCGCTGGCATGAACGAATTCGAGCATCCCTCCGAGATCTCGGTAGGTCGACGCGTGGCACGCCATACTCGCTCCGATGACGAACGGTCGAAATGCTGACTTGCCCTGATTCGAAGGTGGGGCGAACGGAACGGCGGCTCGCGTGGATTCCGAGTTCAGTGCCTCGGTGCTCAGGCCGGTTCCCACGAGGTCGTAGCGCTCGAGCTCGGCAGTGATGCGCCGCAGCCACGTCGGGTGCACGACGTCGTCGGCATCGCAGAAAGCCAGGAGTGGGCCGTCTGCTGCCTCCGCCCCGCGATTGCGCGCGAAGGACGCGCCTGCGGTGCCGGACGAATCGACGTACTTCAGATTCAGTCGGGTCCGTAGCTCGTGGCTCTTCACGAACTCACACACGCCGTCGGTCGAGCCGTTGTCGCTGACGATGACCTCGAACGAGCCGTCGTAATCCTGATGCGCGAGCGCGCTCAATTGTTGGCCGAGTAAATCCATGGCGTTGTGTACGGGAATGATCACGGAGACGGCTGGGCTGTCTCCGGACGGGTTGGAACTCAAGAGTGCACCTTGCGGGCTCGGACTCTGCACGATTATGGGCGGACGAAACGTTAGCTTCTTTGAACGAGCGTGGCCAGCCGAGGTGTTTCGTGCCCGCTTCGCGCGCATTTGGCCAGATGTGTGTTTGCCGGTAACATAGATCGACGGTGCGCCCTGCGTACCGGATGTTCGCGTGCCCGCATGGGCTGCGAGCGTTTCCGGCGACACGCAGGCTCGAGCGATCGGGTCGGTCAGTGCGCATCACGGTAACGGAAACAGATGCAATCAACCAGGTGTGAGAGCCAGGATCGCGGAGGATATGGCCAAGAAAGACGGTGCTATCGAGGTAGAGGGCCGAGTAGTCGAACCACTGCCCAATGCGATGTTTCGCATTGAGCTCGAAAACGGCCACAAGGTACTCGCTCACATCAGCGGAAAGATGCGTCAGCACTACATTCGCATCCTTCCCGAGGATCGCGTCGTCGTAGAGCTCTCGCCCTACGACCTCACGCGTGGACGCATCGTTTACCGCTACAAGTAAGAGCTTCCCCGGCCACGTCCGGTCGGGGGGAACCATGCTCGGAGCCGCTGCCCGCAGTGGGGCCGAGCTACACACAGGAGATCAACGACGTGAAGGTTCAGCCGAGCGTCAAGAAGATCTGCGAAAAGTGCAAGGTGATTCGTCGTAACGGGCGAGTCATGGTGATCTGCGACAACCTGCGTCACAAGCAGCGTCAGGGATAACCACCGAGCTTTTCGCACGTCGGCTTGGCAACAGCTAGAAGATGACCTCCCAGCACCAACCGTGACACACGCGTTGCGGCATACCCCCGGCACGGAGGCCGGGGCCCCACTGAGTTGGTTGAAAGACGCTTCACACCCCAGCGGTGAGAAGGACACAGGGGACGGACTGGGAGCAGACCTCCGGACAAGAAAAGGAAATGCCACATGGCACGTCTCGCAGGTGTGGATCTGCCGCGCGAAAAGCGCATGGAGATCGCACTGACTTACATCTACGGCGTCGGCCGTACCCGCTCCAAGGAGATCCTCACAGCGACGGGCGTCAGCCCCGACCTGCGAAGCAAGGATCTCGGCGACGACGATCTGCGCAAGCTCAGCGATTACATCAACGAGTCCCTCAAGGTCGAGGGCGACCTGCGCCGCGAGGTTCAGGCCGACATCCGTCGCAAGATCGAAATCGGCTGCTACCAGGGTCTTCGCCACCGTCGTGGTCTGCCCGTCCGTGGACAGCGCACCAAGACCAATGCGCGTACCCGTAAGGGACCCAAGCGCACCATTGCCGGCAAGAAGAAGGCGAAGTAATGCCCCCCAAAGCACGCGGTACCGGTCCGAAGAAGGCGCAGAAGACGCGTCGCAGGGACAAGAAGAACGTCCCGCACGGATCTGCGCACATCAAGAGCACGTTCAACAACACGATCGTGTCGATCACCGACCCCGCCGGAAACGTCATCTCATGGGCGTCCTCGGGACACGTGGGCTTCAAGGGCTCGCGCAAGTCGACTCCGTTCGCCGCACAGCTCGCAGCCGAGAACGCTGCGCGCAAGGCACAGGAGCACGGCGTCAAGAAGGTCGACGTGTTCGTCAAGGGTCCCGGCTCCGGCCGTGAGACCGCTATCCGCTCGCTTCAGGCCGCTGGCCTCGAAGTCGGCACCATCTCCGATGTCACCCCTCAGCCGCACAACGGCTGCCGTCCGCCCAAGCGGCGTCGGGTCTAGCGGGAAGGAAAGGTTTAGAAAATGGCACGTTATACCGGTCCTATCACCCGCAAGTCGCGTCGTCTGCGCGTCGACCTCGTCGGAGGCGACCAGGCATTCGAGCGTCGTCCCTACCCGCCGGGCCAGCACGGCCGCGCGCGGATCAAGGAGAGCGAGTACCTGCTCCAGCTGCAGGAGAAGCAGAAGGCTCGCTTCACCTACGGCGTCATGGAGAAGCAGTTCCGTCTGTACTACAAGGAAGCCAACAGGGCCGCCGGCAAGACCGGTGAGAACCTGCTGACCATCCTCGAGACTCGTCTCGACAACGTCGTCTACCGTGCAGGTCTCGCACGCACGCGTCGTCAGGCACGCCAGCTGGTCACCCACGGCCACTTCCTCGTGAACAACAAGCGAGTGGACATCCCCAGCTACCGCGTCTCGCAGTACGACATCATCGATGTCCGCGAGAAGTCCGCACAGACACTGCCGATCCAGATCGCCCGCGAGAGCTACGGCGATCGTCCGGTCGCACCGTGGCTGCAGGTCGTTCCCAACCGTCTTCGCATCCTGGTTCACCGGGTGCCGGAGCGCGCACAGATCGACGTGCCGCTCCAGGAGCAGCTCATCGTCGAGTACTACTCGAAGTAAGGCGCAGCACGCATGTGAGTCTCCTCGCGAGGCTCACATGCGTCTTCGCCTCCACACGTGGGCGTCAAATAGCGGACGTCCGTACAGGAGGAACACACAATGCTCATTTCACAGCGCCCGACGCTGACCGAAGAGGTCATCGCCGACAACCGCTCGAAATTCGTCATCGAGCCGCTCGAGCCCGGCTTCGGTTACACACTCGGCAACTCGCTCCGCCGCACCCTGCTCTCGTCGATCCCCGGCGCTGCTGTCACCAGCATCCGTATCGACGGTGTTCTCCACGAATTCACCACGGTCCCCGGTGTGAAGGAAGATGTCACCGACATCATCCTGAACCTCAAGGGTCTCGTCGTGAGCTCCGAAGAAGACGAACCGGTCACCATGTACGTCCGCAAGCAGGGCCCCGGCGCTGTCACCGCAGGCGACATCGTTCCCCCGGCCGGCGTGACGGTGAACAACCCTGATCTGCACATTGCGACCCTGAACGACAAGGGCAAGTTGGAGATCGAGCTCGTCGTCGAGCGCGGTCGCGGCTACGTCCCCGCCGTTCAGAACAAGGCATCGGGTGCCGAGATCGGCCGTATTCCGGTCGACTCGATCTACTCGCCCGTGCTCAAGGTCACCTACAAGGTGGAGGCCACCCGCGTCGAACAGCGCACCGACTTCGATCGGCTCGTTCTCGACGTGGAAACCAAGAATTCCATCACCGCGCGGGACGCGCTCGCTTCGGCGGGCAAGACCCTGGTTGAGCTCTTCGGCCTCGCCCGTGAGCTGAACGTCGAAGCAGAAGGCATCGAGATCGGACCCTCGCCCGCCGAGGCCGATCACATCGCTTCCTTCGGACTCCCCATCGAGGATCTGGACCTCACCGTCCGTTCCTACAACTGCCTCAAGCGCGAAGGTGTTCACACCGTCGGTGAGCTGGTTGGTCGTACCGAGTCCGATCTGCTCGACATCCGTAACTTCGGGCAGAAGTCCATCGACGAGGTGAAGGTCAAGCTGCATTCGCTCGGCCTCTCCCTCAAGGACAGCCCCGCGTCGTTCGATCCGACCACCGTGCCTGGCTACGACGCCACCACGGGTACGTGGAGTGACACCGACGCCGGCTCCTTCAGCGACACCGAAGGTGCCGAGCAGGACTACGCCGAGACAGAACAGCTGTAATCAGCTCGCTGGAGCTCTTACTAGGAGATTCATCATGCCCAAGCCCACCAAGGGCCGCCGTCTCGGCGGGTCGGCGTCGCACCAGAAGGCCATCCTGGCCAACCTGGCGACGTCACTCTTCGAGCACGGCCGCATCACCACCACCGAGTCGAAGGCCAAGCGCCTTCGTCCCCACGCCGAGAAGCTCGTCACCCATGCCAAAAAGGGTGATCTGGCCCATCGTCGTGAGGTTCTCAAGACAATCAACAACAAAGATGTCGTGCACAAGCTGTTCGCCGAGATCGGGCCTTTCTTCGCCGATCGCGACGGTGGCTACACGCGCATCATCAAGACCGTCCCCCGCAAGGGTGACAACTCGCCGATGGCCATCATCGAGCTCGTCAACGAGCAGACGGTGTCCAACGAAGCCGACCGCGCGCGCCGCGTGAAGGCATCGAAGGCTGCTCCGGCCGCAACCGAGGCTCCGGCCGAGGAAGCGACCGAAGAGAACGTCGTCGAGGCTGTCGAAGCCGACGCAACGGACTCCGAGGTAGCGAACGCCGACGCAGTCATCGATGGCATCGAGGACAACGACGCTCACGCGTCGGACGCCCCCGAGGCCGAGGAAGCAAAGAAGGACTAGTCCTTTTGAGCTCCGCGCACGATCGAAGCGGGCCCGCCATTCCCCCAGGGGAAGGCGGGCCCGCTTTGTCGGTACCCACCAGAATTCGGCTCGACATCTCCTACGACGGCACGAACTTTTCCGGATGGGCGCGTCAACCGGGTATCCGCACCGTCTGCGGCGTGCTCGAACAAGCCTTCTCCACCGTGCTCCGGCAACCGATCGAGCTGACCGTCGCCGGCCGAACCGACGCTGGAGTACACGCAACCGGTCAGGTGGCACACTTCGATGCCGTCGACGTTCCGGATGATCACGACCGACTGATCCGGCGTATGGCCCGGTTTCTGCCCACCGACGTTCGGGTGCGGGCAATCAGCACCGTCTCCCGCGATTTCGACGCCCGATTCTCGGCGTATCGCCGACATTACGAGTACCGATTCAGCACCGCGCTCTATGGAGTCGACCCGCTCGACGTCGCCGGCGTCGTGTCCTGGCCACGGCCCATCGATCTGGACGCAGTACGCGAAGCGTCGCAGGCATTGATCGGACTGCACGATTTCGCAGCGTTCTGCAAGAGGAGAGACGGTGCCACCACGGTGCGAGAACTGCAGCGCTTCGACTGGGGACGCGACGGTGATCGGCTCACCGCGTACGTCAGCGCCGACGCGTTCTGCTGGTCGATGGTGCGTAGCCTCGTCGGTGCAATGCAGGCTGTGGGGGAAGGACGTCGCAGTCCGGATTGGGCGCGGTCACTGCTGACGCGTCGCGAACGGTCCAGTGAGGTGACAGTGGCTCCGGCACATGGACTCTCGTTGGTCCGCGTCGACTATCCGCCGTCCGACATGCTCGCTGCACGAAACGCGGCCACCCGAGAGGTGCGAACTGCGATCTCGGCCGACGGATGCTGTGGGGGAGAGGGCTGACGAACCGCCGCCGGGGCTACTGTCGGAACGATGCAGCCGATACAACTAGCCATCGTCGTCGGTAGTGTCCGCGCCGGGCGCATCGGACCCACGGTCGCGGCCTGGGTCCGCAGCGTTGCCGCCGAGCGCGCGAGCATCGAGGTGGTCGACGTGGACCTGGCCGACTTCGAACTGCCCGGCAACTTGGTCCCGAACGACGACACCGAGCGTTTCACCGCAACGATCGGGGCATGCGATGCGTTCGTGTTCGTCACGCCCGAGTACAACCACGGCGTTCCCGGATCGTTGAAGACGGCGCTCGACACCGTGAAGTACGAGTGGCGCGCCAAGCCGGCCGGATTCGTGTCCTACGGAGGCCTCGGCGGCGGAATCAGAGCTACCGAACAACTACGACAGATCACTGCGGAACTGCACATGGTGTCCGTTCGAGACGCCGTGTCGGTGCACCGTGTACGCA
Organism: Rhodococcus sp. 14-2483-1-1; assembly: GCF_002259335.1. NCBI lineage: Bacteria > Bacillati > Actinomycetota > Actinomycetes > Mycobacteriales > Nocardiaceae > Rhodococcus > Rhodococcus sp. 14-2483-1-1. The sequence goes on along the minus strand of NZ_NPFX01000002.1, from coordinate 158,997 downwards.
AGCGGTTCGACGGCGAGGGCGGTATCGACGATCCCGCTGCCGTCGATGCCCTGGGTCGACTGCTCGATCAAGTCGAGTGGTGGGCCGGTGCGGTGGCCGGCGGACGGGAGCGAATCGACTATCCCGGCTGAGAATTGGTCAGGCACGGACGGCTGAGCGCAGACTTCGTGGCCGACCGATGAACGCCGTCTCCTGCGGGATCGTCACCAGTGTCAGTTCGATGTCGAGAGGGCCCGAGAGCACCCTGATCCGGTCGCCCGAGGCGTGCGGTTGAACTATCGACACGTCCCACTCCGGCCGTGGCAGTCCGCGCGCATGTTCGGTGCCGTCGTTGCGCGGTACATGCTCGGTCAACGACATCACGGTCACACCCGAAAGTCGTTGCTGGTCAGTCGGTTCGGATCCGTCCGCGAAGTCGTTCAGGATCACGTCGTACGACGTCCGAGATCGGATAGTGTGGCCGTCGACAGACAGGCGGTCGGGGGCGCCTATCGCGTCGAGGAGCGATCGCCATGCGTGTGGGCGGTCGCTCCGAACGAGAACTCTGGCTCCCGTAGCGATGGCGCGGAACAGCAGTTGCTGAGCGAGGTAGAGTTCCCCGGCGATCCGCACTCGGGCCAGGCCCGGCCCGAACAATCGCACCGCGACACCGTGTCCGGCGGCGTCGGAACCCAGGAGCTGGCCACAACCGCTCACCGGAAGGTCCAAGTCGTCGAGGCTCGATACCTCGAGAGTTCTATTGGGGGACAAGGACTTCAGCCCGGGTACTGCCAGCGGTAGCTGTGCGAAGATTCCGTCTCGTTGACTTCCGCTCATCGAGGTCAATCCGCGGACCGAAGGTTTCGCGATTCGGGCGCGGGCGGCGAATCTGCACGATCCACGGATGCGAAGCTTTCCGATGTCGCGGGTCGGCTGCAGGTGGAAGGTCATCGTCGTCCCCAGGGACGGCGTCGACCACAGAGTGGCAATGTCTTCGGCAGTGATTGCGCTGCAGTCCATTCCGAAGCCGACGCTGGACACACCCGGCAAGGGTGCCGTCGACCACGTCTGTGTCAGATCGTCGGTACTCACTCCCCTACAGAGGTGCAACACAGCCGATCGAAGTTCTGCGCTTGTGAGCAGGCGCGAGGACAGGCCATCGGCCTGAAGAGCACGCAGGACGCGCGTGGTCGCCACGACGGCGGTGCGCGCTGCCCCGGCCCGGCTTCCGCCTCTGACCTCGATAGCCCGAGCATTGGACCGCACGTCGAGAGTGACTGCTACCCATACCGTCCGCATCGCCACAGCGGGTAGCGGACCGATGAGTCCCTCGTACACCTCGGTGGCAGCAGAACCGGGTGAGCTGCGAAATCCGAGTGCAGCGATGTCGATCGACGAGACGATGATGTCGTGTTGCCGAAGACACGACGCCAGCGTCTCGATGGGGAGGGTGTACCGCGTGTCCGCGCTCGCCCTGCCGAGAACCGTCGTCGTGTGCGCGGGCGGGAGGATCTCGATGATGCAGCTGACCGTGTTGCGCTGCCAGTGGACACCGACAGCCTGGCCCGTCGTGTCGTGATGGTCGGTGGTCACACCCACCTCGGGAAAACGGTTCGCGAGGAACCGCCAGAGGACCCGGAACCATTCGACGATCGATCTGCGGCGAATGGTCACGAACGGAACGAGTGCCACCGCCGCAGCGGTGACCAGTGCCCACAATGGCCGCACCTGCCCTGCGAGCAACGCAAGACTTGTTGCCACTGCAGCGATCTCGGCCGTGATCACGCGTCGGAGCGTAGGCGCGGCGAAAGGCATCGCGGTTCGCCCGAGCCCGATCGAACCCGTACGTGCCATCCGAACCCTCCCCCCGAAGGTTGCCGTACCCATCGATCGCCGCCGAAGCGGTCGCCGAGGTGTGCGGACGAACTGTACTGTGTCGCGTGACTCGAATGGGGATCGGGTCCGATCGAATCCTGGGGAGGAACTGTGGCGTCGACGCCCACAACGAAGTGGCAGGTTGGCGGCTACCGCTTTCTGGTTCGCCGAATGGAACACGCGCTGATCAGGCGTGATGCCCGAATGTTGCACGATCCGATGAAGTCGCAGTCCCGTGCACTGCTGGTGGGCGTCGTGATCGCCTGTATCGGTTTGGCGGGATGCGCTGCGCTGGCTCTGTTTCGGCCGCAGGACAAGATCGGCGATGCGTCGATCGTGGTCGGTAAGGATTCGGCCGCCATGTTCGTGAAAGTGAACGACGTGTTCCACCCGGTGCTCAATCTCGCGTCGGCCAGACTGGTGGTCGGCAAGCCCGACGACCCGTTGACGGTCAAGGAATCCGAACTCGCCTCGAGGCCTCGCGGAGCGCTGGTGGGGATTCCTGGCGCTCCCTCGGCACTGCCGCACGACCCCGATGGTCGCGCCGAAGCATGGACTGTGTGCGACACACTCGATCCGATCGCAGGGGTCACCTCGACCACGGTCGTCGCGGGTGATCTCCGGTACGACGACAGCGCAGCGCCACTTGCCGATACCGAGGCATTCCTGTGGACTTCGAACGGAACGGCGTACCTCGTGCACGACGGAACGAAGTCGCCGGTCGATCTGGCCGACCGGGCAGTGATCCGTGCACTCGGGCTCGAGGATGCCACACCGTCACCGGTGAGTGCCGGTCTACTCAATTCGGTGCCGCAGTCGCCCGCTGTCGCGGCACCGTTCATTCCCCGCGCGGGAGAGGCTCCGCAGTTTCCGTTCGACGGTCGACCGATCGGTTCGGTCGTCAAGGTGGCCGGTCGCGACGTCCAGTACTACGTCGTACTCGAGGACGGTATTCAAGCGATCAGCGAAACGGCTGCACTGCTCATCAAGTTCACCGACTCGCAAGGCAGTCCTGACATCGCAGCGGTCAACCCCGACGTTCTCCGAGATGCGCCGAAAACCTCGGTGGGTCTTTCGGTCTCGACGTTTCCGGCGACGACCCCCGTGATCGTCGACGCCGGTGAGCGACCCGTCAGCTGTCTCACCTGGGAACCGCTCGAGGTGGCCGACGGCGGGCCGACGGCTCGGCTCGTGGAGTCCGCCGGTCGCGGGTTACCGCTCGAGTCCGGCGCACAACCGGTCACGCTGGCTCAGGCCGATGGTGGAGGTGACGCCGTGGATCAGGTCTATCTGGCACCCGGCAGTGGCGGGTTCGTCCGCGGCACGGGAATCTCGACGTCGAGTACCCGTCAGGACAGCGTCTTTTTCGTGGCAGACACCGGGGTTCGCTACGGCGTCGAGGGCAGTGAAGCCGCGTCGGCGCTGGGGTTCGGGCCACCCGCACCGGCGCCGTGGGCGATCCTGCACTTGCTCGGCAGCGGTCCCACTCTCGGGCGCGGTCAGGCTCTGACGATGCACGACGGGGTTGCTCCCGACCCACAGGCCGCCGCGCTACCGACGAAGTAGCGCAACTCGTTACGGCCGGCCCCGCCGACGCAAAGGTATCGACAGCGCGAGACCGAGCGCCAGAATCACCGCGACCAGTACCGAACCTGTCACCGCTGCATTTCGCGGACGATGATCCGGTGCAGGCTGTGGAAGCGGAGCGCGCATCGCGACGCTGTTCGCAAGCGCGGCACGAGGTGCAGGCACCACGCGGTCGGTGACAGCGGCGAGTGGATCGACGACGCCGTGACCGACGAACGGATTCCACCCCTCGGCCGGTGCGTGCGCCGTTCTCTCGATTCGGTCCACCACTTCCAGCGCAGTCAGCTCGGGCCGGTGGGCGCGCACCAGCGCCGCGACAGCAGCCACCAGCGGTGCCGCGAAACTTGTTCCCGTCATGGGATTCACACCGTCGTTGCCCCGAGTGCCGTTCGCCAGTCCGCTGCCCGAAGGCGACAGTGAGGTCATGTTCGAGCCCGGCGCGGCGACGTCGACCCACGGACCCGCAAGACTGAACGAGGACGGCGTGCCATCCGACTCGACCGAACCGACGGTCAACACGTCGTCGAACCAGGCCGGGGTTGCAATGGTCGCGAAGCCGTCCCACGGATCTGCATCGGGCCGAAGCGGATCCGCGTGAGGATTCTGCGCCTGGCAGGACGTGCTGCCCAGATTTCCCGCTGCGGCAACGACGACGACATTTCTCTCACGGACGGCGTAGTGCACCGCGGCACCGAGGGGACCGTCCGGCACACCGCCTCCCGCGGGTACGCAGGCCACTTCCGAGATATTGATGACCGACGCCCCGGAGTCGACCGCGGTCCTGATGGCCATGGCCATCGTGCGCACGTTTCCGTACCCCGCGGCGTTCTCCGGCTCGGCGGCTCTGTCCTCCTCGGGTCGGTTGTCGACAATCTGAAAAACATTGCTGGACTGGCGGATCGAGAGTATGCGTGCATCCGGGGCGCCGCCGGCGAATCCACTGCCCGGCGCGGTGTTCGCGGCGATCAAACCGGCGACCATGGTGCCGTGCGCATCGCAATCGAACAATCCGTCACCTGCACTGACGTAATCGCCGCCCGGGCCCAGACCCGATAAACGCGGATGAGCGGTGACACCGGTATCGATGACAGCGACCACCTGACCGGCTCCGCGAGTGATGGGCCAAACCGACGCGAAGTCCAGCGCTTTCTGCGCGGTCGGAGCCTCCTGCGGGTCGGGTGTCTCGGACGGAAGAGCGCACGCATTCTTCTGTTCCGTGGGCTCGAGAGGAGCCGGGGGACTCGGTGCAGGCAACTGGGCGGGATCGATCAGGGGACGTTCGGCACGAGCGGGAGAGACCCCGAGAACGGCATTCGACAACACGGCGAGAGCAGTGAGCACCGCAACGACGATTGTGTGCCGCCTGCGCGGCATCACAGCCCGCGGACGACGCTGTACAACCCGCACACCCACACGGCGACCGGGATGACCAGGGCAATGACGGCATACTCGAGGAGCTCGGCCGATCGTCGCATCACCGGCGAGTACGTGCGTGTCGGCACGAATGCGCCGAAGATCGATGCCGTCACGGCTCCGGCCACTGCCACGCCGAACAAAGCGAGGGAGTATTCGGGCAACGCGATCACGGCACCGACGAGGAGCGATAACAAAATCGTCGTCCCGCCTGCGACAAGCGGAACAGCATGTACCACAACGGCATAGGTGCGACCTCGCAGTAGGAGAACGAGAGCGCACAGCGCCGCGAGCGCTACCGCAGGCCACTCGCCGCCGCCCCCTGTACCGTCGGCCGCCGCAGCGAGAACTCCTGCCACCACGGCGACCGTGAACGCCAGCAGCAGACCGGTCAGGTAACTCCGCGCTCGTGCTGCGGCTCCCTGCAGATCCTCGAACGACATCGCGTCCAGTTCGGCTTCCTCGACCGTATCCAGCGGTGCGCCTGCCGTGGGAACCGGCGGAAGCGGCAACTTGGCCTGCATCATCGACACGCGCGCGGAGAGAGCAATTCCCGTGAGACCCGCCAGAGCCGCAGCAGTTCCGATCGCCGGTTGCGACATCGTGGTGAACAGCGTGCACACAGCCGCGAGGAACGTGAGCAACGCCAGCACGATCGCGGCGGTGAACAACGCGAAGCCGGTTCCACCGATCCGCAGGGACAACAGGGCCGTCGCGCCGGCCATGGCCGAGCCCAACATCAGCTGCGCCGCACCGAATTGTCCTGGCACCAGCAGAGTTCCGCCGGTGAACATCAGCGTGACGGCACACCCGCCGAACAGCACCGCGACCGCGTCCTGCCGATACAGCCGTCCCAGAATCACCCCCGCGATCGCGAAGAGGATCGAGGCAGTCACCGCAGCGACTCCCCCCACGATATCGCCCACATTCTCGGCTCCGTCGCGAATCGGCCCACGCAACACCGTCGCGCACGCCAACAACACCAACGATGCGGTGACGACCGAGCCCACGGTTCGCGCAGTGCGTGCAGTCCAGTGTGGGACGTCGTCACTGCCCGCTCTCGCAACGGAATACATGAGGTCGTCGAAGAGTGGAACCGGTGCAGGCCGCTCGGCGACGCCCAAGACGAACAACTCGCCGTCGCGAACCGACAGTTCGGCGAAGGTCGCCGTCGGCGACAGCGGAGGCAACCCGATTCGAGCAAGTGTCCACGCCACGGGCACGCCCTCGGACTCAGGATCGACGTCGTACCCCGCCACCCCGGGTCGTCCCGCAGGCTGCACTCCCGCCACCCCGGGTCGTTCCGCAGGCTGCACTCCCGCCACCCCGGGTCGTTCCGCAGGCTGCACTCCAGCGATCATGTCGATGATCCCCGGAACGAGCAGCGAGACCGGAACGTCCACCGGCAGCGCCATATCCACCTGGGTGGACCTGGCCAACACCGTCACCCGGCAGACGTCCTGCGCGAATACGGAATGCGTTCCCGATGGCCGACGGTGTGCTTCTGGTGCGGTGGTCGACGGCCCTGGGCCGACCGATGGACGGCTGTCGGCGCGTGTCATGAAGATCCCCCCGGATGCGTACTGTTCGCGTGCAGATGCCCGCCCCACTGGGCATCTGCGTGCACACCTTACGACATCACGACGACTCGCAATCGTCCTTCACACCGCTCGCGGACACTCGCGCTCAGGCTGCGACGAGGTCGCTCACCTGTGCAAGCAACTCGAAGGAGCGAAGCCACGATGCTCGATCGGACACGCCGGAGGCGACGATCAGCTCGTCGGCACCCGTGCGCTCGGCGAATCGATCGAGGTAGTCCTTGACCATGTCCGGGGTACCGACGGCCGAATACTTGGTCATCTTCGCGATCTGTTGTCCCGCCGGCGCTTCGAGAACCATGTCGGCTTCTTCGTCGGTGAAGGTCCGGCCTCGGCCGAGCAGCAGGCTGACGCGGCTGCGCTTGGTGCGGAGGAATTGAGCCTGCGCGTCGGCGAGTGAATCCGCCGCGATCACGTTGACACCCACGATCAGGTGCGGCTCGGCCAGCTGTGCCGACGGCCGGAAGTCACGGCGATAGATCGCGACGGCCTGTTCGAGCGCATCGGGTGCGAAGTGCGAGGCGAAGGCGTAGGGCAGTCCGAGTGCTGCGGCGAGTTGAGCACCGAAGAGCGACGAGCCCAGGATGTAGAGCGGCACTTCGGTACCGGCACCCGGCGTTGCGTTCACCCCGGGGATCAACGACTCCGTCGACAGGTACCCCTGCAATTCCTGGACGTCCTGGGGAAATCGATCTGCGGACTCGGGATCGCGGCGCATTGCGCGCATCGTCACCTGGTCACTCCCAGGGGCGCGACCCAGGCCGAGGTCGATCCGGCCCGGATGCAGGGTCGCCAACGTGCCGAACTGCTCGGCGATGGTCAGCGGCGCGTGATTTGGGAGCATGATTCCGCCGGACCCGAGCCGGATCCGCTCGGTATGGGCAGCGACGTGGCCGATGAGCACCGACGTAGCGGACGACGCGATCGACTTCATGTTGTGGTGCTCGGCGTACCAGATGCGTCGATATCCCCAGTTCTCGGCGTGCTGAGCGAGCGTGACGCTGGCGTCGAAGCTGTCGCGGACTGATTCGCCCTCGCCCACATGTGCGAGATCGAGGATTGACAGGGGTACGGACACGGTGGGAGCCAGCCTTTCGTTCGTCGAGCGCACGGCAAGGGAGCCGCATTCATGTGTAACTGCGTCGGGCGGCGTTCTATTTCTCGCAGCCCCGCGCAGTACGACCCCGGCGGCGGCGCCGAGTAGGGCAGGCGCTCGAAGTGTGCGTGGACCGCCCGGTCTGCGATGCGTTAGCCTGTCGTCCACGTGGCCTCGGGGGGAGGTCGCAGCGAGGCAGTTGTGGGGGCGCAGCCGTGGGGGCGGACCGATGAGTACCGTGCGCTTCGTTCGCGGCGCGCGCAGGGCAGTGCCCCGGTCGCCGGGCGGTGAGGTCGATCTGCAGCCACCACCCGAGATTCCGCGCGCAGTTCCCGGCAATCTGCTGATGAAATTGATGCCGTTGGTGATGGTCGCGGCCATGGTCGGGATGGTCGCGCTGATGTTCACCTCCGGTGCGGCGGCCAACCCGATGATGTTGATGTTCCCGGCCATGATGTTGATGTCCATGGTGGGAATGCTTGCTGGCGGCGGCAAGTCCGGGGGAGCACGTACGGCCGAGGCGAACGAGGACCGCAAGGACTACCTGCGCTACCTCGATCAGCTGCGCCGCGACGTCGCCGAGACGGAGCGTGCGCAGCGCAGGGCCCTCGAATGGAGCCACCCGTCACCCGAGACCCTGTGGTCGGTCGCCGGAACCGAACGAATGTGGGAGCGACGACAGTCGGACCCCGATTTCGCTCATGTGCGAGTCGGCCGCGGTGATCAAAGATTGGCCACCCGTCTGGTACCGCCGGAGACAGGACCGGTGGAGGAGCTCGAGCCAGTGTCTGCGGTGTCGCTGCGCCGTTTCGTGCGGGCGCATTCGGTGGTGTCCGCGCTGCCGACGGCGGTGTCGCTGAGGGGGTTCGCTGCGCTGTCGATAGCAGGCGATCGCGACTGTGCGAGAGCGATGGTGCGCTCGATGTTGGCCTCCCTGTGCAGCTTTCACGGCCCCGATCATGTTGCGGTCGCGATCGTCTGCGGTCCGGACACCGTGGAGCAATGGGAGTGGACCAAGTGGCTTCCACACACGCAGCACGACGCTGTGCGTGACGTCGCAGGGTCGGCTCGGATGATCTTCGGGAGCTTTCTCGAACTCGAAAGTGCACTGGGCGATGTGCTCGCCTCACGAAATCGGTTCGCACGCGGAGCAGTTCCGGTCGTCGGCGTAGTTCAGCTGGTGATCGTGGTGGACGGCGGACTTCTCGACAACAGGTCGACCGACCTCACCGACACGGGCCTCGATTCCGTCACGATCATCGACTTGTCCGGTCTCTGTCCCAGACTCGCTGCATCGCGCGGTCTCCAGTTGTTCGCCGAGAACGGATCGATCGGTGCCGTGAGCGGGACAGCGGTCGAGGTTTTCGCCGTCGCGGACTCGATGAGTACCACCCAGGCGCACGCCGTTGCCCGACGCCTGTCGCCGTTTCGTGCTCCGTCCGCGTCGTCGGTGGTCGATGCCACCGGCGACGACGGAGTGCGAGTCTCGGGATGGAACAGTCTGGTCGGGATCGCCGATGTCGGTGCCCTCGATACCGACCGGGCCTGGACGATGCGTCGCGGCCGCGACAGACTGCGGGTGCCGATAGGTGTGGCACCCGACGGGAGTCCGGTGGAGATCGATCTGAAGGAGTCGGCCGAGAACGGGATGGGACCGCACGGATTGTGCATCGGTGCAACGGGTTCCGGAAAATCGGAGTTCCTCCGCACGCTGGTGCTCGGATTGGTGGCAACGCACTCGCCCGAACAACTGAACTTGGTGCTCGTCGACTTCAAGGGCGGCGCGACGTTCGCAGGCCTCGAGTCCGCACCGCACGTCGCCGCGGTGATCACCAACCTCTCGGAGGATCTGGCGTTGGTGGATCGAATGCGCGACGCGTTGGCCGGCGAGATGAATCGTCGCCAAGAGTTGTTGCGCTCGGCCGGAAACTTCGCGAACGTCTCGGACTACGAGAAGGCGCGCGCCGCGGGGGCGAACCTGGCACCGATGCCCGCTCTGTTCGTGGTGGTCGACGAATTCTCGGAGCTGCTCAGTCAGCAGCCGGAATTCGCCGAGTTGTTCGTGGCGATCGGTAGGCTCGGACGTTCACTGCATATGCATTTGCTCCTGGCCAGTCAGCGCCTCGAAGAGGGAAAACTGCGCGGGCTGGACAGTCACCTGTCGTACCGAATCGGATTGAAGACGTTCTCCGCGAACGAGTCTCGCTCGGTGCTCGGCGTTCCCGACGCTTACCACCTTCCCGCGCAACCCGGTGCGGGCTACCTCAAGTGCGATTCTGCCGAAATCGTCAGGTTCGCTGCAGCGTACGTCTCCGGCCCCTACGAGCCGCCACGGTCGAGTATCGGTGCGCGAGCTGTGCTGGGAGCCGACGTCAGGCCGAGGCCCTTCACTGCCTACGCGGTACCACTCGATTCCATCGATGCCGGCCGTATCGAGGCCGCGCAGGCTCCCGTGGACGAACCGGAGCCGGCCGAGTCCGAGAACACCGGTGCAACGGTGCTCGACGTGGTCGTCGGACGGATACGCGGGCGTGGGATGCCGGCTCATGAAGTGTGGTTGCCGCCGCTGGATGCTGCCCCCACGTTGATACAGCTGCTGCCCGAGTCGGTCCTGACCGAGCGCATCGATCCACGTTCGGGTCTACGTGCTCCGATCGGGATCATCGATCGACCGTTCGATCAGCGCCGCGATCTGCTGACCGTCGATCTCTCCGGTGCAGCAGGTCACGTCGCTATCGTCGGAGCTCCGCAATCGGGGAAGTCGACGGCTCTTCGGTCGCTGATTCTGGCGCTGGCCATGACGCATTCACCCGCGCAGATCCAGTTCTACTGCTTGGATTTCGGCGGCGGAACGTTGGCCGGTCTGGCCGATCTTCCGCACGTGGGATCGGTTGCCAACAGGCTCGACGTCGATCGGGTTCGGCGGACCGTGGCCGAGGTTGCGGGTGTAGTGCGGCAGCGGGAAAAGACCTTCCGTGATCGCGGAATCGACTCGATGGCGGAGTTCCGGCGTCGACGTGCGACGCAGCCCGTCGATCCCGATGATCGGTTCGGGGACGTCTTTCTCGTCATCGACGGGTGGCCGTCCATCAGATCCGACTTCGAGAGCCTCGAACAGTCGATCGCCACCTTGGCCACCCAGGGCCTTGCCTTCGGTCTGCATCTGATCCTCACGGCGTCGCGATGGGCCGAAGTTCGTCCTGCGACAAAGGATTTGATCGGTACCCGATTGGAATTGCGCCTCGGCGATCCGTCGGATTCGGACATGGGCCGTGCGAAGGCGGCGAGTGTTCCGGAAGGTCGGCCCGGCCGGGGAATGACCAGGGAAGGACTGCACATGTCGATTGCGCTTCCTCGAGTGGACCAGCGGAGTTCCGTCGACGATCTGTCCCGCGCTGTCGGTGAATCGGTCGCGGCGATCTCCGCGGCGTCCACGGGAACCCCTGCGCCGCCGGTTCGGATGCTTCCGGAGTTGCTCGAACGGTCCGCAATCCTCGCTCAACTAGGCGATGCGTGGCCTCGAACACGCGGCGGCACTCCCGAATTTGGAGTTCCCATCGGGATCGACGAGACCGAGTTGGCACCGGTGGTACTCGATTTCGCGGAGAATCCGCACTTCCTGGTGTTCGGCGACAGCGAGTGCGGCAAGACGTCTCTGCTGCGCGGGATCTGTCGATCGCTCACCCTGGCCAATTCATCCGATCGGGTCAAGATCATCGTCGCGGACTACCGCCGAACTCTGCTCGGCACAGTCGATTCCGACCATCTGGCGGGCTACGCCGCCTCGCAGGCGACTCTGACGAGCATGATCGTCGACCTTGCCGGTCGCATGAGCGACCGCATGCCGGGTTCCGATGTGACCCAACAACAGCTTCGCGACCGGTCCTGGTGGGATGGTCCCGAGGTGTTCGTCCTCGTCGACGACTACGACCTGGTGGCCACGTCGTCGGGAAACCCTCTGGCTCCGTTGGTGGAACATCTTCCGCACGCACGAGACATCGGGCTGCACGTCATCGTGGCGCGCCGCTCGGGCGGCGCAGGCCGGGCACTGTTCGACCCGGTCATCGGGCGTCTACGCGATCTGGTGACACCGGGTCTGGTGATGAGCGGAAGCCGCGACGAGGGGAACCTGCTCGGGACAGTACGGCCCAGTGCCATGCCGCCCGGACGCGGCGTCTTCGTCGATCGCTCCGGTCAGGCTCTCGTCCAGCTCGGGCATTCGAGTTGACCGACTGGTGGCGCTATGCGGCAGTGCATCTGGGGTATGCCGAGGTCTCGGTCGTCGCCACGAGCGGCCCGCTCGAGGGACCGCGAGAGTGCGTCGGCTCGGCATTCGCCACGGTCGAAGGTGGCCGGCTCGTGTTCGGTCGTGCCGACACAGCAGGGGAGATACCGCCCCTGCTGTGTATCGACGACCCGTACATCGCGGTGGGAACCTCGGTGTGGAACCGGGGCGAAGTCCTGCACGGGATCGTATGGTCGGCACTGCAGAACGCCGGGGTGCACGACCGACTCGATGTACTCGAGATCGCGTATCCGTCGATCTGGGGCGACGAGCGCACGGGTTTCCTTTGCGCCACGTTCGCGGCGTCGGCGAACGAGGTGGTGCTCGTGGAGACGGCCGCGGCCGCGATCGAGTCTTCGGGTGAACGTGCGCCGTCCGCCGCGGTCGTCGTCGAAGTGGGTGCTCTCGATACGACCGTGCTCGTCATCGACCCGTCGGGGGCGCACGGCGGTGACACCGGTGCCGTCGTCCCCTTCGGTGCAGGCGACGACGATGCCTGGCGGCAAGCGGTCGGTGACTACGTTCGTTCGTCGGTCTCGCACTGCCCGGACGAGGTATTCGTGGTGGCATCGGCGAACGCTGGAGCCGACCTCGTCGTCGATCGCAGCAACAGGTGGCTGACCGGACTCGATATCGCCAGGTCGCTGTATCGACTGGCCGGCGCGGATCTCGAACCGGCACCGTCCGTCCGTGCCGCGACGACTCGGTCGGCAGCGTGGCTCGACGACGTCATCGTGCCGTCCCCTCGGCGAAATCCGGTGTCCTCTCGAATCGCAGTCGCAGTCGCGGTCGGAGTCGCGGTTGCCGTCGTATCGACATGTGCCGCGGTGTATTTCGTCTCCAGTTCGCCCGGGAGAGTCGAAACCGCAGCAGCACAGCCATTTTCGCCGATCGTGGCACCGAGCAGCAGTACGTCGGTGTCTGCCGTCGATACGGCACCGGCGACCACGTCGACCGATGTACCTCTGCCGGTTCGAACGGTGACGTTCGTATCGGGACGGACCTCGATGCGTCTGCCGGCCACCTGGACGAGGCTGGACGACCCGGACCGCATGGTGTTGATTCCGCCGGTACCTCCGGACCGACGCATCGTCGTCACGGTGGCCGACCTGACGCCGGGTTCGACGCAGGAACAGGTGGCGGCCGAGCTCCGGTCGGCCGTCGATGCCCGTGGCCCGGACTCCACAATCGGGTCGCTCGAACCTGTCCGTGATTTCGGTAGTCGGGTCGGGATCGCCTACACGGAGACGCCCATCGACGATTCGACGGTGCTCTGGCGGGTGTTCGTCGAGGCCGATCTGCAGGTCAGTATCGGTTGCCAGTTCGAGGGCGACGACTCGGCCGTGATCGACGCCGAATGCGACCTGGCCACCCAGAGCCTGGAGATTGTCCCGGCGTCGTGAGAGCCGACCACAGTTTTTCGAGTGCAGCCGGAACCGAATCGAGGGGTTGCTGCGTCCAAGGAGATGTAGGGGAGTGAGCAGGCCGGACAAGGCCTCTCGGTCGAACAGCACGTGTGCCGCGGGTGCACGTGATTCGAGTAACGAGTACTAGGAGTCGAAGTGGGATATCCAGGGGGACCGGAATCTACGGGTTCGTCGAACGGCGTCACAGTCACACCGCAGGAGCTCGTCGCTGCCGGAGCCACGATCGAGGGGCTGAGCGTCTCGATCAACGCTTCCAATTCAGCAGTCCGCTCCATCGTCGAACAGACCGCCGAGGCCTGGGTCGGCAAGGCAGGCAAGTCTTTTCAGGACGTCATGGCGCAGTGGGACACCAGCGCACAGAAGATGCGCAGCGCGCTGGAACAGATCTCAGCGGACATCAAGACCAACGGCCACGGCTACTCCGACGCCGACGACGACAACGTGTCGGCCGTCAACCAGGTGGCCGGGTCCCTGAACTCGGGCCTGTCCTCCTTCAAGTAACCCCTCGTATCCGGTGACCACGAGACAAACCACACGACCGAGCTCGACCAAGGAGACTGATTCGACATGAAATACGACTTCGCGCAGATCGCGGCGTTGACCGAGGCGATGAACAAGCAGGCGAACGTGACCAAGGACCTCCTCGGGGACGTGGACAGTACTGCGAAGCGGCTCTACGAATCGTGGGAGGGCGACGCGATGACGTCCTACTACGAGCTTCAGCGCCAGTGGAATTCCGCATCCGACGAGCTCAATCTCATTCTGTCGAGTCTCGTCGCGGCTGCCCGCACCGGTGGCGAGACCATGCACGGCGTCGAGATGGCCAACAAGGCGCGAATGGCTCGCTAATTTTCTCGGCTTGCGGGCGAGACATACTGCAAAATCTGCCCCGACCGAGAAAATTCGGTCGGGGCAGATGCCGTTTCTCGGCATCCGAGCCCACCTCGGGGGTCTACTGGTGTGGTGACGGATTTCGGAGCAGCACTCGGGGCCGAGCGGTCTCGTGCCGAGCATCGACTCGAGTCCTTGCGAGACGAACTGGCGTCGGTGATCGAAGGATCGCGGTGGACCACCGACGATGACGAACACGATCCGGAAGGGTCGACGATCGCGTTCGAGCGAGCGAAGATCGCGGCACTGATAGACGACACCGAGGCTGAGATGCGAGAGATCGACGCGGCGGATTCGCGGCTCGCCGCCGGGACGTACGGTATCTGCGAAAGGTGTGGGACCGAGATCCCGGCGATCAGGCTCGAGGCACTTCCGGCCGCCCGCCGGTGCGTGCAGTGCGTGCGCCTGCGCTGAGACGTTTTTGACCTGGGGGACCACTGCCGGTATCGTCTCCCGTTGGCGTGTACGGGCTCGCCGCGTGTTCTTGTGCGCATCGAGCTCTTGTCCTCGGGTCTCAACTGGCCGCCGAGGGCATCCACTCGTCTTGGCCAGCAGCGACATCATGAAGACAGGAATTTTCTGTGTCTACTTACGCCCCGAAGGCCGGGGACACCACCCGGACGTGGCATGTGATCGACGCCACGGACGTCGTGCTCGGACGCCTCGCCGTTCAGGCCGCGACTCTGCTCCGCGGTAAGCACAAGCCCACCTACGCACCCAACGTCGACGGTGGCGACTTCGTCGTCATCATCAACGCCGAGAAGGTTGCCATCAGCGGCAACAAGCTCGACGGCAAGTTCCACCACCACCACTCCGGCCACCCGGGCGGTCTGAAGTCGCGCTCCACCCGCCAGGTGCTCGAGAACAACCCCGATCGTCTCGTGGAGAAGGCCGTTGTCGGCATGATCCCCAAGAACAAGCTCGGTAATGCCATCGCGAGCAAGCTGAAGGTCTACGCGGGCCCCAACCACCCGCATGCCGCCCAGCAGCCCGTTCCGTTCGAGATCAAGCAGGTGTCCCAGTGACGGCGCCGGAGGGAAATGACGTGACGTCGCAGGAGAACATCGAAGAGATCGCCGCCGACGAGTTCGTGGCCGTCGAAGAGCCGGAGGTGACCGCGGACATCGAGGCCGCTGCTGCCGCCCCGGCCCCGATCGTGTTCGATCGTCCGATCCAGACCGTCGGTCGCCGTAAGGAAGCCGTCGCTCGTGTGCGGATGTCGTCCGGCACCGGTGGATTCAAACTCAACGGCCGCACCCTGGAGGATTACTTCCCCAACAAGGTGCACCAGCAGCTGATCAAGGCTCCTCTCGTGCTCGTCGATCGCGCGGAGTCCTTCGACATCGTTGCCCTGCTGCACGGCGGCGGCCCGTCGGGACAGGCAGGCGCACTGCGTCTGGCCATCTCGCGTGCGCTGATCGAGCTCACCCCCGATGATCGCCCGCCGCTCAAGGCAGCCGGCTTCCTCACCCGCGACGCCCGTGCAGTGGAGCGCAAGAAGTACGGCCTGAAGAAGGCCCGTAAGGCGTCGCAGTACTCCAAGCGCTGACGCGTCTTACCCGTTCCATCCTCGAGGGCAGGCTCCATCAGTATCGGATGCCTGCCCTCGAGGCATTTCTCACGACACACTCTCCGCTCGAAGGAGTTCTTGGTTCATGGCGCGATTGTTCGGTACCGACGGGGTTCGCGGACTGGCAGGCGGGCTTCTGACCGCAGAGCTGGCGTTGCAGATCGCGAGAGCAGCGGCCTCCGTATTGGCACCGAACGTCGACGGCGGCAGACGCGTGGCACTCGTGGGTCGTGACCCGCGCGTCAGTGGAGCGATGCTGGGTGCCGCCGTGTCGGCCGGACTGACCGCCTCGGGTGTCGACGTGATCGACGTCGGAGTGCTTCCCACACCGGCGCTTGCCTACCTGACCGCCGAATACGGCGCGGCGCTCGGTGTGATGATCTCGGCATCCCACAATGCGATGCCCGACAACGGAATCAAGATCTTTGCTGCGGGCGGACACAAGCTCGACGACGACGTGGAAGACCGCATCGAAGCCGCCCTCGATCCCGACGCGCGCTCCGAGAACAACGGACCTTTGTTCGACGCGACCGGTGCTGCGATCGGTCGAATCGATGTCGCCCAGGACGCGGCCACCCGGTACATCGAGCACCTCGCTGCGTCGGTCTCGCATCGACTCGACGGTGTCCGTGTCGTTGTCGACTGCTCGCACGGTGCCGCCTCGGTCGTCGGGCCCGAGATCTACCGACGGGCCGGCGCAACGGTGGTGGCGATCAACGCGGAACCCGACGGTATCAACATCAACGACGGGTGCGGATCGACGCACCTCGAGGGGTTGCAGAAGGCCGTCGTGGAGCACGGTGCCGACCTCGGTATCGCCCACGACGGAGATGCCGACCGCTGCCTGGCCGTGGACGCA
Source organism: Rhodococcus sp. 14-2483-1-1 (assembly GCF_002259335.1). Lineage (NCBI taxonomy): Bacteria > Bacillati > Actinomycetota > Actinomycetes > Mycobacteriales > Nocardiaceae > Rhodococcus > Rhodococcus sp. 14-2483-1-1. The sequence continues at coordinate 142,417 of NZ_NPFX01000002.1, read as the reverse complement.
TCGGGCTCCGTGGTGGACGGTGACGCGATCATGGCCGTTCTGGCCATTGCCATGCGTGACGCGAATCAGTTGACCGACAACACGTTGGTTGCCACGGTCATGAGTAATCTCGGTCTGCACATTGCGATGCGTGAAGCCGGAATCACGTTGCGCACCACGGCAGTCGGAGATCGCTACGTGCTCGAGGAACTGCGCCGTGGCGGATTCGCGCTGGGCGGCGAGCAGAGCGGTCACGTGGTGCTTCCCGCCGTCGGCACGACGGGCGACGGCATCGCGACTGCGCTGCGACTGATGGAACGGATGGCGCAGACCGGCAGCAGTCTCGCAGACCTGGCGTCGGTGATGCGTACCCTGCCGCAGGTGCTCATCAACGTGCGAGTGACGGACAAAGCGGCCGTGGCGTCGGCACCGTCGGTATCGGACGCGGTGGCCGTAGCCGAGCGCGAACTCGGCGAATCGGGCCGAGTTCTGTTGCGCCCCAGCGGTACCGAGCAGCTGGTGCGAGTGATGGTCGAGGCATCCGAGCTCGACGTCGCGACCCGGCTCGCCGAAGAGCTGGCGGGCCGGGTCGCGTCGGTCTGACGTCTCAGGCGGTGAGTTCGCGCAGCGCTGTCAACTGCGCGACGCGTCCGGCGGTGTTCTCGGCCAGCGGCGCGACGTTGAGAGTGGTGACACCTGCTTCGGCGAAGGCAGCGACCCGCTCCTTGACGTAGCTTTCCGGTCCGATGAGGTTCACTGCGCGAGCAAGCTCGTCGGGGACCGCAGCGGCCGCTTCTTCCTTCTTGCCGGCGAGATACAGATCCTGGATCTTCTCGGCCTCGGCCTCGTATCCGTAGCGCTGGGCCAGGGAGTTGTAGAAGTTCTTGCCCTTGGCACCCATGCCGCCGATGTAGAGCGCGAGATGTGGCTTGACCCAGGGCAGGTACTTTTCTGCGTCCTCGCCGATGGCCAGGGTGGGACTTGCGAACACCTGTAGTTCGCCGAGCGACGGGTCACGCTTGGCCTTGCCCGCAGCGAGCGAATCTCCCCAGACGTCGGCTGCCTTCTCGGGGAAGTAGAAGATGGGTTGCCAACCCTCGGCGATCTCGGCGGTGAGCTCGACGTTCTTGGGTCCCAGAGCGGCAATGACGACTGGAATGCGATCGCGGACAGGGTGATTGATGAGCTTGAGGGGTTTGCCCAGGCCGGTGCCCTGGTCGGCAGGCAGTGGAATCTGGTAGTGCTTGCCCTGATACTGCACCTTCTCGCGCCGCCAGACCTGGCGGCAGATCTCGATGACCTCGCGGGTTCGTGCGATCGGTGCGTCGTACTTGACGCCGTGGAAGCCTTCGACGACCTGCGGCCCGGATGCGCCGAGTCCGAGTACGAAGCGGCCCTCCGATACGTAGTCGAGACCGGCGGCGGTCATGGCGGTCAGTGACGGTGTCCTGGTGTAGATCTGGAAGATGCCGGACGCGATCTTGATCGTGCTCGTCTTGGCGGCGAGGAATCCGAGTTGACTGACGGCGTCGAACGAGTAGGCCTCGGGCACGAAGATGATGTCGAGACCTGCCTTCTCGAGCTCGGCGACCTCGGCAACCGTCTCGTTGAAACCACCGCTGTAGTTCAGCATCGTTCCGATGTGCATGGGACTCCTCGTTCGGTGAGCAGCTCGGGCAGCTACTTCAGGTACCTGTTACTGACATTTCACATCGGGACGTTACCGCTCGCTGGGGAACCGATGTGCGTCGGCGCACGTCATAGTGAGAAAGGGGCACATCGAGGGCGAGACGGGGACGTATGAGTGAGGGATTCTGGGTGGACGTGGTCCGCGTTCGCGGAGTTGCAGAAGCCTTGGCGGTATCGGCAGACGCACTCGGCAGTGCGGCGGATTCGGTGGCCGACGCGGGCTTCGGGGCGGCTGGTGCCGGACAGAACTACGGCGACCTCGGCGCTGCGTACACCCAAGCTCACCACGGCCTCGGCCGGGCCGTCGACTCGTGGAGATCCTCGGTCGAGGACGTCGCCAACGCGATCGTCACTGCCATGAACGACTACGAAGGCCAGGACGAGACGACGGCAGACGCGATCGAGTCGCCTCGATGACGTCACCTCCCGTCTCTCCGGAGCAGCACTCGTCGATAGACGAGATTCTCGATGCGAATGCGATAGGGCTGCTGCACTTCGAGCGCTTCCTGCCACTCGTCGCCCGGGTATCGAGCAGCGAAGAGTTTCCGAAGTACGAGCAAATATGTGCGCGGTACGACGAACAACGTGGCTTGAATCTCGGCGCGCTCGGCAACGATGCCGACGCGGTCGAAGCTATGTCTGCGGCACTCGGCGATCAGCTCGAGGAACACGTTCGATTGCGCCGGGTTCTCCAGATGCGATGGCACGGCGAGGCAGGCGACGCCGTGCAGATCTATCTCTCGGCCGAACAGCAGACAGCGACCGAGTTCCTGAAATCGATCGAGGACTCACACCAGACGATGTCCGCCGCCGTCGAAGTTCTTCGCGACGCAGTCACCGACAAGGCCGAACTGTTCGGAGGACTCGACATCGATGCGGTGGACGGTCGAACTGTCGACGAGATCGACGCGATCCTGCTTGCTTCGGGAATCGAATGCGTTCCGTTCGATCGAGAGTCGGTGTTTCCTCGGTTGGCGGCGGCATTCGAGGAACTGGCCGAGCGGGCTCGAAGTGCGGACGTATCGGACGAGTTCGCAGCCGAGGTGGGTGAACGCAGTAGGGAGTGGATCCACGAGGAGTTCGTCCCGAGGATGAAGACCACCTGCAAAGCTGTGCTCGACGCATGCACCTCGACGGACACCGCCGTTCGAGACAGTCTGGCGTTGCTGGTCGATGTTCTGGGCGACGTGCACGACCCGCCGTTCGGCGATCTCGACGAGCGGAGTTGGGCAATTGCACCCGGCGCAACGTCTGCCGAACCGTGGCAGGCAGCCGACGACTCGTCGGCAACGCCCCCGGCGACTGCATCTGCTCCTACGACACCGGTAGCCAGTGCGGCACAGTCGATCGCGGGTCCGGCAGTCGCAGCACCGGCAGTCGCGGCTCCGAACACCGGTCCATCCGTGGTCGCGGGAGGTACCGACTCGTCCGGTCCACGAACATCCGAAGATGGGTCCGCTGCTCGAGCCGGCGAATCCTTGGACGGACTCGTGGATCGGGTGGTCGCCGAGATCGTGGATCGCGTCGACGAAGCGTTGAGCACTGCGATCCCAGACGGCCGCAGCGCAGATGACGGCAGTGCTGATGACCGCAGTTCCGATGACCGCAATTCCGATGACCGCAGATCCAGCGACGTCACGGCTCCGTCCACTGCAGAACCGGACGGCGGATCAGTGGTGCAGGACGATCCTGCCGGCCCGCGAACGGAGTCGGTGCCATCGTCTCTGCCGGAGCAGTCGTTGCCGATCGACTCGCGCTCGCCCGCGTCCACCGACGAGCGCGGCCATCTCGAGGCCGAGCTCGACGGGCATCGCGCTCGCATCGCACTCTCAGAGGACGGTGCTGTGACGCTCCGACTCGAAACCCCGGGACTGGGGGTTCGCTCGTTCGAGTTGAGAATCGGCCCGTTCGGCCTGCCCGAGATCGTCGAGATACCCGGTGCTGCGGACAACGTGGATGCGAACCAGCCATCGATACCGGCAGCCACGCCGCCGTCGGAACCTGTGCCGCCCTCCGAACCTGTGCCGACGACCGACTCCGGTCCTGCCGAAACGACACCGACCGAGTCCGGTCCTGTCGAGCCGGCACCCGCCGATTCGGTGCCGAGCCAGGGGTCCGATCCCATGTCGACGGATGCGCAGGCGCAGTGCCTTCCGGAATCGCCCACGGACGAGACCGTCCGGCAGGATGCAGACGAGGCCGGGAATGATCCGTCAGCCGCGCAGCATCCGGTGTCGGCAGATCTCCCGCGTCCTCCGGCCGAATCACACGATTCGAGCACCGGTGCCGGCCTGAGTGAAGCGGGAACACTGTGAGCGCCGCCGGCGGGTGGCGGCGTGAGCTGCATCGAATACGCGACGAGCACCGTGACGCGATGGCGCGCGCGGCCGAGGCGCTCAGGCGGGCTCAGACCCCCACCGCAGTGTCAGGCCGACACGACTCGCACACCGTTTCCCCCGTGGATCCGGAAACGGAGCCGACTCGTGGCTCGGTGCTGCAGCCGGCTCACCTGGACCGGCGAAAGTCCGTACCCCATGTCGAGACCGAACCCGAAGACCGGCCGCGATCCTGGCTGGTCTGACATCGGGCGACGTCGAGCAGAATCAACCTCGGCCGAGCAGAGCCTTGATCGACGCGGACGCCTTCGGCTTGGGCTGTGCGTCGAGTGGCGCGTGCGGATCGACCGCTCTGGTTCCGTCGATCTCACCTGCCGATCCGGCCAGCTCCTCGTAGTCGGAGTCGCCCGTGAGGTGGAACAGCAGAAATGCGGTCAGCACGGCCCGGGTGCGCTGCTGGGTCTTGCGGTCGGAGCTGTTGATTCCCAGTGAGCGGAGCATTCGCCGGCCTTCGACGAATCCGTCTGCCGTCGAGCCGTCGATTCGGCGGAGGACGGATGGTCCGTACCAGGCCTGGGCGAGAGCCAATGAATTGTCGTTGAGCGAATCGGCGTTCGAGCTGTCGCCGACTACCAGTCCGGGCACTTCGAGGCCTGCGGCGGCGTCCTCGGACGACGGTGCCGTCGGTGCCGGGAAGAGTGCAGCGACTGCCTTGATGTCCGATCGCCGGGAGGCTGCGAGAACAGCGGTCCCGGCGCCCATCGCGTGGCCGGCTGTGGCGAGTTTCTCCGGATGCACGCTGATGTTGCCTGGACCCAGTCGCACACCGGTCATGATGTCGAGCACAGTGCCCAGGTCGGCGGCGAGTCCGCGGTGCGAGGGCACGAGGCCACGCTCGGTGTCGGGTGCCGCCACGACGATGCCCCAGGACGCCAAGTGCTTCAGTGTGTCGGTGTAGTGGCTGGGTCGGAGCATCCAGCCGTGTGCGAAGGCCACGCCGGGCAGGCCGAAGCCCTCGGCCGGGGTGTAGACGACGCCGGGTTGTCCGGCGAGGGCAAGGTTGCCTCGCAGCACCTTGTGCGGGCCACGCTTGGAGAGAGCAGATGCCAGCTTCTTCGGTTTCGCCACGAGAGATGACGCTACCGAACGCGGGCCGGTGAGGGGGACGGGGACACGTCGACCCGAGCGAATGGGTCGTGCGCGCCGTGCCGAGTACCCTGAACCACCATGTGCGGAATCGTGGGTTATGTCGGCCACCGCCCAGCTCTGGGTGTGGTGGTCGAAGCGCTTCGGCGTATGGAATATCGGGGCTACGACTCTGCGGGTATCGCAATTCTCGACGGAGCGGGAGCGACGGCAGTCGAACGCAAAGCGGGTCGGCTGGCGAATCTCGAAGCCGAATTGGACGACATCGGTACCGATACGTTCGTCGGTACCACCGGGATGGGACACACCCGGTGGGCGACGCACGGCCGTCCCACCGACCGCAACGCCCACCCCCACCGGGATGCGTCTGGCACCGTCGCGGTGGTGCACAACGGCATCATCGAGAACTTCGGTCCGCTTCGGGCCGAGTTGGAGGCTGCCGGGGTCGAGTTCTTGTCCGATACCGACACCGAGGTCGCAGTGCACCTCGTTTCGCGGGCCTACGCAGACGGTCCGACCGCGGGCAACTTCGTGGCCAGCGCGAAAGCTGTCCTGCGTCGACTCGAGGGTGCGTTCACCCTGGTGTTCACTCATTCCGATCACGCCGACACGATCGTTGCGGCACGCCGGTCCACGCCGCTGGTGTTGGGCGTGGGCGACGGCGAGATGTTCCTCGGGTCCGATGTCGCGGCGTTCATCGAGCACACGCGCGACGCCGTCGAGCTCGGCCAGGATCAGGTTGTCGTCATCACTGCAGACGGATACGACATCAGTGATTTCGAGGGCAACGAGGCGCAGGGGCGCCCGTTCCGAATCGACTGGGATCTGGCGGCCGCCGAGAAGGGTGGTCACGACTACTTCATGCTCAAGGAGATCCAGGAGCAGCCTGCCGCCGTGGCGGATACGTTGCTCGGCCACTTCGACAACGGTCGGATCGTGCTCGACGAACAGCGGTTGTCCGATCAGGAGCTGCGCGACGTCGACAAGGTGTTCGTCGTGGCCTGCGGCAGCGCATACCACTCGGGTCTGCTCGCCAAGTACGCGATCGAGCACTGGACCAGGCTGCCGGTCGAGGTGGAACTGGCCAGCGAATTCCGCTACCGCGACCCGGTCCTGGACCGATCGACCCTGGTCGTGGCCATCTCGCAGTCGGGCGAGACCGCAGACACCCTCGAAGCCGTGCGGCACGCCAAGGATCAGAAGGCGCGTGTCCTCGCCGTCTGCAACACCAATGGGTCACAGATTCCTCGTGAGGCCGACGCCGTCCTCTACACCCGGGCAGGCCCGGAGATCGGCGTCGCGTCGACCAAGGCATTCCTCGCTCAGGTGACCGCGAACTACCTGGTCGGCCTCGCTCTGGCACAGGCGCGCGGCACCAAGTACCCCGACGAGGTCGCCCGCGAATTCGCCGAACTCGAAGCCATGCCCGAGTTGGTGCAGCGAGTTCTAGAGACGGTCGAGCCGGTCCGGGCACTCGCCCGAGAGCTGTCGACCGCGACGACCATTCTCTTCCTCGGTCGTCACGTCGGGTACCCGGTTGCGCTCGAAGGCGCGCTCAAGCTCAAGGAGCTCGCGTACATGCACGCGGAAGGCTTCGCGGCGGGCGAGCTCAAGCACGGACCGATCGCTCTGATCGAGGACGGTGTCCCGGTGATCATCGTGATGCCCTCGCCCAAGGGCCGCGCGGTGCTGCACTCGAAGATGTTGAGCAACATTCGGGAGATCCAGGCGCGTGGTGCGCGGACCGTCGTCATCGCCGAGGAAGGCGACGAGGCAGTGCGGCCGTTCGCCGACAACTTGATCGAGATACCGGCCGCTTCTACGCTGTTGCAGCCGTTGCTGTCGACCATCCCACTGCAGGTGTTCGCTGCCGAGGTCGCCCAGGCGCGGGGCTACGACGTGGACAAGCCGCGCAATCTGGCCAAGTCCGTCACCGTCGAGTAGAGCCCGATCATCTGACGACCACTGCACCCTTCATCTGCGGATGGAGGGTGCAGTAGTAGCGGTAGGTGCCGGGCTCGTCGAAAGTCTGCACGTAGTCGCCGTATCCGAGCATGGGGCTGTGCAGGAGGGTCGAGGCCGTTCCGAGACCGACCACGTTGTGTCCGACGCCGCGATCGGCGAAATGCCACGCCACACTCTGGCCGACGTCGATCGTGACAGACGTAGGAGAGTAGGCCATTCCGGCCACCTGCACGGTGACGTCGGCGATCGATTCGTCCACCGTCAGCGTCGACGGGTCTTCGGTGCAGCCGGTCGCCCCGACAACGATCGGGAGCAGAACCGTGAGCGTGAACGCTGCCGTTCCACCGCCGCGAGATGTCATCTTTCGAGGCTAACCGCCTACGTCACGGTGCCTGATCGGGCGCACGTAGGCTCGAGGTTCACGCCAGCGGGTAACGAGAGGACCTCGGCATGCGCGCCTACTACACACCCGAGCAGATACGGAATGCGGAAGCGCCGCTGCTGAATTCCTTGCCGAACGGCGTTCTCATGCGTCGTGCCGCCTATGGCTTGGCCACTGTGGTGGCAGCCGAGCTCGCGGCGCGCACGGGCGGCGTCACGGGTCGGCGCGTGACGATTCTGGTGGGCACGGGTGACAACGGTGGCGACGGTCTGTGGGCCGGGGCCTATCTGCGTCGACGGGGCGTCTCGGTGTCCGCGCTGCTTCTCGATCCGGCACGTGCGCATGCCGAAGGGCTGGAGGCCCTGCGCTCGTCGGGAGGACGGGTGGTGACGCAGTGCGGACCGGCCGACGTCGTGATCGACGCCATCGTGGGGATTTCCGGTAGAGGTCCTTTGCGGCCCGACGCGGCTGCGGTCGTTGCGCAGATCACCGCACCGATCGTGTCGGTGGACGTACCCAGTGGTGTGGACGCCGAGACCGGTGCTGCGCCGGGTCCGGCGGTGACGGCCGATGTGACGGTGACTTTCGGCGCGCGCAAGCCCGTCCATGTTCTCGCCGTACCTCGTTGTGGCCGAGTCGAACTGGTCGATATCGGGCTGACGCTTCCGGCTCCGGTGATGGCGTCGTTCGAGCCGGCCGACGTCGGGAATGTCTGGCCGATCCCTACCGCCTCGGACGACAAATATTCGCAGGGCGTGGTGGGAATCCTGGCCGGCAGCGCGACATTCCCGGGTGCCGCCCTGCTCTGTGTCGGTGCGGCCGTCGCGGCCACCTCCGGAATGGTCCGCTACGTGGGAAGCGCGGGTGCAGAGGTCGTTTCGCATCATCCGGAGGTGGTCGCCGCCCCGGATCTCGACGCGGCCGGCAGAGTTCAGGCGTGGGTGGTCGGTCCAGGCTTCGGCACCGACGAGCCCTCGGCGGAGACAGTGCGCCGGGTGCTGGAATCGGATCTGCCGGTCGTCGTCGATGCGGATGCGCTGACGATCCTCGCAGGCAACGCACAGTGGGTGACCGGGCGCACCGCACCGACCCTGCTGACCCCGCACGCCGGAGAATTCGCACGCCTGACGGGGTCGGACCCGGGCCCCGACCGCGTGGGAGCGGTGCGCGATCTTGCCGCACGTTGGGGTGTGACCGTGCTGCTCAAGGGACGCGCAACGATCATCGCCGATGCCGACGGCACTACCTTCGTCAGCGACGCCGGGGGATCGGCCGCATCGACCGCCGGATCCGGCGACGTTCTCTCCGGCATCCTCGGGGCCTTGCTCGCGTCGGGAATGTCGCCCTCCACCGCGGCCGCCTGCGGGGCAAAGGTTCACGCGCTCGCCGCAGCCCGCGCGGCACATGGATCAGGCGGGGAGTTCGCGGCACCGGTGTCGGCGAGCCCGCTGTGCGCATCCATCTCGGACGCCATCCGCACCGTGCGCTCGCTCACAGACGGATCGAGATAGTTCCAGGTCCCACTCGGGGCACCGGGTGTGTCACGAGTTGTGCCACCCTGATCCGTCGTATTACCGGCTCGGATGGCACTATCGAATGTTGTGAGTATCGGCTGCGGTGACGAGAGGACCGGTTCGGGCGCGGTGGCGTCCGTCGACCTCGACGCAGTGGCCCACAACGTGCGCGTCTTGCAACAGTTCGCCGGCGACGCTGCCGTGATGGCGGTGCTCAAGGCCGACGGGTACAACCACGGTGCCATCGAGGTCGCACACGCCGCGGTGGCAGCAGGTGTGCAGGAGATCGGCGTCACCACGATCGGCGAGGCTCTCGAACTCCGCGCAGCGGGAATCCGCGTACCTGTGCTGGCATGGCTGCATCGAACGGATTCCGATTACGATGCCGCGATCACCGCACAGGTGGGGATCGGGGTGTCCACGGCAGCCCAGCTCGACGCCGTGGTGGCAGCAGCGCGCAGAGTAGGTCGCGACGCAGACCTCTCGCTCAAGATCGATACCGGGCTCAATCGCAACGGGGTCGCGGAAGCAGATCTCGATGTCGTCCTCGATGCGACGGCGGCCGCCGTCGCGGAGGGGGCCGTGCACTTGGTCGGCATGTTCTCGCACCTGGCGTGCTCCGATGAACCGGAGCACCCGGCCAACGACGCCCAAGCTCAGCGGCTTCGCGATGCAGTGAGGCGCGCCACCCGGCGCGGAACGCCTCCCGCCGTCGTACATCTGTCCAACTCGGCGGCCACGTTGAGCAGGCCCGATCTCAGTTTCGACATGGTCCGTCCGGGTATTGCTCTGTACGGTTTGTCGCCCGTGCCGCAGTTGGGAAAGTTCGGTTTGCGGCCGGTGATGACCCTGTCGGCGCAGGTGGCGAACATCAAGAAGGTGAGCAAAGGTGAATCGGTGTCGTACGGATACACCTGGACCGCTCAGACCGACACCGTGGTCGCACTCATCGCTCTCGGATATGCCGACGGCGTCGTCCGCAGTCTCAGTGGGCGGTTCGACGTGACGATCGCAGGTCGGCGTTTCCCTTCGGTGGGACGAGTGTGCATGGACCAATTCGTCGTCGACCTCGGCGGCGACGGCTCGGGTGTCGCGGTAGGCGACGAGGCGTTACTCTTCGGGCCAGGGGACAGGGGAGAGTCGCACGCCCAGGATTGGGCAGATGCGCTCGACACAATCAGCTACGAGGTCGTCACCGGCATTCGTGGACGTGTTCGACGACAGTTCGTCGGCGCGCGCTCAGGGGAGGCGACGGAATAGATCATGCTCGGATTGCTGGAGAGTATTGCAATTGTGGTGCGCGAGACGGCGTTCCGATCGAACAAGGACCCGCTGGCCACCGAAAATCTCGATCTCATGGACGCGGACCGCGGCAGCATCGTCACCGCGGACGACGGTGTGCCACTGGCGGTGCGCGAAGTCGGCCCGACCGATGCCGAGCTGACCGTGATCTTCGTGCACGGCTACTGTCTGCGTACGTCGTCCTGGCATTTCCAACGTCGTGCACTCGAACAGCAATGGGGTTCGACGGTCCGCATGGTCTTCTACGACCAGCGCGGCCACGGTCGCTCGGGCGTGCCGAGCCCGGAGAGCTGCACGATCGGCCAGCTGGGCCTCGATCTGGACGCGGTGATTCGCTCGGTCGTGCCCAAAGGACGCATCGTCCTGGTCGGTCACTCGATGGGCGGTATGTCGATCCTGTCCATGGCACGGCAACGGTCGGATGTGCTGCGCCAGCGAGTCATAGGCGCGGTGCTGATCTCGACGACCGCTGCCGGTCTCGCGCAATCCGGGGTCGGTCGTAGTCTGCAGAACCCGGCGGTCGACGCGTTTCGCCTCGCGGTCCGCACCTCGCCCGGCTTCGTGCAGTTCGGCCGTGGTGCCGTGCGCGCACTCATCTCACCGATATTGCGTGCGGCGTCCTACGGAACCAGGGTTTCCCCGCGTTTGGTGGCATTCTCTCAGTCGATGATCGACGACACCTCGGTTGTCACGATCGTCAATTTCCTCGAAACACTCGAGTTGCACGACGAGTCCGAGGCTCTCGTGGAATTCGAGAACATTCCGGTATCGGTGGTGTGTGGCGACGAGGACTGGATCATCCCGTTCGCCAGTTCCGAGGCGCTGGCGCAGGCCCTGCCGCGTTCGGAGACGGTGCGCGTCCGACAGGGCGGTCATCTGGTTCAGCTCGAATTTCCGGAACAGGTCAACGGCGCGATTCTGCGCCTCGTGGCGCGGGCGTCGGAAGCCGCGGGCAAGAAGCGGCGGTGGGGCGTTGTCTGATGTGCTGTTGACACTGCCGGTGGATGCCGAGTTGGCCACTGCTGCAGACACTGCCGAGTTCGGCGCACGGTTGGCGAACGTTCTGGTTGCCGGTGATCTGGTGATTCTCGACGGTCCGTTGGGTGCGGGGAAGACCGCGATGACCAAAGGTATTGCCGCCGGTCTCGGCGTGCAGGGGCGGGTGACGTCACCGACCTTCGTCATTGCCCGTGAGCATCGGCCCGGGCCGCGGCCGCATGGTTTACCGCCGGTTGCGCTCGTGCACGTCGATGCCTACCGGCTCGGGATGACCGGACAATCGGCACTCGACGAACTCGATGCTCTGGACCTGGACACCGACCTCACCGATGCGGTGGTCGTGGTCGAGTGGGGCGAGGGTTTGGTCGAAAAACTGACGGACGGACACATCTCGGTTCGGTTGACGCGCGATCCGGAGTCGGATGTTCGACGCGTGACGGTGAGGCGCGTGACCACCCCGCCGGCTCCGGCTGAAGTTCGCTGATCGGGTACCGGGTGCGCGGCCGAATCTCCGTCGACGCGTAACCTGAACCCTCGTGCTTGTACTTGCCGTCGACACCTCGACCCCCGCCGTCACCGCAGGTGTGGTGCGCCTGACGGAGGCCGCCGGTGTTCCGGTCGAAACCCTCGCCACGCGGGTTCGGGTGGACGCGCGGTCGCACGCGGAGGTCCTGACGCCCAACATTCTCGAGTGCCTCACGGAGGCCCATATCACCGCGGCCGATCTCGATGCCGTCGTCGTCGGCGTCGGGCCCGGCCCCTACACCGGGTTGCGGGTGGGAATGGCAACAGCAGCGGCGTTCGGTGACGCGCTCGGGCTGCCGGTGTACGGGGTCTGCAGCCTCGACGCCATCGCGGCCGAGGTTGCCGAACCAGGGTCCCTGCTGGTGGTGACCGATGCGCGGCGTCGCGAAATCTATTGGGCCCGGTACGAAGCGGGGGTGCGCACAGCTGGACCCGACGTTCTGGCACCCGCTGAACTCGACCGTTTCGGAGTGGATGCGGTCGCGGGCTCCGCTCCGCATGCCGCGCTGTTCGACCTTCCGATTCGCGACGTGCAGGCACCGTCACCGGCCGGTTTGATCCAGGTCGCGGCGGCCGATATCGCGAGTGGAGTTGTCCCGGGTCCGCTCGTTCCGCTGTATCTGCGCCGGCCCGATGCCAAGACGCTCGACGAGCGCGCCGCGGCGAAGGCCCGGCAATGACGGTATCGATCGAGCCCATGACCGTGCAGGACGCTCCTCGGTGCGCGTACCTCGAGACCGTCCTCTTCGAGGGCGACGACCCGTGGGCCGAGGATGCATTCGTCGCGGAACTGGCGGCGCCACACAATCATTACGTCACGGCGCGTGAGGGCAGCGAGGTGGTCGGCTATGCAGGCATCGCCCTTCTGGGGCAACCGAGCCGCGGTGCGTTCGTGGTCGGTGAGTCCGAGGTGCACACCATCGGCGTCGATCCTGCTCATCATCGCAGAGGGATCGGCGGACGACTGCTCGGCGAGTTGCTTCGAGCGGCCGACGAGCACGGTGGACCGGTCTTTCTCGAGGTCCGCACCGACAACGAGCCTGCCATCGAGTTGTACCGACGCGAGGGGTTCGAGATCGTGGGTACCAGGGCCAAGTACTACCAGCCGAGCGGAGCCGACGCCTTCACCATGCGTCGGCCGGAACGAACCGAAGGATCAGCCCGATGATCGTCATGGGTATCGAAAGTTCTTGCGACGAAACGGGAGTCGGGGTCGTCCGGTGGAACGCCGGGCAGTGCGAGCTGCTGGCGGACGAGGTTGCATCGAGCGTGGACGAGCATGCCCGTTACGGCGGAGTGGTGCCCGAGGTGGCGTCCCGGGCGCACCTCGAAGCCATCGTGCCGACCATGCGCCGAGCTCTGGCAGCGGCCGACATCGATCGTCCCGACGCCGTCGCGGTGACGATCGGGCCGGGATTGGCCGGGGCGCTGCTGGTCGGGGTCGCTGCTGCCAAGGCATACGCCGCAGCGTGGGGCGTGCCCTTCTATGCGGTGAACCATCTCGGTGGACACGTCGCGGTCGACACGCTCGAACACGGTCCGATGCCGTCGTGTGTTGCCCTGTTGGTCTCCGGTGGGCACACTCATCTGCTGCACGTCGACGATCTGTCTCGGCCGATCGCCGAGCTCGGAACGACGGTCGACGACGCCGCCGGAGAGGCCTTCGACAAGGTCGCGCGACTACTCGGATTGGGCTACCCGGGCGGGCCTGCTCTCGATGCTGCTGCGCGCGAAGGTGATCCGTCCGCGATCGCGTTTCCCCGGGGAATGACCGGCCCCCGTGATGCCCGGTACGACTTCTCGTTCTCCGGCGTCAAGACTGCGGTCGCTCGATTCGTCGAGGCCAGGCAACGCGCCGGCGATCCTGTTCCGGTGGCCGACATCGCCGCATCGTTTCAGGAGTCCGTCGCCGACGTGTTGACCATGAAGGCGGTTCGTGCGGCATCCGACGTCGACGTCGACACGATCGTTCTCGGCGGGGGTGCCACGGCCAATTCGCGTATTCGGTCGTTGATCGAAAGTCGTTGTGCCGAGCAGGGTTTGACGCTGCGAATACCGAAGCCGCGGCTGTGCACGGACAACGGTGTCATGATTGCAGCCCTGGGTGCACATCTCGTCGCCGGCGGCGCTGCGCCGTCTGCGCTCACCGCAGTGACCGATCCCGGTCTGTCGGTTGCGACCAGTCAGGTTCCCGGCTGAACGTCCGGAACAGGCTCGGAGGTTCGCGGCGCAGCCGTGTCCTGTGATGTGCGGGGTTCGACGCTCTGGCCGGACACCGCAGGCGGTGGCGACCAGACGGTTGGCGGAGGCGTCAGTTCGGGAGTGGGATCGGAGCCGCGGACGACCGTCGTCGGAACCGCGATCGATTCGGTCGGTTCCACACCGCTGGATTCCACACCGCTGGATTCCACACGGCTGGGTTCCACACTGCTCTGTGGCACCGCCTCGGCGGAGGGTTGCGGTGTCGGTCCGGGGCTGAGCTCGGTGGGGCCGGACGGCGTTGTCGTACCGGGGGTCTCGCCCGCATCGGGGTCGGTGGGCTCGACAGGTGCAGTGGTGGTCGGTGCGGGCGTCGTGGGCTCGGGGGTGACCGGTGTCGGCGGCACGACGGTGACACCGGTGCCTGCTCCGGGTGACGACGACTCCGGCGGCGGACCGACCGGCCATTCGATGCGTGGGAGGTCGGGAGCAGGTCGCAGCGTCGGCGTGGTGGTCGGTGCCGTGGACGTGGTGAGTCCGGACGACGAATCCGTCGACTCCACCGTGGTCGCTGCGGGTCCGACGGGACCTCCCGAGCTGCGGGCGGAGGTCGACGTATCACCGGGCGAGTAACCCTCGGCCACGGGTCGTCCCGAGTCGCCGGAGCCGGCCACGGGGTTCGTCGCGCTGCCGGCAGGGGACACACTCGGGTCGTCTGCCGGGGTCATCGTCTGTAGGCCGTAGGCGAGCACCAATCCGCCCGCGACGACGGCGGCAGCTATCGCTCCCGAGTAGCGACTCATCCGGCCTGCGGTTCGGCGTGCAGCCGAGACCAGTGGGTAGTCGGTGTCGGTCACCGATGCGGCGACCGCGGCCGCTCCCACGGCGAGCACGGCGTCGGGCTCGGGGAGGCGAATGACGCGGGCGTGGAACATGTCGGTGATGGACGAGGCCAGCAGCGGGATGTGGGCACCGCCGCCGATGAGCACGATGGCCTCGGGTTCGTGGGTGCTCTCGTCGAACACTCTGCGGACGAACAGGGCTGCTTCGCGCAGGAGCGGCGATGCAGCGGTCTCGAATTCACTGCGGCCGACGGTCAGCGGTACCCCGCTGTAGCGCTCGATCCGTACTTCGTCCTCGCAGGAGAGCTGTTCCTTGATCGATCGGTACCGTGCCGATCCGATTCCGCGGTCGTCGCGAATGTCGTCGCGGAGGTTGTCACGGGTCATGTCCTGGACGAGATTCTTGACGAGAGCGTCGAGTGCGTTGCCGCTGACGACGTCCGACCGGCCGTGCGCCGATACCGTTCCAGCCGTTCGGTCGGTGACGGTGACCGACAGGCCCGACGCGCCGAGATCGACCAGAGCGATCGTGTCGTAGCCGTCGATCAGGCCGGTGGTCGCCAGGTGCGCAACTGCCGCCGCGGATTCGGGCACGAGCCGAACGTCGCGGGTGGTGTGCGCCAACGCTGCGCGAATTGCCGCGGCGTGCTCTTCGGTGCGGTAGGTGACGGCGATGGCGTCGGGTGATCGATGTCCGGGAACCATCGATCCCATGAGCTCGATCGCAGAGGTGACGAGCTCACCCATATCGGTGTTCGCCTGGCGATCGGCCGATACCGTCCGATACTCGACCGTGCGACTGCCGTCGAAGTCGACAGTGACGAGGGCTGCGCACACGACCTCGGATCCGGTGGACACTCCCACTCCTACCCGCATGGTGCACCTCCCGCCCCTGTTTGCCTGTCCGCTTCGACTGCCTTGTGCCTCATGTCGCGACACAGCTGTCGATCGTTATCGTTCGGACAGCCCCGTTATCGTAACGTTACTTCCGGTGTTTATGCGAGCGTTATATTCCGTGCGGTCGGTTATCGGGACGCTTTTCGGGGTGGTTCACCAGGCTTTTCAATGGACGAGGGCGCAGCCGGAAAAACACGGAAATCGGTAGCGGCATCGGCGTTTCGGGGCCTGATTTGCTGCGATTTACGACTGATGGGGTCCGTGAAACTGTGCGTTGTCCGTAGCGGACGACCGTCCGGGCCCGGGCCGACTCGAATCTGGCGAACCCAGCCCTTGAGTGCTGGCACTCTCGTGTATAGAGTGCTAGTTGGCATCGAGCGAAGTCCCGGCACCCGCGACGACGGGAACGAGTTCGAGCCGTTTGTCAGGACCGCACGAGAAGTACTTACACACAGCTGTCCGGGGATCCGACCCCGGACGCGTACCCCATAACTTTGGAGGGCTCAACGTGGCGAGCGTGAAAATCAAGCCGCTCGAGGACAAGATCCTCGTCCAGGCCAACGAGGCCGAGACGACGACCGCCTCCGGTCTGGTCATCCCCGACACAGCCAAGGAGAAGCCTCAGGAAGGCACCGTCGTCGCCGTTGGCGAAGGCCGTGTCACCGAAAAGGGCAACCGCATCCCGGTCGACGTCAAAGAAGGTGACACCGTCATCTACAGCAAGTACGGCGGCACCGAGATCAAGTACGCCGGCGAGGAGTACCTGATTCTGTCGGCACGCGACGTGCTGGCAGTCATCGCCAAGTAGGCCACAACGCATCCCGCCCCGGAAGCCGATCTCGTGTCGGTGCCGGGGCGGTGTGCGTTCGATCGAGTTTCTTTACTCGAAGGAGTAACACCGAAACATGGCAAAGCAAATCCAATTCAACGAGGAAGCGCGCCGGTCACTCGAGCGCGGCGTCGACAAGCTTGCCGACGCAGTCAAGGTCACTCTCGGACCCCGAGGACGCCACGTCGTGCTGTCCAAGGCATTCGGCGGACCGACCGTCACCAACGACGGTGTGTCGATCGCTCGTGAGATCGATCTGGAAGATCCGTTCGAGAACTTGGGCGCTCAGCTGGTCAAGAGTGTCGCCACCAAGACCAACGACGTCGCAGGCGACGGAACCACCACTGCGACGGTTCTCGCGCAGGCTCTCGTGCGCGGCGGACTGAAGAACATCGCCGCCGGTGCGAACCCGATCGCACTCGGCGTCGGGATCTCCAAGGCTGCCGACAAGGTTGCCGAGGCGCTGCTCGCCGCCGCTACTCCGGTCGAGGGCAAGCAGGCCATCGCTCAGGTTGCCACCGTGTCCTCGCGTGACCCCGAGATCGGCGAGCTCGTCGGCGAGGCGCTCACCCGCGTCGGTGCCGACGGCGTGGTCACCGTCGAAGAGTCTTCGACTCTGCTCACGGAACTCTCGGTCACCGAGGGCGTTCAGTTCGACAAGGGCTACCTCTCGCCGTACTTCGTCACCGACGTCGACACGCAGGAAGCCGTACTCGAAGACGCGTACGTCTTGCTCTACCGCGAGAAGATCACCTCGCTTCCGGACTTCCTTCCCCTGCTGGAGAAGGTGGCCGAGAGCGGCAAGCCGTTGCTCATCCTCGCCGAGGACACCGAGGGCGAAGTTCTCTCGACGCTCGTCGTGAACTCGATCCGCAAGACCATCAAGGCCGTTGCCGTGAAGGCACCGTTCTTCGGTGATCGTCGCAAGGCATTCCTGGACGACCTCGCCGTCGTCACTGCGGGACAGGTCATCACTGCCGATGTCGGTCTGAGCCTGAAGGAGGCCGGCCTCGAGCTCCTCGGGCGCGCTCGTCGTGTCGTGGTCACGAAGGACGACACGACCATCGTCGACGGTGCGGGTTCCCAGGAAGACATCGATGCTCGCGTCGGCCAGTTGCGTCGCGAAATCGAGAACACCGAGTCCGAGTGGGATCGCGAGAAGCTCGAAGAGCGTCTGGCGAAGCTCTCGGGCGGCATCGCCGTCATCAAGGTCGGCGCAGCCACCGAGACCGAGCTCAAGGAACGCAAGTTCCGCGTCGACGACGCAGTGGCAGCAGCCAAGGCGGCCGTCGAAGAGGGCATCGTTCCCGGCGGTGGCTCCGCTCTGACGCAGGCAGCGTTGTCGCTGGCCGATGATCTGGGCCTGACCGGCGACGAAGCGACCGGAGTCGCCGTGGTGCGTACTGCGCTCAACGCGCCGCTGTTCTGGATCGCCACCAACGCCGGCATCGACGGTTCCGTCGTGGTCAGCAAGGTTGCCGAGCTGCCGAAGGGACACGGATTCAATGCCGCGACCCTGACGTACGGTGACCTGCTGGCAGACGGCGTCGTCGATCCGGTGAAGGTGACTCGTTCCGCTGTGGTCAATGCTGCATCGGTTGCTCGGATGATCCTGACGACCGAGAGCTCGATCGTGGAGAAGCCGGAGGAGTCCTCCGAGCCTGCTGCCGGGCACGGTCACGCTCACTGACGTTCGGTAGAACTACGACGAAGCCCCCAACCTGTATCAGGTTGGGGGCTTCGTCGTGTGTGCGTTCGTGAGTGTCGCGTCGGCTAGACCGCGATACGGCGACGGTTGTGCCGGGCGTGCAGTTCTCGCTCGGTTTCGGACATTCCGCCCCAGATGCCGTACGGCTCACTGACGTTGAGAGCGTGCGTGCGGCACTGCGCGAGGACGGGGCAGCTGCGGCACATTTCCTTGGCGCGCATCTCGCGCTGTGCTCGTGCGCGGCCTCGCTCGCCGTCCGGGTGGAAGAACATGGACGAGTCGACCCCACGGCACAGGCCGTGCATCTGCCAATCCCAAATGTCGGCGTTCGGCCCAGGGAGGTGATTCGGCTGCGGCATGAAAACTCCTAGGGTGGTGTGGCTTCTCGGATTCGTGATCCGAATGCCGACAACGTTATGTGGGTCGACGAAATCCAGTCAATAGTTCTTCGTCGTGGGCAAATGCATAGTTATGGTGCCAAGAATTAACACGGGCGATATTTACTTGGACCTCACCGCGTGCGTGCCGCTCCTGTTGAAGAATCCGCGAACACGGGAGACGATAGGGAGAGCACGGCTCGGCATCGGTCCCGTCGACGCTGGGAATCAATGGCCGAAAGTGCGGCTTCGTGCGGTCGATTCTCCTGGCGTTCGTCCATGTTCTCGCTGTTCAGGGCCCTGTGAAGCCTCCAGGGGTTCGTTCGGTGCCGGCTGGTCGGCTCGGTGGGAACGGCACTGCCCGCGGCGTGCGGTGTCGGCCTCTGGAACTTCGTGTTCAGGGCCGACCCGTCTGACAACGACCGCCGAGGTTTCCCGGCACGGTTCACCGTTTAGGTGCAGCGCTTAACCTATTCGCTACACAGCGTTCAGATTGCCGTTTCCTGAACGGTCTTATTTACATTGTTAATTCCTTGAAAACTGCAATTCGTGCACGGAATGGAGAGCCCGCATCCGGTGCTGAGATCGAGTACGAATTCTCGCCACACCGAGTGGTTCTCTGCGCAGCACAAAGGCCATACCCTTGCGTCGTGCCACCAGAGCAGATCTCGCGGTCAGCCGTGACGCCCTCCGACCTCCTCGACGTCGCTTTCGGTCCGGACCCCGGCCGTTTTCCGCTCCCTGCGGCGACCGGTCCCCGCGAGAGCTGGTACCGCAGTGTGGCTTTGGCCGGGCAAGGTCGATACGGCGCGGCGGACGTCGAGCTGCGGCGATACAGACCGGACAGCCTGGAACTCGAGTCGCTGCACGCGTCGACCAGAGCGTCATGGCTGCGTCAACTGGGTAGGCACGATCGGGCTCGTCGCTTCGACGGCAGAGCGGTGTTTCTCGTCGGTCTCGTGGCACCTTCGCGATCGAGGGACACGGTCGAAGCCCGCAGCGATGCGTTGATCGGCCTCGCCGCCGATGCGCTCGGCACGGGGCGGTTCGGGTTGGCGCAAACCCTTCTCGCGCGCAGCGAGGGGCATCGGCAGGGGCCGAACGGCGATCGGCTGTGGCGTCCGGCTCTGCGAGCTGCGTGGGTGTCTGCCGAACTGGCGATGGTGCGAGGCGATGGTCCGACGGCCGTCCGACACGCCGAATCCGCGCGAGCTCTCGCCAACGATGCCGATTCGTTACGCCACAGCATCAAGACGGACCTGGTCTTGGCGGCCGCACTGAGTTGCGCAGGGCAGACCACCCGCGCACACGATTCGGCGGTCCAGGTGGCCAGCGCTGCGGCGATGCACGGCCTGCTGCCCCTGTGCTGGGCCGCGACGATGCTCTGCGAAGGAACCGGAATCGCCGACGCGGAGATGATGACCTCTGCCGATCTCGCTTCGGCGATCGATCGTCGGGGTGGTTCGTCGATCGACTGACCAGGACCGCGGTCGAAGACGGACCGAGTGGTTCGGTTGGTTCGGGGTGGTGTCGCTATCCTTGGTCACGTTCCACCACCACGTGGAAGCGCTCCCAGGCGGGTGCGTACCTGTAACGCGGGGAAAATTGTCGACGATGAACACAGCGGGTGAGGAGTTGGACTCTTTCGTCGTTGCCGCAGCGCAAGGCGATCGACTGGCTCTGTCCCGGGTCTTGGAGTTCATCCGACCACTTGTCGTCCGGTATTGCCGGGCACGAGTCGGATCGGCTGAGCGCGGTCAGCTATCGGCCGACGATGTGGCGCAGGAGGTCTGTTTGGCAGTCATGACCGCCTTGCCGCGTTACCAGGACCAAGGTCGTCCGTTCATGGCATTCGTGTACGGCATCGCGGCTCATAAGGTCGCCGATGCCCATCGCAGCGCCTCGCGTAACAAATCGGACCCGGCCGCCGAAGTACCAGATGTCGTGTCGATGGAACACGGACCGGAGCAACGTGCTCTCGAATCCGAGTCGAGTCGTCAGATGACTGCACTGCTGGACACCTTGCCCGCCAAGCACCGAGAAATTCTGGTGCTCCGACTCATCGTCGGATTGTCGGCCGAGGAAACAGCTGCGGCAGTCGGCAGCACTGCAGGCGCTATCCGCGTGGCTCAGCACCGAGCTATCGCAAAACTGAAGAACGAAGTTGTGAGAGCAGGTGAAATGTATGGCTAGGGACATTGGTCACGGTGGCTCCGGTGAGACCCCGCGTCGCGGAATCTCGCGAATCGGTGAGCACGTGAACCCCACTGGACCGAAGCAGAACGATCCCTATGCCGACATCGGTGCAGACGGTGGTCCCGTGGACCTCGTCGCCGTACGTCGTGACGATGCGTTCATCGACGCGATCAGTGGTGACGGACCGATTGCTACCGATGACGCAGACGAGTATCAACTCGCCCTTCTACTCGCCAACTGGCGAGCAGACGTGGTGTCGCCGGCGATGCCCGCCGGCCCCTCCCTCGACGTGGTCGTGGCCTCGGTGGAACGCGAGAAGCTCGCCGCCGACATGGCGCGGAGGAGCTCGGCGAATCGTGGTGGACGGATGCGTTTGCTGCGTCCCATCGCCGGTGCCGCCGCAGCGATCGCCGTGGTGATGGGTGGCCTCGTGGTCATCTCCTACAACTCGACGCCGGACGATCCGCTGTGGAGCGTCAAGTCCGTCGTGTTCTCCGAGCAAGCCGATTCGACTGTGGCGCAGATCGATACCACGTCCAAGCTGCAGGAGGCCGAAACCCTCCTGTCGTCGGGTGATGCCGATGCCGCTCGGGCTCTGCTCGACGGTGCATCGAACCGCACCTCTGCTGTGCTCGACGATTCCCAGCGCGCCGAGCTGGACCAGTGGCTGGCGCGTCTGCTGCAGGAATTGCAGGCATTGACCTTGCCTGCGCCGGTACCACCGGCACCCGTGCCGACCGTGCCTGCTCCTGTACCCAGCCCCGACCTGGTCGCCCCGCAGGCTCCGGTGGATCCGGTCACTCCAGACACGAGCGCGGTACCGATCACGCCTAGCCCGGCAACATCGACGCCCGCGGTGCCGCCTGCCACGACGAGTCCGAGTCCGACGACGACCGACGTCACACCGACGGTCCTTCTCGACCCGAACCAACCGACGGCTACCGCCGGCGGCAGTTCGTCCGAGAACCGCGATCGAATGTCGGTACCGTCCGGCGGAAGCTGAGCGAGAAACCGGACGGCACCATCCGTCCGGCCGACGAAGAAGCCCGACACGATCATCGTGTCGGGCTTCTTCGTCTTGCGGAGGTCGGGCCGTAACTCAGCTGTCGAAACCGTCGCCGTGAAGGGCGTCGTTCATCGATGCATCCGCGAAACCGCGGCAGTAGTCCCAGGTGACGTACGCGTCGGGAACAGGGTCGTAGGCCGGCTCGTGCGGTCGTACGGTGCCGTCGACCAAGAGCTGCAACAGGTTCGCGCGGAGCATGTCCCAGTCGTGGTAGTGGTCCTGCTGGCAGTCCTCGCAGCACACGACCAGACCGCGGATGCCGCGATGGCCGAGCAGTGCTTCGTACACAGCAAGGTCCGCCAGGTCTTCCTCGACGGCCAGTCGCTCCTGAGGGTCCAGGGGCTGGCCAGGCTCGATGGCGTCGAGGGCGGCCGACGGGTCGGCTGGGTCTCCGGCGAAGGGGTCCGGGGGTAAACCGGGAGGCAGTTGATCGCGCACGCCTCCACGGTACGCAGGACTGGTGGGTCTGCGCCAGCCGTTCGAAAGCGACATGCCGGACGTGAATGCCGCGCACTGGTGCCGAGGGCCGAGATTTCCGGGCCTCGGGCAGGCCGTAGTGGGAGGCATTCGCACTGGTTGTGCCCTAGCCGATACCATGGTTCACGGCGCTGAACAGATGAGTGCAAGTGCCGAAACTCCATCCGTTCTCCAATCCCGCATTGCGGTGCGCCTGCGAGCTCTCACCGGCCGCACGCCGCGCCGAAGTGCAACCAGGCTCTAGGGAGGGCCAGATTCGCATGAGTAGTCCCGGAGCCCACGTCCGCACAGGCGGCGACGATCCCACCAAGGTCGCGATGCTCGGCCTCACGTTCGACGACGTCCTGCTGCTGCCGGCCGCTTCGGATCTGATTCCCAGCTCGGTCGACACCTCCAGTCAGATCACCCGCGAGATCCGGTTGCGGGTGCCGTTGGTCAGCTCCGCCATGGACACCGTCACCGAAGCGCGGATGGCGATCGCCATGGCCCGCGCCGGCGGCATGGGCGTGCTGCACCGCAACCTGTCGCTGCAGGATCAGGCGTCTCAGGTGGAAACCGTCAAGCGCTCCGAAGCAGGCATGGTCACCGATCCGGTCACGTGCAAGCCCACCGATTCGTTGGCCGAGGTCGACGCCATGTGCGCGCGCTTCCGCATCTCGGGATTGCCCGTCACCGACGAGACCGGCGCGCTCGTCGGCATCATCACCAACCGCGACATGCGCTTCGAGGTGGACCAGAACCGCCGCGTCGCCGATGTGATGACCAAGGCTCCGCTCATCACCGCGCAGGAGGGCGTCACCGCTGAGGCCGCCCTCGGCCTGCTGCGCCGCCACAAGATCGAGAAGCTTCCGATCGTGGACGGCAAAGGCGCACTGACCGGCCTCATCACGGTCAAGGACTTCGTCAAGACCGAGCAGCATCCCAACGCCACCAAGGACCGTGACGGCCGATTGCTCGTCGGTGCCGCGGTGGGCGTCGGACAGGACGCGTGGGCTCGTTCGATGGCCCTGACCGATGCCGGTGTCGACGTCGTCATCGTCGACACCGCGCACGGCCACAATTCGCAGGTGCTCGAGATGGTCAGCAAACTCAAGGCCGAGGTGGGCGATCGGGTTCAGGTCGTCGGCGGAAACGTCGCCACCCGTGCAGGTGCACTCGCTCTCGTCGAGGCCGGCGCGGATGCGGTCAAGGTCGGCGTCGGGCCGGGATCCATCTGCACCACCCGAGTGGTCGCAGGTGTCGGCGCTCCGCAGATCACCGCCATCCTCGAAGCCGTCGCCGCGTGCAAGCCGCACGGTGTGCCGGTCATCGCCGACGGCGGTATGCAGTTCTCCGGTGATATTGCGAAGGCACTCGCTGCAGGTGCATCGACCGCCATGCTCGGATCGTTGCTGGCCGGAACGGCCGAGTCCCCCGGAGAGCTGATTCTGGTGGGCGGCAAGCAGTTCAAGAGCTACCGCGGCATGGGTTCACTCGGTGCCATGCAGGGGCGTGGGGGAGCGAAGTCGTTCTCCAAGGACCGTTACTTCCAGGACGACGTGCTGGCCGAGGACAAGTTGGTGCCCGAGGGCATCGAAGGCCGTGTCCCGTATCGCGGACCGTTGAATCAGGTCATTCACCAGCTCACCGGTGGTCTGCGAGCTGCGATGGGCTACACCGGGTCCAACTCGATCGAAGACCTGCAGAAGGCTCAGTTCGTGCAGATCACCGCGGCCGGGCTCAAGGAGAGCCATCCGCACGACATCACGATGACCGCAGAGGCCCCGAACTACACCACCCGATAGTCGATTCGGCCTCACTCGGCCGACTCGATTCGCTCTCGAAGTAGAAAGGTGCGCGCGTGCGCGACCTCGTTGAAATCGGCATGGGCAGAGAAGCCCGCCGCACCTACCAGCTGGACGACGTGGACATCGTGCCGTCCCGTCGTACACGGTCGTCGAAGGAGGTGTCGACGGCGTGGCAACTCGACGCGTACCGCTTCGACATCCCGGTGCTCGCCCATCCCACCGACGCCCTGGTCTCGCCCGCGTTCGCGATCGAGCTGGGTCGCCAGGGTGGACTCGGAGTCGTCAACGGTGAGGGCCTCTGGGCCCGCCATGCCGACGTACAGGCCAAGTTGGATCAGCTGATCCATATCGCCGAGACCGATCTCGATCCCGATGCGCCCATCGCATTTCTGCAGGAGTTGCATGCCGCGCCGCTGCAGCCCGATCTGCTGTCGGCCGCAGTCGGCCAGGTACGCGATTCCGGGGTCACCGTGGCGGTGCGGGTGAGTCCGCAGAACGCACGTGCGTTGACACCCGCTCTGGTCGCCGCCGGCCTGGATCTGTTGGTCATCCAGGGCACCATCATCTCCGCCGAGCACGTGGCGCACGGCGACGAGGAGCCGCTCAACCTCAAGACGTTCATCGCCGAACTGGACGTCCCCGTCATCGCCGGTGGCGTCAGCGATCACCGCACTGCGCTGCACCTGATGCGCACGGGTGCGGCGGGTGTCATCGTCGGCTACGGCTCCGTCGAAGGCGGCACGACC
Organism: Rhodococcus sp. 14-2483-1-1; assembly: GCF_002259335.1. Lineage (NCBI taxonomy): Bacteria > Bacillati > Actinomycetota > Actinomycetes > Mycobacteriales > Nocardiaceae > Rhodococcus > Rhodococcus sp. 14-2483-1-1. The sequence goes on along the minus strand of NZ_NPFX01000002.1, from coordinate 117,456 downwards.
ACCGGTGAGGTGCTCGGCATCGGTGTTCCGATGGCCACCGCGATCGCCGACGCGGCAGCCGCGCGTCGTGACTACCTGGACGAGACCGGCGGCCGGTACGTGCACGTCATCGCCGACGGCGACATCACCACCTCCGGCGCGTTGGCCAAGGCCATCGCCTGCGGAGCCGACGCTGCGGTTCTCGGAGCTCCGTTGGCCGTCGCCGCGGAGGCTCCCGGTGGCGGCTGGTACTGGCCGTCCGCGGCGGCGCATCCGTCGATGCCGCGTGGTGCGTTGCTGCCGATGTCGGCGGGGGAGCGTCCGAGCCTCGATCAGGTGCTGCACGGGCCGTCGCGCGAGTCGTACGGCTCGATCAACCTGGTCGGCGGACTGCGTCGGTCGATGGCGAAGTCGGGATACTCCGATCTCAAGGAATTCCAGAAGGTGGGCCTGAACGTCAGGGCCTGATCAAGTCTTTTCCAGCAGGGCGCGCACTCCTTTCCATCGGGGTGCGCGCCCTTTCTGTTGCATGTCGTCCACCTGAGCCGACCCTGAGTTGGTGATACCTCTCGTAACAGCTAGAATTGTTTGTGGCGGTAGTCACATGGGGGTGTGCATACTGTTCGACAGCAACGGATGTAGCGGAGGTCACCATGGGTTCAGCTGTTCGCGCCACGGATTACGACGTTCTGATCGTCGGTTCGGGCTTCGGCGGAAGTGTCACTGCGCTGAGGCTGGTGGAGAAGGGATACCGCGTCGGAATCCTGGAAGCCGGGCAACGCTTCGAGGACAAGGACTTCGCGAAGAACAGCTGGGATCTCAAGCGCTTCCTGTGGGCACCGAAGCTGGGCCTGTACGGAATCCAGCGCGTGCACCTGTTGCGCGATTGCCTCATCCTCGCCGGTGCCGGAGTGGGCGGTGGATCACTGAACTACGCGAACACCCTCTACAAGCCTCAGGCGCCGTTCTTCGAGGACAAGCAGTGGGCGCACATCACCGACTGGAGCAGTGAGCTCTCTCCGTTCTACGACCAGGCCACCCGCATGCTCGGCGTGGTGCGCAATCCACACATGACCCCTGCTGACGAGGTGATGAAGTCGGTCGCCGAGGACATGGGTGTCGCCGACACTTTCATCCAGACACCGGTGGGCGTGTTCTTCGGTGACGAACCCGGCAAGACCGTTCCGGATCCGTACTTCGGTGGTGCCGGCCCCGAGCGCACCGGATGCATCGAATGCGGTGAGTGCATGACGGGGTGTCGCCACGGTGCCAAGAACACCCTGTTGAAGAACTACCTCGGCTTGGCCGAGCGCGCGGGAGCCGAGATCGTGCCGATGACGACGGTGTCCGGCCTTCGCCCCCGATCCGACGGCACCTGGGACGTCGACACCGAGCGCACCGGTGCTCGGCTCCGCAAGGGCAAGAAGACCTACAGCGCGGCCAATGTCGTGTTGGCCGCGGGCACCTGGGGCACCCAGAATCTGCTGCACAAGATGAAAGACACGGGCGCGCTGCCCAAACTGTCGGACACGCTCGGCGAACTGACTCGCACCAACTCCGAGTCGATCGTCGGAGCGGCCAAGCTGGCGGTCGATCCGAACATGGACCTGACGCGCGGAGTCGCTATCACGTCCTCGTTCCACCCCAGCCCCAACACGCACATCGAGCCGTGCCGCTACGGCAAGGGCTCGAACGCGATGGGCATGCTGCAGACCCTGATGACCGACGGCGGAGGCAAGATTCCGCGGTGGCTCAAGTTCGTGTTCGCGATGATCGCGCATCCGATTCAGTTCGTCCGTGTGGTCAACGTCCGGCACTGGAGCGAGCGCACCATCATCGCGCTGGTGATGCAGAACCTGGACAACTCGATCACCACGTTCACCAAGCGTGGGCCGTTCGGCCGCAAGATCTCCAGCAGGCAGGGCCACGGGGAGCCGAATCCGACGTGGATCCCCGAGGGCAACGACGCCACCCGGCGCATCGCCAAGAAGATCGGCGGCGTCGCAGGCGGCACCTGGGGAGAGCTGTTCAACATCCCGCTCACCGCACACTTCCTCGGCGGCTGCGCCATCGCGTCGGATTCGGCGCACGGCGTCATCGATCCGTACCACCGCGTCCACGGATACCCGACGCTGAGCGTGGTGGACGGGGCGGCCGTGTCGGCAAACCTCGGGGTGAACCCGTCACTGACCATCAGCGCGCAGGCCGAGCGGTCCGCCGCACTGTGGCCGAACAAGGGCGAGCTGGATCTTCGTCCGGCACAGGGGCTTCCGTATCAGCGGCTCGATCCCATCGCCCCCAATTCGCCTGTCGTTCCGGTGGACGCTCCGGGTGGACTGAGATTGCCTATCGTCGAGATCAGGTCAGGCTCCGCGGCGCTGCACGTCGAGCATTCGGGTGTTGCGTAAGCACCACAGCGGTCCCACTAGACTGACCCGGTGACCGACTCCACTGCACACGATCCCGCACACGCACGCCCGGTTCTCGTCGTCGACTTCGGTGCCCAGTACGCGCAGTTGATCGCCCGCCGTGTGCGTGAGGCCAACGTGTACTCCGAGGTGATCTCGCATACCGCCACCGCCGAGGAGATCGCGGCAAAGGATCCGGTCGCGCTGGTGCTCTCCGGTGGACCGTCGAGCGTCTACGCCGACGGGGCACCCGAACTGGACTCGACGCTCCTCGACCTCGGCATTCCCGTGTTCGGAATCTGCTACGGATTCCAGGCCATGGCTCAGGCCCTCGGCGGAACCGTCGAGCACACCGGAACGCGGGAATACGGTCGCACCCAGCTCAGCGTGGACGGCGGTCGTCTGCACGACGGTTTGCCCGCGACCCAGCCGGTGTGGATGAGCCACGGCGACGCGGTCACCGCGGCCCCGGAGGGCTTCACCGTCACTGCCACCAGCGCCGGGGCACCGGTTGCGGCCTTCGAGAACGAGGCCAAGCGGATGGCCGGAGTGCAGTATCACCCCGAGGTTCTGCACTCCCCGCACGGGCAGCAGGTACTGAGTCGGTTCCTGCACGAGACGGCAGGCATCGCTCCGGACTGGACAGCGGCCAATATCGCCGACGCTCTGATCGAGGCAGTTCAGGAGCAGGTCGGTCCTACGGGTAAGGCCATCTGTGGTCTGTCCGGAGGAGTCGACTCCGCGGTGGCGGCAGCTCTCGTGCAGCGCGCAATCGGCGACCGGTTGACCTGTGTTTTCGTCGACCATGGATTGCTGCGTTCCGGCGAGCGCGAGCAGGTTCAGCAGGATTTCGTGGCTGCCACCGGTGCCAAGCTCGTCACCGTCGATGCAGTCGACACCTTCCTCGGTGCGCTCGAGGGCGTCTCCGATCCGGAGGAGAAGCGCAAGATCATCGGCCGCGAGTTCATCCGTAGTTTCGAGGGTGCCGTCACCGAGGTGCTGGGTGAGAACGCCGAGCACGGTGACTCCGTCGAGTTCCTGGTGCAGGGCACGCTCTACCCGGATGTCGTGGAGTCCGGTGGTGGTTCGGGAACCGCCAACATCAAGAGCCATCACAATGTGGGCGGTTTGCCGGACGATCTGCAGTTCGCCCTGGTCGAGCCGTTGCGAGCGTTGTTCAAGGACGAGGTTCGTGCCGTCGGGCGTGAACTGGGACTGCCCGAGGACATCGTCGGAAGACAACCTTTCCCCGGACCCGGACTGGCCATTCGTATCGTCGGAGAGATCACTGCGGATCGGCTGGCCACATTGCGTCATGCGGATTCCATTGTCCGAGAAGAACTTACGGTTGCCGGCTTGGATCAGCAGATCTGGCAGTGCCCGGTGGTGCTGCTGGCGGACGTCCGCAGTGTCGGAGTGCAGGGCGACGGTCGCACCTACGGTCATCCGATCGTGCTGCGTCCGGTGTCGAGCGAGGACGCTATGACTGCGGACTGGACCCGACTGCCGTACGACGTGCTGGAAACGATTTCGACTCGGGTGACCAACGAGGTTCCGGAGGTCAACCGAGTCGTTCTCGACGTGACGAGCAAGCCGCCGGGCACCATCGAGTGGGAGTGAGCGCGTCAGCTTTTTCTGCTGGGGCCCAATAGAAGAGCGACTCCGACGGCGACCGCAGCGATCACGAAGACCCAGCGAAATTGCACGTCGCCCAGAGCGACGATCGCATCCTGTCCGATGATTGCTGCGACCGAGACGACCATGGCGGCCAGTCCGGCAAGCAACAGCAGCGCCGACGGTCCGCGGCGGTTCGAGTTCTGCGCCTCGGTGTCGGAATCGCTGTCGCCGTAGTCGTGGCCGATGCTGTCGGCGTTGTTCTTCTTCACTTCTGCACCTTCAATTCGCCGAATGCCACATCTCCCACAATCGTCAAGACTGGGTCATCGGGGCTCGTTGCCGGGCCGAACCGTGTTTCGGTGGGGCACGAACCCAGCGCTGCCTCGCACTCCACGGTGACGTTCATCGAATCGGGCACGGTGACCGTCGCATTGCCCAGCGCCACGTCGATCTTCACCCTGTCGTTCTCGGTCAGGTCGAGGCCGGTGAGATCGAGATCCAGCTCGCCGAGACCGACGTCGTACGTCGGAGCGAGGTCGGCAACGGTCAACGGAACGACCCGTTGGGTTCCCGACGCACCGTTGCCCAGGTCCACCGGCCCGACCGCCGATGCCAGGACGACGAATCCGGCCAGGGGTGCCGCGACCACCAACAGCCCGTAGCCCTTGCGGAGGAAGGCTCCGAGGATCAGCCCGGCCGAGATGATCGCCAACGCGACGGCTCCGACGCGTCCCGCTGTGGCCCAGTCCCCGCCGGATGCGGCTCCGACCGCGGCGGTGACGGCAGCTCCGAGCAGTGCAAGGCCGAGAAAGCTTGCTGTCCAACGTGATCGGTGCTTACGCTCGATCGCCGCCGGTGGGAATGCCGGTGCCGGTTCGGGGAGATCCCAGGCGAACGGAGCCACCCCGAGCGGATCCCACGACGGGGGAGTCACCGTCGGCGTTTCGGCCGGCCTCTGCTTGTTCAGATTCACGGTGTGGTCTGCACCGGAGTCTGCAGCATCGGAGCTATCGGCTGCTTTCGGCGTCGGAACGTAACTGGTCGGCAACGTCGTGTACGGGCTGTACTGCTCCTGCTGAAACTGCGGCGGCCGATACTGCGCAGCCGTCCACTGCTCCGCTGACGTACTGTACGAGCCGAAAGGCTTGGGGGCGTAGTAGTTTCGGGAGAACTCTTCCGTCCGCATGTACGGCGGCGGCTCGGGGCAACGCTGATGCAGCAACCACAGGCCACCGAGCATGGCCAACAGCGAGATGAGCCCCGAACCTCCGAGTCCGACACCTACCGGGCCTATCGTCGACACCGCGATCACCAACGCCACCGCGACGACGACCATCTTGGTCGTCGAGTCGGAACTGGTGCCGCGGCCGACGAGTGACTCTGCGCCCGACGCAGTGTCACCGGCTCGGCTGAGTACCAACCACGCCGCCAGATACAGCACGATGCCGGTGCCGCCGAACAGGGTGGACACGACGAACGCGACTCGAATCAGAACAGGATCCACGTCGTAGCGATAGCCGATACCGGCCGCGACACCCGCCACATGTCCGCGTTGCGGCAATCGGTGCGGACGGGTTCGCCACATCTGCTGAATTTGATCCGAGACGGTCACGTTGCTCATGACAACCATCGTGGCGTCCCCGATCGAGAAACACATCAGGGATACCCCTGATATCGACCCCGAGCGTGATCGGACGTCGGCGAAGGCGCGAAACATCAGGGCGAACCCTGATGCGACAGTCGCCATGTCCGTGTCAGGATCGATGAGTGCACCCTGTCGACAATCCACCCGTTGACGCCGCCCGCGACGCACCATCCGTAGCCGGCGACGCGCCGGTCGCCCCTGTCACCTCGATTCCCCCAGCTCCTGCTTTAACTGTCGCTCCTGCACGCTCTGCTCCTGACCCTTATCGACGACGCGGCGGCGGACGCATCGTCGGCGGCGTCGCCGGGGGTCTGGCCGACCATCTCGGCGTCGACGTCTTCAAGATTCGGGTGGCGTTCGCGCTGCTCGCGGCCTCGGCCGGTGCCGGAATCGCCGCCTACGGCCTGATCTGGATGTTCACGCCCGCCGGCGACGACACGGCACACCCGAGTGCCGCCGAACGTCAGCGTGCGCTGGGGTTGGCTGCCATCGGTCTCGGCCTCGCGGTGGGGCTCGCCTGGCTCCTCAGTGGTACTGCCGCATCGGTCATCGTGCCGATCATCGTCGTGGTGGTCGGTGCAGCGCTGGTGTGGCGCGAGTTCGACGTCGAGGGTCCGCGCACGGCTTTGGGACTGCCCAAGCATCCGACCGTGCTGAGCTGGGCGCGGGTCGTCGGCGGAGCGACATTGATCGTCCTCGGGCTGGGGGTGGTGGTCCTTGCCCGCGTCGATTTGGCCGCACTGCGTTCGTCGCTGCTGGCGGTGGTGGTCACCCTCGTCGGCGTCGGCCTGTTGACGGTTCCCATCTGGCTGCGTACGTGGCGTGCGCTCGGTGCCGAGCGGTCTGCCCGTATACGTAACGACGAACGTGAGGAGATTGCCTCGCACTTGCACGACTCGGTGCTGCAGACACTCGCCTTGATCCAGAAGCAGTCCGATCGGCCGCAGGAGGTGATGCGGTTGGCGCGCGGGCAGGAGCGGGAGCTTCGCAGATGGCTGTTCGACGGCGGCGACACCGACAACTCCAGCTTGGCCGACGCCCTGAAGACAATCTCCGGTGAGGTCGAGGATCAGCACGGTGTGACCGTCAGACCCATCACCGTCGGAGACGTACATCTTCTGCCCGACGACGTCGAATCCGGCCTGTCCAGGGAAAGTTTCACCGCGCTTCTCGGTGCCACACGCGAGGCACTGGTCAACGCGGCCAAGCACTCCGGTGAGACCAACGTCGACCTGTTCGCCGAAACCGAAGCGGAGCAGGTCAGTATCTTCGTCCGCGACCGCGGAACCGGGTTCGACGAAACCGAGGTACCCGAGGACCGGCAGGGCCTGGCGAAGTCCATCAGGGGTCGTGTCGAGCGCCGCGGCGGCACCGTGCAGGTACGGTCGACCGTCGGCAAGGGCACCGAAGTACGCATCTTCATGCCCCGCAACGGCAGTACTGTGACCACTGAATCGCCCGAATCCAACCAGCAGGAGCAGCCGACGTGACCGACCCGTTTCGAGTTTTCCTGGTCGACGATCACGCGGTCTTCCGGTCGGGCGTGCGAGCCGAACTCGGCCGGGAGGCGGACATCGAGGTGGTCGGTGAAGCGGGAGGCGTCGCCGAGGCGGTATCGGGTATCGACTCGACGAAACCCGATGTGGTGTTGCTCGACGTGCACATGCCCGACGGCGGTGGCGTGGCCGTGCTGAATCGCATCGCCGAGGGGCCGGTGTGCCTGGCGCTGAGTGTGTCCGACGCGGCCGAGGACGTCATTGCCGTCATCCGCGCCGGGGCGAGGGGGTACGTGACCAAGACCATCTCCGGTGCGGAGCTCGCCGACGGTGTTCGACGTGTCGCCGGGGGAGACGCGGTATTCAGCCCGCGTCTGGCCGGGTTCGTCCTCGATTCGTTCACCGGTCGTAGTGCTGCCCCGGAGCCCCCGCTGGATCCGGAACTGGATTCGCTGACGCCCCGTGAACTGGAGGTGCTCCGGTTGCTGGCGCGCGGATACACCTATCGCGAGATCGCCGAGGATCTGTTCATCTCCGTCAAGACCGTCGAGACTCATGCATCGAATGTTCTCCGAAAGACCCAGCAGTCCAACAGGAACGCACTCACGCGATGGGCGCACAAGCGTCGAATCGACTAACCGTCGGCGTCGCGCTTGACCTTCGACCAACCCGAAGCCTCAGGATTTCACCATGACTGATTCGGACGAAGAATTCCTGACCATCGGTGTGTTCGCTCGCTCGAGCGGGCTGACCCCGAGTGCCCTGCGCTTCTACGACGACTGTGGATTGCTCGTCCCGGCGTCCATCGACTCGAAGTCCGGCTATCGCTACTACACTCGTGCACAGTCGAAGCGGGCCAACATCATTCGACAACTGCGCGAGATCGGGATGCCACTCGACAAGGTGACCGCCGCCCTCGACGGCGACGGAGCCGCGGCGGTCGAGATCGTGGATCGACACGTCGAGGAGCTTGCCGCGAATGCGCGCGCGGCAGCCGAGGCTGCGGTGTCGATCCGCCGGCTGTTCGACGAAAAGTACTGCACAGCAACGGTATCTGCCGCAGAATTTGCCTCCGCAGTAGAGCAGGTCTCGTCGGCAGCCGGGACGAGTGACGATTTCCCGGTGTTGCGAGGCGTCCTGATCGAGGTGGACGGCGGCACCGTCACTCTCACTGCGACGGATCGGTATCGACTCTCCACCCGCAGTCTCGTGGCGCAATGTTCGGCAGGCACCCCGTGGTCTCGAATCGCAGCGGTCGGCTCACTCGGGACGGCGACCGCAACCGGCACCCTCGTGCTGACGGCAACCGACGACGCGATGGTGATCGACTCCAACGGTGCTCGGGCCGAGGTGGATCCGGTCGACGGCGAATTCCCCGACTGGCGGGCGATCATGGACGGTTTGGCTCCGACCGTGACGAGGGTTGTGCTTCGACGCGATTTCGTTCCGCTCGACGGCGGCACCATTCGCATGACCGCCGGGCCGGACGGCGTCTCGGTCGATGGTGTTCCGGTTCCCGCGCAGGTGACCGGATCGGAAAGCGTGGTTTTCTTCGACGCGGCCGTCCTGCAGGCGGCCGTCGCTTCGGCTGTCGGACCCGACCTGATGCTCGACATCGCTGCACCGGATCACCCGATGCTGGTGCGCTCCGCGCTCGACGGCGCTCTGACGACGCTGGTGATGCCGGTTCGCGGCTGATCGAGTGCTTCCTGTCGTCGAAAGTCGGCGAAGTGTCGACTTTCGATGACTGGGTACGAGCTCCCACACTCGATACCGTCGACGGTATGGACGACAAGATGCTCGGGGAGACGCCGCCGGCGGTGCTGTGGTTCTCTCGTGGTGATCGAATTCTGCTGATCGCCGGGGCAATGCTGATGGGCGGACTGCTGGGATTCGCGGTGCCGTACGTGGCGGAGTGGGGAGCGTCGCTCACCTGGATACCGTTCCAGGGTCCGTTGGAGTTGATCGCGTCGTGGTCACAGTGGTGGGTGCGGTACGTCTGTATCGCGGTGGGGGTTCTGCTCGGGTTGGCACTGGTGGCTGCCGCGTTCTACGACACTGCGCGGGTGGCGGTATCGGAGGTGCACGTACGCATCACCGAGAAGGGCGAGACCGCCACGGTGTCCAGATCGCAGGTGGGTACCGTGTTCGTCGACGGTAAGGACCTGGTGTTGCTCGACGCAGCCTCGCGTCAGTTGGTGCGAGTACCGAGCGAGGAGAAGCGTGAGGCGATCGAGGCGGCATTCGAGCAGCGGGGTTACTCGGTTGCGCCCGGTGATCCCTACGAGGATCTCTATCACCTGTGGGTGCCCGAGACGCCAGGCCTGGCACCGGAGGTGAATGCGGTGCTCAAAGCTCGGGACATGGCGCTGAAGAAGAAGGCGGGTTCCGATGCGCGCGAATTGCGTTCGGAACTCGACAGACTCGGTGTAGTAGTGCGCGACAAGAAGACCAGTCAATACTGGCGTCCCCTGGTTCGATCATGACGGTCGAATCATGACCCTGTTGCGAACGCATCGAGACCGCGCATGGGACGTCGCCGCCATCGTGTTCGCCCTGTTGTTGGTGTTGTCGGTAGCCGCCGGAACCGAGGGATGACCACCACCCGAACGGTCGTATCGATCGTCGTGGGGGTGCTCGGTGCCGTGTTGCTGTGGTGGCGTCGCCGGTGGCCGATCGAGATCGCGGTAGCGCTGGCCGTGTGCGCCGTGCTCACCGATGCAGTGGGCGGTGCCGAACTGGTGGCCGTCTTCACCGTGGCGTCCCGAAAGTCGTGGCGAGTCACCACTGCGGTGGTGGTTCTGCACCTGCTGGCATCGGTGATCTGGACGACCGTATGGGTCGAACAGTCGATTCTGTACATCGCGATGACCAGTCTTGCCTTTCTGAGCATCCCGGCGGCATGGGGCATCGTCGTCAAGTCGCGTCGCGAGGTGATCGATTCGCTACGTGAGCGGGCCGAGCGGGCCGAGTCGGAGTCGAACCTGCGGGCCGAGACCGTTCGCGGGCTCGAACGTGAGCGGATCGCGCGGGAGATGCACGACGCTCTTGCGCATCGGATCTCGTTGGTCAGTCTCCACGCGGGTGCGCTCGAGGTCCGGCCGGATGTCGGTGCGCGGGAAGTCGAAGCGCTCGCGTCGACCATCAGATCCAATGCGCACGGGGCCCTGGAGGATTTGCGGGAGATACTGGGAGTACTTCGATCGGGCGACGTGAACGTGCCGCGTCCACAACCGGGTGTAAACGATATTGCTGTGCTGATCGAGGATTCGGAGAAAGCCGGTACACAGGTGACGTTCGTCGACGAGATGCCTGTGAACCTCTCGCTGCCTGCCTCTGCCTCTCGCACCGTTCACCGTGTGATTCAGGAGGGCCTGACCAATGCCAGAAAGCATGCGCCGGGGTTGCCGGTGCGATGTGGAATTACCCAGGTCGACAACGAGATTCGAGTGTGGCTCGAAAACGGCATCGGCACAGGGGGATTCGCGACAGTACCGGGTTCTCGATCGGGAATGATCGGCCTCACCGAGCGAGTCGAGCTGGCGGGAGGGCGAATCGAGTACGGCATCGCCCGAAGCAGCGTCGGCGTGGTCTACCGTCTGGAAGCATGGCTACCGTGCCCGAACTGACCGATGGTCCCGAAGCGGGCAAGACACTCGAGGTGTTGCTGGTCGACGACGACGCGTTGGTCCGGGCCGGTTTGTCGCTCATTCTGAGTTCGGATCCGGGTATCGCAGTGGTCGGTGAGGCGTCCGACGGTCGCGGCGGTATCGAGGCAGTGCACGCGTTGTCTCCCGACGTGGTTCTGATGGATGTTCGGATGCCCGTCATTGACGGTCTGGCTGCCACCGAAATGCTTCGAGCAGAGGGTTTTTCAGGGGCAATCGTGGTATTGACCACGTTCGACACCGACGAATATCTGCTGCGTGCTCTGCGGGCGGGGGCCAACGGGTTCTTGCTCAAGGACACGCCACCACGCGACATCATCGACGCGGTGCATCGCGTCGGAACCGGGGAGTCGATGTTGTCGCCGACGGCCGTCGGACGCTTGGTTGCCCACTGGCGCGAGCAGGACGCTCGATCACACGACTCCGCCACGGCGCGAGCGCGAGCGGTACTCGATTCTCTCACCGATCGTGAACGTGAGGTGGCAGTTGCCGTCGGATCGGGAAAGTCCAACGCGGAGATCAGCGCGGAGTTGTACATGAGTGTGGCAACGGTGAAGACCTACGTGTCACGGATCCTGACGAAGCTGGAGTGCAGCAACAGGGTTCAGATCGCGATCATCGTGCACGAGTCGCGTTGAGGGCTCGACTACAGCATAAGGCCGATCACCAGAATCAGAACGATCACGACGGCGAGGATCAGTGTAGCGAGGATGACCGGCGACGGAATCGTCGTCCGATCGCCCACGGCATCTTCGATCCGCATCAGCACGTTCTCGATGGGGTTCTTCTTCTTACGGGGTAGGTCGAACGGTGGGGGAGAGTAGCTGGAGGGAACCGGATTCGCTGGGCTTTCACCGGGTTGCACGGCGGGTAGGCCTGCGACGGTGCTGCCGAATTCTCGTGACGGACGGCGAGATTCGGACACCGGTGTCGAGCGTCTTGCCCATGCCGGAACTACGCCGTCCGCAGAGGTCAGGGGTACACCGCGTAGCTGAGCTATGGTGCCGCGCTTGCTGATCGCAGCGAGGATGATCTCGTCGCGTGCCTGCGCCATGGTGGGACGCCGAGCAGGATCGGGCTCGAGCATGTGCAACAGCGGACCGGTGAGATCTCCGCTTCGGGTGGGAGAAATGATCTGCCCCTTGGCAACTCGGTGCAGCAGTGCGATCGAATCGTGATCGATGTCGAACGGAGGTTTGCCTTCGATGGCGGTGTACAGCGTTGCGCCGAGGGAGAACACGTCGCTGGCTGCGGTGGGATCCTGTCCGCGGGCAACCTCCGGGGCGAAATACGCGGGGGTGCCGGTGATCACGCTGTCGTCGGATTCCTCGACGTCCCCTTTCGCGCGGGAGATGCCGAAATCGCTGATCTTGACGATGCCCAGATCCTTGCCGCGATCGGCGATCAAGATGTTGCCCGGCTTGATGTCGCGGTGCACGATTCCTGCCTCGTGCGCCTCGGTCAGTGCGTCGGCGATCTGTGCCCCGATCTGAGCAACCTCGAACGGCGGTAGCGAATCGGTGGTGCCGAGCGCCTGCGCGAGACTGCGCGAGGACAGGTATTCCATGACCAACCACGGCTCGCCGTCGACAAGAGCGACGTCGTGCATCGCGATGGCGTGGGGGCTGGACAGGCGGGCAGCGATGCGACCCTCACGCATGGCCCGATTGCGCACCTCGACGGCTTGCTCAGGGCTCAGCGCGGTGGTGGACGTGACCTGTTTGACGGCCACCTGGCGGTGCAGAAGTGTGTCGGTGGCGAGCCATACTGCGCCCATTCCGCCGCCCCCGAGTTTGCCGGCAAGGCGGTATCTTCCGGCCAGGAGGTAGTCGGGTCCGACTCCTCGTCGAACACGCTGCTGATCGGTCACGCCCACAGGTTAGTTGACGATGGCGGGGTGTGCCCGCAGCCGCAGAACGGAAGCCCCCACCAGCGGCTTCGGCACCACCTTGACGAGTTGCCGTCCGAGCGGCTTTACTGAGTGCAGATCGAAATTGTGTTCGAATACGCCACTTCCCGCGTTCGACGAACACCGATGTTTCGGCTCGATTTTCTACATCGTGAAGGGGAGTGACATGACTGTATCGGGAGCTTCTGTCACGCCGGATGTGCTCGACGGGTTGTCGCTGCCGGAGCGTGTCGCGTTGCTGCGTAGCCGGATGGCTGCCGTGCCTTCCCGTGGCGAAACGGCGTCGGTGCGCATCGAGAGTTCGGACCCCGACCCCGTTCGTTCCGATTTCGGCGAGGCCGAGCCGAAACGTGCGGTCCGTCAGCGGGCCGTTCTTCCGGTGCCCTCTGCGCTGATCGACGTGCTGCCGCACGGTGGGCTGGTTCGTGGAACGGTGGCCTCGGTGTCCGGTGCCGGCTCGCTGCTGATCGGTTTGGTGGCTGCAGTGACGGGTGCCGGTGGGCATGTCGCCGTCATCGGGCAGCCTCGTTTCGGAGTTCTCGCCGCGGTGGAGATGGGCGCACAGCTGAGCAAACTGGCTCTGATTCCCGATCCGGGCCCCGATCCGGTGGAAGTGGCGGCAATCCTGCTCGACGGTGTGGACCTCGTGGTGCTCGGTCTCGGTGGTCTGTCTGTATCTCCTACTCGGGCCAGAGCCGTGGTGGCCAGGGCACGGAGCAAGGGTTCGACGCTGCTGGTGACCGATGGACACTGGGACGGGGCAGAACTACGGCTGGACGCATCGGTGCACGGTTACGACGGTCTCGGTACGGGTCGGGAGCTGGGACGCGGCCGGCTCCGCGGCGTCCGATTGTCGGTGTGCGCTCGCGGCAAGGCGATGCGGCCCCGCACCGTTCGACTCGATCTGCGTTCGGAGAACGGCCGCATCGAGTGGCATGCCGAACAGCACGAGCAGAATCCATTGTCGATCGCTGTCTCGACATGAGCATCGACCGTTCCAGTCGTGTTCTTGCCCTGTGGTGTCCCGATTGGCCCGCTGTTGCAGCAGCTGCTCAGGCCGATCTGCCTGCGACGCATCCGGTGGTCGTCACCTCGGCCAATCGGGTCGTCGCGTGCTCGGCGACGGCACGTGCGTCGGGTATCAAACGCGGACTACGGCGTCGGGAAGCCCAGGCGCGGTGCCCGGATGTGCATGTCGCTCTCGCCGATACCGATCGTGATGCGCGACTGTTCGAGCCCGTGGTCTCTGCCGTCGCCGCCATCGCACCGGGAGTCGAAGTGCTGCGGCCGGGTCTGTTGGTTCTCGCCGCTCGCGGTGTCGGACGGTATTTCGGTACCGAGCATCGGGCTGCGGAACGGCTGATCGACCAGGCATCGGCTGCCGGTGTGGAATGCCAGATCGGTATCGCCGACGAGTTGTCCACTGCGGTCGTCGCCGCTCGGTATGCACAGGTGGTACCGCGCGGAGGTGGTGCCGGCTTTCTCGCTCCGTTACCGGTGGCAGAACTCTCGGCAGAACCGAGTATGTCCGCTGCCGATCGTGGTGAGTTGGTGGACCTGTTGCGACGCTTGGGTCTACGAACCATCGGCGACTTCGCTGCGCTGTCTCCGGGCGATGTCGCGTCGCGGTTCGGTACCGATGCGGTGTTGGCGCATCGCAGTGCTCGGGGCGAGCCCGAGCGTCCGCCCTCGGCCCGGGCGCTGCCGCCGGATCTCGATGTGGAGTATCGGTGCGATCCGCCGATCGATCGGGTCGACGCCGCTGCATTCGCCGGGCGCGGTCTTGCCGAACAGTTGCACACCAAGCTTGCTGCCGCTGCCGTTGCGTGTACTCGTCTGCTGGTGCATGCCAGTACCGGTAACGGTGAGAACCTGTCGCGGATCTGGCGCTGCGCGGAGCCGTTGATGCCGGAGGGAACAGCCGATCGCGTGCGGTGGCAACTGGACGGCTGGCTCACCGGGCGCAGCGAGAACAAGCCGACGTCCGCGATCACTGTCCTGAGGCTCGAACCGATCGAGGTAGTGGCAGCCGGTGAGCTGCAACTGGGGTTGTGGGGCAGTGTCGGCGACGAGGACGACAGAGCGCGTCGGGCATTGGTGCGCGTTCAGGGTCTGCTCGGTGGCGAATCGGTGCTGGGCGGTGTTCTCAGCGGTGGACGCGGGCCGGCCGAACGGATAACGCTGCGCCCACTCGGCGACGAGCTGGTACCGATGTCCGATCCATCCCATCCATGGCCAGGACGATTACCCGAGCCCGCTCCGGCGGCGGTGATAGAGACCCGTCCGACGGTGACGCTGATGAATCGGACGGGTACGGGAATCGGCGTCACCGACCGTGGTGTGTTCGACGCGCCACCGGCACGGTTGCGCTGGGGAACCAAGGAATGGGAACTGACGGGATTGGCCGGGCCGTGGCCGGTGGACGAGCGGTGGTGGGACAGCGGCACCGCATCGACGGGTCCGACAGCGCGGGCCCAGGTGGTGCTCGACGACGAAAGGGCCCTGCTGCTCGTGTTCGACGAAGGTCGGTGGCGGGTGGAGGGAATCTACGAATAGTGACACCGCTACATTCGAGTGAATGCAGATGATGTCGGAGACGGTCGACCTCGGTGGCGTCGATATCGCGTATCGCTCGTTCGTCCCGCAGGAACACCCCAGCGCGGCACCGGTGCCGGTCATGCTGGTGCACGGGATGGGCGGGGACAGCGGAACCTGGGATCGCTTCGCCCGAGCACTGACAGCTCGAGGTCGCCGAGTGATCACCGTCGATCTGCGCGGGCACGGTAAGAGCGCCCACACACCCACGTACGAGTTCGACTCGTTCGGTGGCGATCTCCTTGCTCTGATCGATCACCTCGGGCTCACCGAAGTCGATCTCGTCGGGCATTCCCTCGGCGGATACGCGGTCTCGCTCGTCGCACAGCGTCGCCCGCCGCTCGTGCGCCGTCTGGTACTCGAGGAACTTCCGATACCGATTCGGCCGGGGGATGCCCCGCCGAGCCTCACCGGCAAGATGCCGTCGGTCACCGAGCTCTGGCACGCCGCAACCAGCGTTGTCCTACATCCCCGTGCGGTACTCGCGTTCGATCGGTCGATGACTGCCACTGCTCTCGAGCAGTTCCGTCGGCCGAATCCGCAGTGGTGGGAGTCGTTGGCCGACATCACTGCTCCGACATTGGTGCTTCGCGGAGGTCCCGGCGGCATGGTCGATCCGGTTCGGCTCGACGCGATGGTCACCGAGATCTCGACCTGCCGCGTCGAAGCGTTTCGCACCGGACACAGCATCCATCGCGACGGTTATTCGGCGTTCGAGGCCACCGTTCTTCCGTTTCTGACGCAGTAATCTGCACTCATGTCCCTCAGCGTGCTCGATGGAAAGCTGTTGGCGTGGTCGTCACTGTTCGTCGTGTCGCAAGCCAACATCGCTCGGTTGCTCGGACCCGCGGCCCCGAAAGTACTCGAGGTGCAGACGGCCTGGTCCGCGCGGCGCTACCGGCAGATCCTCGCGAGCATGGACGACGCCGAGATCGCCAGATTCCGCAGCCACTATTTTCCCGACTTCGTGCATCCGGCGATCTATGCCATCGCACTCAGGGCCGGCGCACGCAGCCTGGCCGCGAAGACGCCGCTGAGCCCCGCGGCGACCACGGCACTGGCCGTCGCACCCGTGGCCTCCGCTGCCGGTGACTACGTCGAGAACATCGTTGGACTGATGCTGGTGGACAACCGAGAACAGATCACCGACACCGTCGTGCGCGCCACCACCGTGGTCAGCACCGTCAAGTGGATACTGGCAATCGGCTCACTGACGTACCTGAGTCAGGGATTTCTGCGCGTGTGGGCAAAGGCTCTGTTGCGCTGAGGCAGACCCAGCGAACCATCGAAATCTCTTTCTCCTGTGCGGCCGAGCTCGAAAGAGTTAGAAAACGAAGGGCACCAATCGTTTCGAGCGTGTCATGTACTCGGCGTACGCGTCTCCCAATCCCTCCAGCATGGCCGTCTCCTCCGCTGGGATTCTGCGTACATATCCCCGGGCCAGAAAGGCCACCATGACGGGAGAAAGCCAGTTCCCGTACGCAATACAGAAGCCGAGCGCGCAGATCAGTGCGCCGGCATAGGACGGGTGGCGAACGAACCGATACGGGCCCGTCCGAACCACGAGTTGCTCAGGGTGCGTGTGGACCACGAATGTGAAGGACTCTCCGAGTGTGCGAGCTGCCGAGATCCGAAGCGTCTGCCCGAGGGTCGCGGTGGCCAATCCTGTCAGAAAGACAGCCCGTCGGTGGCTGGTCCATACAGTGGCCGGTGAGATCACGCTCAGTAGAAGGCCTCCGCCATACGAGAGCACAAGGCCGCGGCCGACGGCGCGACCGGAACCATTGTCTCGGTTCGAAGAGCCGATCCGCGGTTTCCGCATCCCCATCTTGTATTCCGACCACACGAAGCCGGTGAATGCTGTCGCCAGAACAGCAGCGGTCGAACGGTTGGTCACGAACAACGGCAGCTTCTCGGCGATCACGCGAGCCAGCTTCTCAGACGCGGACCCGTAACGGAACATCACCCAGACCGACCCACTCCACGATCGATTGATGCGATGTCAGCGCGCTGCATCACCGAACAACAGCGTGTCGTAGGGGATCTATCGACTCGGCTCGACCAACTCCTCCCCGAGGGGAGTGCGTACGTACAGCACCGACCGTCCCTGTCTGACGCGGCGCACCACGGCCGCTTCGCGCAGAACACGAAGATGCTGGCTCGCCGCGCTGGGTGAGACACCAAGTGCGGCAGCGATTTCCCCGGTGGTGGTGGGCGCGTCGAGCAGCGTGAGAACCGTGGCACGGTGGGTGCCGAGGAGATTGGTCAGCGCTCGGTTCGGAGCTGTCCGTGCCATGTTCCACACTGCGCCGCGCCCGCGGGCTGGATACACCAGTGACGGAGCCCGCGTCGGGCTGATCTGAGTAATCGCACCGTGTACGAACACCGAC
This sequence comes from Rhodococcus sp. 14-2483-1-1, assembly GCF_002259335.1. Lineage (NCBI taxonomy): Bacteria > Bacillati > Actinomycetota > Actinomycetes > Mycobacteriales > Nocardiaceae > Rhodococcus > Rhodococcus sp. 14-2483-1-1. The sequence continues at coordinate 99,749 of NZ_NPFX01000002.1, read as the reverse complement.
GGAATCAGTGGAAGTCCACGTCCGTCGACGTCGACCCACACCTGGTCTTCGAGCCGATCGACCCACAGCACACCGTCGTCCCATCGAACTCGGGAATCGAGGTGCTCGAACATCTTTCGCGCCCCGAAGTGCGAGAGCTGTTGTGCTCGGTAGTCCACATCGCCGTCCAGTACGGCTCGGATCCGGGACCAGTCGGGTTCGAGGCACGTGGCCCAATACTGCGAGAGCGCCTGGACTGTACGGGTGCGCACCGCTCGGGCCGGACCGATGAGGACCGCAGGAATGTCAGTGGAGAAGGCGGCAGCGATGTCGCGTCGCATCTCCGCTGCCGGTGTCGCTCCGACAACGGCGATCTCGTCGTCGAAGGCCGGGGATTCGGTGGGCGGACGGGGAGCGAGAAAGTCCGGGATCCTGCCCTCGGGAGAGACCAACGCCGTCAGCATCTCGGTGTCGCACAGCTGCCATGCCGTCAGGACGCGTCTCCGCCACGGCTCGTGCAGACGGTGCCGATTCGGCGAGGTCCAGGCGCGCAGGCTCAGGACCGTCTCGAACAGCGGCGAGACGGTCAACGAGGTATCCGCCAGGTCGGCGGCCCGGAGATGAAGTGCGAGCATGTAGTCCCACACTAAATGGTGGCGACCGGCAACCGTGCTCGATGTACTGATCCACATGCCCATCGACTTCGAAGATCCAGCCAACGGCGACACCTATTCCGGCCGCGAGGCCGACCCTTCCTGGGGTGCCGCGATCACCGACATCGTCGATCCGGTCGGCGCGCACGTCATCGATCTCGGATGTGGCGGGGGTACCTATGCGCGTGCATGGCGCACGCTGGGAGCGCATGTCACAGCAGTCGATTCGAGTGCACCGATCCTGGAGTCCGCTCGCCGATCGTCGCCCGCGGACATTGCGTTCGAGTGTGCACCCGCCGAGCGTACCGGCCTACCCGACGGCCTGGCAGATATCGTGTTCGCTCGCGCTCTGGTCCATCATCTGCCCGATGCCTCCGCGGTGGCGGCCGAAGCGCTCCGGCTGCTGCGGCCGGGTGGTATCGCGATCGTCCAGGATCGGACGAGCGAGGACGCGACACTGACAGGATCGCCTACGAACCCGCGCGGATATCTCTTCGACGCGTTTCCCCGGTTGACGGAGGTCGAGGGCCGCCGCCGCCACGACGTCGACGACGTCGTGGCCGCATTCGCTGGGGCAGGATTCACCGATGTAGCCACGCAACCACTCTGGGAAACCCGTCGACGCTACGAGAATCGCGAGCAGTACCTGACAGAAATCGCCGGCAGAACCGGGCGCTCCATCCTGCACGAACTCTCCGACGTCGAACTCGCGGAGTTGGTCGAGTATCTACGCGGTCGCCTGGCCGCCGGTGAGTTGATCGAACGCGATCGCTGGACTCTATGGACCGCCGTGGCCCCATGACTGGACCTCACCAACTGGTGCCGGGAACCAATCTCCCGACACGCCGGACAACTTTGCCGATGCGTGCGGTCGGAGCTTTCGGATCGTAGGGGCGGACTCGATAGGGCACCGTCCCGTCCTCGATGGGTGTTGCCACCTCGCCCTTGGCCGCCGCGGATTCGGCGAACGTGCGGTAGTGCTGGTGCATCGTGCGGTCTTTACCCTTGGGGGCGAAGATGGCTCCGAATTGTCCGAGCGTTCCCAGCGGTGTGTCGATGCGTTTGGGCTTGTCGCTCAGCGCGCGGATCACCATCGCCCCTGCCTTTTCGGGTGAGAACACTGGGCCGACGTTCTTGTCGCCCGTCGGAGTGATCATCGGGGTGTCCACCAGGGGCATGTGGATGGTGGTGTAGGTGATTCCGTCCGAGAGTGTTTCTGCGGCAGCAACATCGGTGAAGCCGTCGAGCGCGGCCTTGCTGGCCACGTAGGCCGAGAATCGAGGAGGGTGTCCCAGGACCGCAGCGCTGGAGATATTGACGACGTGCCCGAACTGACGTTCGCGCATGTGTGGCAGCAACGCCAGTACCAATCGAATCGCCCCGAAGTAGTTGACGGCCATGGTGCGTTCGTAGTCGTGCAACCGATCGGTGGATCGATAGAGTGACCGGCGGATGGATCGACCGGCGCTGTTCACCAGCATGTCGACATGACCGTGTTCGCTCAGAACGGTTTTCACGGTCTGATCCACCGATTCGCTGTCGGTGACATCGCACGGGTAGCCGTAGGCGGTGCCGCCCGATTCGCGGATGTGCTCGACCACCTCGTCGAGCTGATCCTGGCCGCGCGCGAGCAGAATGACCACCGCGCCCTTGCGGGCAGCCGCCTCGGCACTGGCTCGGCCGATGCCGGACGAGCCACCGGTGATGACGATGTGACGGCCGAACAACGGCCCGCGTGGGTCGTTTCGGCGGTTGCGCTTGGGATCGAAATTCTTCTGCCAGTACGTCCACACTCGATCTGCGTACGTACGCAGTGGCGGCGGCGTAATCGAGCTGCCCTGCAACGCTTTCTGCGTCGCTGCCGACTCGAACACCGTGGGCAGCGTCAGGTGATCGAGCATGACCGGTGGGACGCCGAGATCACGGAGGGCGGCATTGCGCTGCTTTCGTACCGCCCTGGACTTGGGGGAGACGACCGGAGCGACCAACGCTCCGGGTACGTCGACGATTCTCGCGCGAGATCCGGCAGCCGACGAGAACGCGGCATAGACCTCTGCCATCGACTGAGGCGTCGGATTGACCAGATGGAACACGCTGCCGGGGGAGGTGTCTCGATGTACGAGCTCGACAATGGCGTCGGCGACGTAGTCGACCGGTACCAGGTTGGTAGCGCCCATCTTCGGCACCGTGATCGGTAGCACGGAGGGCAGCTTGGCCAGTTGTGCAAAGAATGGAAAGAAGTAGTACGGGCCGTCGATCTTGTCGATGGCTCCGGTCTCCGAATGCCCGATGATCGCGGCAGGCCGGTAGACCCGCCAGTCCGCGGTGCTGTCGCGTACCAATTTCTCGGATTCGAACTTGGTGCGGTGATAGGCCGTCGGGAACCTCTGGCCGAGGTCGAAATCGTTCTCGGAAAACGTTCCTCGGTGGTCTCCGGCAACGGCGATCGACGAGATGTGATGCAGCCGAGCGCCGGTCTTCTCGGCCAGGCCGATGACCGAGGCGGTTCCGGCGACATTGGTCGGTGCCTGCTCGTCGCCTGCGGTCAGGTCGTAGACGGCACCGAGATGGAGGATGTGGTCGATGTCGGACGGCACGTCGGAGAGTCCGAGTTCGGGCTCGGTGAGATCGCCGATCAACGGACGAATCCGATCGCCGCCCTCGAGCTGCTGTGCATGTCGCTCGAGGCGAGCCACCGAGTTCGGACGCACCAGCACGTGGATCACGGCGTTCGCGTCGCGCTCCAGCAGTCGGGGTAGGACGTTCTTACCGAGAAACCCGGTACCGCCGGTCACGATGTAGTTCGCCATGCGAGCCGACCTTACTCCGAAGTAAGTTCCTGGGCTAGTGGCCTATACCGGCCTTGTCGTGCACTTTCTTCATCCATGCCGGAGCCCACCAATTGGCCTCACCCATGAGCTTGACCAAGGACGGAACCAGCAGCATGCGGATGATGGTGGCGTCGATGATCAGGGCGAGAATGACGCCGAAGCCGAGAAACTTCATGATCGACAGACCCGAGATGGTGAACGCCCCGGTCACCACGATCAGAATCAGCGCTGCCGCGGTGACGATACGTCCGGTGCGCTGAGCACCGAAGACAACGGCTTCTTCGGTGCTCGCTCCCGCCGCGCGAGCTTCGACCATGCGAGACATCAGGAACACTTCGTAGTCGGTCGACAAGCCGAAGATGACCGCGAGGATGAGGACCACGAACGTCGATTCGAGTGGTCCTGGAGTGACGCCGATCAGTCCTGCGCCGTGGCCTTCCTGAAACACCCACGTCAGGGCACCGAATGTCGCGCCCAAGCTCAGCCCTGCCATCAGTACGGCCTTGATCGGCAACACGATCGAGCCGAACGCCAGGAACAGCAGTACCAGCGTCGAGACCACCATGATCGAGATCATCACCGGTAGCCACTTCGCAATGGCCGCATTTCCGTCGTCGATGTTCGCGCGGCTGCCGCCGACGAGGATCTCGGTCCCGTCCGGAGGGGTGATCGAACGCAATGCAGACACTGAGTCGGATTGGGATTCGGCCTCGGTCAGTCCACCGGTCGGTTCACTGTAGGCCGCCTCGAGGGTCACGAAATCGTCTTTGGAACCGATGAATTCGGCGCGGGCGATACCGGGCGTGGATTCCACAGCCGAAGTCAGAGCCGCAATGGGTGCGCCCTGAGGCTTGACGCCGTCCAGGCCACGAAGAACGACGGTGGCACCGTCACCGGTCGACTCGAAGTCGGCACCGAGTGTCTCGAACGCCATGCGCGCAGGGTTGTCTTTCGGCAACGCCGTGTAGTCGACCTCGCCGAGCGAGACCTTGAGGATCGGGGTGGCGATGATCAGCAACCCAGCGACGATGACGGCTGCGACGATCCCCGGATGCTTCATCACACGGGTGACCACACCACCCCAGAACTTGTGTGCGCGTGCATCGCTGCGATCGGACGCGGTGCGTGACCAGGTCCAGGAATTGATTCGGGTGCCGAGAATTGCGAGCAGTGCCGGAACGACGGTCAGTGACAGGGCAGCGGCGCTCGCCACCGCGGCCATGGCACCGAATCCGAGGGACCGGATCACCGCCTGGGGGAAAACGAGCATGCCGGCGAACGCGCAGACCAACAGCAATCCCGAGAAGACGACGGTCTTGCCGGCAGTGGCGACGGTGCGGACGGTCGCGTCGACCGACGTCGACCCGCTTCGCAATTCCTCGCGGAACCTGCTGACGATGAACAATCCGTAGTCGATGGCCAGGCCGAGCCCCAACAGAGACGCGACGTTGATCGAGAACGAACTGACTTCGGTGAACTCGGTGAGGACACGCAGGATCGCCAGGGAGCTGAGCACGCTCAGGATGCCGACGAACACCGGAACCGCCGCGGCGATCACGCCGCCGAAGATGAAGATCAGCAGCAGCAGTGTGATGGGAACAGCGATGAGCTCCGAGCGGACGAGGTCGCTTTCGAGGGTCTCACTGAGCGAAACTCCGACCACCGACGCTCCGGCGAACTGCGATTCGACGCCGGGCACTTCGAGCTGGGGCGGAAGTTCGCCGAAGGTATTGAACGTGACGCCCGAGTTGGCGCCGAGGGATACCGTCACCAGCGCCTTCGTTCGGTCCTTCGAGACCAGGAATTCTTTGCTGACCGGGTCTGCGGTCCAGTACGAATTCACGTTGCCGAGGGTGTATCGACCGGTGAACTCGTCGAGCGTCGCCTGTACTCGGGGCCCGATGTCGTCGATCGTTTCGCCGTCGGGTGCGGTGTAGATCGCCACGATATCCGGTGTCGGCTGACCGATGCCCTGCACCAGCCGCGCCACCTCGGACGACTCACTGCCGGCGTCGGCGTAGCCGCCCTCGCTCAGTTTCGAGAAGACGCTCAGTCCCAACACCCCGCCGACGGCGACGACGACAACGACGACTGCCAGTACCCATCGTTTGTGCGATACGACGAACGAGGCCCAACGGGTCACGACGGTGCTCCGGCTCTGTGGAAGGGGTCAGTGGCGACTCGACTGTAGTTGATCGTGTCGGACCCTCGTGCTCTCATTAGAACAAGTGTTCGATGCAACAGTGATGTGGTGTGGGGAGGGCTCGATGGGATGGAACGACGGACCACCCACGTGGTCGGAGATGGAGCGCGTCCTGTCCGGACGTCCCAAGCCTGCGGCCGAGGGTGACGGCGGCGACAGCCCGGCGTGGTCGCGAAAGAGGGACGTCTACGACCGCACCATCGACAAGCCCGTGCTGTCCACGACGCCGTATGCAGAATTGCATGCGCACTCGGCGTTCAGCTTTCTCGACGGTGCCTCGCAGCCGGAGGAGATGGTCGAAGAAGCGGTACGCCTCGGCCTCGAATCCATCGCCATCACCGATCACGACGGTTTCTACGGAGTCGTTCGCTTCGCAGAGGCGGCCAGAGCTCTCGGCATCGGAACCGTGTTCGGTGCCGAACTATCGCTCGACAGCGACCGATCCAGGGCCGGAGCAACCGACCCCGACGGCACTCATCTGTTGGTGCTCGCCCGCGGTCAAGAGGGGTATCGACGGCTCTCGCGTCGGATCGCGGCCGCGCACCTGGCCGGTGGGGTCAAAGGCAAGCCGCAGTACGACATCGACGAGCTCACCGAAGCTGCAGGCGGTCACTGGCAGATTCTCACCGGTTGCCGGAAGGGTCATGTTCGGCAGGCACTCTCGCGCGGTGGTCCGGAGGCGGCCGAGGCCGCACTGCGCACTCTCGTCGACCGCTTCGGTCCCGACCGCGTGACCGTCGAACTCACCCGGCACGGAGTTGCCGACGACGACGAGCGCAACGATGCGCTCGCGGCACTGGCTCGCAAGTACGGCCTTCCGATGATCGCGACCACGGCCGCGCACTACGCGAGTCCGCGCAGTAGGAGGTTGGCCATGGCAATGGCTGCGGTACGTGCGCGCAGCAGCTTGGACGAGGCCGCCGGTTGGATGGCACCGACGGGCGGCGCACATCTTCGGTCCGGGGCGGAGATGGCCGAATTGTTCGAGCACTATCCGGGCGCGGTGCGCGGTGCCGTCGAGCTCGGTCGTGAGTGCTCGTTCGATCTGAAACTGATCGCGCCACGCCTGCCGCCGTTCGAGGTGCCCGACGGTTACACCGAGATCAGTTATCTGCGGCGACTCACGTTCGAGGGCGCGGCCCGACGCTATGGCCCGCAATCGGCGAATCCGGCGGCGTATTCGCAGCTCGAATACGAACTCGACATCATCGAGCGGCTCGAGTTCCCCGGCTACTTTCTGGTGGTCCACGACATCGTCCATTTCTGCAAGACACACGACATTCTCTGTCAGGGAAGAGGTTCGGCAGCGAACTCTGCTGTCTGCTACGCCATCGGCATCACCAACGTCGACCCGGTGGCCAACAAGCTGCTGTTCGAACGGTTCCTCGCACCCGAACGCGACGGCCCACCCGACATCGACATCGACATCGAATCGGATCGCCGCGAGGAAGCGATCCAGCACGTCTACGCCAAGTACGGCCGCACCCATGCCGCTCAGGTGGCCAACGTCATCACCTACCGCGGCAAGTCCTCGGTACGAGACATGGCCCGCGCACTCGGCTTCTCGCAAGGACAACAGGACGCGTGGAGCAAGCAGATCACCCGCTGGTCCGGAATCGGTGATCAGGAAGGTGACGGTATTCCCGAGTCGGTTCTCCAACTCGCGCGGCAGATCGAGGGATTCCCGCGGCACCTCGGCATTCACTCCGGCGGCATGGTGATCTGCGATCGGCCGATCGCAGATGTCTGCCCGGTGGAGTGGGCGACGATGGAGAATCGCAGTGTGCTGCAGTGGGACAAAGACGATTGTGCCGCAGTGGGTTTGGTGAAGTTCGACATGCTCGGGCTGGGCATGCTCTCGGCACTGCACTACATGATGGACCTGATCGCCGAGCACAAGGGCATCGACATAGACCTCGCCTCGATCGACCTGTCCGAGCCCGAGGTGTACGAGATGCTTCAACGAGCCGATTCGGTGGGGGTGTTCCAGGTCGAATCCCGCGCGCAGATGGCCACTCTGCCGAGGCTCAAGCCACGTAACTTCTACGATCTGGTGGTCGAGGTCGCCCTGATCCGTCCCGGTCCGATCCAGGGTGGTTCGGTGCACCCGTACATCAAGCGTCGCAACGGGCTGGAGCCGGTGATCTTCGAGCACCCGTCGCTCAAGAAGGCACTCGATCGAACTCTCGGAGTTCCGCTGTTCCAGGAACAGCTGATGCAGATGGCCATCGATGTTGCCGGTTTCAGTGCCGCCGACGCAGATCAATTGCGTCGTGCCATGGGATCGAAGCGATCACCGGAGAAGATGGAGCTGCTGCGCGGGCGATTCTACGACGGGATGCGCGATCTGCACGGCATCACCGGTGAGGCTGCCGACCGCATCTACGAAAAGCTGTCGGCATTCGCCAATTTCGGCTTCCCCGAGAGTCATTCGCAGAGTTTTGCCTCGTTGGTCTTCTATTCGTCGTGGTTCAAGTTGCATCATCCGGCGGCCTTCTGTGCAGGCTTGCTGCGCGCCCAGCCGATGGGTTTCTACTCACCGCAGTCCTTGGTCGCCGATGCCAGGCGGCACGGCGTGCTGGTACACGGTGCCGACGTGAATGCCAGTCTCGGTCATGCGAATCTCGAGGGAGACGGCCTCGAGATTCGCATGGGGTTGGCCGATGTGAAGTTCATCGGTACCGCACTGGCTCAGAAGATCGTCGATGCTCGGAACTCGCACGGGCCGTACGCCTCGTTCCTGGATCTGACCGGTCGTGTCGAACTGTCGGTTGCGCAGGCGGAAGCACTGGCCACGGCCGGCGCACTGGGGTGTTTCGGCATCACACGTCGAGAGGCGTTGTGGGCTGCAGGCGCGGCCGCGGGGGAGCGGCCTGGTCTTCTCCCCGGCATCGGCGCGTCGACGAAAGCGCCTGCGCTGCCGGGAATGTCGGATCTCGATCTGGCCTCGGCCGACGTCTGGGCAACCGGTGTGTCACCGGATTCCTATCCCACGCAGTTCTTTCGCGATCGGCTCGATTCATTCGGCGTGATTCCCGCGAACCGGCTGCTGCAGATCCCCGATGGCGACCGAGTGCTCGTCGGCGGTGCGGTGACGCATCGCCAGCGGCCTGCCACTGCCGGAGGCGTCACGTTCATCAACCTCGAGGACGAGACCGGCATGGTCAACGTGGTGTGCTCGGTGGGATTGTGGGCCAAGTACCGCAAGTTGGCAATCACGGCTCCGGCGTTGCTCATTCGAGGCAAAGTGCAGAACGCAGAGGGCGCGGTGACCGTGGTGGCAGACCATCTGCAACTGATGGATCTGCGAGTCGCATCCAGGTCGAGGGACTTTCGTTGACCGGGCCGCACCGCTCGCGTGCACAATCGAGTGGTGAAGCTGCTGCTGATTGCCGACACTCATCTCCCGAAGCGTGCTCGCGACCTGCCCGACGAAGTGTGGTCGGCTGTCGACGACGCAGATGTCGTGATCCATGCCGGTGATTGGGTGGACCTCGCATCGTTCGAGGCACTGTCGCAGCGGTCGCGTTCTCTGGTCGCGTGCTGGGGGAACAACGACGGTGACGAGTTGCGGGCTCTGATGCCCGAGCGCGCCGACGTCTTGCTCGGCGGAGTTCGGTTCACCGTGGTGCACGAGACCGGTGCCGCGACGGGCCGTGAACGACGCATGGCGGCGGCATACCCGGACACGGACGTCCTCGTGTTCGGGCACAGTCACATACCATGGGACACCTTCGCGGACAACGGTCTACGGCTGCTCAACCCAGGATCTCCTACGGATCGGCGTCGGCAACCGTTCTGCACCTACATGACGGCCGTTGCCGAGAACGGGGAGCTCGGAGAAGTCGAACTGCACCGCATCGCACCTCGTTAGTGGCAGCCGAGGCGTTCACATACCGCCGGCCACCCGAACGACGGTTCCGGTGGCGTACTGCGCATCGGCGGAGAGCAGCCACGACACCGCACCGGCAATCTCGTCCGGCACACCTGGGCGACCGAGGGGGATGTTCGACGCCATCTTCTGCGGCCGTTGTCGATCTCGGTGGAAGTCGGTTTCGATGATTCCGGGTGCCACTGCATTGACCCGAATATTTTGCGCGGCAACCTCTTTGGACAGACCGACGGTCAGTGTATCGACCGCAGCCTTGGCTGCCGCGTAGTGCACGTACATTCCGGGGCTACCGAGGGTGGCGGCAGCAGAGGACATGTTGACGATTGCTCCACCCGATTCGGCCATCGCTGCGATCGCATATTTGCAGCAGGTGATCACCCCGATCAAGTTGACATCGAGGTCTGCTCTGATGGTCTCGATGTCGTTGTCCACCAGCATCCCGACGGCGCGTGCCGAGCCCGCGTTGTTCACCAATCCGGTGAGGGTGCCGATCTCCGAGGCCGCGGCGAACAGGGCGGAGACCGCCTGCTCGTCGGTGGTGTCGGCGCATACCGCGACCACAGTTCGGCCGGATGTCGACAACTCGGTGGCGAGTCTCTCGGCAGCGACGGCATCGGAACGGTAGCCGATCACCACATCGTGCCCGTCGGCAGCCAACCGTCGGGACACGGCGGCACCGATCCCGCGGCTGCCACCGGTGACGATGGTCAAGGGAGCGCTCATCGTTCGACAATAGCCACCGTGGAGAGGGCACAATTGCGGAAGCACCAACCGCATTCGACGGAAGGAGGTCTGTGATGATCGATCGGCCGGAGTTGGCCGCTTTTCTTCGGCAGCGGCGTGAGTCGTTGCAGCCCGAGGACATCGGCCTTCCACGTGGACAGCGCAGGCGAACGCAGGGCCTTCGACGCGAGGAGGTCGCCGAACTGTGCCATATGTCGACCGACTACTACGCCCGGCTCGAACGTGGGTCCGGTCCGGCGCCGTCGGAGCAGATGATTGCGTCGATCGCGCAAGGTTTGCATCTGTCGCTGGGCGAGCGTGATCACGTGTTCCGCCTCGCCGGGCACGCTCCTCCTGTGCGCGGGATCTCGACCGACCACATCAGCCCAGGATTGCTGCGGATACTGGACCGACTGAACGACACCCCCGCCGAGATCGTGTCCGAGCTCGGTGAAACTCTGCGCCAGACGCCGCTGGGCGCGGCATTGACCGGCGATGCGTCGTTGCGCACCGGGCCGAACCGGAGTCTGGGATATCGCTGGTTCACCGACCCCGCTACCCAGCAGTCGTACCCGCCCGACGAGCGTGCCGTGCTGTCTCGGGTGTATGCGTCGGGGCTGCGCGAGATCGTCACTCTTCGCGGGCCGGACTCGACAGCAGCGCATCTGGCCGCCGAGCTGCACGAGGTCAGTGAGGAGTTCCGAACCCTGTGGGAGAAGCGCGAAGTGGGGGTGCATCCACCCGAGTCCAAGCGGTTCCTGCACCCGACGGTCGGCATGTTGCAACTGAACTGCCAGACCCTTCTCGACCCGGAGCAAGCGCATCGGCTGTTGGTGTACACGGCAGTACCCGGCAGCGAGAGCTACGCCAAATTGGAACTGCTCGCGGTGGTGGGAACACAGGTCCTGTCCTGACTCGGTGCAGGGTGTCGGAGTATCAGTGGATCGGGAAGTCCTGGATAAGCCCGAAACGGTAGTCGAACATGGGTTCTGCACGTCCGAGCCGGACGATCACAACACCCGAGGAGCTTGATATGGGCCGCATCGCAGATCTATCCATCCCCGACCTGAACGGCAAGCGCGCCGTCGTCACGGGAGCCAGTGACGGGATCGGCACGGTCATCGCGACGCGGCTCGCGCGCGCCGGAGCAGAGGTCGTCATGCCGGTGCGCTCTGCCGCCAAGGGGGAGCGCGCAGCCGAGTCGATCCGGGCTTCGGTACCCGGAGCGCAGGTCAGCACGCGCGAGTTGGACCTGTCGTCACTGAATTCGGTTGCAGCGTTGGCGAGCCAGCTCGTCTCCGAAGGACGGCCGATCGATGTGCTCGTCAACAATGCAGGAGTCATGCAGCCACCCGAGCGCCAAGTCACTCAGGACGGATTCGAGCTGCAGTTCGGAACCAACCACCTCGGTCATTTCGCACTCACCCTCGCTCTCCTGCCGCTTCTTCGTGCGGGCCGTGCTCGAGTCACCCATCAGACGAGCATCGCGGCGCGATCGGGGGCCATCAACTGGGACGACCTGAACTGGGAGCGTTCCTACGACGTCATGAAGGCATACAGTCAGTCGAAGCTCGCGGTGGCCTTGTTCGCCCGCGAACTCGACGCACGCAGCAGGGCCGGTGGGTGGGGAATCACCAGCAACATGGCCCATCCCGGAATTTCACCGACCAATCTGCTTGCGGCCCAACCAGGTCTGGGGCGTCCGAAAGATTCTGCGGGAAGACGGCTCATCGGTGTTCTTGCCCGCGTCGGCATCGCAGGAACAGTGGACAGCGCCGCGCAACCGGGCGTTATCGCCGCGGCGGGTACAGCCTCGCGCGGTGATCAGTTCGTCGGTCCCACCCGGTTGATCGGCGGACCGCCGGCCGAGGTCGGGCTGTGGAAGCCACTGCGCAACATGGACGACGCACGCCGGCTGTGGGAAGCGTCCGAAGAGCTGACCGGTGCGCGACTCTCGTCCTGAAGCGATCGACTTCGACTGCGTCGCATCGAGTGTCAGCGGGGTGTCGGCGCGGGTTCCCGGGCATGGTCGACCAAATCGTGCACCAACCCGATGATGACATCCATCTGAGCGATCACCTCGACGCGTAGACGATCCTGCTCTTCCTCGGGCATGTCCGGTGAGTCGGGCCGGTCGAGAGACATCAGTAGGTCGATGTTGGTCCGCAGTGCCGTCAACGGCTGCATCAGTTCGGCACCTGCATCGACGATCAACTGCCCTTGGCGTTCTCGCGATCGCGACAGCGCTGCCAACATTTCGTTGAAGCTGTTGGCGAGTGAGGCCAGTTCGTCGTCTCCGTTGACGTCGATCGGCTCGAAACTTCCAGTTCTGGCGACTCTTTCGGTGCCGGCACGGAGGCGTCGGACCGGTCGGAGTCCGGTTCGGGCAACAGCGGCACCGGCGACACCGGCCAGCGCTACGAGGAATGCCCCGACGATAACGAGTGCAAGTGTGAGCTTGGCGAGCAGTGGTGACGCTTCGCTGAGCGATTCGGCCACCATGATTGTTGCGCCTGAGTCGGTGCGTTGGGCCGAGAGGTAATAGCCACGGACCTCACGCAGCGACCGATCGACGCTACCGTCGACGACAGATTTTTCAGGGCCGTCCAGGGTGCCGTCCGAGTTGATGAACGGTTCGCTACCGTTCGTCGACGTCACCAACGCGCCGTCGCTCGTCACCAGCGCTACTTTTACCTTGGTGCCCTCGGTGTCTTCGATGCCGAAGCCGAGCAAACCGGCAGGCAGGCCGGATGTCGCGCTGGCGATGATGGCGTCGCTGTTGCGGCCGACGCGGTCGATGATCTGCGAACGTAAGGCTTGCTCCGCAACGAGATAGATCGCCAGCGCACTCACGGCTACGGCGAGGGCCGCCACACTCATCGTCAACACTCGTATCCGGCCGTGCAGCGACAGCGCCCTCGGGCGAGCGGCCGCGCGCGAATTCCTCATTTTTCGAGTATGCCGGTCGGCGCGAGTCCATGACTCCGCAGACCAGTCCAGAGTGTCGGGGTGATGGAGCAGAGCGCGGTGGGTGAGGGGTGCGACGCAGTTGCTCAGGGTCGCCGGTCGGCGGGCGCGTTGCCTTCGTCCCATCGTTGCGCCCATTGCCATAGTGGTTCCAGTGCCGGCCCCAGCTCGTCGCCGAGTTCGGTCAGGCGATAGGTCCCATCCGAGTCTTTCAGTAGCACTCGCGCATCGACGAGCGTGCGCAGTCGGGTGGCGAGAACGCTGGACGAGATGTCGTCGGTGCGTCGCCTGAGTTCGAGGAACCCGAGCGGCCCGTCGCGTAGTTCCCACAAAATGCGCATGTTCCATCGCTGCCCCAGGAGATCGAGCACGGCCATCATCGATCGGCGGGGTGCGTTTGCCATTTCCATCGCGCTTCATCATAGTGGTTCGAAATCGAAGCAGTTCGAAAATCGAAGCTCGAGGAGGATGTCGATGACCCGACGTATGGCAGGAAGGTCGGTGTTGATCACCGGCGCATCCCGTGGCATCGGAGCCGAAGTCGCGGTGCAGCTGGGTGCGGAAGGTGCGATGGTTGCAGTGAACTACCGAGAGAAGAAGCGCAGGGCCGACGCCGTGGTGCGAACGATCGAGGAGGGTGGGGGGCGAGCTCTGGCTGTCGGAGCCGACGTCACCGATCCAGTCGCAATCGAGGCGATGCTCGACTCGGTTGTCACCGAGTTCGGCGCTCTCGATGTGCTGGTGCTCAACGCATCCGGTGGACTCGAGCTCGGTGCCGATCCCGGCTACGCGATGAGCATCAACCGCGACGCCCAGGTTGCATTGGCTCGCGCGGCCACCGATCGGATGAAGCCCGGCTCGCGCATCGTGTTCCTCACCAGTCATCAGGCGCATTTTCACGGCCGAAAGCCGGTGCCGGTCGAGTACGAGCCCATTGCCGCCAGCAAGCGTGCAGGAGAAGACGCCCTGCGCGACTCGATTCCCCACTTCGAGAGTCGAGGCATCGAATTGGTCGTCGTCTCGGGCGACATGATCGAGGGCACGATCGTCGTCACTCTGCTGGAACGCCGCAACCCCGACGCGGTGGCCGCTCGTACCGCACACGGTGCGCTTCCCACAGTCGCCGAATTCGCTACGGCTGTGGTGGAAGCATGCGCCGATCCGATCGAAAAATCAGGGCATGTCGTCTACGTCGGCGGAGCCGATTACCTCGAGCAGTAGCTGCGGGTAATCGGCTCCGTTCGACGACGGGAGATCGTGTCCCCGAAGATCAGCTACCGAGGACGCAGAACTGGCCGCTGGAAAGATTCAGAGCGAGAGACAGCGGGCCGACGCAATCGACACCCTGACCTTCGGATGTAGCACCGGATCCCCACCCGGCGACGGCAAGAGTCGTTTGGCCGGCGTCGGCCCACGAGTGTGCGATGCCCCCGCCGAGCGCGAGAGCGTAGGCCGTACCCGCATTCTTGCTGGCTCCGAGTGCGACGCCGTATCCGTTGGCGTAGGTGGTCGTTGCGCCGGGGCCGTCGTTGACGCTGACCGCGGTACCGCTGTCAGCAGCACCGGCGGTGGCCCGGCCGGTGCCCTCCGAGGTGGCGCCGCAGCTGGCGGTGCCGTCGACCTGGATGTCGTTGGCCGAGGGCGGAGACACGCAGTTGACGGGGGCAGCCGACGCGGTGCCGGCACCCACCAGCGCCGCGGCGGTCATTCCTGAGCCGAGGGCGAATATTGCTGCGGTGCGGGCAATTCGGCTACCGAACCGACTCGACGTGCGCGTGGTGGAGGAGGAGGACGAAGAACGGCGGGGATGGGAAACAGAGAACAACAGAAAGCTCCTTCACGAGCGAAACGGGTCGGTGCGGCACACGGTACCCCGCTCGAGTCGTTCACGGCAGCAACCTGCTCGGTTTGTGTAACGGTGCCGCCGACATCCGGGAATGAATCGTCGTGGAAGTCCGGTTTTGCGTACCCTTGCCGGAGCTGTCGTGGCCGCCGGTCGTGCGCTCGCGGCACTGTCCTTCGCTTCGGTCGATAAATCGAATTCTGTTCCTTCGCTTGATATTTCGGTGTTCACATCAGGGTTGTCCGTCACGCCCGAGTCGGGACTCTCCGGGGCGGGGGCGCAAGCGCCGATGCTCGCCGATCGCAAGGAAATCGTTACCGACAGCTACCGCCCGCCGCTGTGGCGCAGACGCGTCGAACACTGCCGATCTCATCGAGACCGGATCGTCAGTGTCGAGCCGTGGGGGCACGTGTGACGGTTCGTTGTCACAGACGATCGGCCTGCCCATTTATCGACGCTCACAATTGATTTCGCGTCCGAGGAAGGGGGTGACACGCCCGAACCGGTCCGGGCTTCGGCCTGACCTCGCGGCGTCAGGGACCGGTTGTACCGCCGTACGTAGCAATCTTGTATTCGGTTGCCACCAGCGAGAGCTGCAGTTCGCGGATGCGGCGTCGAACGGTGTCTCGATGCTCGACGAGCATGTCGAGTCGTTCCGGAACGGTGTGCTCTCCGCCGTCGACCAGCTCGACGTAGTGCTGCAAGTCGCGCATCGGCATTCCCGAGAGCCGCATGCGGGTGAGGAACACGAGTCTACGAATGGCTACGTTGTCGTAGCTGCGATGGTCGAGCCCGTCGCGGGCCACCTCGATCAGACCGCATCGTTCGTAGTACCGAAGGGTGTGTGCGGAGATATCGAGCAACTCGGAAACCTCTGAGATGCCGAGTGGTTCGGAGAGCTCTACGGGCTCGATCAGCTCGTGTACCAGTTCGACGGTCAACGGTGCGTCCGAATCCGCCGCGGCTGCCAGCGCCCTGTTCATCAAGTCCGTCGTCGCCATGAGTACAGAAGATAGTCCGGCGAGCGGTGTCAGACCGGCCGGACAGATTCGGGAACACCCGGGAAATCCGCACCGGCACTCGCCTCGGCATGGGTCTCGAGCGAGGCGAGCTCCCGCCGGTAGGACTCGCGCAGGCGTCGAACGGCCTCGCGTCCCAGCGGAATACGAAGGGGAGCCGAGTCGGCCTCGACGAGGTCACGGATGATTCGCGCCGCGCGGTGAGGATCACCTTCCTGTCGTCCGTTCGCGGCGAGCATGTCGGTTCTCATCGCACCGAGAGCGTCGGCGTACGCATCTGTGGACGCAGCGCGCTCGAGTACGTCGGCACTGTTGAAACCGGTCCGAAAGCGACTCGGCTCGACGATCAGAACTCGAATCCCGAACGGTGCGACCTCGCCGGCCAGTGCCTCCGACCAACCCTCCAGTGCAAATTTTCCAGCCGAGTAGGAACCGGCTCCAGGGAATGAGATGCGGCCGCCCTGGCTACTCATCTGCACGATCGTTCCTGCGCGACGCGCACGCATTCCCGGCAGTACGGCCCTGGTCAGGGCGGCGGGTCCGACGACATGCTGTTCGAGCATGTCGCGCAGTCGTGCGTCGTCGATTTCCTCGGCAGCACCGATCTGCCCGACGCCGCCGTTGTTGACGAGTACGTCGACCCGTCCGAATCGATCGATCGCCCTCTCGACGACGGTCGGCGCGGACTCGGTGTCTCGTACGTCGAAAGCTATGGGCAGAAGCGACTTCGGGTACTCGGCCATCAGGTCGCCGAGTCGTTCGGGGCGTCGCATGGCCGCGACGACGGTGTCGCCCGCTTCCAGGGCCGCTACGGTCAGCGCCCGTCCCAACCCGGACGATGCTCCGGTGACGAGCCAGGTACGTGGTGAATCGGTCCGTTGTGCTGCAGATGTCATGAAACGCACGCTAGGGGTTCGAGCGCACTCGAACGCAAACTCCTCAGACGCTGCCCTCGTACCCGTGTTGCCGCCATGCCTCGTACATCGTCACCGCCGCCGCGTTGGCGAGGTTGAGCGATCGACGGCCGGGAATCATCGGTATGCGAAGGCGGTCGCTCACGTGCGGGTCGTCGAGGACCTCGTCGGGGAGTCCTGTGGGTTCCGGTCCGAAGAGGAGGACATCGCCGGGCTCGTACGCAACGTCGGCGTACGAGCGTGTGGCGTGGGCGGTGTAGGCGAACACTCGCGTCGGTGCCAGAGCCGACCAGGCCGACGGCAGGTCTCGGTGCACGGTGACGGACGCCAGATCGTGGTAGTCCAAGCCGGCCCGTTTGAGCTTCGGCTCGGACATGTCGAAGCCGAGCGGACCCACCAGGTGCAGCTCGCATCCGGTGCCGGCGACCAGGCGAATTGCATTGCCGGTGTTCTGGGGGATTCGGGGCTCGAAGAACATCAGTCGAAACACCCGGTTCACTCTGCCACCACGAACCGGGGAAGTATGGGGCAGGTGGACGACGAGCAGATCATCGGTGAAGATTTTTCCGACACTCGATTGGACGGGCAGGAGTGGAACGGCAGGCAATTCGTCCGGTGCACCTTCCGCGATGCCGACATGAGTGGAGTGCGAACCGAGTCGGTCGTGTTCACCGAATGCGATTTCACCGGCACCGACCTGACCGAATCGATCCACACGAATTCTGCATTTCGATCGTGCACCTTCACTCGGACGAACTTGCAGCACAGCACATTTCGTCACTCGACCATGATGGGTTCGGTGTTCGTGGACAGTCGAATGCGGCCCGCGACCTACGACGAGGTCGATTTCACTCTCGCGGCGTTGGGGAACGTCGACCTGCGCGGTCTCGACCTCACGGGGTGTCGGATGCGGGAGGCGAACCTGGTGTCTGCAGATTTTCGGAAAGCAACAGTGCGCTCGGTCGACTTCGCTGGAGCCCGCACCGTCGACGCCAAGTTCGACGAGGCCGACCTGCGCGGAGCCGTCGCCGATCCGTCCCTGTGGGTGAGCGCGAGTGTGCGGGGTGCCAAGATCGAGCTGATGCAGGCCGTGGCATATGCCGGAGCGCACGGTCTCGTCGTGGAGGGTTGACGCGGTCATCGGACCGGCGCGGCGCGGTCGACCTCGAGCCTGGAACAATGGCCGGGTGACTGCAACGATTCTCGATGGCAAAGCGACCCGTGACGAGATATTCGTCGATCTCACCGCCCGCGTGGCAGCGCTCCGTGAGAAGGGCATAACCCCAGGGCTGGCCACTGTCCTGGTGGGAGACGACCCGGGTTCTGCGGCGTACGTCCGAGGCAAGCACAACGACTGCGCCAAGGTCGGGATCACCTCGATTCGTCGCGATCTACCCGCGGACATCACCCAGTCGGATCTCGAAGCAGTGATCGACGAACTCAACGCCAACCCCGAGTGCACCGGATACATCGTGCAGCTGCCGCTGCCGAAGCATCTCGACGAGAATGCTGCTCTGGAGCGGATCGATCCGGACAAGGACGCCGACGGCCTACATCCGATCAACCTGGGCCGTTTGGTGCTCGGTAAGGACGCCGCGCTGCCGTGTACCCCTCGCGGGATCGTGCACCTGCTGCGTCGTTACGACGTGGCCCTCGACGGTGCGCACGCGGTGGTCATCGGCCGCGGCGTCACGGTCGGTCGGCCTATCGGGCTGTTGCTCACGAGACGGTCGGAGAACGCCACGGTGACGTTGTGCCACACAGGAACTCGCGATCTTGCCGCCGAGGTCTCCCGTGCCGACATCATCGTTGCCGCCGCCGGAGTTCCGGGATTGATCACCGCGGACATGGTCAAGCCCGGTGCTGCCGTCCTCGATGTCGGTGTGACCCGCACCGAGGACGGATTGCGCGGGGACGTCGCCGACGGTGTTGCCGAGGTAGCAGGTCTCCTCTCGCCCAACCCCGGTGGTGTCGGACCTCTGACGCGAGCCTTCCTACTCACCAACGTCGTCGAGCGCGCCGAGCGCACCGCAGCCGAGAGCTGAGCGATCCGAGGATGAACGCCGCCGAGGATTCGCGAGCTGAATCCGACCAGGGGTTTCGTGCAGCGGTAGCACGTAACCTACCGATCGTTGCGGTGTCGGTCGTCGTGCTTGCCGCGCTCGTTCTGGTGCTGGCGGATCGCTGGCGGCGCGGCGCGTTCATCTTCGGATGTGCGGCGCTACTGGCCGCGGTGCTGCGATTGTGCCTGCCCGAATCTCGGGTCGGAACCCTGAGCGTGCGCAGTCGCGGATTCGACGTGCTCGCGTTGGGCTGCGTCGGCGGAGCGATCGTGTTCTTGTCGCTGTCGATCGACCCACTGGGCACCGACTGATACCAGGAGCGGACCCTGGGGGAGCGACCGGACCAGGGTCCGTCGGTGTCAGCGGCGTCCGAGGCGAGCGAGTTCCATCGTCTCGGCGAGCAGTTTCGCCACCGAGTCGGCTTCGGTGAGGAAGCCGTCGTGACCGTCGCGAGATTGGATCACTTCGAGTCCGCGGCACTGGGGGAGTTCGCGAGCGATCTCCTTCTGCAAGCGCAGTGGATACAGACGATCCGAATCGACGCCGCCGACGATGGTCGGAACCGGTACCGACGCAAGAGCTTCGGCTACACCGCCGCGGCCACGACCCACATCGTGACGGTTCATTGCCTCGGTGAGTAGGACATACGTCGCCGCGTCGAATCGATTGACCAGCTTTGCGGCCTGGTGCTCGAGGTAGCTCTGCACCGAGTAGCGACCGCCGGCCCACGGATCCTCGTCGTTCTGCGCAGAGTTGCCGAACCGAATGTCGAGTTCGCTCTCGGTGCGATACGTCAGATGCGCGATGCGTCGTGCGATACCCAGTCCGGCCGTCGGAGATGTTCCGGTGGCGTGGTAGTTGCCACCGAGCCAACCCGGATCCGCCTTGATCGCGGCGATCTGCGTTGTCTGCGTGCCGATCTGGTCGGCTGTTGCCCTGGCTCCGACTGCCAGAATCAGTGCCGCTGCCACTCGATCGGGGCGACTGACGATCCATTCGAGGGTGCGCATGCCGCCCATCGAACCGCCGACGACTGCGGCGAAGCGGTCGATGCCCAGGGCGTCGGCGACGGCTGCCTCGGCCGCGACCTGGTCGCGGATGGAGATCTCGGGGAACGTCGAACCGTACGGTGTGCCGTCGGGCGAGATGCTGCTCGGTCCGGTGGTGCCGCCGCACCCGCCGAGCACGTTGGTTGCCACTACGCACCACTCGTCGGTGTCGATAGGGCACCCGGGTCCGACCATTCCGTTCCACCAACCGGGCAGCGCATGATCTGCATCCGGCGGACCGGACACATGCGAATCGCCCGTCAGGGCGTGTTCGACGAGCACGACATTGCTGCGGTCGGTGGCGAGTTCGCCCCACCGCTGCACCGCCACGGTGACCTGGGGGATGCGAGCGCCGTTCTCGAGATCGAGACCGCCGATGTCGATGGTGCCCAGCCGCCCGTCCGGAGACGGAAGAACCGCCTCCGGACGAACGCCTGTGTCGCAGCTGTGACTCAAGATGCCGCCGCGCTGAAGCCGACCTCGAGATCGGCGATGATGTCGTCGATTCCTTCGATTCCCACGGCGAGACGAACCAGACCCGGCGTCACGCCCGATGCCAACTGCTCGTCGGGAGTCAGCTGGGAATGGGTGGTGGACGCGGGATGGATGACGAGTGAGCGCACGTCTCCGATGTTAGCGACGTGACTGTGCAGTGTGAGCGCGTTGACGAACTTCTTGCCCGCGTCCACTCCGCCCTTCAACTCGAATGCGACGATCGCACCCTGCCCCTTGGGCAACAACTCCTGGCCGCGTCGGTACCACGGCGACGATTCGAGTCCGGCGTAGTTGATCGAGACGACGTCGTCGCGGCCGGCGAGGAACTCCGCCACCTTCTGTGCGTTCGCCACGTGCCGCTCGATTCGGAGGCTCAACGTCTCGATACCTTGGCTGATGAGGAAGGCGTTGAACGGGGAGACCGCCGCACCGATGTCACGCAGCAACTGCACGCGTGCTTTCAATGCGAATGCAGGCGCGCCGAGATCGGCGAAGACCACACCGTGGTAGCTCGGATCCGCGGTGGTGAAGTTGGGGTGACGGCCCTGCGTCCAATCGAAGGTGCCACCGTCGACGATGACGCCCGCGATCGCCGTGCCGTGGCCGCCCAGGTACTTGGTCGCCGAATGCACGACGATGTCGGCACCGTGCTTCAACGGCTGCAGCAGGTACGGCGTCGCCACCGTGTTGTCCACGATCAACGGGATGCCGTTCTCGTGGGCCACCGCCGAGATGCCGGGGATATCGAGAATGTCGTTCTTCGGGTTGGAGATCGATTCGCCGTAGAACGCCTTGGTCGACGGCGTGATCGCGGCTCGCCACTGCTCGAGATCATCGGGATCGTCGACGAACGAGACGGTGATGCCCAGCTTGGGGAGCGTGTAGTGGAAGAGGTTGTACGTACCGCCGTACAGCCGCGGGCTCGAGACGATGTGGTCGCCTGCCTCCGCAAGATTGAGAATCGCGAACGTCTCGGCCGCCTGACCCGACGCGAGCAACAGTGCCGCGACGCCACCCTCGAGAGCGGCGATGCGCTGCTCCACGACGTCCTGGGTGGGGTTGATGATGCGGGTGTAGATGTTGCCCGGCTCTGCGAGTCCGAACAATGCGGCCGCGTGATCGGTGTTGTCGAACGTGTACGAGGTGGTCTGGTAGATCGGCAATGCGCGGGCGTTGGTAGCGCCGTCCGGGGTCTGACCCGAGTGGATCTGCTTGGTCTCGAAACTCCAGTTGGCCGCCGGGTCGGTGAACGGATCCTCGGTGGGTGCTCCGGTGGCGTCGACGATGTCGGGGGTCGAATCGGTCATGGCTGGTGATACTCCGTTTTCTGAGACGAGTCTGTCTAAGACGAATCGAATGTCGAATGATGCTCGAGAAGTCGAGCGTTACGGGGCGTATCGGTACAGCAACACATGAGAGAACCTCCTGACAGGCCTCGGCCCCAGGAGGCCGAAGATTCAGTGGGTCCGCTGCCTGCGGACCCGCGCTTGTCGATTCGGCACTCGGCGTGCCGAATCGGCCCGGTCGTTCACCCGGGGCACCCCACCGCGGTTGGAGGGTTGCCGGCCAGCAAGCCGGGGCTCGATGCTGGCACTCATGACCTGGCGAAGATCTTAGCGGGTGCGGACGTGTCACAGGAACAAGGGCTCGGTGCGGCGGCCGGTGGGACTCGAGCAGATGCTCGGGTGAGGACAATCACCGCGCTGCGACTCGAAAACAGGTTGCCCGAGGGAAGACAATGGTCGGGTTGGCTGTTCTCTTACTCGGTTGCGCTCTGCTGAATCGATTCGGCCGGCCGCCGTTCCTGTTGCTCGATTCCCCGATCGAAACGAAGGTAGTACCGCTGTGACTGTCACCGATTCCGCTCTTTCCCGAGTCAGCGCTGTGCGCGGCAAGGTCTCGAGTGGTCTGAGTGTCAGTCATCGACCGCACTCGACCCGTCGCAGGCTCGCCATGTTGGCCCTGTCCATCGGCGGCTTCGGCATCGGCACCACGGAATTCGCGTCGATGGGATTGCTGCCGGACATCGCCACCACGATGGGGATCTCCGAGCCCTCCGCGGGCCACATGATCTCTGCCTACGCGCTCGGCGTGGTGGTCGGTGCGCCCACCATCGCTGCCCTGGCCGCGCGCGTTCCTCGGCGGATGTTGCTGCTGGTGTTGATGGTCGCCTTCACTCTGGGCAACCTCGGAACGGTGTTCGCACCCAGTTTCAACGAGCTCGTCGCCTCGCGATTCGTCGCGGGCCTGCCGCACGGTGCGTACTTCGGAGTGGCCGCCCTGGTGGCTGCCCATCTCGCCGAACCAGGTAAACGAGCCAAGGCCGTCGCGATGGTGATGATGGGTCTCTCGGTCGCCAACGTCGTCGGCGTACCGGTGGCAACCTGGATCGGGCAGGCGCTGGGTTGGCGCAGTGCGTTCGCTCTCGTGGCGGTCATCGGTGCCCTCACCGTCGCCGCGCTCGCTGTGTGGATGCCGCGACTCGACGCCATGCCGACCACCAGCCCCATCACCGAGCTCGGTGCACTGCGCCGCAGCCAGGTGTGGATGACCCTGTTCGTGGGCATCGTCGGATTCGGTGGCATGTTCGCGGTGTACACCTACATCGCGTCGACGTTGACCGATGTCGCCGGTCTCGCTCGCGCGCTCGTTCCGGTCGCCCTGATGATCTACGGACTCGGAATGGTCGCCGGCAACTACGCCGGTGGCTGGTTGGCAGACCGGTACCAGCTCAAGGGCACCTTCGTCGGGCTGGCCGCGACTGCAGTGTTCCTGGCGCTGTTCGTGGCAGCGGCACACAATCCGATCACTGCTCTGCTACTGGTGTTTCTGATCGGCGCATCCGGCTCCTCGGTGGTTCCCGGTCTGCAGACGAGGTTGATGGACGTGGCCGAGGACGCCCAGACGCTGGCCGCATCGCTGAACCACGCCGCATTCAACCTGGCCAATGCCATCGGTGCGGCAGTCGGTGGTGCCGTGATCGCCGCCGGCTTCGGCTACACGGCACCCGCCGCTGTCGGCTCCGGCCTGGCGGTGGCCGGTCTCGGTGTGCTGGCCACCGCCATGTGGATGGACAAGCGCGCGGCCGCACAGTAGGCGACCAGCACCTGTCAGCTGGTGATCGTCGCTGCCGTTCCGCCGAGTGCTTCGGTCAGCGCTGGGGTCAGCTTGTCGATGACGTACGGCAGGCTCAGCACGCTGGTGAAGTAGATCGCACCGGCCGTCACCCCGTCGGTGAAGACCAGGTTGCCGTCCTGCACCGGCTCCAGTGCGTTGTACACCGCTTCTTTCTCCAACTGGGCGCGGTCGCCGGGTCCTTCGGTTCCCCAGATCAACACGTCGGCGACGTTGAGTACAGACAGGTTCTCCAGCGGAATACTGGCCTGAGCGCTACCGTCGGCCGGAACGTACGCGTCGATGTCGTCGGGGATCGCGAAGCCGAGCTTGGTCAAAAAGTCTGTGCTCAGTCCGTCCTGGTACGCAATCGCCTTGCCCTCGTAGAACGCGTTCTGCAGGAAGATCGCCTTCTTGCCGGCGAACTCCGGGTGTGCGGCAGCGGCGTCCGCGAACTTCTGGTTCACTCCGTCGATCAACGCATCGACCTCGGTCTTCTGGCCCAATGCGCGTCCGATTTTCTCGGCCTGGACGTCCCAGGGCTCGAAGTACGCGGTCGACGCGTCGGACTGCGCGAGCGTCGGTGCGATGTCGCTGAGCGTGTCGTAGTTGTCCGCCGTCAGGCCGGCATTGGTGGCGATGATCAGATCGGGTTCGAGTGCGGCAATCTTCTCCGTCTCGAATCCATCGTCGTTCGAGAGCACTTCTGGTTGCGCGTCGCCGAGCGCTGCCTGCGCCCAGGGCCAGGTTGCGTACGGCTGATCGCCGTACCACTCCGTGACGCCGACGGGTATGACGCCGAGCGCCAGCACGGTGTCCTGCTCGGTGTACCCCGCCACGACGATGCGAGTGGGTTCCTCGGGAACGACGGTCTCACCGAACGCGTGCTCGATCGTGACCGGAAATGCGGACGAGTTGGACGAGGAGCCCGTGTCCGTCCCTCCGGCAGGCGACGCCTCGTCACTCGAGTTCGAGCAAGCACTGAGCAATCCTGCGGTGGTCAGCGCTATCGCACACACCGCAAGAGTCGTACGTAGTGGTCGGAAGTGCATCGAGACGCCTTTCGGAAGGGTTGGCTAACAAACGGAAGGATAGCCGACCCTAAATCGGAGTTGCGGCCGAGTTCGGGATCGACCCGACGGTCCGGCTCGAACCTTCACCGAACCTCCACATTTCCCGACGGACTCCTCCATCTGCGCCCTCTAGGGTCAGTTCTCATGAGCCGCACAGTTCTCGTCGTGGACGACGAGCCCACGATCTCCGAGGCCGTGGCGGCGCGACTCCGCGGCGAGGGGTACCAGGTCGTCACCGCAGCCGATGGCCCCGCCGCTGTCGAGGCCTGTGCGCGATTCGATCCCGACCTCGTGGTTCTCGACCTGATGCTGCCCGGTTTCGACGGGCTCGAGGTGTGCCGCCGCATTCAAGCGTCACGGCCGGTGCCGGTGTTGATGCTGACGGCCAAGTCCGACGAGACCGACATGCTCGTCGGCCTGGGCGTCGGCGCGGACGACTATCTGGGCAAGCCGTTCAGCATGCGAGAGTTGGTCGCTCGCGTGCACGCGCTGATTCGCCGCGCCGAGCGATCGGCGACCGCCGAGACCCACTCCGTCCGCATCGGCGACCTGCAGATCGATCACCGTGAACGACGCGTGTCCAACGAATCCGGCGACATCCATTTGACCAGAACGGAATTCGACATCCTGGCTTATCTCGCTGCTCGTCCTCGTACCGCGGTCTCTCGAGAGACCCTGCTGTCGCAATTGTGGGGCTGGGACGATTCCGCGAGCAGCCGAACCGTCGACTCTCATGTGAAAGCATTGCGCCGCAAACTCGGTGGCGATCTCATTCGAACGGTGCACGGCGTCGGGTATGCCGTGGAGTCGCCGCGATGACGCGCATGCTGCCGCGCCCGCTTGATCCCTTGCGCTCGTTCAAGCTCAAGGTCTCGTTCGTCGTGGGCACTGTGTTGGTGTTGGCCAGTGTCGTCTTCTGGATCGGGGCGGGCTGGCAATTTCGCTACACACTGCTCGCGGCGCTCGTGGTCTCCTTGGCCGCAACACAATTCGTCGCTCACGGAATGACGTCGCCGCTGCGCGAGATGACCTCGGCGGCCAAGGCGATGGCGCGTGGCGACTACTCGAAACGCGTGCGGGCCACCTCGCGGGACGAGGTGGGAGAGCTCGCCACCGCATTCAACACCATGGCAGACGATCTGAAAGCCGCAGAGAAGTATCGCCGTGAACTGATCGGCAACGTCTCGCACGAGTTGAAGACGCCCATCGCTGCCCTGCAAGCCGTGCTCGAGAACATGGTCGACGGGGTGACCGACGCGAATCCCGCAACACTGTCGGTGGCGCTGAGCCAGACCGAGAGACTCGGCGATCTGGTCAGTGAACTGCTCGACCTGTCGCGGGTGGAGGGAGGTGTTCTCACCATTGCCCCGGAGGAGTTCGCGGTGCGGCAATTCCTCGAGGATGCGACCTCCGTTCACCGTGAACGAGTGTCGATCGTCGTCTCGCCCGCCGATTCGACCGTCGTGGCCGACCGATCTCGCATGACCCAGGTGATCACCAACCTCGTCGACAACGCCGTGCGGCATTCGCCCTCTTCGAGCACCGTGACGCTGCGGGCCCATCGAATCGTCGGAGCGTATGCATTCGACGTCATCGACCAGGGCCCAGGTATTGCGCTCGCCGATCGCCACGCGGTGTTCGATCGATTCACTCGCGGCGGATCCACCGACGGCGGAACAGGTCTCGGCCTCGGCATCGCCCGCTGGGCCACCGAACTGCACGGTGGAACCATCGAAGTTCTCGACCGCGAATTCGGCTGCCACATCAGAGTGGCCATCCCCGAGCACTGACTTTCTCGATCCATCCGAACCGCGACTGCTCGTCTCCGGACTACAGCCGCCGACCTTCCATGCCCGAAACACAGAAAAAGGGACGAGCCATGAGCACGATCGACATTCCGATTCATCCGAGAACGAAGCACGGGCGCTTTCCCTGGGGGCCGCGCACCTGGCCGGTGCTGCGGTATTCGCAGCCCCCTCGTGCGGCGCTCATCGGGTCGGCTCTTGCTGGACTGATCGGTGCAGTGACGTTGGTGGACAACACGTTCGGTGTGCTGATCGCTGCCGTGACCTTCGTGGTCGTTGTACTCGCAGCACGCAGCGGCAGGCTATCGCGGTGGGAATGGGCCGGCGTGGCAGGAGTGCTGGCACTGGCGAGTGTGTCTGCACTGCGAGCGGCCGAGTGGATCGTGACGATGTCGACGACGCTTGCCATCGTGGTCGCAGTGGTGGTGCTCTCCCGTGCCTGGACGTGGACGGGAATCGCACTCGGCGCTCTCCTGCCGTTGTTTCTGCCGGTGCGCGTGGCTCGGTGGACCCGACGCGGAGCCGGTTCGATCGACCTGGAGGGGCCGCGGCCGGTGCGGATCGGCATGGTGGCCGTCGTGACCGTTGCGCTCTGCGTCGTGTTCGCGGCGTTGTTCGGTGCGGCCGACAAGCGGTTCGCGGATGCACTGGGCGCGGTGACGCCCGAGTTCGACGCCGCATCGATCGTCGGACGCACCCTCGTTTTCCTGCTCACCGCAGCGGGTGCGCTGGCCGTGTCGTACGTTGCACTGCACCCGCCTCGGTTCGATCGCCTCGCACCGTCGCCGCGTCGAACACTGCAGTTGTGGGAGTGGATGGTTCCCCTGGGGGCGGTGGTCGCGCTGTTCGTCGTGTTCGTCGGATTCCAGGTGCCGACGCTGTTCGGCGGCCAGGGGCACGTTCTGACCACCGAGGGTCTGACCAACGCCGAGTACGCGCGGCAGGGCTTCTGGCAGTTGCTCGCGGTGACGGTGCTGACTTTGCTCGTCATCGCGGTCACCGTGACCAAGGCCGAGCGCATCGCCCGACGCGACCGTATTGCGTTGCGTGCCCTGTTGGGCGCGCTCTGTGTCTTGTCGATGGTGATCGTGGCGTCGGCCCTGCATCGAATGTCGTTGTACGAGGAGCAGTACGGGTACACCACTCTGAGGTTGTTCGTCACGGCTGTCGAGTGGTGGCTGGGATCGGTGTTCGTGCTCCTGCTCGCCGCTGGTGTGCGGATGTCGGGTCGCTGGATTCCACGAGCAGTGGGCGCCGGGGCGGTACTCACCGTGCTCGCATTGGCGGCCCTGAATCCCGATGCGTACATCGCGCGTCACAACGTGGAGCGATTCGAGCAGACCGGGCGTATCGATGTCGGCTACCTGAGTGGGTTGTCGTCCGACGCCGACGCGGAGCTCGATCGATTGCCTGATTTCACGCGAGCGTGTGTGCACGGCCGCGGCCTGGCGCGAGTGGGCAACACATGGCAACAGTGCACAGACCCGTCGGTATCTGTACCCTGAGCAACGACTCGGATCAGCGGCACACCAGGGAGGTGGGGGATGGGATACCAGAACTTCGTCGTCACCTCGCTGCTTCTTCTGTCGCTGCTGCTGACGACGCCGGCCGGAACAGCGGACGTTGCACTCGTTCTCGTTGCCGCACTGGCGGTCTTGATGGTGCTCGCGCACCGTGTCGATGTACTGACGCTCCTACGCCGGCTGCCGAACGTCGGACCCACTGCCGAGGAACGTCACCTACGAGGTGCGTTCCGACGTCAACACCGCCCGGATGCCCCGGGCCGTCCACAGCCACGAGCACCCGGTGCTCCGGTGGGGGCACTGTAGCTCGAAAGTTCCCCCACGCCTTCGCAATCCATTGTCCGCGAGGCTGTCACAAGGAACCGAAGATGCTCGGATTTCGATCACACGCATGTCGCCTGGCTGTTCGACGCCACGCAATCACACTCGTCGGCATCCTCTCCGTCTTGCTCGTCGTCTTCACCGTTGTCGATGCGCAACCCGCCGCCCAGATCGCGATGTTCGGTGCGTTGGTGGCCGCATCGCTGCTGACATTCGGCGCGCCGGTCGATCCTGGGGTGGTCGCACCACGGTCGACGTGCGCCGGAGCTGCGGACGGCCGACGTCTTCGAGGATCCTTCCGTAGGCAGGAGCACCCCGATACTCCCGGCCGCCCCATGCCGAGAGCGCCCGGTTCGGTCTTTCGACCGGACCGGTGGCTCGTATTCTGCTGAGTCACTGCGAGATCCGGTCGAGACGCCTTCCGACCGACTTTCTCTCACAGTGAGGTGCTCCACCATGCTCGATTTCGTCTACTATCCCGTCTCCGCAGTCCTCTGGTTCTGGCACCGAGTCTTCGGCTTCGTCCTCGGACCCGACAACGGCTTCGCCTGGGCATTGGCGGTGATCTTTCTCGTCTTCACTCTGCGAGCGGTGTTGATCAAGCCGTTCGTCAGCCAAATTCGTTCCCAGCTCCTCATGAAGCAGCTGAAGCCCCAGCTCGAGGCCATCCGGAAGAAGCACTCCGGGGACCGGGCTCGACTGGCCACCGAAACGCGGAAGCTGCAGCAGGAACACGGATTCAATCCCTTGATGGGATGTCTGCCTCTGCTTGCGCAGGGCCCAGTCTTCATCGGTTTGCTCCACGTGCTGCGCTCGTTCAACCGAACCGGTACCGGATTCGGGCACCTCGGTATGTCGGCGCAGGAGAATGCGAACACCGCGAACTACGTCTTCAGTGCCGCCGATGTGCAGTCCTTTCTCGACGCACGGCTCTTCGGTGCGCCGATCTCCGCTGCCATCAACAGCTCTCGGGACGTGCTCGAAGCGTTCGGTCCGTTCGGGGGAGTGCCGTCGATCTGGAGCATCGCGTTCGTTGCGGTCCCGTTGATGATCGTCGCCGCGGTTGCCACCCACCTGAACTCCCGGGCATCGATTGCCCGCCAGGATGCAGCGGCAGCTGCCAATCCGCAGACGGCGATCATGAACAAGCTCACGCTCTGGGTGTTCCCGGCCGGTGTGCTCGTCGGCGGCCCGGTGTTGCCGGTCGCGGTGCTGCTGTACTGGGTCAGCAACAACATCTGGACGTATGCCCAACAGCACGTCGTCTACCGGCGGATCGACCGTGAACCGACAGTGGTGCCGGAGGTGACATCGGTGGTCACCGCTCCGAAGCCCGGGGCCAAGCCCAGGCGTCGGTAACGGGCCAGTGCCGCCGACAGAAGGCGACCTGCAGTCTGTCGGTGGTCTCCGCTACCGTCGTCGGCGTGCCGATCACAATTTCCACAGTCAACGTCAACGGAATACGCGCTGCTGTTCGCAAGGGCATGCTGCCGTGGTTGGAGGCCACCGATGCCGACGTCATCTGCCTGCAGGAGACTCGGGCCAACGACGGGGAACTGACCAAGGCGCTGGCTCCGGCTCTCGATGCGGGGTGGCACCTTGCGTCGGCCGAACCGTCGGCGAAGGGACGCAACGGCGTGGCGTTGCTGTCCAAGGCAGCGCCCGACGCGATTCGCACCGGCATCGGCGCTGCCGAGTTCGCCGACGCCGGTCGTTACATCGAAGGCGATTTCGGAGATGTCACCGTGGCGAGCCTGTACCTGCCGTCGGGCGAGGTGGGTACCGACCGCCAGGACGAGAAGGAACGCTTCATGGCCGCGTTCGCGAAGTACCTGAGCAAGTCGGCCAAGGCAGCGAAGACCGCCGACCGGGACGTGGTCGTGTGCGGCGACTGGAACATCGCCCATACCGAGGCCGACTTGAAGGCGTGGAAGACGAACCGCAAGAACTCGGGGTTCTTGCCGGAGGAACGTGAGTGGGTGTCGCGGTTGCTCGCCGAGAAGGCACCGTGGACCGATGTCGTCCGGGCGTTGCACCCGGAGGTCGAGGGTCCGTACAGCTGGTGGTCGTATCGCGGGAAGGCGTTCGACAACGACGCCGGTTGGCGCATCGACTACCAATTGGCCACGAGTGATCTGGCCGAGCGTGCCAAGGAAGCGATCACCGAGCGCGCCGAGGCCTACGACCAGCGATGGTCGGATCACGCACCGGTGACAGTGCGCTACCGCTAGGCGAGACCCAGGTGTCGATCGGTTCGTGAAAAGATTGCACCATGTCTTCTCCCGACTCCATCGACACTCCGCAGGGTCCGCGTCGGCGGGTGCTCTCCGGCATCCAACCGACGGCCGATTCGTTCCATCTCGGCAATTACCTGGGTGCGGTGCGGAACTGGGTGGAGTTGCAGGACGAGTTCGACGCGTTCTACTTCATCCCGGACCTGCATGCCATCACTGTCCCGCAGGATCCCAAGGAGTTGCGTCGTCGCACCAGAGTGGCTGCGGCGCAGTTGCTCGCGGTGGGCATTGATCCGGAGAAGTCGACGCTGTTCGTACAAAGTCAGGTGCCCGAGCACGCGCAGTTGGCGTGGGTCCTCAATTGCATCACCGGGTTCGGTGAAGCGGCGCGGATGACGCAGTTCAAGGACAAGTCTGCCAAGCAGGGTCGCGATCACACCAGCGTCGGTCTGTTCACCTACCCGATTCTGCAAGCCGCCGACATCCTGCTCTACCGTCCGAATCTGGTTCCGGTAGGCGAGGATCAGCGTCAACATCTCGAGTTGACTCGTGATCTGGCGCAGCGCTTCAACACGAGGTTCAAGAAGACATTCGTCGTTCCCGACGCACACATCATCAAGGGCACCGCGAAGATATTCGACCTGCAGGATCCCACCGCGAAGATGAGCAAGTCCTCGTCGAATCCGGCGGGCATCGTTAACATCCTCGACGATCCGAAGGTGTCTGCGAAGAAGATTCGCTCGGCGGTGACCGACAACGAACGCGACATCGTGTTCGATACGGAGAACAAGGCCGGGGTCAGTAATCTGCTGGTCATCCAGTCTGCTCTCTCGGGTACCAGCATCGAGGATCTCGTGGCCGGATACGCGGGCAAGGGATACGGAGACCTCAAGTCCGATACCGCCGAGGTACTGACCGAGTTCGTCGTTCCGTTGCGTGAGCGGATGGACGGGTTCATGGCCGACGTCGCCGAACTCGATCGCATTCTCGCGGCTGGGGCGGATCGAGCCAGAGAAGTGGCGAGTCGAACGCTCGCTCAGGTGTACGACCGGGTGGGTTTCCTGCCTCCCGGCGCATAGCATTTACGACACACCGGGTTTCGTTGCGCAGCGATGCGGCAACACCATCCGACAGCGGCCGACGACAGCGAGAAGGTGAGCGCGATGCCCGACTTCAAGGCCATGCTCGACGACCGGCGCGCCCGGTGGCCCTGGCTCGATCACACCGTCGTTGCGGCGCAGCGTTATCAAGGTCAGAAGGGTGACTACTACGCGGCCGGTATGACGTATTTCAGTGTGCTGGCGTTGTTTCCGCTGCTGATGGTCGCGTTTGCGGTCGCCGGCTTCGTGCTCGTGAACCAGCCCGAGTGGCTTGCCGAGATTCAGTCGCAGATCGCGGAGAACGTGCCGGGGAGCTTCGGCGAAACGATCAGTTCTCTGATCGATACGGCCATCGAATCGCGCACGAGTGTCGGCATCATCGGTTTGCTCGGCGCGTTGTACGCCGGTCTCGGGTGGATCGCCAACCTTCGTGAAGCGCTGACCGCCATGTGGGAGAGCCAGCACGAGCAGGGTGGCTTTCTGGCGACCAAGGCCAAGGACTTCGCTGCGTTGCTGGGGCTCGGGACCGCATTGGTTCTTTCGCTCGCCCTCTCGGCTCTGGCCGGCGGCGGCGTCATGCGCAGCATCCTCGAATGGGCGAATCTCGACTCCGTACCGGGAGTGGGCATTGCACTGCGAATATTCTCGGTGCTCCTCGCGCTGGCGGGCACCTGGGCCCTGTTCACTTGGGTGATCTCGCGCCTGCCGCGCGAACCGGTGTCGTGGCGTAGCGCAGCCAAGGGTGCTCTGCTGGCCGCAATCGGGTTCGAGATCTTCAAGCAGCTCGGTGCCCTCTATCTGGCGTCGGTGACCAGCGGTCCTGCAGGCGTCGTCTTCGGACCCATCATCGGTCTGTTGGTGTTCGTGTTCACGACTTCACGGCTGGTGCTGTTCTCCACATCGTTCGCTGCCACGACTCGTGAAAGCCTCGCCGAAGCCCACGTTCCGGCACCGGAACCGGCGGTGATCAACACGAGGGTCGAGGTCAGTGAAGGTCCTGGCGTGACCGGTGGGTTGGCGCTGGTGGGTGCGGGTGTACTCGCCGCGGTCGGAGTCGCGGGACTGCGTAACCGGCGCCGCTGAATGCCTCGCGACGGCGCACGACCGAAGGTCTGATCAGCGGTTGCGGGAAAGTCTGCGCGCGCCCCACAGCAGCCCGATCACCACGATCGCACCGATGACACCGATCGAGATACGGACAACGGTGTCGCCCTGGGCCTGCATCTCGGACTGGCGGGAGCCAGACCCCGATGCAGTCGCGGGTGGCTGGGCAAGAGTCGGCGTGGCCTCGCTCGCTCGTGTACTCGTCACCGCCGCCGTCGACTGCGGTTCGACGAGATTACCGACGGTGTCGTTCGGATCCATGGCGAACCCGTAGTCCAGCAGCCGCGCCGCCTGCTCCCACGGACGTATCGGCAGCACATCGCCCTTCATGATCGTCACGACGAGCCGTCGGCCATTGCGTTCGGCCCCGGCGACGAAGGTCTGGCGGGCGTCGTCGGTGTATCCGGTTTTTCCTCCGAGGGCACCCTCGTAGTTGTAGAGCAGCTGGTTGTCGTTGGAGAGTGCGAAACCGGGTCTGTCCTGATCTTCTGGGATCGCAGGATCTTTCGGGTAGCCCGGAAACTGCACGGTCTCAGTCGAAATCAGTTGGGCGAACGTCGGATTGCGCATCGCCTCGCGGAAGATCAGAGCAAGATCGTAGGCGGAACTCGCCATCCCGGGCCCATCGAGACCCGACGGCGTGGCCGTGCGTGTGTCGAGTGCGCCCAGTTCTGCCGCCTTGGCATTCATCTTGTCCACAGTGGCGGCATCCCCGCCCAGTTGAGTCGACAACGCGTGCGCCGCATCGTTTCCCGATGCCATAACCAACCCCTGCATCAATTGCAGATTGGTGTAGACGCCGTTCTTGCCGATGCCGACTGCACTGCCCTCGGCTTCGGCATCCTCGGCGGTTGCGGTGATCTGTGTGTTCGGATTCAGCTCGTCCAGTGCGACGAGGGCCAGCAGGGTCTTGATCGTGCTGGCCGGTCGGTACCGTCCGTGTGGATCCTTGGCTGCGAGAACCGCCCCCGAGTCCATGTCCGCCACCACGAACCCGGTGGCCGAAATATCCGCAGGTACCGGGGGAGCGCCATCCGGCAATATCACGCCGCACTCGGCGAGTCGATCGCCGCCGACGGCGTCGGCAGGGATCGGAAGTGGTTGCGGTGCAGTACTTCCAGGGGCCGGTACCTCGGACAGGTCGATCGCCGGGGGAGGTGACGCGGCGTACGGGCAGCTGTCTGTGTCCGGCGTCGTGAACGGCGGTGTCGTCGTCGGAACCGGCGGTTCGGCGGCCGGCTGTGCCATGGCAGGTCCGGCACCGATTCCGACGAGCGCAATCGATACAGCACACACAGCCGCAAAACTTCTGATCCTTTTCATCGCGAATCACCATAGGCGCTCGAGGGCCCGCCGAGGCGGCGACTCGCACTGGACGGCCGTGACCTACCCGATGGGGTTCGCAGGGGCGTCGTGGGACCGGGACGGACCGGTCGAGTGAGGCAGGTGAGACGATGATGCGGGCACCGCCGATGCCCGTTCCGACAATCGAGCACAACTGCGTGCTCCGTATATTTCGTCTTTCCAGGCAGCGACCGGACCGGCCGTGTCAGGATCGTTCGGTCGTCCGAGAGGAATTGCAATGACGTTTCGACAGAGGCTCACCGGTGAGCCCGGACCGATTCGGAAGCGGCCGGGCCGCAGGCCGAGCGCGGTTGCACTGGCTATCACCGCCGCACTGACCCTCGCGGCCTGTTCGAGCACCGGCGGTGCTCCTCGATCGTCCGACGACGGAAACAATGCGGGCGTAGCCGACACGCCGGCGGCGACGATAGCGATGATCACGCACGAGGTTCCCGGCGACACCTTCTGGGATCTGGTGCGCAAGGGTGCCGAAGCCGCGGCAGCGAAGGACAACATCGAGCTGCGCTACTCCGCAGATCCCGAAGCGCCCAATCAGGCCAACCTCGTCCAGAGTGCAATCGATTCCAAGGTCGACGGCATCGCGGTCACGCTGGCCAAGCCCGACGCGATGGCCCCCGCCGTCGAGACGGCCACTGCCGCGGGCATTCCCGTGGTCGCGTTCAATTCCGGCTACGACTCCTGGAAGGACATGGGAGTCGGCCAGTACTTCGGTCAGGACGAGACCATTGCCGGCCAGGCGGCAGGAGCGCGTCTCACCACCGACGGTGCTCGAAAGACACTGTGCATCATCCAGGAGCAGGGTGCAGTGTCGCTCGAGGCTCGCTGTGCTGGCGTCAGGCAGGGCTTCACCGGAGGCACCACCGAGATCCTGAACGTCAACAGCAAGGACATGCCGTCCGTGGAGTCGACCATCACGGCCAAGCTGCAGCAGGATCCGACGATCGATCACATCATCGCCCTCGCCGCTCCGATCGCATTGACAGCTGTGCAGTCCACGGTCAACGCGGGCAGCGATGCCACGGTTGTCACGTTCGACACCAATGCCGCCTTGGTCGATGCGATCGAGTCCGGCGATGTGGCGTGGGCGATCGATCAGCAGCCGTACCTGCAGGGCTACCTGGCGATCGACTCGCTGTGGCTCTACCTCAACAACGGCAACACGATCGGCGGCGGCACCCCGGTGCTGACCGGACCCGCGTTCATCGATTCGACCAACATCGACGCGGTCGCCGAGTACGCCCGTAACGGCACACGCTGAGTGCATCGCCTCGGCGCGGAAGGAACATCATGCCCACACAGGCCGATCCGGCTCTGTCGAAACACACCGTGATCACGGACGAGCGCGTTACGAAGCAAAAGCCGTTGCAGCGCTTGCTGATCCGTCCGGAGGTCGGCGCCCTGTTCGGCGCGGTCGCCATCTTCGTCTTCTTCTGCATCGTGGCACCACCGTTTCGATCGCCCGAGGCTCTCGCGACCGTGCTGTATGCGTCTTCGACCATCGGCATCATGGCGATCGGGGTGTCGTTGTTGATGATCGGCGGCGAGTTCGACCTCTCCACCGGTGTTGCAGTGACCTTCTCGTCCATCATGGCGTCGATGTTGGCCTACAACCTGCATCTGAACGTGTGGGCCGGCTCTGCGTTGGCACTGCTCTTGGCGCTGTCGGTCGGCGTGTTCAACGGCTATCTGGTGATGCGGACCAAAATCCCGTCGTTCCTGATCACGCTGGCGTCGTTCTTGATGCTCACCGGCATCAATCTCGCCGTCACCAAACTCGTCACCGGTCAGGTTGCCACCCCGTCGATCTCGGATATGGAGGGATTCGATTCGGCCAAAGCTGTGTTCTCGTCTTCGTTCTCGGTATTCGGAGTGTCGATCCGAATCACCGTCGTGTGGTGGATCGTGTTGACGCTGGCGGCAACCTGGGTGTTGATGAGAACTCGTACCGGCAACTGGATTTTCGCCGTCGGCGGCAATCAGGAATCGGCGCGAGCCGTCGGGGTGCCGGTCACGAGGGTCAAGATCGGCTTGTTCATGTTCGTCGGCTTCTGCGCCTGGTTCGTCGGCATGCATCTGCTGTTCGCCTTCGACACCGTGCAGTCCGGCCAGGGCGTCGGCAACGAGTTCCTGTACATCATCGCCGCCGTCATCGGCGGGTGCTTGCTCACGGGCGGATACGGGACAGCCGTCGGCGCATTCATCGGCGCATTCATCTTCGGCATGACCAATCAGGGCATCGTCTATGCCGGGTGGAACCCCGACTGGTTCAAGTTCTTTCTCGGCGCGATGCTGCTGTTCGCCGTGATCGCCAACAACTCATTCCGCAACTTCGCGGCAAAAAGGTAATCGATGACTTCCTCCGCGAACACGCCCCTCATCGAACTTCGGAACGTGGGCAAGAGTTACGGCAACGTCACTGCGCTGCAGGGAATCGATATGCGTGTCGGTGCCGGTGAGGTCACGTGCGTTCTGGGCGACAACGGTGCAGGCAAGTCCACCTTGATCAAGATCATGGCCGGCCTACATCAGCAGTCCGAGGGTCAGTTGCTCGTCGACGGCGAACCAGCGACCTTCGGATCGCCGAAAGACGCCCTGGACAAGGGGATTGCCACCGTCTATCAGGACCTCGCGGTGGTATCCCTGATGCCGGTGTGGCGCAACTTCTTTCTCGGTCAGGAGTTGCGTCGTGGCAAGGTCCTGAAATCGCTCGACATCCACGCAATGCGCGCGACGACCATCGAGGAACTTCGCAAGATCGGCATCGATCTGCCCGACGTCGATGCTCCGATCGGCTCTCTCTCCGGTGGACAGCGACAGTGCGTGGCCATCGCCCGCGCCATCTTCTTCGGTGCGCGTGTGCTCATCCTCGACGAGCCGACGGCCGCGCTGGGCGTCAAGCAGTCGGGCATGGTTCTGCGTTACGTCTCTGCGGCCCGAGAGCAAGGCTTCGGCGTCGTGTTCATCACCCACAATCCACACCACGCGTACCTGGTCGGAAATCATTTCGTTCTGCTCAACCGTGGTCGCCAGACGCTCGACTGTGCTTACGACGACATCTCGCTCGACGACCTCACCAGGGAAATGGCGGGCGGCGACGAACTGGCGACCCTCACCGACGAACTGCGCCGCTGACCTCTGACCGCTGCTTCGCATGAGTGAGAAGCGGGTGTGGCGGGTAGAAGATCGGTAGCGGTGCCCGACGGAGGCACCAGACGAAGGAGCCGAACATGAGTGAGCACGAGCCCCTCGGACCACTGTCGACCGATTTTCTCGAGTCCGATTTCTACGGATATCAGGGGATGCTCGACGACAACGAGATCGAGGTGGTACTGCGCGCCCGTCGGTTCCTGCAGGAGGAGGTCGCGCCGAGGGCGAACGAATTCTGGGAGAAGGCGAGCTCGCCGGTACATCTGTTGCCGCTGATCGCCGAGCTCGAGATCGCCGGTCTCGGTTACGAGTTCGACGATCGAAAGGCCTCGCGCAAGCTGCTCACGGGATGGCTGGAGATGGAGTTCGCACGAATCGATCCGTCCACGGGAACGATGTTCAGCGTGCACAGTTCGCTGGCGATGAGCAGTGTCTCGATTCTCGGCTCCGAGGAGCAGCGCGCGCGGTGGTTGCCCGCCATGCGCCGGATGGAGACCATCGGTGCCTTCGGCCTGTCCGAGCCGCACGGCGGATCCGACGTCGCGGGCGGGCTGGAAACGACAGCCCGCCTCGAAGGCGATCACTGGGTCCTCAACGGTAGTAAGCGCTGGATCGGCAACGCCACCTTCGCAGACCTGACCATCGTCTTCGCCAAGGACGAGGCCGACGGCGAGGTCAAGGGCTTTGTGGTCGAAAAGCACTTCGAGGGATTCCGGGCCGAGAAGATCGAGGGCAAGTACTCGCTCCGCGCGGTGGAGAACGCGGACGTATATCTCGAGAACTGCCGAGTTCCGGTCGCCAACAAGCTCGCCGAGGCCAACTCCTTCGCCGATACCGCGAAGGTGCTCCGCTTGACCCGTGGGGGAGTGGCGTTCCAGGCGGTGGGCGTCATGATGGGTGCATACGAGCGGGCTGTCGCGTATGCGCGTGAACGCGAGCAGTTCGGTTCTCCGATCGCCTCGTTTCAGCTGATCGCCGATCTCATTGCACGGATGACCGCCAACATCACCGCCTCGCTCGGTATGGCAATTCGTGTTTCGCAGCTGCAGGACAACGGCGTCCACTACGACGAGCATGCAGCGCTCGCGAAGACGTTCTGTACGACGCGGCTGCGCGAAGTGGTGAGTTGGGCCCGAGAGATCATGGGCGGCAACGGAATTCTGATCGAGCATGACGTCATCAGGTTCTTCGCCGATGCCGAGGCGCTGTACTCCTACGAGGGCACAGCGCAGATCAACAACCTGATCGTCGGCCGTGGTGTGACGGGCTTCAGCGCGTTCGTCTGACCCTGGAAACGGCAAGCGCCCCTTCGCATGTGCGAAGGGGCGCTTGCCGTCGGTCGATGTGACTGCTAGCGAGCGAAGAGCAACGCGCGCTTGACTTCCTGAATCGCCTTGGTCACCTGGATGCCGCGGGGGCATGCGTCGGTGCAGTTGAAGGTGGTGCGGCAACGCCACACACCCTCGACGTCGTTGAGGATGTCCAGACGTTCGGTTGCACCCTCGTCACGGCTGTCGAAGATGAACCGGTGTGCATTGACGATCGCGGCGGGGCCGAAGTAGCTGCCGTCGCTCCAGAACACGGGGCACGAGGTCGTGCAGCACGCGCACAGGATGCACTTGGTGGTGTCGTCGAACCGGGCGCGGTCTGCGGCGGACTGGATCCGCTCACGAGTCGGCTCGTTACCGGTCGTCATCAGGAACGGCTTCACGGCGCGGAACGCGTCGAAGAAGGGCTCCATGTCGACGATGAGGTCCTTCTCCACCGGCAAGCCCTTGATGGGCTCGATGGTGATGTTGAGCGTCTTCGACGAGTCCTTGGGGAGCATGTCGCGCATCAGCACCTTGCAGGCGAGACGGTTGACGCCGTTGATGCGCATCGCATCGCTGCCGCACACACCGTGTGCGCACGAACGCCGGAACGTCAGTGTGCCGTCCAGGTAGCCCTTGACGTACAGCAGCAGGTTGAGCAGACGGTCGGTTTCCAGGGTGGGCACCTGGAAGGTGTCCCATCGCTGTCCGTCTCCGCTTTCGGGGTTGAAGCGCGCGATCTTGAGGTTCACCATCACCGCGCCTTCGGGTACGGGTGGCAGATCGGACTCGGACTTCTTGTCCAGGGTAGGTGCGCTCATATCAGTACTTCCGCTCCATCGGCTCGTAGCGGGTTTGGATTACCGGCTTGTAATCCAGGCGAATCTCGGTGAGCAGACCTTCGCCCTCTTTGTAGGCCATGGTGTGCTTCATGTACTCGGCGTCGTTGCGCTCGGGGTAGTCCTCGCGGGCGTGACCGCCGCGCGATTCCTTGCGATTCAGTGCTCCGACGACCGTGACCTCGGCCATCTCGAGCAGGAAGCCGAGTTCGATGGCTTCGAGCAGGTCGCTGTTGTAGCGCTTGCCCTTGTCCTCGACGGTGATCTTGTTGTACCGCTCCTTGAGGGCACGGACATCCTTGAGTGCCGTCTCCAGGCGCTCCTCGGTGCGGAACACCGATGCGTTGTTGTCCATGGACTGCTGCATCTCGGTACGGATGTCGGCTGCGCGCTCGTGACCGTGGTCCGACAGGATCAGCTCGAGCCAGTCCTGCACCATCTTGGCCGGCTCCTCGGGGAGCGGGGTGAAGTCGACCGAGTTGGCGTACTCGGCCGCGGCGATGCCGGCACGACGTCCGAAGACGTTGATGTCGAGCAACGAGTTGGTGCCGAGGCGGTTGGCTCCGTGTACGGAGACGCAGGCGCATTCACCGGCGGCGTACAGACCGGGAACGATGTCGGTGTTGTTGCGCAGAACCTCACCGTGGATCTTGGTGGGGATACCACCCATGACGTAGTGGCACGTCGGGTAAACGGGCACCGGCTCCTTGACGGGGTCGACGCCGAGGTACGTGCGCGAGAACTCCATGATGTCGGGGAGCTTCTCGTCGAGTACTTCCTCGGGGATGTGCGTGACGTCGATGTAGACGTAGTCCTTGTTGGGGCCACCGCCGCGTCCTTCGAGTACCTCGAGCACCATCGAGCGAGCAACGATGTCGCGGGGCGCGAGGTCCTTGATGGTCGGTGCGTAGCGCTCCATGAAGCGCTCACCCGACTCGTTGCGCAGGATGCCGCCCTCGCCGCGGACTGCCTCGGAGATGAGGATGCCCAGGCCTGCGAGACCTGTCGGGTGGAACTGGTGGAACTCCATGTCCTCCAAGGGAAGACCCTTGCGGAACACGATGCTCATGCCGTCACCGGTGAGGGTGTGGGCGTTGGACGTGGTCTTGTAGATCCGGCCCGAACCGCCCGTGGCGAAGATGATCGACTTCGCGTGGAAGATGTGCAGCTCACCGGTGGAGAGCTCGTAGGCGATGATGCCGGTTGCGACGGGGCCGTCGTCGGTTTCGGTCAGGCACAGATCCAGCGCATAGAACTCGTTGTAGAACTCGACGTCGTGCTTGACGCAGTTCTGGTAGAGCGTCTGCAGAATCATGTGGCCGGTGCGGTCGGCTGCGTAGCACGCACGACGAACCGGTGCCTTGCCGTGGTCGCGGGTGTGGCCGCCGAAGCGACGCTGATCGATCTTGCCCTCGGGCGTCCGGTTGAACGGAAGACCCATCTTCTCGAGGTCGAGAACGGCGTCGATTGCTTCCTTCGCCATGATCTCCACGGCGTCCTGGTCGGCGAGGTAGTCGCCACCCTTGACGGTGTCGAACGTGTGCCATTCCCAGTTGTCTTCCTCCACGTTCGCCAGAGCAGCGCACATGCCGCCCTGGGCTGCACCGGTGTGCGAACGAGTGGGGTAGAGCTTGGTCAGTACGGCGGTGCGA
Organism: Rhodococcus sp. 14-2483-1-1; assembly: GCF_002259335.1. Taxonomy (NCBI): domain Bacteria; kingdom Bacillati; phylum Actinomycetota; class Actinomycetes; order Mycobacteriales; family Nocardiaceae; genus Rhodococcus; species Rhodococcus sp. 14-2483-1-1. Next base: position 58,531 of record NZ_NPFX01000002.1, on the reverse strand, counting down.
GCGCGGGGTCCGGCTTCGATCGCAGCACGCATACCGGCACCGCCTGCGCCGACGATCAGTACGTCGTAACGATGTTCCTGCATGTAAGCGTCAGTGTCCTTAGCTCGCCGAGATGTTGGGATCGAACGTGAAGATGACGTAGGTGCCGACGCCCATGATCAGGATCATCGACAGCACCAGCAACGTGGTCAGCCAGAATCGCGTCGAATCCTTGCGGGAGTAGTCCGCGATGATCGTGCGCAGGCCGTTGCCGCCGTGGAGCTGAGCGAGCCACAGCATCGTCAGGTCCCAGAACTGCCAGAACGGGCTGGCCCAGCGACCGGCCACGAAGGCGAAGTTGATGCGGTGCACACCGTCGTCGAGCATCAGCATGATGAACATGTGTCCCAGCACCAGCACGACGAGTGCCAGGCCCGAGAAGCGCATGAACAGCCACGCGTAGAGCTCGAAGTTGCCCTTGCTCTGCCGACGCGGTGAACGGGGGTTGGCCAAGCTGGCCGGACGGTCGTAGTTCGTGCCGAGGACCTTCGCCTCGGGACCCTGCGTCGACATCAGTGACCACCCGCCGTGAACATGTTGTAGAAGATTCGTCCCGCGCCGGGGATCATGACGACGAGCCAGACGACTGCGATGACCCACAGCATCGGCTTCTGGTACTGCGGTCCCTTGGACCAGAAATCGACCAGCATGACCCGGATGCCGTTCAGCGCGTGATACAGCACTGCGGCAACGAGGCCGAGTTCCATCAGGCCGACGAGCGGAGTCTTGTAGGTCTCGATGATGGCGTCGTACGTTTCGGGGTTGACCCGAACCATCGCCGTGTCGAGGACGTGGACGAACAAGAAGAAGAACGTCAACACGCCAGTGATGCGGTGCAGAACCCAGGACCACATGCCCGGGTCCCCGCGGTACAGAGACCGCTTGCGCTCCTTGACCGGAGCGACTTCCGTCGTGCTACTCATCGAGTGCAATGCCTCCAACGTCGTTGGTGGACGCTTCGAGCCCGGTGGCCGGTCTTGTCCTGGCTCGATTTGTCGCGATTCGGCCCTAGTGCTGGTTGTACTAGCCGCTTACTCGAAACTGTAAACCCATTCGAAACACGGAACTAATTCGACTCGAGGTTCGTACGGTGCCGAAATTCGGTGTTAGGTTTGCCTTCCCAATTACCGATCGAAGTTCGGGGCAGATATCTGCATCAATTCAGACGGCGTGATTGGATGGGTAACCATGGACGAAATCGACTGGAATACGTTGCGCGACAATGCTCATGAGGCAATGCGACATGCCTACGCCCCGTACTCGAACTTTCCGGTCGGTGCGGCCGCTCTGGTGGACGACAACAGAATAGTCACCGGGTGCAATGTGGAAAATGTCTCATACGGTTTGGGGCTCTGCGCCGAATGCGGGCTGGTCTCGAACCTGCACTCGAGCGGCGGCGGCAGACTCGTGGCCTTCTCCTGCTGCGATTCTCGGCGTGAGATCCTGATGCCGTGCGGGCGATGCCGGCAGTTGCTGTACGAATTCGGCGGCGCGGATCTGCTCGTCGACACCACCTCGGGACCGCGTCGACTGGCAGAGTTGCTTCCGGATGCATTCGGACCCGACAACCTCGACGAAGGACGCGTGAACAACCATGCCTGACGCCGTATCGATCATCAGCGCCAAGCGCGACGGTCGCGTTCTCGACGACGAGCAGATCGAGTGGGTGATTGCCGAGTTCACTCGCGGAACCGTCGCGCCGGAACAGATGTCGGCACTGGCGATGGCAATTCTGTTGCGCGGATTGTCCCGTCGGGAACTGAGTACGTGGACCGGCGCGATGATCGCCTCGGGCACACGCATGGATTTCTCGGCACTGCCGCTGCCCACCGTCGACAAGCACTCGACCGGCGGTGTCGGAGACAAGATCACGCTGCCGTTGGCTCCCCTCGTCGCTGCGTGCGGGGCAGCGGTGCCGCAACTGTCGGGGCGCGGCCTTGGGCACACCGGCGGAACGCTCGACAAGCTCGAGTCCATCCCCGGGTGGCGAGCCGACCTCAGCGGTGAGGAGATGCAGCGCATTCTGGCCGATCCGTTGGTGGGTGCGGTCGTCTGCGCCGCCGGTGCCGATCTGGCTCCTGCCGACAAGAAGCTCTACGCGTTGCGCGACGTGACCGGAACCGTCGAGTCGATTCCGCTGATCGCCAGCTCGATCATGAGCAAGAAGATCGCCGAGGGCACCGGCGCACTCGTGTTGGACGTGAAGGTCGGCGCCGGCGCGTTCATGAAGAACATCGACGATGCGCGCGAACTCGCGACCGCGATGGTCGAGCTCGGAACCGATGCGGGTGTGCGCACTCTGGCGGTGCTGACGGCGATGGACACCCCGCTCGGGCTCACCGCAGGCAATGCGCTCGAAGTGCAGGAGTCGGTCGAGGTGCTCGCCGGAGGCGGCCCCGCCGACATCGTGGAGCTGACGATCACGCTGGCACGCACCATGCTCGCCGCGGCCGGGATCGAGGGCATCGATCCGGCCGACAAGCTCGCCGACGGGTCCGCCATGGACCGGTGGCGGACGATGATCGCGGCACAGGGCGGCGATCCCGACGCCGCGCTGCCCGTCGCCCGGGAGAGTCAGGAATTCACCGCGACGCAGGACGGCGTCGTCACCGGGTTGGACGCGATGGGCGTCGGACTCGCTGCGTGGCGGCTGGGGGCAGGCCGAGAACGTCAGGGTGAGCCGGTGCAGAGCGCGGCCGGTGTGCGGCTGCACGCCAAGCCGGGGGATCGGGTGCGGGCCGGGGATCGGCTCGCAACCCTGTACACCGACACTCCCGAGCGTTTCGAGTACGCGCAGCAAGCACTCGTCGGGAGCTGGGAAATCGGTGCAACGGCTGTCGAGCCGAGCCCTCTCGTCATCGACCGCATCGGTCGGTAACGAGCTCGGTCGGTAGCAGTCTCGGTCAGATCAGGTTCCCCGCCTCGGTCAACACGCTGCGCAGAATCTGTTCCATCTCGTCGAACTCCTTCTGACCACAGATGAGTGGCGGAGCCAGCTGCACTACCGGATCGCCGCGATCGTCGGCGCGGCAGTACAGCCCTGCGTCGAACAGAGCAGTCGACAGGAACCCGCGGAGGATGCGTTCTGCTTCGGCATCGCTGAACGTTTCCTTCGTGGCTTTGTCCTTGACCAGTTCGATGCCGTAGAAGAACCCTTCGCCGCGCACGTCCCCGACGATAGGCAGATCGTGCAGTTTCTCGAGCGTCGCGCGAAACGCCGGTGCCTTGTCTGCGACATGCGCGTTGATCCCCTCGCGCTCGAAGATGTCGAGATTGGCCATGGCGACCGCAGCGGAGACGGGGTGGCCGCCGAAGGTGTAGCCATGGGCGAAGCTGGACGTGCCGTCGTCGAACGGCTCGAACAGTCTGTCGGAGGCGATCATTGCGCCGATCGGGGAGTAGCCCGAGGTCAATCCCTTGGCGCAGGTGATGATGTCGGGAACGTATCCGAAGTCGTTGCAGGCGAACATCGATCCGATCCGTCCGAACGCACAGATCACCTCGTCCGAGACCAGCAGGACGTCGTAGCGGTCGCAGATCTCGCGGACCCGCTCGAAGTATCCGGGCGGGGGCGGGAAGCAACCCCCGGCATTCTGGACCGGCTCGAGGAACACCGCGGCCACCGAATCGGGGCCCTCGAATTCGATGGCCTCGGCGATGCGATCCGCAGCCCAGATTCCGAACGCCTTCGGGTCGGTATCCAGGGGAGCGGGAGCGCGGTAGATGTTGGTGTTCGGGACTCGGAACGCGCCCGGCGTCAACGGCTCGAAAGGCTCTTTGAGCGCGGGGATTCCGGTGATCGCGAGCGCACCCTGTGGGGTGCCGTGATAGGCGATGGCCCGCGAGATCACCTTGTGCTTGCCGGGCTTGCCGACCTTCTTGAAGTACTGCTTGGCCAGCTTCCACGCGCTCTCGACGGCCTCGCCGCCACCGGTGGTGAAGAAGACCCGGTTCAGGTCGCCGGGGGCGTAGCCGGCGAGGCGCTCGGCAAGTTCGATGGCTGGTTCGGTGACGTACGACCACAGTGGGAAGAAGGCCAATTCCTTTGCCTGCTTGGCCGCCGCCTCGGCCAATTCCTCGCGGCCGTGCCCCACCTGAACCACGAACAGGCCCGACAGTCCGTCGATGTAACTCTTGCCGTTCGAGTCCCAGATGGTCGAACCTTCGCCGCGGGTGATGATCGGTGGTGTGACCCCGGCACCGTGGCGGGTGAAGTGGCCCCACAGGTGCTTGGCTGCGGAGGCGTCGAGTTCGGCTGTCGTTCGTGTCATCGTGTTCCCCAATTGTATTGCTGCTTGACGAGTTTGAGATAGACCAGGGTTTCGGTACTGGTGACACCGTCCAGACTGCGGATCTGCTTGTTGAGAATCTGCAGAAGCTGTTCGTCGTCCTCGCACACCACTTCCACGACGACGTCGAACGACCCTGCGGTCAGGACGACGTAGTCGATCGCGTCGATGGCAGACAGTTCCTCGGACAGCGCATAACTGTCTCCGGTGCACTTGATGCCGATCATGGCCTGCCGTTTGAATCCGACCTGTACCGGATCGGTCACCGCGACGATCTGCATGACGCCGGAGTCCGTCAGCCGCTGAACACGTTGGCGAACAGCAGCTTCCGAGAGACCGACTGCTTTGCCGATCGCGGCGTACGAGCGTCGCCCGTCCTCCTGGAGTTGTTCGATGATCGCCTTGGAGACGTCGTCGAGTGCGATGGGTGGCTGCTCGGGCATGCGTCGATCTTGTCATTGTCGCGGTGGTGAACACAACCCTTCGACGATGAAATGCGTATCAATTGTCGATTCGGACGACAGAATCAGTTGTCACGAGGCGTGAAATGGAGAGAATCAGTAGCTTCGGCGGTACTGTGCAGGTATGGCGAACATTCCTGGTTGTTGGATCGACGGACGCGCGATGGACGGTAGTGGTCAGCGATATGCCGTCGACGATCCCGCAACGGGGTCGGTCTTGGCCGAGGTCGGGCTGGCGACGGCAGACGACGTCGATTCGGCACTCGCACATGCGCGGTCGGCATTTTCGGAATGGTCCGGCGCAACGCCCACTGAGCGCAGCGCGGTCCTGACGGAGTTGGCTCGGCTGGTTGCCGCCGATGCCGAGAACTTCGCGGCCGAGGAAGTGGCGCAGACGGGCAAGACCGTGCGGCTGGCAACGGAGTTCGACGTGCCGGGCAGCATCGACAACATCGAATTCTTCGCCGGAGCGGCACGGCACCTCGACGGCAAGGCCACGGCGGAGTACTCGGGCGAGCACACCTCGTCGATTCGCCGCGACGCCGTCGGAGTCGTCGGGTCGATCACCCCGTGGAACTATCCACTGCAGATGGCGGTGTGGAAGGCGATTCCGGCTCTCGCGGCCGGGTGCGCCATCGTGCTCAAGCCCAGCGAACTCACTCCGCTGACCACGCTGCGTCTGGCGCGCTTGGCCACCGAGGCGGGAGTTCCCGACGGCGTGTTCAACGTCGTCACCGGAACCGGAGAAGATGCCGGGGTCGCGCTGTCCTCGCACGAGGGCCTCGATCTGATGACCTTCACCGGCTCGACTCCCGTCGGCAGGCGAGTCATGGCACAGGCCGCCGTCCACGGCACTCGGGTGCAGCTCGAGCTCGGCGGCAAGGCACCCTTCGTGGTGTTCGACGACGCGGATCTCGATGCCGCCATTCACGGTGCCGTCGCCGGATCCCTGATCAACGGCGGCCAGGACTGCACAGCGGCCACCCGCGCCATCGTCGCCGAATCCCTCTACGACGACTTCGTTGCTGGAGTGGCCGAGTTGATGGGACGCGTCGTGATGGGAGACCCGACCGATCCGGCGACCGACATGGGTTCGTTGATCTCGATCGCTCATCGCGATCGTGTTGCGGCCATGGTGGATCGGGCTCGCGACACCGGAGCCAGGATCGTCACCGGTGGCCGCGTTCCTGAGGGCAGGGGTGCGTTCTACCCACCGACATTGGTCGCCGATGTCGGCGAGCAGGACGAAATCTATCGCGACGAGGTGTTCGGCCCGGTGCTCACGGTGTCCAAGCATCACGGTGACGACGATGCGATCCGGCGCGCCAACGACACTGCGTTCGGACTCGCCGCCTCCGCGTGGACCCGAGACGTGTATCGCGCAGGACGAGCGACGCGCGAGATCGCCGCCGGCTGTGTGTGGATCAACGATCACATCCCGATCATCAGCGAGATGCCACACGGAGGATTCGGAGCCTCGGGGTTCGGGAAGGACATGTCGAGCTATTCGCTGGACGAGTACCTCACCGTCAAACATGTCATGACCGACATCACCGGTGTGGCTCGAAAGGCTTGGCATCGAACGGTGTTCGCGTCGGCCGATCCCGAAGCACAGGAGGACGCCCGATGAGCGCATCATGGGCAACCGAACCCACCGACCGCGGCGTGGCGATGGTGGCGGGCGCGGCACCGGAGTCCTATTGGCTCGACCGTCCCGAACGGCCCGCTCCGCGCAGTCGGCACACCGGCTCTGCAACAGCAGATCTGGTGATAGTCGGCGGCGGATTCACCGGCCTGTGGGCGGCGGTGCATGCGGCAGAGGAGAACCCGAACCGGTCGATCGTGCTGCTCGAAGGCGACCGCATCGCCGAGGGTGCAACCGGTCGCAACGGCGGCTTCTGCGCGGCCAGCCTGACGCACGGACTGAGCAACGGGCTCGACCGGTATGCCGACGAACTCCCCGAGTTGCTGCGGATGGGCACGGAGACGCTCGACGCGATCTGCGCGACTGCGGAGAAGTACGGAATAGACGCCGACATCGAACGCACCGGCGAGCTCGACATCGCCAATTTCGACTGGCAGGTGGACGACCTGCGCGAGCTCGGTGACGAGGGTGCACGCCTGTCGCAGCCGATGGAATACCTCGACGCCGCTGCAGTGCAGTCCAGGATCACCTCACCGATGGCGCGCGGTGCACTGTTCGACCCCGATGTCGCGATGATCGACCCGGCCAAACTGGCCTGGGGCCTGGCCGACGCGGCCGAGTCGCTCGGTGTACACATTCACGAGAACACCAAGGCACTGTCGATCGACAAGTCCGGCAACGGTATTCGGGTGAAGACGGGCTACGGAACCATCGAGGCGGGCAAGGTACTGTTGGCCACCTCGGCATCGAAGTCGTTGCGACGAAAGCTCCGTCACTGGATCGTGCCCGTGTGGGACTACGTCATCATGACCGAGCCGCTGAGTCCGTCTCAGCTCGCCGACATCGGCTGGTCCGGCCGCGAAGGATTGGCCGACTCCGGCAACCGATTCCACTACTTCCGGTTGACGGCGGACGATCGCATCCTGTTCGGCGGGTGGGACGCGCACTACTTCTACGGTAGCGACACCGACCCTCGCCGAACCCAGCATCCCGAAGAGTTCGCATTGCTCGCCGAACACCTGCTGCAGATGTTCCCCGGCCTCGAAGGAATCCGCGCCACCCACGCCTGGGGCGGATCGATCGACACGTGCTCGCGGTTCAGTGCGTTCTGGGATCTCGGCATGAACGGACGGGTGGCGACGGTGGCCGGGTTCACCGGACTCGGCGTCGGCGCGTCCCACTTCGGAGCCCGCACCGCGCTCGACCTACTCGACGGCAAGGACACCGAACGAACGCGACTGAAGATGGTGCGCAGCATGCCGCTGCCGTTTCCGCCTGAGCCCATCAAGTCGATCGGAATCAACATCACCCGCGCGGCATTCGCCCGAGCCGACCGCAACGGCGGAAAGCGCGGCCTGTGGCTCAAGGGAATGGACGCGCTGGGTCTGGGCTTCGACAGCTGAGGGAGCGGCTGCGCCGCACGTGCGCGGAAACTCGACCCCTGCTACGAAGTTTCGCTCACATGCGGCGAAGCCGCTCTACTCGTGCGGAACGACGACCACCGGAACCGGGGCGGCCCGCAGTATCTTGGCCGCACTCGATCCGAGGAAGACCCGCTTGGGGCTCGCCAACCCACTCGATCCGAGGAACAGCACATCGCCCGGCTTCCAGTCGAGGTTGCCCATGGCCTCGTCCAACGAAGACCCGTCGGCGACGATCGACTGCAAGCCGTCGATATCGGGGAGAGTGCGGGCCGCGTGCTCGAGATTCTCCTGCGCGGCCGCGACCTGTCGTCGACGCGTGTCCAGTGAGGTCTCGTCGCTCGGTGCTCCGGTCGGTTCGAGAGACACCAGCGACACCAACCGGACCGGCACGTGCGCCGCGCTGGCAAGAGTGATCGCGAACGGCAACGGATTCGGTGCCGATGCCCGGGTGGGGACGGCGACGGTGAGGTCGGTGATCGGAGCGTCGGAGAGCCGGTAGCCCCGAGGGGCAAGTGCCAGTGGCACTTCGGAGGCGTGCAGAAGCTGACCGGCAACCGACCCGATCGAATGCCGATTCAACAGACCGTCGCCTGCGCCGCCGACGACGATCATGTCGGCATCGTTCTGTACGGCGAAGTCGATGAGGGCCCGCGCGAAAGATTCGTGCGAGAGCACGTGGGTGGTGACCGCGATGCCCGACGGGACCTGGGCAGCGGCGTCGTCCACCCAACCCTTCGCTTTCGCCTCCAGCACTTTTCGGTACGGTCCGCTGCCTTCCATGACCGGTTCGTCCACGGCCATGACCAGCACGATGTCGATGGAGGCGTCGAGAGCACGAGCGAGGGCGATGGCCAGGGCTACGCCGTCGTCGCCGCTGGGAGTGGCGAGGTAGCCGACGGTGATCTTCATGAGTTTCGGTCCTTCTCTTCTAGTAAGTGTCCGGAACCTTGACTTCGGTGGACGCGGTGAGTGTCTTGCCCTGGAAGAAGTCCTTGTTGCCCACGAAGCACAGCAGCATCAGCGGGATTCCGAGTACCAGCATGCCGACGCCGAGGACGAACACTCCGCCGATCGGTCCGTAGACGGTGTAACCGTAGTCGGGTTTGATCATGTCGATTGCGCTCTGCACGAACGCCCACGTCATCGACAGTCCGCCGAGAAACGGAAAGATGCCGCGCATGAACAGGTTTCGGACGGACGAGAAGAGCGTCCGGCGGAAGTACCAGGTGCACGCATACGCGGTGATGCCGTAGTAGAACGCGACCGCGAGCCCGAGCGAGGCCACCGAATCCTGCAATGCGTTGGCGCTGACGAAGGTGAGCACCAGGTAGAACAGCAGGGCCGCGGCCCCCATCACGAGTGTGCCGAAGCCAGGGGTCATGTACTTGGGGTGCACGCTGGCGAACCGCTTGGGAATGGCCTCGTACACAGCCATCGACAGAGTTCCTCGGGCAGTGGGCAGAATGGTCGTCTGAGTCGAGGACAGCGCCGAGATCGAGACGGTCAGCAACAACAAGGACGCCACGATCGAGCCGGCGACAGGATCTCCGAGAATGGTGAGTACATCGTCGACGTTGTCCGGGTTGTTCAGGCCGATGCCGGTATCGCCGAAGCCGGCGAACGACTGCACGGCGTATCCGACGAGAACGTACGTGGCGACGAGGATCAGCGTGGTGATCACCGCGGCACGTCCCGGCGTCTTCTCCGAATCCTTCGTTTCCTCGCCGACGGCCAGGCAGGCGTCCCATCCCCAATAGATGAAGATGCACAGGATGATGGCCTGGGCCGCGTCGGACATCGTCACCCCGGTGGGAACCAACCAACTCCACTGGGGCGTGATGGCCTGAGGTCCGGCGGTGCCGGTCCCCACCTTGACCAGTGCCGTCACCGACACTCCGATGAGCACACCGAACTGCACGACCAGCAGCACGTTCTGCATGCGTTCGCTGATCAGGATGCCGCGAAAACTGACGTAGGTCATCGAGACGATGAAGAACGAACCGAGTGCGACCTTGGCCGCAGTCGACTCCGCCAAGTCCGACAGACCGAGGAACTCGAACAGATAGATGGCAGCGATCTCGGCAACGTTGGCGAGCACGATGATCGCCGAGACTGCCAGCCCCCATCCCGCCATCCAGCCGACCCACGGGCCGAATGCCTTGGTGCCCCAGGTGAACGACGTTCCGCAGTCCGGGGTGTCGCGTCCCAATTCTCGGTAGGCGAAGGCCGTGAGCAGCATCGGGACGAAAGCGATGAGAAACATCGACGGTGCTTTGTCGCCGACGGCCAGGACGACGTAGCCGAGGGTGGCGGCCAGACTGTATGCCGGCGCCACCGCCGACAGTCCGATGACGATGTTGCCGACCAACCCGAGAGCGCCGGTGTTGAGTCCCTTACCCGGAATGGTGTTCGGCGGTTCCGCAATCGACATAGGTCTCTCCGAGGTTCGAGTCGACCGAGGACGTCGGAAGGAGACCCGACAGAATCGGTCGCGTGTGTTGGATGAACACTACGATTTCCGTCGCCGATTCGCTGTGTATCGACGGAATTGTTTTCATTGGAGTAACAATGCAACGAAATGGGTCGCAGAAGTAGCAGGGTTCGCCGGAATCCGCGGACTCGCCGAGGGGTTCCGGCGGACGCGCGTACGCACGGGCTGCGCGCTACCGTCGACACATGAGCACCACGGAGAACACACAGTCTTCGATCGGTGGCAGCGCGCCACTCGATCTCGCGTCGATCACGACAGCTCCGAAGGCGTTGCTGCACGATCACCTCGATGGCGGACTTCGACCGCAGACAGTGCTGGAACTGGCCGACGAGTGTGGTTACGACGGGCTTCCCGCCACCGACGGCGCTGCACTGGGCGAATGGTTCCGCGAGTCCGCCGACAGCGGCTCGCTGGTGCGCTACCTCGAAACGTTCGCGCACACGGTGGCAGTGATGCAGACTCCCGAGGGACTGTTTCGAGTAGCGCGCGAATGCGCCGAGGATCTCGCCGACGACGGCGTCGTGTATGCCGAGGTGCGCTTCGCCCCGGAGCAGCATCTCGAACGCGGACTGACACTCGACGAGGTCGTCACCCATACCCTCGCAGGTTTCGAGGCGGGGATCTCCGCAGCCAAGGTACGAGGCAAGAACATCACGATCGGCACCCTGCTCACCGCGATGCGACATGCGGCTCGCTCGCGGGAGATCGCGGAGTTGACGGTTCGATTCCGCGATCGCGGTGTCGTCGGCTTCGACATCGCCGGTGCCGAAGCGGGCTTTCCTCCCAGCCGCCACCTCGATGCCTTCGAGTACATGCGAGCAAGCAACGCACACTTCACCATTCACGCGGGCGAAGCCTTCGGTCTGCCGTCCATTCAGGAAGCAGTGGCGTTCTGCGGGACCGACAGGCTCGGTCACGGAGTTCGGATCACCGACGACATCACCCACGAAGCCGACGGCTCGCCCACGCTCGGTTTGCTGGCCGCATACGTGCGTGACACCCGAATGCCCCTCGAACTCTGCCCGAGTTCCAACGTGCAGACCGGCGCGGTCGAGTCCTTGGCGACACACCCGTTCGATCTGCTTGCACGCCTACGCTTTCGGGTCACCGTCAACACCGACAACCGGTTGATGAGCGACACCTCGATGAGTCGCGAGATGGTCAAGCTCGTCGAGACCTTCGGCTACGGCTGGAGTGATCTCGAGCGGTTCACCATCAACGCGATGAAGTCCGCGTTTCTACCGTTCGACGAGCGGCTGGCGCTGATCGACGACGTCATCAAGCCCGGTTATGCGGTCCTGATCGGCTGACCCTCCGCGCGAGGGCCGGTTGTTACTTCTTGCGGAGTCGGCCCTCGAACTCGCGCTCGAGCGCGCGCCATGCTTCGGCCTCGACGGCGAACGGCGCGCTCGGAGCGAGTCGATCGGGACTAGGTTCGAGGGTGTACGAGACGTACCAGCCCAACGGCGTCGACGTGGCGAGCGCCTCCTCGACGGATGTGTCACCGGCGAAATCGGCTGCATCGGTGAACAATTCGACGGCCAGATCCAGCTGATCGGCATCGACCGCAGTCGGGCCCTCGGCGAGATCGTCGGCCAGGCCGGGGAGCACGTACACGTTGTCGTCGGTGATTGTGATGTCGAGCGAGCCGTCGATGGCGGCGGTCTGAATGTCCGAGTACGTGCTGACCTGAGCGAGATCGTGGTCGTGATCATCGGCCAGGTACCGGGCGAGCGAGCGCTCGGAGCCGAACACGCTGATCGCACCGCCGCGGCCGAGGAACACCGGTTTGTCGCCGAGGTAGCAACGCAGGGTGTACAGCGTGTCGTCCGAGGTGATGATGCGAATCGGATCGATGCCGACAGTGGTCCAGAACGTCTCCTCGGCGGCCGCCGCGGCGATCGGATCACGATCGACATCGTCGTCTTCGGAATCGTCGTCTTCGTCTTCGTCGTCGTCGTCGGAATCGGAGTCGATGTCGTCCGTGGCGTCATCGGCGTCGACGGCATTCTCCGCCGCTGCTGTGATCTCGGCTTCTGCTACGGCAACGGCAGCGGAATCGACGTCGGGCGAGGTGACGATGGAGTCGACTGCGTCCAGTACGTCGTCCCAGTGTTTGGCAACCGCCGCTCCGATGCGATCCCACAGTTCGGCTCCCTCACGACCGAGGAAGTTCTCGACGCCTCCGCCGACTGCCCCCACGAACGGATTGGTTCCGAAAAAGCTTGTGACGGGCCGCAATTCGCATACATCACCGATGGAGGCGACGATGTCGAAGGTTGCCTGCAGTTCGGCGAGGACGTCGGCTTCGGGTTCCGAGGCCACCAGCTCCGGTACGGCCACCAGATCGAAGCGATGCAGATCGTCGGGCTCGAGCTCGTACGCCGCCAGAGCGGAGACCACCGGCCACGACGGATGGTCGGTGAGATCGTTGTCGTCGTCGGATCGGACGAACGCCGCGAGCTCTGCGACGGTCGAGAATCCGTACAGATCTTCCTCGTGTCCGAGGAATGCCTCCCACTCGTCGTCGCCTTCTCGCCACTCCGGTGCCCACAGTGTCGAGAAGTCACCGGCGGTGAGACCGAGTTCGATCGGGATGATGTCTCCAGCCATGGCGCGAAGCCTATCTCAGGAGTCTGTGAACGACGCTTGCAGAGTTTGCAGGATGCCTTCGCGGTGGTCGAGTGCCCCAGCGGCGGCCTCGGCAGCCACGGAGGTGATCGTCGACGCGAGTACGCGAGCGGTCACCGATCCGAGGTTCTCGGCGAGTTCGAGTTCGACCATGGCACCGGATCCATCGGCGACGACGGTCACCAGGTTGTCCGGAGAGGTGACTCGAAACCTGATGCGGTCCAGTCGCTCGTGAGTCTCGCGCAGGGTGTCCAGCCGGTGCTGGGCTCCGCCGACCAGAGCGTCGACTTCGGTGGTGTGCGTGTGGGTCATGCCTGCCTCAACCAACTCGCGGGGGCGACATCCTCGGCCGAGTCCTCGTTCGCAGCGGCAGCCACTCGGGCGCTCGTGGGTAATCCGAGGCGATCGAGAACGTCGGCAGGAACGCCGTCCTCGGCCAGCATGGTACGGCGCTGCGCGCGGGCCGCGGCGCTCGCCCGCTCGCTTTGCTGCAGAATCGTCGCCGCCAACGCGCCTCCGCCGTAACGCAGTTCGCGCTCGTCGATGGCAACTGCGATCGGTAGCCCGTGTTCGGTGGAGCGCACTGTCACCGATCCCGATCTGGTGCCCGATACCGCACTGACAACGGTGGTGTCCGAGTCCGTCACTGGCCGGCCCTTCATTCGGTCGGACGGTAGAAGCCCTTGAAGCCCATACCGCTGTTGGTCGTTCGGATCGGTCCGACCTGCACCGGATCTCCGGCTTCGACCAGCTGGCCGTTGCCGATGACCATGGCCACGTGGCCGTCCCAGACCGCAAGGTCGCCGGGCATCACCTCACCCGGTGCCACGGCCGAGCCGATGCCTTGTTCCTGCGCCAGACGGGGGATCTCGACGCCCTGTTGCGAGTACGCCCACTGAGTCAATCCGCTGCAGTCGAGCCCGCTGCCCGGAGTGGTACCGCCCCACGCGTAGGGCACGCCCTGTTGCGTCAATGCACTACGAACGGCACCCGCGGCCTCGGGGTTCGGTGCGGTGACGGTACTGCCGTCGGGCAACCGCACCTCGACGCCGCGACCGGCGCTGTCGGTCGACCGGGAAGAGTCGGCTGCCGGATCACCCAGATAGTTCAGTGCGCCACCGCCGCCACCACCCGGCACGTCGGCTCCGGTAGCAGGGGAGGACAACGACTGCGCGAACGTCTTCGCCAATTTCTCACCGGCCTCGATCACCTGCGACGTCGCAGGTGAGGTCATGAGATTCGAGGAAGATCCGGGTGCAGGTACCGGTCCTCCGCCCACGGGGGCGGGCACCGTCGGCGGAGCGGCGAGTGCCCCGACTTTCGCAGTGTGCGCGGCCAATTCGGCTCGAACACGGGCAACCACCACCAGGGCCCGCTCGAGGTGCTCGATGGCTGCCGAGATCAGCATGGTCTGCCCTACCGGCGTAGCGATGATCGGTCCGGCCGAGAGTGCGATGCCCACGAACGACGCCGCGATGGCCTGCAGTTCGAGGAAACCCTGGTTGGTATCGCGGCAGGCCTGATCGACGACGGCGGCGATTTCGTCGGCGTGGTCCGCGAGGGCGATCGCGGACGAGTGTGCGTTCTCGGCGTATCGAATTGCGGCGTCGGCGGCGGCACCGTTCCAATTCGCGGCGAGCTCGGTGATCGCGACCCTGCCGACTCCCTGCGCCGCCTCGATCGCTGCCGAGGACACACGAAGCACATCGGCCGGACCCCCGGTGGGAACCGCTCCGTTGCCGAAGGCACCGAGCAGGTCGACGATCGGACGGGCCAACAGATCGATCATGGCCGCTACCTCGCGTCCGGCGCGATACCGGCCGCCGAGCCCGCGACGGTTGCTCCGGTGCCGGCATCGGTGAGGGCGTACGACACCGCCGATGCCGTGGCCGCGGAACCGATGCTCGCCACCGCTCCGGCCAAGCGCACCACGGCGTCGGTGTGCGCAAGATGGGTACCGGTGACAGCACCGAGAAATTCCTGTCCGATCAGGCCGAACACCGGTGCGAGCACGGCTGGACCGCACGCAGCAGCGGCAGCGCCCGCCGCGGCGATCTGTTGGGCCATGGTCGACGCCACCGCACTGTATGCGAGGACCCCCTCGGTGTCGACGACGAGTTCGGCCATCAGTGCCCCCTGAGAAAGCAATCGATTCAGGGCCGCCGAGTGCGACGCCCAACTGGTTCGACGCGGATGCCCGCCATTCGGTTCCCCTGACTTGCCGTTCGCGTCCGACCACCGAAGTCCTATCCTGGACGGCATGGAAACACACGTGGTCGACCACCCACTGGCCGCAGCCCTGCTCACCACGATGCGGGACGAGCGCAGCGACAATGCCACGTTCCGGACGGCTCTTCGTCAACTCACCCACATGCTGGTCTACGAGGCCACCCGAGACGCCGCCATCGATACCTTCGAAGTGCGCACCCCCGTCGCCGTGACCGAGGGCACCAGGCTGGCACGCCCGCCGTTGCTCGTACCGGTTCTGCGTGCAGGTCTGGGCATGGTGGAGAAGGCCAGCAGTCTGATTCCGCAGTCCCGCGTCGGATTCGTGGGGATGGCCCGGGACGAACAGACGCATCAGCCCGTCCCGTACATGGAGTCCTTGCCCGACGATCTGTCGCAGACGCCGGTATACGTGCTGGACCCCATGCTGGCCACCGGCGGCTCCATGGTGCACACGATCGAACTGCTCGTCGGTCGCGGTGCGGCGGAGGTTACGGCCATCTGCGTCGTGGCCGCTCCCGAAGGTGTTGCCGCGCTGGAAGCCTCGGGCCTGCCGGTGCGATTGGTGGCAGCGAGCATCGACGACGGCCTGAACGAGAACGCGTTCATCGTCCCCGGCCTCGGTGACGCAGGCGATCGTCAGTTCGGTCCACGCTGACCTCCGCTACCGCCGCCCGCTTGGTCCTCGGGGTCTCCTGGCCCTCGGAGGCGGCACCTGCACCCCGCCCGAGATTACGGGTGCTCGATGTCGACACCGAGCAGATCGAGTTTCACGAACTGGTCGGCCGCACATTCGGTTACCGCGCGCCGGGTGCTTCGACCGATCGGTACTGCACCGGGCGCATGGCATTTCGGGCCGACGGCCCGCCGCGCTACGTGCCGTGCCCCGGCCGGGAGCGCGCCGTCGCGTCGGGCCAGTGCGCGACCTGCGCCGACAAGGACAGTTTTCGATTCGTGCACACCGTGCATCGCAGCGGCTTCGTCTCGCGTGATCTGGAAAAGCATGTCATGCAACCGCATTGGCTCTATCTGGCGGCATTCGCGAACGGTACCTTCAAGATCGGGACGGCAGCGGACACACGTAAGTGGGGTCGGCTCGCCGAGCAAGGAGCCATTTGTGCGCGGTACGTCGCCCACGCCGACGACGGGAAAGCTGTTCGGGTGGCCGAGGATCTCGTGACCGAGTCGATGGGGCTTCGGCAAGCAGTGCGATCCGCGGCGAAAGCGGCCTCGCTGTGTCTACCGATCGACGTCGAGAAGCTCGACGCCGCCACCGCTGCCCGGGCCGAGCAGGTCCGCGAGATGCTGACCGGCGCGGGCATCGCAGGGTGCACCCCGATCGACGAACGATGGACGCCGCCCGCCGGACGCGAAGCGTTGAGCGAGAACGTCAGTCGCGTCACCTACCCCGCGGATGTCGCGACCGGAGCTCATGGACTCGAAATCAGGACATGCGTCGGGCAGGCGGTGATCGCCACTGTGGACGACGACACCTACGTCGTGGATCTGGCAGCACTCAAAGGTCGGCGAATAGAACTCGGTGCCTTCACCTCGGATCTGCCCGCGGTGCAATCGGCCCTGTTCTGACTCCGGGGGTCCGTCTCGTCTAGAGCTGCTGGGCGAAGGTGGTCAGCTCGGCCAGCAGTTCGGCCGCCGTCGCCCGCGCTCGCGTCAGGTCCTCGGGTCTGTCGACCTGCTCGATCACTTCGAGGTACGCCTTGAGCTTGGGTTCGGTACCGGACGGCCGCACGATCACCCGCAGTCCCGATCCGCTGATTTCGACTGCGTCGGTGCGCAACTCATCGTCACGGTCACTGTAGTCCAGTACGGCGACAGGGCGGCCGGCCAGTGTCGTCGGCGGTTCGCTACGCAACCTGCGCATCATGTTGCCGATCTCGGCGAGGTCCTCGACCCGCCGCGACACCTGTGAACCCAGGTGCACGCCGAACTCGACCGCGAGCTCGTCGAGTACGTCGAGCAGGGTGCGCCGGTCCTGTTTCAGTCCGGCGGCCAGATCTGCGAGCACTACCGCTGCCGAGATGCCGTCCTTGTCGCGCACCACGTTCGGGTCGACGCAGTGCCCGATGGCCTCCTCGTAGGCGTACACGAGACCCTCGCCCGCGCGGACGAGCCATTTGAATCCGGTCAGGGTGCGGGCATAGCGGGCACCACGCGCCGGAGCGAGCGCGGAGAGCAGTTGTGACGAGACGATGGTGTTGGCCACCAACGGGTCGGCGGGCGCATAGGCGAGGAGATGGTTCGCGAGCAGTGCTCCGGTCTCGTCGCCGGTCAGCATGCGCCACCCGCTGTCCGTGGGCACCCCGACGGCACAGCGATCGGCATCGGGGTCGAGGGCTATCGCGATATCGGCGTCGATCTCGGCCGCGAGAGCGAGCACCGCATCGGCAGCGCCCGGTTCCTCGGGGTTGGGGAACGTGACGGTGGGGAACGCAGGGTCGGGCTCGAATTGTTCCTCGACCACCTGGACGTCGCGGAACCCTGCTCCACGCAGCGCCGCTGTGGCCAGCTCGCCGCCGACGCCGTGCAGCGCCGTGAGGGCGATGCGGATATCTCGGCGCGTCGAACGAGGCAGTGCAACAACCGAATCGAGGTAACGCGCAGCGATGTCGGTACCGCTGGGTTCGACGATCGAACGGGGAACGTCGACCGCGTCGCCGGTGGCGGCGATGAGCGTCTCGATCTCCGCGTCACTCGGCGGGATCAGTTGCGAGCCGCCGCGGAGGTACACCTTGTAGCCGTTGTCCGCCGCGGGGTTGTGTGACGCCGTGATCTGCACGCCGAGCTCGGCGTCGAGGGCACGTACCGCGAAGGCGACGACGGGAGTCGGGAGCGGTCGAGGCAGCAAGACCACCGAAAATCCCTGGGCGAACAGGGTTTCCGCGGCCGCGAAGGCGAACTGTTCGGAGCCGGTTCTGGCGTCGCGGCCGACGACGACGGTCGACCCGCCGAGGCCCTTCTCGATCAACCATGCTGCGATTCCGGCGGTGGTCTTCACCACTACCGCCTCGTTCATCCCGTTGGGTCCCGCGCGTACCGGTCCTCTCAAGCCCGCCGTGCCGAACGTCAGTGGGCCACTGAACCGATCGGTGAGTTCGGCGTCGGACAGGCTGCGCAGTTCGTCACGGGTAGTGGGGTCCGGATCGCCTGCGATCCAGCGCTGCACGCGTTCGGAAAGCTCCTCGGTCACAGCCGAGTGACCAATTCGTGCAGCAAGGCACCCATCCGGGCAGCGGAATCCTTACCGGCAGCGAGTACTTCGGTGTGGTTGAGGTGCTCGCCGGTCATTCCGGCCGCAAGGTTGGTGACCAGCGAGATGCCGAGGACTCGAGCGCCCTTCGCCCGTGCGGCGATCGTCTCGTGCACCGTCGACATACCCACGAGGTCTGCTCCGAGAGTGCGCAGCATCCGGATCTCGGCAGGCGTCTCGTAGTGGGGGCCGGGCAGACCTGCGTAGACGCCGTCTTCGAGAGACGGATCGATCTGGGCCGCAAGAGCGCGAAGTTCGGGGGAGTACGCGTCGACCAGATCGACGAACTCGGCACCGACGAGAGGCGAACGTGCGGTGAGGTTGAGGTGGTCGGAAATCAGGACGGGCTGCCCGACGCTCATGCCATCGCGAATTCCGCCTGCGGCATTGGTCAGCACGACGGTCGTCGCGCCTGCAGCGATCGCGGTGCGCACGGGGTGCACGACGCGTCGCAGGTCGTGACCTTCGTAGGCGTGGGTGCGGCCCTGCAGCAGCAGGGTGTGGGTACCGCCGACGTCCACCGAGGTGATGGTGCCCGAGTGACCCGACGCCGACGGCGGCGCGAAGCCGGGCAGGTCGGCCATGCGCACGGTCGCGGTGGGGGAGCCGAAGACATCGGCTGCTGCCTGCCAGCCGGAGCCGAGGACGATGGCCACGGAATGGGTGTCGACTCCGGTCGCCGCGGCGAGAGCGTCGGCGGCGGTGCGCGCGGCCCCCTCGGGGTCGGTCACGGGGTCGGTCTCATGTGCGTCGGTGGTTGCCACGATGAACAACAGTAGGAGATCGACGCGATGGATGTGCGACCGATGGAGGTTGCCACCAGCAAGTTACCCCCGAGTAGTATCCGCTGCATGCCTTATCTCGAACGCGACGGCGACGTCCACATCCTGTTCCTCGGTGCCCAGGACGGCGCGGACAATCCGGAGAATCGGTTCCACCCGGACTGGATCGACGCCGTCCACGCGTTGCTCGACGAGGTCGAGGCGTCGACCGGTCCGGCGGCACTGGTCACCACGTCGGCGGGCAAGTTCTACAGCAACGGTCTCGACACCGATTGGCTCTTCGCCAACCTGGACAAGATCACCTGGTACCTCGACCGTGTCCACACGCTGTACACCCGGCTCCTGGCGTTTCCGATGGCCACCGTCGCCGCGGTGCAGGGGCACGCGTTCGGAGCGGGCGCAATGTTCGCCACCTCGCACGACTTCCGTATCCAGCGCGCCGACCGAGGCTTCTACTGCCTGCCCGAGGTGAACCTGAACATGCCGTTCACCGTGGGGATGTCCGCGTTGATC
Source organism: Rhodococcus sp. 14-2483-1-1 (assembly GCF_002259335.1). Lineage (NCBI taxonomy): Bacteria > Bacillati > Actinomycetota > Actinomycetes > Mycobacteriales > Nocardiaceae > Rhodococcus > Rhodococcus sp. 14-2483-1-1. The sequence continues at coordinate 38,762 of NZ_NPFX01000002.1, read as the reverse complement.
AACTCCCGGCTGCCCAAGCAGACGGCCGTCGAGGCAATGACGACCGGTCGCCGCTACGGCGGTGCCGACGCCGTGACCGCCGGAATCGTCGAGGCGACGGCACCGGAGGAGTCTTTGGTGTCCGATGCGGTCGCGAAGGCTGCGGCGCTGACGAGCACCCGGGGTGCAAATCTTGCCGGTATCAAGGCACGTATGCACGTGGATCTGCTCGCCGCGCTGAACACCGCAACCGACGACAGCAACTTCAGCTTCGGAAAGTAGCAAGCCGGTCTCTGCCTGCAAGTCGGCACAGCCGTTCCGACACTCGGCCACGCTAGTGACACACTGTCTCTCGTGACGGACGAATCGAACAGTGCTGCTGTGGCCAGTGCCATGGACCGCGCCCTGGCCGCCGCGACCGGCGAACTGGTCGCACTGTCGCACTCGATTCATGCCGAGCCCGAGCTGGCGTTCGAAGAACATCGCAGCGTCGCCAAGATCCTCGAAACGCTCAGAGCCCACGATTTCGAGATCGAGTCGAACGTGGCAGACATGGATACCGCGTTCACCGCGTCGTTCGGCAGCGGGGACCTGGTGATCGGTATCTGTGCGGAGTACGACGCCCTGCCGGAGATCGGTCATGCGTGCGGGCACAACATCATTGCGGCGTCCGCGGTGGGGGCGGCGCTTGCATTGGCTCCGGTCGCCGACGCTCTGGGCGTCACCGTCCGAGTGCTCGGCACCCCGGCCGAGGAGACCGGCGGCGGCAAGGTGCTGATGCTCGAGCGCGGAGTGTTCGACGGCATCGGCGCGGCACTGATGGTCCACCCCGGACCCTTCGACATCGTCGGTGCGACGTCGCTGGCTCTGGCCGACGTCGCCGTGCAGTTCACCGGCCGCGCCGCGCATGCCTCGGCCGCTCCGGAATGGGGAATCAACGCAGGCGATGCGGTCACCATCTCCCAGGTGGCGCTCGGTTTGCTGCGTCAGCACCTGGCACCCGGTCAGCAGTTCCACGGCATCGTCAGCGATGGCGGGGCGGCGCCGAACATCGTTCCCGGCCATGCCGAGTTGCTCTACTACCTGCGCGCGAACACCACGGAGTCGCTCGAGGCGCTGACGACCAAGGCGTTCGCGTGTTTCGAGGCCGGGGCACTCGCCACCGGGTGTACTCACGAGATTCGTACGGTGTCACCGACATACGCTGCGTTGACGCCGGATTCGTGGCTGGTCGCGGCTTTTCGTCAGGAGATCGAAGCGTTGGGCCGATCGCCGTTGGCTCCGGATTTGGAAGGATTTCGCCCGTTGGGCAGCACAGACATGGGAAACGTGACGAATGTTCTACCTGGTATCCATCCCGTCGTCGGGCTCGACGCAGGCGGGGCGGTGACGCATCAGCCGGAGTTCGCCGCTGCGTGCGTCACCGAGTCCGCCGACCGAGCATTACGCGACGGAGCCCTCGGTCTGGCCAGAACTGCCGCGCGTGCTGCAGCCGATCCCAGCACTCGGGCCCGCCTGCTCGACGGCGTGAGCGCCCGATCGGCTGGGCAACAGTGAACACTCGTGAGGCCGCGATCGATCGGTGGATCGAGTCGCACACGGCAGATCTGTCGCTGTGGCGTCGGCACATTCACGCCAACCCGGAACTCGCTCGACGCGAATTCGGCACCACCGCATTCGTGATCGAACAACTGGAAGCAGCGGGCCTGTCACCCAAGCCCCTCCCCGGCGGAACGGGGTTGATCTGCGACATCGGACCCGACGGTCCTCGTGTCGCGTTGCGGGCAGACATGGATGCCCTACCGCTGCAGGAGAACACCGGCGCGGCGTATTCGTCGACTGTGCCCGGGGTGTCGCACGCCTGCGGCCACGACGCGCACACCACGGTGCTGCTCGCGACCGGGCTGGCGCTGGCATCGCTGCCGGATCTGCAGTACGGGGTGCGCCTGATCTTTCAGCCCGCCGAGGAGGTCATGCCCGGGGGTGCGCTGGACGCGGTGGCCGCGGGCGCGCTCGACGGTGTCACCAAGATCTTTGCGCTGCACTGTGATCCGCGGCTCGAGGTGGGGCAGGTCGGCGTACGTGTCGGTGCCATCACCTCCGCCGCCGACACCGTCGAGCTGCGGCTGGACTCACCCGGCGGTCACACGTCGCGGCCACACCTGACGACGGATCTCGTGTACGCGCTCGGCACGGTCATCACCGGCCTGCCCGGGATGCTGAGCAGGCGCATCGATCCTCGGACCAGCACGGTCATGGTGTGGGGAGCGGTGGTGGCGGGCCAGGCCCCCAACGCCATTCCGCAGACCGGCATGCTGACCGGTACCGTCCGCACCGGCGATCACGAGACCTGGGCGTTGCTCGAACCGTTGGTTCGCGAGATCGTCACCGGATTGCTGGCTCCCACCGGGGTGCAATTCGAGTTGCACTACCGCCGCGGCGTACCGCCGGTGGTCAACGACCCCTCGTCCACGCACACCTTCGAGAAGGCGATCACACGGGTCGGGGCAACCGCCCTCGCCGATACCGCGCAGTCCGGTGGCGGCGAGGATTTCTCGTGGTACCTCGAAAGGGTGCCGGGGGCGATGGCTCGGCTGGGCGTATGGCCAGGTACCGGCCCCCAACTCGACATCCATCAGCCCACGTTCGATCTCGACGAGCGAGCACTGGCCGTGGGTGTGAAGGTGATGACCGGAATCGCGCTGGATCCGAACTAGGGGCAGGGAACGAGATGGCTTTCGAAGTGTCGCCGATCGGAATCGTTCGATCCGACCGTGCCGAGGTGGTGGACGACAACTGGGGATCCGTCGAGTCCGTCATCGACCTCGACCGGACCGTGCTCGACGTCGACGCGACTCTCGGTCTTGCCGACTTCTCGCACCTCGAGGTCGTCTACGGCTTCCACCGATGTGATCCGGCCGCGACGACCACCGGCTCGCGCCACCCCCGCGGCGACACGACGCTTCCTCGGGTGGGAGTCCTCGCCCAACGCGTCAAGGACCGCCCCAACCATCTCGGAGTGTCGCGGTGCGAGATCGTCGACGTCGACGGACTGCGCATCCGAGTTCGAGGTCTCGACGCTATCGACGGCTCACCGGTCCTCGACGTCAAACCGTTCCTGCAGTCCATGGTTCCGGAGCGTGCGGACGTGACCGAGCCGGCCTGGGTGGCGTCGGTGATGAAGAACTACTTCTGATCTGCCCTTCGAGCTACGAGGCTGTGCCGGGACCCACGTTGCGGCTGTTGCGGGTTCGCAGGTCTCGCACGTATTCGGCTGGGGCACCGGCAATTTCGGCTGCTTCCGCCATCACTCCGAGATAGCGGGCCGACGGCAGGCCACCCTCGTAGGCATCGAGCACGTACATCCACGCCAGTACCGGCTCACGGCCGGTCTCGATGCGTAGTCGGATCTTGCGGTGAATGCCGAGTTCGGAGCCCTCCCAGCGATCCAGACTTTCCTCGTCCTCGTCCGATACGTCGTAGAGGACGACGAAGACCTGAGAGTCGGGATCCTCGACGATCGTGGCGAGTGCGCCTTCCCAGCCGATGTCGCCGCCGCCGAAGGTCAACCGCCATCCGTGCAGCCACCCGGTTCCCGACAGGGGGGAGTGTGGGCATCGCTGCAACATCTGCTCCGGATGCATGTTCGATCCGTAGGCGGCATAAATTGGCACGTCGGCCAGCCTAAACCGTATCGGTGCCGGTTGACGCGTCGTGGTCCTGTTTCGGTGAGTCGTCGCAGGTCCGGTCGCCTCCCGGGTCACCGAAGCCAGCCCTACCGACGCGCCGGGGCGGCCTCTGCAATACCGTTGAGGGGACAAAGCGAGAGAATTTCGAGCACGCGAGAAGAGGATCAATGACCCGGATTGTGATCATCGGTGGTGGTCCGGCAGGGTACGAAGCAGCATTGGTAGCCGCCCAGCACGGCGGACAGGTGACGCTCGTCGATTCCGACGGTATCGGCGGTGCCTGCGTTCTGTGGGACTGCGTGCCGTCGAAGACGTTCATCGCCTCGACCGGCATTCGCACCGAAATGCGTCGAGCCAGCGACCTGGGTATTTCGCTCGATCCATCGCAGGCCGCCGTTGCGCTTCCGAAGATTCACGACCGAGTCAAGAGTCTCGCGCAGGCTCAGTCGGCCGACATCGCCCACCGCGTCACCTCGGTCGGCGTCGAACTCCTGGCCGGCCGCGCCGAGATGATCGACACCCATGTCGGTATGGCCTCGCATCAAATCAAGGCGGTGTTGGCCGACGGCGAGGAACGCATCCTCGACGCCGACGTCGTCCTCATCGCGACCGGTGCCCGCCCCCGCGTGGTCAAGGGAGCCGAGCCCGACGGCGAACGCATTCTCAACTGGCGTCAGCTCTACGACCTCGAGGCCCTACCCGAGCACTTGGTTGTCGTCGGATCCGGTGTGACCGGTGCCGAGTTCGTCTCGGCCTACACCGAGATGGGCGTCAAGGTCACCGCGGTCTCGAGCCGCGACCGCGTCCTCCCACACGAGGACGAGGATGCCGCTCTGGTCCTCGAGGACGCGTTCAACGAGCGAGGTGTCACCCTCGTCAAGCACGCCCGTGCGGACTCGGTGGTTCGCACCGACGACGGTGTTCTCGTCACGCTGTCGGACGGTCGCACCGTCGAGGGCAGTCACGCGCTGATGACCGTCGGATCGGTTCCCAACACCTCCGGTCTGGGACTCGAGAAGGTCGGCATCGAACTCGACAAGGGTGGATACCTGCGAGTGGACCGCGTATCTCGTACCGCGGTCGCGGGCATCTACGCAGCCGGTGACTGCACCGGTCTGCTGCCGCTGGCCTCGGTCGCGGCGATGCAGGGACGCATCGCGATGTACCACGCACTGGGACAGGCCGTGAGCCCGATCAAGCTCAAGACCGTGGCCTCCGCGGTGTTCACGCGGCCCGAGATCGCGTCGGTCGGCGTCGCACAGTCCAAGATCGACGCCGGTGACGTACCGGCGCGCGTGGTGATGCTGCCACTGACCACAAATCCGCGAGCGAAGATGAGCGGGCTCAAGCGCGGTTTCGTCAAGATCTTCTGTCGCCCGGCCACCGGCGTCGTCATCGGCGGCGTTGTGGTCGCCCCGAGTGCGTCGGAGCTGATTCTGCCCATCGCGATGGCGGTGCAGAACAACCTCTCGGTCAACGACCTGGCCAACACGTTCTCGGTGTATCCGTCGTTGTCGGGATCGGTCATCGAGGCTGCGCGTCAGCTGATGGCGCACGACGATCTGGACTGATCTCACAATGTGAGAATTACGTTTCATATTTCGGTAGCACGTGAGACAGTCGAGAGAGCGGACACACCCGTCCGCTCTCTCCTCGACTCAGCGGATCCGCGGGCCGTTCCTTCGTTCCTGCTGCCCCGGAGTCTCTTTCATGTCTTCTACTCACCTCCCCGTCGGCTTGGCCCGACGTACCGCATCGTTGTCCAGCTCGGCCATCCGTGATCTTCTTGCCCTCACCTCTCGCGACGACGTCATCAGCCTGGCGGGAGGCCTGCCGGCCACGGATCTGATCCCCGTCGACCGCATCGCGGCTGCCGCCGACGCGGTACTGCGGAGCCCCGATGCCGTCCAATACTGCGAGACTGCCGGTCATCGCACGCTGCGCAGCGTGATCGCGGCCAGAGAGAGCGCCGTGCGCGGGGGAGTGACGGTTCCGACGGACACCGTCGTCGTCACGCACGGATCGCAGCAGGCCCTGACGTTGCTCGCGCAGGCGCTGATCGACCCAGGTGCCGTTGTCGTGGTCGACGAGCCCGCGTATACCGGTGCGCTGCAGGTGTTCTCGATCGCCGAGGCACGGATCGAGGCCATCGAAATCGACGCCGACGGGATGGACACCGCGGAACTCGAACGACGGTTGACGGCGGGGCTGCGTCCTGCGGTGGTCCACACGGTCGCCAACTTCCACAACCCTCGCGGGGTCACGATGAGCGAGCACCGGCGTCGGCACCTCGCGGCGCTCGCGGATCACTACGGATTCTGGGTGATCGAGGACGACCCGTACGGCGAGATCTGGTTCGCAGCAACAGGCTCTGTGCACGGTACGGGCGCACCGCCGCCGCCGATAGCCTGTTTCGGCGATCGTGTCATCCGGCTGTCGAGTGCGTCGAAGATCCTCGCTCCGACGCTGCGTGTCGGCTGGTTCGTCGCACCGCCCGCCGTGTGTGCGGCTGTGGAGCTCCTCAAGCAGGGTGCCGATCTGTGCGGTTCCTCGATGACGCAGCTGATGGCGGCGAACATGCTCGGCGACACTGCGTGGTTGGACGCACACTTGGCGATATTGCGTCGCGAGTATGCATGCCGTGCAACGGCATTGACGGATGCGCTCGATGCCGAGTTCTCCGCGCGGCTCACGGTCTCGCGCCCGACTGGTGGAATGTTCGCCTGGGCCACGTTCGAGGACGGGACCGATACGAGCGGGTTGCTCGCGGTCGCCCTGGAGCATGGAGTCGCCTTCGTTCCCGGCTCGGCGTTTGCGTCGGCCGAGCAGTACGGCCGCTCGCTCCGGTTGAGCTTCGCGGGATCGACCCCGGCAGAGCTGGCGGAGGCGGTGCGTCGATTGGGCGCTGCACACACGTCCATCCGCACTCGCTGACCTCGCGGAGCCCGGTCGGCAGGTTCTGCGCGTGGCGGACCTGGGGCGGTAACCTGACATGCACGTAGTGCGCGGGGTTTTTCGACGGATAGGGAGCGTCACAGTGAGCAACCGATCGAACACGAAGTTCCTCGGACCCACCCAGCGGGTGGAGGCGTGGGATCAGCTCGGAACCGAGCAGTTCGACGTCGTGGTCGTCGGCGGTGGCGTCGTCGGCTCCGGTGCGGCCCTCGACGCGGCGACGCGGGGTCTGAAGGTGGCTCTGGTCGAGGCGCGTGATTATGCGTCGGGCACCTCGTCTCGCTCGTCGAAGATGTTCCACGGCGGGCTCCGCTATCTCGAGCAGCTCGAGTTCGGGCTCGTACGCGAGGCGCTGCACGAACGAGAACTCTCGTTGTCCACACTCGCACCGCACCTGGTCAAGCCGCTGAAGTTTCTGTTTCCGCTCACTCATCGCCTGTGGGAGCGCCCGTACATCGCCGCGGGCATCTTTCTCTACGACCGGATGGGTGGGGCCAAATCGGTTCCGCAGCAGAAGCATCTGACGCGTTCCGGTGCGTTGCGGATGTCGCCCGGCATCAAACGGAAGTCGCTGATCGGCGGAATTCGGTACTACGACACCGTCGTCGACGATGCCCGGCACACCATGACCGTCGCCAGAACGGCCGCTCACTACGGCGCGGTGGTTCGTACATCCACCCAGGTCGTCGGGTTCCTGCGGGAGGCAGATCGGGTATCCGGTGTGCGAGTGCGCGATTCGGAGACCGGTGCCACCACGGAAGTACGCGCACACGTGGTGATCAACGCCACCGGCGTGTGGACCGACGAGATTCAATCGCTGTCCAACATGCGCGGACGGTTTCGGGTGCGAGCATCGAAGGGTGTGCACATCGTGGTGCCGCGCGACCGAATCGTCAGCGAAGCCGCGATCATTCTGCGCACCGAGAAATCCGTGCTCTTCATCATCCCGTGGGGTGCGCACTGGATCATCGGCACCACCGACACCGACTGGAATCTCGATCTTGCCCATCCGGCCGCGACCAAGGCCGACATCGACTACATCCTGGGTGAGGTCAACGGTGTGCTCGTCACGCCGCTCACCCATGAGGACATCGACGGTGTGTATGCGGGCCTGCGGCCACTGCTGGCAGGCGAGAGCGACGAGACCTCCAAGCTCTCTCGCGAGCACGCGGTCGCTCGCGTGGCACCGGGACTCATCGCCATCGCCGGCGGCAAGTACACGACCTACCGAGTGATGGCCGAGGACGCCGTCGATCTGGCGGCGGAGGACATTCCGGTGCGGGTGGCGTCATCGATCACCGAGAAGGTGCCCCTCGTCGGTGCCGACGGTTACTTCGCTCTGGTCAATCAGGCACCGCATCTGGGCGAGATGTACAACTTGCATCCACATCGGGTGACGCACCTGCTCGACCGATACGGTTCGCTGATCGACGAGGTGTTGGCGATGGCGGACGGGAAACCCGAACTGCTGCAACCACTCACCGATGCACCGTCCTATCTGCAGGTCGAGGTGGTCTATGCGGCGGCGGCGGAGGGCGCGTTGCACCTGGAGGACGTGCTGTCGCGTCGTACCCGGATTTCCATCGAGTACTCGCACCGTGGGATGAACTGCGCGGGTCAGGTGGCAGCGTTGATCGCGCCTGTTCTGGGGTGGGACGAGGCCATGGTCGATCGTGAAGTCGAGACCTACCGCGCCCGGGTGGAGGCCGAGATCGAATCGCAGCGCCAGCCCGACGACGAGTCGGCGGACGCGTTGCGGGTCGTCGCTCCTGAGGCCCGACAGGAAATTCTGGAACCGGTTCGCGGGTTCTGAGTCAGCGAGTTCGCACCAGTGTTCTGGGTGCGCGAGCCGCCGTTGCGCCGGAGACGGCCATGACCAGCAGGGTGAGTATCGCCAATGTCAACATGGGATCCATGGTGATCGGCGAAGCTGTGAGCAGGCTTGGTCTCACCTGACAGTGAGCCGTCAGGTTTGGTCCCGGCGGTGCTGATCAGAGTGAGTATGCGAGTCGAGCTGCGCTCGCAGGAACGCCCTTTCGGCCGGCGACGGGTCGAGAGCCAGAGCGGTTGTTCGTGCACTTCTGGCTTCCTCCGCCCGGCCGAGTCGATCCAGCATCACAGCTCGACAGGCATGCCAGAGATAGTGCCCACTCAGAGAGTCGATGGCGTCGAGTGCATCGAGTCCGGCGGCAGGACCCTGACTTTCCCCGACGGCGACACCTCGGTTGAGTGCCACGATCGGTGTGTTCTCCACGACGGCAAGAGCGTCGTACAGCACGACGATCCGAGACCAGTCGGTGTCGGCGTAGGTTGCCGCACCGGAGTGACATGCTGCGATGGCTGCCTGGATGGTGTATCTGCTGGGGTGGGTGTCGTTTCGCCGTAGCGCACTGTCCACCCACTGCATGCCCTCCTCGATGGCCTCTCTGTTCCAGCGAGATCGGTCCTGATCTTCGAGCCTGACCAGGCCGCCCTCCCCGTCCGTTCTTGTGGCCCGGCGCGAATCCGTGAACAGCATCAATGCCAGCAGCCCTCGAAGAGACGGCTCGTCCGGCATGAGGTCGATCATCAGGCGGGCCAACCGAATTGCTTCGTCGCATAACTGAGGCCGCACCAGAGTCTCGCCGCCGAGATGCCCCGCGGTGAACAGCAGGTACACAGTGGTGGACACCGCGTCCAGTCGTTGCGGTAACTCCGCCGAATCCGGTACTCGGTACGGAATGTTGGCAGCGGCGATCTTCTTCTTCGCGCGCGTGAGGCGTTTGGCCATGGTGGCTTCGGGCACGAGCATCAGGCGTGCGACGTCGACAGTGGCCAGCCCGCAGAGGGTGCGCAGGCTCAGTGCCACCTGCGCCTCGACGGAGAGAGTCGGATGGCAGCAGGTGAAGACCAACCGCAGTAGGTCGTCACTGACCGAATCCTGGTCGCCGTCACTCCAATCCTGTTTCAGCAGTGCAAGATTCGCTGCCTCCCGCTCCTTGGCGCTGCGCCCGGCCTCGCGTCTGACGATGTCGAGCGCCTTGTTGCGAGCCACGGTCGTGAGCCAGGCGCGGGGGTTGTCGGGCACACCCGACCGAGGCCAGTGGGCGAGTGCGGCCACCACGGCCTCGGACACCGCGTCTTCGGCGACGGCAAGACTGCCGGTGATCCGCACGAGGGTCGCCAGAACTCGGCGACCCTCGTCACGAACCACGGCCGCCAGGTGCTCGGCCGGTGTGCTCACTGAGCCATCGGGATGATCGGCCGTACTTCGATTGCTCCGTTCCACGCCGCGGGGATCTGTGCTGCCAATGCAATTGCCGCGTCGAGATCCTGTGCCTCGAGGAGGAAGAACCCTGCGAGTACCTCTTTTGCTTCGGCGAACGGACCGTCCGTCGTCAAAACGTCGCCGCCCTTCCCACCCGACACGCGCACCGTGGTGGCGGTCGACGTGGGGTGAAGGACAGCGCCGCCGGTGATCGCGGGTCCGGCCGCGGCACTGAATGCACCGTATTCGGCCATTTCGTCCGCCACGTCGGGCGAGGTCCAGTCGGCATCATGGGTGTAGACGATGGCTGCGTATGCGGTCATGGTGAGCTCCTGAAGAATCGTCGTGGTCGGTGCCGTTCGCCGACCTACAACTGAAGGACGAACGGGGTTCGTCGAAAAGGACACCATGGACCGGACAATCTCGCCAGACCTCAGTTCTGACAGTGCGGGCAATAGTAGATCTGCCGCTCCTCGAGCGGGTTGTCACCGACGAGCCCGAACTCGATGGTGGTTCCGCACCGTCGGCACGGCTTGTTCTCCCGGCCGTACACCCAGAAGTGTCGGCCGGGTCGCCGATCTCCAGTGGTGACGCGCTGATTTCGATCCTTGTTGGCCATGATCAGTCGATAGGACAGGTCGATGGTCTTCTTCAGGTCGCCGGCGTCGGCGACCGGCGTGCGCGGGTCGATTCCACGCAGAAAGCAGATCTCGTTGCGGTAGACATTGCCGAGGCCGGCGATGTTGCGCTGGTCGAGCAGAGCGAGTCCGACGGGACGAGCCGGATCCGACTCCAGATTGGTGAGGGCGACGTCGGGGTCCCAGTCGGGTCCGAGCAGGTCCGGTCCGAGGTATCCGACGGCCTCCTCTTCGTCCTCGATGATGTCGAGCACTCCGAGTTCGAACCCGATGGCCTGCGCGTTCGCGGTGTTCAAGATGATGCGCGCCTGGAACGCCGGGCGACGCCACCTCGCACCGGGTGCATAGACGTGCCAGGTGCCCTCCATCTTGAGGTGCGAATGAATGGAGTAACCGCCCACCCGAATCAGCAGATGCTTGCCGCGCGACGCGACAGAGTCGACCGTCTTGCCGGTGAAATCTACTGTGGCATAACGTGGTACGCGAATGTCACAGGTGGTGAGTTGCTGTCCATCCAGCGCCGCCCGCAGAGTGTTGGCCGCGCGCCAGACCGTATCGCCCTCGGGCATCGGTGTCGGTGTCCTCTCTGATGTTCTTCTCGGTCACGGATGATTCAGCGGCGCAAGCGAAGCCCTCGTGGTGTTGCCGAGAAACCTGCTTCGGTCAGTGTCTTGGAGAAGTCTGTGCCGTGGATGTCGTGACCGTTGATCCGTTCGACGAGCAGTTTGTCGACTCCGCCGCGCTTGACTGTGCCTGCCAATGCTGTTGCCGCAGAGGCGATGTCCTCGGTATTGTCGCCGAACGTCAGCACCGACTTTCCGCCACGTTCGACGAACATCGTCAATTCGCCTCGGACGAGGACGACCAATGCACCGGCCTTGCGGCCCGGCCGATGCTTCGTCGTTTCGTCCGGCTTCTCGCCGACACCAGCCTCGCCACCACCGGCTTTCGGCCAGGGCAGTGCTCCGCCGTAGGGGTTGGCCGGATCGCACGACGCGAGTACGACGGCGCTGGCGTTCTTCTTCGGTTCGTCGTAACTGCGCAACCGGTCGACCACGTCGGAGGTGGAGAACTGGGCACCGCCGAGCGAATCGACGAAGTAGCCGCGACGGCATCGACCGGAATCCTCGAACCCGGTGAGCACCTTGTACATCGTGGCGAATCCGCCCGGGACCCCTTCGTTCATCACCGAGCCGCGGGTCACCACGCCGTAGCGCTCGAGAAGTACGTCTGCGGTGGCATGAGCGCGAACGGTGAGGTCGGGTTCGAGTTCGGGCAATCGTGACCATCGACCGCCGGCCGTCGGTGGGCCGGTGCGGGTGGGCAGTGACGGCCGCTCGAACTGACGGTAGGAACGCAGGCGCGGTGTGCGACGTGGGGATCGATGACTCGGGGCCGAGCGGGTGGCTGTGGAGTTCAGCAGTGCGCGCAGCGGCGCGAACGTGTCGTTGCTCAGACGCCCTGCCCACACCAACTCCCACAAGGCAGCCTGCAGCGCCGTGTCGTCGGTACTGCCGACGGTGTCGGAGAGTTGCCGAAAGAAGTACGCACCGCCGCCCGCGACGGCGTCCTGAATTCGAATCTGCAACTCCGACAGATCGGATTCGGCTGCGGGTACGAGGGTGAGGGGTGCGGTGTCGGCCATGTGCAGGCTCACCCAGCCGTCCTTGGACGAGATCGCACCGTGCCCCGACCACAACACCTCACCGGTGGAGGTGAGTTCGTCGAGCATCGCCGGGCTGTAATCGGTCACTCGCGACGAGAGCACGAGAGATTCCCAGGCCGATGCCGGAACAGGAACGCCCGCAAGTTGTTCGATGACGGTTGCGACTCCGTCGATGCCACTCAGACGTCGGCTGTCCACGTGCTGCCACGCGGGCAGGAAGCGGCCGAGGGTGGCGGTGGAGACGGGTTCCACCTCCTGCCGAGCCGCAGCGAGCGACCGACGCCGCAATCGCCGGAGAACCTCGCCGTCGCACCATTCGCTGCCCGCGGCACCGGGTCGGAACTCGCCCTCGACGACGCGTTTGTCGACAGCTAATCTGCGCAGGACGTCGCGTACCACGGCGGTGCCGACGCCGAACCGCGCCGCTGCGTCGTCGAGGGTGAACGGTCCGTGGGTTCGTGCGTACCGGCTGATCAGGTCGACCAGCGGGTCGTCGACGGGTTCTATGAATGCGGCCGGGGTGCCGATGGGTAGTGGAACACCGAGTGCGTCGCGCAAGCGAGCCGCGTCCTCGATGGCCGTCCACCAGGTCTGTCCGGCGAACGTGACCTCCATGGCCCTTTTGGCATCGGCGAGTTCGGTGAGCCATTGCGGGAATTCGTCGCCGTTGGTTCGCAGCCCGATTTCGTCCACGGTCAACGGGCCGAGCAGCCGCAACAGATCTGCTACGCCTTCGATGTCCTTGGCATGTCTGTCCTCGGGCAGTCTCTGCAACTCAAGTTCGGTGGTGGTGATGACGCCTGCGTCCAGCAACTCTCGCAGCTCGACGCGTCCGAGCAACTCGGCCAGCAGCGCGGAGTCCAGTGACAGTGCAGCGGCCCGGCGTTCGGCCAGGGGGCTGTCGCCCTCGTACATGAAAGCGCCGACGTAGTTGAACAGCAGCGAATTGGCGAACGGTGACGGCGATGGTGTCTCGACGTCGACGATTCTGATCTGGCGCCGACCGATGCGGGCCAGGATGTCTTCGAGGGCGGGGAGGTCGTAGACGTCCTGGAGGCATTCGCGGACGGTTTCGAGCAGGATCGGGAACGTCGGGTACTTGCGTGCCACGTCGAGCAGCTGCGCCGAACGCTGCCGTTGTTGCCACAGCGGTGCCCGCTTGCCCGGGTTGCGGCGGGGCAGAAGTAGTGCGCGAGCGGCACATTCCCGAAATCTGGACGCGAACAATGCCGATCCGCCGACCTGTTCGGTGACGATGTCGGCAATCTCGTCGCGCTCGAACACGAACAGCTCCGCGCCGGGTGGCTGATCGTCGGTATCGGGGAGTCGGACGATGATGCCGTCGTCGGAGGCCGTGGGGGCGGCATCGATGCCGTAGCGCTCGATCAGTCTCGCGCCCACCGCGAGTGCCCACGGCGCGTGTACCTGCTGGCCGTAGGTCGAATGCAGCACCAGTCGCCAGTCGCCCAGTTCGTCGCGGAACCGTTCGACGATCATCGTCTTGTCGGTGGGCAGTTGACCCGTCGCCTCGAGTTGCTCGTCGAGCAACGCGATCAGGTTGTTGACGGCGTTCGCATCGAGGCCGTCGGTGCTCAGTCGTTCGGCCAAGTTGCTGCGATCGGTGGTGCTCCGCAGGAACTCGCCCAGAGCCCGACCCAGTTCCGCCGGCCGACCGAGACCGTCGCCGTGCCAGAACGGGAGCCTTCCCGGTTGGCCGTACGCCGGACTGACCAACACCCGGTCGTGGGTGATCTCCTCGATGCGCCAGCTGGTGGCACCGAGCGCGAAGACGTCACCCACTCGTGACTCGTAGACCATCTCTTCGTCGAGTTCGCCTACTCTGGACTGCTTTTCGCCGACCATGTAGACGGTGAACAATCCGCGGTCGGGGATGGTTCCGCCAGAGGTGACCGCCAATCGCTGCGACCCGGGCCGGCCGGTGAGGGTGTTGGCGTCGCGGTCCCACACGAGCCTCGGTCGGAGTTCGGCGAACTCGTCCGAGGGGTAGCGCCCCGAGAGCAGATCCAGAGTCGATTCGTAGGCCGAACGGGGCAGCGTGGCGAAACTGCCTGTGCGACGGACGGAATCGAACCAGTCCTCGGCGTCGATGGGTTCGAGGGCGCAGGCCGCGACAGTTTGTTGGGCCAGCACGTCGAGCGGATTGGCGGGTACGAACAGTGCCTCGATCTTGCCCGACGTCATGCGTTCGACTGTGACCGCGCAGTGGATCAGGTCGGTGCGGTGTTTGGGGAACAGTACGCCCTTGGAGATCTCGCCGACCTGGTGTCCCGCGCGTCCGACGCGTTGGAGCCCGCTGGCCACCGACGGCGGTGCCTCGACCTGAACTACCAGATCGACCGCGCCCATGTCGATTCCGAGTTCGAGGCTGCTGGTGGCGACGACGCAGCGCAACCGCCCGGTTTTGAGGTCGTCCTCGATCAGTGCGCGTTGGTCCTTGCTGACGCTGCCGTGGTGGGCCCGGGCCAACAACGGATCGGCACCGTGGTTCACGTCGTTGGGAGTGCCGACCTGCGACGGCGGCTTGTGTTGTGTCTCGACGCCGTCGCCGATTCGCTCGGCATACACCTCGTTCAGCCGCGCCGTGAGTCGCTCGGCGAGCCTTCGCGAGTTCGCGAACACGATGCACGAACTGTGCTCGAGGATGAGATCGACCATCTTCTCTTCGACGTGCGGCCAGATCGAGCCCTGCGCCGGGGGAGCGGCGGAGGTATCGGCGTTCGGATCGGTGACACCCAGTTCGGTCATGTCCTCGACGGGTACCTGGACCGTCAGGTCGAACGTTTTGGGGGCAGGCGGGGCGACGATCTCGATGGGAGCAGCTCCGGCCAGGAACCGTCCGACCTCCTCGTGCGGGCGAACCGTCGCGGACAGGCCGATGCGCTGCGCCGGCTTGTCCAGCATGCCGTCGAGCCGTTCGAGCGACACCGCGAGATGTGCGCCGCGCTTGGTGCCGGCCACGGCGTGCACCTCGTCGACGATCACGGTGTCGACCTCGGCGAGAATGTCTCGCGCTGCCGAGGTGAGCATGAGGAACAGCGACTCCGGGGTGGTGATCAGAATGTCCGGGGGAGTCTTGATCATGTTCCGACGGTCGGCGGCGCTGGTGTCGCCGGAGCGCACGCCCACCGAGATCTCGGGTGGATCGAGGCCGAGTCGCTTGGCCGTCTGAGTGATACCGACCAGGGGAGCGCGCAGGTTACGTTCGACGTCGACCGCCAGCGCTTTGAGCGGGGAGATGTAGAGGACCTTCGTCTTGCGCTTGCTGTCCGCACCCAGTTGCGCCAGCTCGTCCAGAGCCCACAGAAAGGCCGAGAGGGTCTTGCCCGATCCGGTCGGTGCGACGACAAGAGTGTGAGCGCCGCTCGAGATCGACGACCAGGCACCCAGCTGCGCGGAGGTGGGGGCCGGAAAAGCGCCGGTGAACCACTCGCGAGTAGGCCGCGACAGCTTCTCCATCACTGACAGCTCGTCCGCTGCTTCTGCGCCGATACCGTGCCTGGCCATCCCACCATCATGCCCCGGGGCGCCGACAGATAATCCCCGTGCAGCTCGGGTTCACCGAGCCCGTGTTGTTTCCCTCGATTCGGGTACCCGGTCGCCATGACCGACGACCAAGAGACCATGCAGAAGATTTCCGCAAAACTCGATGCTCTGCTCGGCAGCAAGACCAACGGCCTGCAGAACGAGGTTCCCCCGGGAGCGAGCATCCAGTCCGACGAGGACGACGCCGAGCAAGGGCCGCTCGGTCGTGACTACCACCTGGCGAGCAAGTACGCACAGGCGCTCGCGATCAACGAGCCCCAGGTCATCGACCGCGACGAATTCGACCGGTTGGTCGCCGAGTACGGCTGATCCAGCTCTGGCATCGACCCCGGCCCGGTAGGGCCGGGGTCTCGTCGTGTCCGGAGAACCTGGCGAACACCGCGGCATCGGATCTACAGTCGATGGGGTGACCGAACGCAAGAAGCCAGGAGTCACGTTCGAGTCCTGGGTGGACAAGCAAATCCGTCAGGCCCAGGACGAGGGTGCCTTCGAGGGGCTGGAGGGGGCGGGTAAACCGATTCCCCTGGGCGATCCCCGCGACGAGCTGTGGTGGGTTCGCGGCTACCTGAAGCGCGAAAACCTCCCGGCCGACGCGTTGTTGCCCACTGCACTGCAGCTTCGCAAGGAGATCGAGCGGCTGCCGTCCACGCTGATCGGCATTCGACGCGAAGACTCGGCACGAGATGTCCTCGACGAGTTGAACGCTCGCATCGTCGACTGGATTCGGTTTCCGACGCCGCCGATCGTTCCGTTGGGGCCGGTCGATGTCGACGCATGGCTGGAAAAATGGCGAACCAACCGAGCCGAGGTGGACCGGCTCGAGCGTGAGCATCGCTCGCAGTCGGTCGAGCCCCCTGCGGCAGACTCCGATACCTCTCGACGATCGTGGTGGACGCGTGTGCGTCGAACATTCACCTGGCGGCGCTGAGACCCGTTGTGGTCGTACACAAGGCGAGCGCATCGGCGGCTGTCGACACGAACGGAATGCCGGATGTTCCGTCGACCCGAATTCTCGACGGCAGCAGCCCGTCGGAGTGTGACGGTTCTTCCATCGTCTTCCAGCCGGTGGCCCGCCTGAGAAGTCCGCCGACCAGAGTGTCCGCCGCGTGACGGGTTCCGCTGCGTACGGTGATCGGCGCGGTATCGAGCTCGACTCGAGCGAAACGTAGTGCTGCATCCACGGCCTCGGTGGTCTGCGCCGCCGACGATCGACCGCGTGGACCTGTGCTCAAGCCGTGCCCGGGTAGATCGAGGACCACAACATCGACACCTCCGGCAGTGATGTCCGAGGCCAACGGGGTGAGGTACCGCGCATGCAGACCTGCGTCGGCGACGAGCACCACCGACTGCTCGGATTCGATGGACGCTCGATGGATCTCGGCGTGCACGCTTCCGTGCCCGGTATCGAGCTGTCGATGTTCCACCTGCAGTGCGACAACGTCAGCGCGGCTCAGTGCAACGGCCTCCGATGCCGGGCGTAGCGCTGCTTCGCACGCTATGCCCCGCGCCAGGGCGTCCCCACGACGCAACAGTGACTTGCCCTGCAGCAGAATCATCACCGCGGCACTCTCGTGTGCCGTGAGTGTCGGTGCCCAGCCTGTGGCGCGGCCGAGAGCCGAGGAATCGACGATGGGTTCGCCCGGTGTGACCCACTGGCCGGAAAAGGGGGTGAGCCCCAGTCGGAACGCAACGTTCGCAACATGCGTCGCAGCTTTCTGCGGAACGTCGAACATCAACTGGCCCTGCATCGCAGCGAGTTCGCGCACACCGACCCAGTCCACCGGACCCAGGTTGTACGGGCCGACGAGGTCGGTCTTGGCCGCGCGATGGAAGGCGTCGGCCATGTCGTCCTGGTACAGGAATTGATACGACGCCCGATCCGCCTCCGGGAATGCGCCGATCGGCCCGGTGAACTGGTCGATTCCGTCGTTGGCGAAGTCGGGTCCGATGATGTAGGTGCACCGCAACATGGAGATGGTCATCTCGCCGGGGTGCCTACGGAGCCACCACTCCGCATAATGTTCCACCTCGGCCTTGTCGTAGAAGTAGTAGCGATTGGGATCGCCTGCAGGATAACTGTTCTCGGTGAGCGGCTCCGGAGCGATGTCGGCACCGTACGCGTTGATGCTCGACGCGATCACCACTCGAGCCACGCCCGCTCGATAGGCCGAATCGATGACGTTGCGTGAGCCGCGCAGGTTGATGTCGTGGGTTTCGGCCTTGTCTTTGAGCTCTTCGACCACGAACGCCAGGTGCAGCACGACGTCGCATCCAGCGAACGTTTCCTCGAGGTCGGGAGAGCGAATGTCCGAGCGGAGCGAGGTGAACTTCGGGTGCGTGATCCGGGCTGGGCGACGGGCTATCCCGATGACCGTGTCCACCTCGGGATCCTCGAACAGCCTCGGAAGTATCGCGGCCGCGAAGTCACTGGTGGCTCCGGTGACCGCGATACGCAAGCCGCGGGCGTGCTCGCTCATCGGGGCAGCTCTGCTACGGCCTCGATGATCTGCTCGGTGGCGGTCGACAGCTGTTGTTCGGTGTGTGTCGCCATCACGCACAGGCGGAGTATGGCACCCGACTTCGGTACGGCGGGATGCAAGGCGGCGCTGGTGAAGATGCCTCGGTCGTAGAGGTTCTTCCACAGGCTCATGGCCACGAGGTCGTCGCCGATGTGCAGGGAGACGATGGGGGCAGCCGTATCTCCGTGCGGGGTCACGGAGCGGCCTGCTACGTCGAGCCCGGCCGACTGCAATCCGCCGCGCAAGATCTCGGCGTTCTCGAGTACGCGCCGAGCCCGGTCCTTACCCTCGTCGCTACGGATCAGGCGTACGGAAGCCAACGCTGCACCCACTGCAGCAGGCACGCCCGAGGTCGTGAACAGGAAGGCGCGGGCCTTGACCCGGAGGGTGTCGATCAAGTCACTCGATCCGGTGACGAACCCACCGGTGGAGCTCGGGCTCTTCGACAGCGATGCCATCGTGACGTCGACGTCCTTGGTGATGCCGAACAGCTCGGCTGCTCCGGTGAGTTCGGGCCCGTAGACGCCGAGGCTGTGGGCTTCGTCGACCATCAGCGCTGCGTGGTAGCGGATACACAGATCGGAGACGGCGTCGAGCGGTGCGAGATCGCCCTCCATGGAATACAGGCCGTCGACGATGACCAGCACGGCTCCGTCATCGACGACGGGCTGCTGAAGTTTGGCTTCGAGATCGGCCATGTCGTTGTGCTTGAACTTGACCACCGACGCGCCGGAGAGTGCGCTGCCGTCGCGGATCGATGCGTGTGCCGCCGAATCGACGATCACCGTGTCACCGGGTCCGACGATCGCACTGATCGTTCCCAGATTCGTTTGGTACCCCGTGGTGAAGACGAGTGCGTCGTCGGTTCCGTGCCACTGGGCAATTTCGTGTTCGAGTTCGAGGTGGAGGTCCAAAGTGCCGTTGAGCAAACGACTTCCGGTGACAGCACTTCCGAATGTGTCCAGTGCGTGCTGGGCACCCTCGACAACCTTCGGGTGGTCGGCAATGCCGAGGTAGTTGTTGGACCCGAGCATGATCTTGTCTCGGCCCTCGACGCGGACAACCGGCGCGACGGCCGATTCCATCTTGCGGAAGTAAGGGACCACATCGGCTTCTCGAACCGCACGCAGCAAGTCCACGCGTTCGTCTCCGCCGAGTCGTTTCATCAATCTGTTGACAACCATCGTTTACCAGAACTCCTCACAGAGTTGATTGTGGATTGTCGCGAATTCTTGAGTTCATTCGGAGCGGGCAGCATCATCGATTGGTATTCGGCCGAAGAATATTCGATGTTCAAAAAGACGCTCTTGCAGCGGAAAGCAGTTGGTAAATCAGTCCGAAAAAATGATTTGGGTACTTTTTTCTGGGTCAAATTTTACGATATCTTTAGTTTATCTGTGCAGGTAGAGGGGTACGTTGATGGCCAGCGCGAATTCACCCGCTCCACCGCTGTGCTCGAAAATCTTCGACCGCTTTGTCGCGATCAAGTGATGGTACAAATGGTCGTCGCTGCAATCAATTAGTGACACACGATCAACTAGTGACACAAGGAGATGAACTGTGACCGGATTAATGGTGCGCGAAAGAGAAACTCTCGAGAAGTACATGCCCGGCCTTCTGAGCTATCTGGACGCAACCCCGCTGGACCGACTCGAGTCGCGCGAATCGGATGCGATCGACAAGTTTCGGGAGTTCGGTGGTACCGGTTTGGTGGTCCCGGGCGAACTGGGCGGTCTCGGTGCTCCGGCCATCGACGCGGTCCGGGCGCAGAGGGCCATCGGGTCTCGCTCGCCCTCTCTCGGCGCGGGAACCACGATGCACCATCTTTCGCTCGCCTCGCTGACGGAGTTCGCGCGCGGTGCCACCGAGGACGACCGAGCACTGATCAAGGGGTTGGTCGAACAGAAGGCGATCGTCGCCTCCGGATTCTCCGAGGGCGTCACCGGCGGGAGTGTGTTCATTCCGACGATGACGGCTGTGAAGAAGGGCGACAACTACATCGTCAACGGAAGCAAGAAGCCGTGCAGTCTGGCACGTTCGATGGATCTGCTGACCTGCAGTGTCGAGATCGACTCCGGTGACCGCGCGGTCGCTCTGATTCCGGCCAGCCTCCCGGGTATGAGCGTGCAGCCGTTCTGGACCACCGACATTCTGGCCGGCGCACAAAGCGAAGAAGTTCTGCTCGAAGACGTCGAAGTGCCCGCGAGCCTGGTCCTGCCCAACAAGGACGACGACCCCGATGGCGTGCACGAGATGACCGGTTACCTCTGGTTCGGCATGTTGATCTCCGCCAACTACATCGGTGCGGCGACTTCACTGCTCGAGCGGATGATCGAGCAGAACAAGGGCGACTACGAGGGCTACGTTCGGGCGGCGGCCGAACTCGAGGCGTCCATGGCGGCTATCGAGAACGTGGCCCGCGCCTTCGACGAAGGTGAACGCGGACAGGACATCTCGGTGAAACTGTTGTTCAACCGCATTGCGATCCGTGACGCACTGGTCCGTAGTAGTTCGGCTGCCATCGAATCGCTCGGCGGGATCGGCTTCATCAAGTCACCCGAAATCGCTTACGTCGCAGCAGCATTGCACGCGTTTGCATTTCACCCGCCATCACGGCGGTCCATCTCGGAGACCCTGGCCCGTTTCCATGCAGGTGAAGATTTCGCCTTCGTCAAGTAGTGGTCACTCTTCGGTGCGCTCTTCGTCGTTCAACTTGTCTTCGCCTCGGTTTCGAAAGAACTTGAACCCGGGGATGCCGATCACCGCGCGGCGGACGTCTTTGGTGACTCCGAGCAATTCGTGAATCTCGGGGGACACCGTGTCGAGGGTGGCGAGGATGGGGAGCAGAGCTTCCATGTGAGCGAGAAGGCCGGGTAACTGATCGACCATGGCAATGGCGGCGTCGACCTCTTCGTCGGACAGGTTGTCGACGAACCTCCGCGCCATGGGCTCGGCCTGCTTGGCGATGGGATCGAACAGTTCGATCAGCTCGAGCGCAGTGTGCGAGGCGACCGATGCCGAGGCGACGACCTCGTCGGCGGCACCGGTCGTTCGCTGCACGCTGGCGACAACGGCGTCGGCCGAGTCGATCACCCGGTCGATGCGTGTCATCAATGTCTCTATGTGGTTCATCAGTGCTTCGATTCGGCCGGGCAGGGTAAGCGCGAATTCGGTTGTGGTGATCATCCAGGTCACCCCGACCCGCGCCACCGCGACTCCGCGCCGGAGCACCGTTTCGGTACCGAGTGGATCGGGGAGCACCACGCCTGCCAACACCAGAGCCATAGGAGCGACAATGCCACACCGACACCACGCCCCGAGTGCCGTTAGCCTCGTAGCATGAGAGCCCTCGTCACCGGTGCCAGCGGATACATCGGGTCGCGGCTGGTGGCAGCTCTGCTGGCAGACGGTGCGGACGTCGTGGTCGGTTCTCGTACGCCGAGCAACCTGCGAACCTTCGACTTCTACGACTCCGTCACTGCGGTGTCGCTGGATGTCACCGACCAGCAGTCGTGTGCCGCTGCGTTCGCAGAATCCGGCGACATCGATGTGGCGTACTACCTGGTGCACGCCATCGGTGAGTCCGACTATCGTGCGCAGGATCGACGGTCCGCGGAGCAGTTCGCCGCGGCTGCGGCCCGGGCGGGTGTGCAGCGGATCGTGTATCTGGGTGGCTTCGTACCCGACGACGACCACCTCTCCGAGCATCTCGCGAGTCGCGCGGACGTGGGGGAAGCGTTGACGGTGGACGGGGTCGAGTTGGTCTGGCTCCGAGCCGCCATCGTCATGGGTGCCGGTTCGACGTCGTACGAAATGTTGCGTTATCTTGCCGATCGCTTGCCGGTACTGCCGCTGCCGAGCTGGCTCGCCGAGCCCGTGCAGCCGATCGCCGTCGACGACGTGCTGAACTATCTGGTGGCGTCCGCGGACGGCGAGAAGGTCCCGGCGGGCTCGTACGACATCGGTGGGCCGGACGTGGTGCCGTACCGCGATCTGGTGTTCGCGTATGTCGAAGCTGCCGGTCTTCAACGGGTCGGGGTCCCGGTGCCGTTCGTGCCCACCTCGCTCGCGGGCAAAGTGATCGGCCTGATCATTCCTGTTCCGGCCGGGCTCGCCGAGGATCTGGTGGGGTCGCTGCACAACACGATGACGACGTCGGAGAGCCGGATACGTGAACTCGTTCCCGACCCTCCACGTGGTCTGACCACCATCGCAGACGCCATGGCCCGTAGTGTGCGGGGCATGGTCGGTGAGCCTCCCGGTGTGTGTGCGCTGAAGGATCCGCTTCGGCTGGCGAACACGGATGCGGCGTGGAGCGGCGGCGATGCCCTGGGAGTCCGGCGTCGCGGTGTGGCAGCGTCCTCGGACCGAACCTGGGGCTTGATCGAAGCCCTCGGCGGGCGTCGACTGCTGTCCTCGAAGCCGGTGGCGGCAGCGGTGCGTACCAACCTGGACGTGGTGGCCGGTGTGAACCGACGCGTGTCATCGGCCGTGCGTCGCTTGACCGATACCGAGGAGGCGTGATGGGAACGTGGTCGACGACCGCGCTGAACGTGATGAAGTCCGCGCTGGTCGATCCTGTGGAGCGCGATCACCGAGAATCCGACGCAGCATTCCGCAAGCGCCGGATCATCGTCATGATCACATTGGTGATCGGTGCCACAGTGCTCTACTTTTCGCTCAAGGTCGAGCCCGGCGACCCGTCGTTCTACGCACTGACGCTCGTACTCGCTGCGGTGTGGACGGTGGGCGGACTGCTCTCGGGCCCTCTACATCTGGGACGCATCGTGGTCGGCGGTTCGATCCGTAGGCCGATCGTCACACCCATCCTGATCGGTCTCGCCGTGGGCGGGGTATTCATGCTCGGCGGCCTGGTCGTACGGCAGATTCCGCCGCTGGCCGACTTCACCGAGAACGTGCTCGCACACGCCAGAGTGGGCTCGCTGGTTCTGATCGTCTTCATCGCGCTGCTCAACGGGGTCGCGGAGGAGATCTTCTTCCGCGGGGCGCTGTACTCGGCGATCGGCGTGAAGAACCCGGTGATCATCTCGACCGTCGTGTACGCGATCGCCACTCTCGCGTCCGGCAATCCGATGCTCGGCTTCGCCGCTGTGCTGCTGGGGTACGTGATGGGTCTTCAGCGGCGTGCATCGGGAGGAATCCTGGCACCGATACTCACGCACGTCAGTTGGTCGGCGGTCATGGTTCTCGCTCTACCGCCGCTGTTTGTGTGACCGCCGATGTTCGAGCAGAAAGAGGCGCAAACACCGATTCGGTCGACGAAAACGGTCCTGCGTGCTGATTCTTTCCTGAACTGGGCTACATTGCGCAGGTGAGTGAAAATCTCGATCGCGTCGATCGCTTGATCATCGACGAGCTTGTCTCCGACGGCCGCGCCACGTTGGCGACGCTGGCGGAGAAGGCCTCCCTGTCCGTCTCGGCCGTCCAATCCAGAGTCCGACGGCTGGAGTCGCGGCGCGTGATCCGTGGCTACACCGCCCAGGTCGATCCGGAAGCCCTGGGGCGGCCGTTGTCGGCGTTCGTCGCCATCACTCCCATCGACCCGGCACAACCCGACGACGCTCCCGCCAGACTGAAGCACCTCTCGGCCATCGAATCGTGCCATTCGGTTGCAGGCGAGGAGAGCTACGTGCTGTTGGTGCGGGTCGAGTCGCCCCGTGCACTCGAGCGCCTACTGCAGGAGATCAGGGCCACCGCCAACGTGCAGACACGCAGCACCATCATTCTGCAGACGTTCTACGACCGCTGACGGCCCGCCACACGCGGTCCGAGGACATCGGTAGGTCGTACAGTCTGGCCCCTACGGCGTCGCGGACAGCGTTTGCCAAAGCAGGAGCGACGGGGTTGTACGGAGACTCGCTCATCGACTTCGCACCGAACGGACCCAACCGGTCGTACGTGTCGGCGAACAGTACTTCGGTCCGAGGAATATCTGCGAACTGCGGAACGTGATAGCTCCGGATGGAATCGGTGGTGACCAGACCGGCACTGTCGGTACGGATCTCCTCGTACAGTGCGCTGCCGATAGCCTGTGCAACGCCACCTTCGACCTGGCCGCGGCACTGCTGCGGGTTCATCACAGTTCCTGCGTCCGCGGCTTGCACCGAGTGCAGAATCTGCACGGTGCCGGTGTTCTCGTCCACCGCCACCCGGAACGCTTGGACATTGAACGCCAAAGATCTCGGTAGCCCGCCGCTGTTGCCCTCGGTGACCAGCGAGCCACCCGCCTTCGCCAAGATGTCGTCGAGGGTGACGAACCGATCGCCGCACCGCACGCCTTCCGGCCCCAGTATGCAGTCCGAGTGCCGTTGTCCGGTAACGGTTCCGGCGATATCGAGAATCCGTGCCGACAGAGCGCGGACCGCCGCGTAGAGAGCCTTGCCTGCCACCACCGTGCCCGCCGAACCGAAGGCACCGGTGTCGTAGGTGGTGGAGTCGGTGTCGGACTGACGAACCTGAATGCGATCGACCGACGTGCCCAACTCGCTCGCCGCGATCTGAGTGTGCACGGTAGTGGTCCCGTTGCCGAATTCCGCTGTTCCGACGCGTATCTCGTACCGACCCTCGGGCAGTAACGCTACCGACGTCTCGGCGCGATGGCCGCGTGGTGGAATGGTCGCGATCATGGCCACCGCCATCCCTTCGCCGACTTTCCATCCCGTCGGCGCATGCTCACCGTTGCCGCGTCGCAGGGCCGCCTCGGCGAGGTCGATGCACTGATCGAGGCCGTAGCTTCCGAACTGCAGGTCGTCCTCCTCGAGATGCGCGGCGACGATGTCGTCGCCGGGGACGATCACGTTGCGTCGCCGAAACTCGAACGGATCGACGTCGATCTCTCTGGCCAGATCGTCCATTGCCGATTCGATCGCGAACATCACCTGTCCCAGTCCATAGCCACGGAATGCTCCGGACGGAATGTTGTTGGTGTAGACGGTCTTCGCATCGACTCGCTTGTTGGCGCACCGGTAGACGGCGACGGACTCGCCGCACCCGTGGAACATCACTCCGGCGCTGTGATTGCCGTAGGCCCCGGCATCGGTGAGAACGTCGATCGACAGCGCGGTCAACGTGCCGTCGGCGCTCGCGGCAGCGGTGACGTCGACCCGGAACGGATGACGACACGGTGAGACGGTGAACTCGTCGGTCCGCGTGAACTCGAATTGCACGGGTCGGCCGGTGCGGAGCACTGCCAGCGCCACGACGTCCTCGGTCAGCAACTCCTGCTTGCCGCCGAAGCCGCCGCCGACGCGGGCGGTGAACACCCGTACCCCTTCGCGCGGAAGGCCGAAGATCTCGCAGATCTCGTCGCGTACCAGAAACGGAACCTGAGTGCTGGTGCGCAGATTCAGCCTCCCCGTCTCGTCCAGCCACCCGATGGTGCCGTGGGTCTCCAGGTGCACGTGTTGTACTCGCTGCGTCGTCCACCGCCCGGTGATCACCGCCGCCGCGTCACGGACCGCGGCGTCGACGTCCCCGGTGCTACCGTGCAACTCTGCCACCAGATTTCGTGACGGATCCGCAATGCGAGCCGTCGCATCCTTGTCGCCGTGGATCTTCGGCGCACCGGGTTCGAGCGCGGATTCGGGATCGAACACTGCAGGCAGCACGTCGTACTCGACGACGAGGGCGCGGCACCCTTCCTCCGCGGCAGCGACCGAATCTGCGACCACGATCGCCACCCGCTGGCCGATGAAGCGCACGACGGTGTCGAGTACGTGGGTGTCGTCGGGATCGTCGACGCGGCGATCGTGGCGTGCCGTCGAAAATGCGGTTGCGGGGCTGTCTTTCGCGGTGAGCACGAGAACGACCCCGGGCACCCGCTCCGCGGCGGCGACATCGATGGCGACGATGCGAGCATGCGCATGCGGGCTGCCGAGCACCGTGGCGTGCAGTAGCCCCTGGGGTGAGTGATCGAGTGTGTAAGGCTCGGTTCCGGTGACGATCCGGGCGCTGGCCGGTGCCGCGACGGATCGCCCGCAGGCCGGTCCGTCGACGGCTTTCTCGGTGTTCACCACACCACAGACTGCATCGGCTATGGCTCGGTACCCGGTGCAGCGACACAGATTTCCCTTCAGCCGCTCGGGGAGTTCGTCCATGTCGTTCTCGGTCAGCGTCGATGCAGTGACGACCATTCCTGCCGTGCAGAACCCACACTGGAAGCCCGCGGCCTCGACGAAGCGGCTCTGTATGGGGTGCAGGTCGTCCGGGGTGCCGAGCCCGGTAACGGTGGTCACGGATCGGTTCGCGGCACGGAATGCCGGGAAGATGCACGAATGCACCGGCTCACCGTCGACGAGCACCGAACATGCTCCGCAATCGCCTGCGTCGCAGCCTTTCTTCACCTCGAAATGTTCGAGTTCGCGCAGCATGGTTCGTAGGCACTGGCCCGGCCGCGGGTCGATGTCGGTCGGTACTCCGTTGATGTCGACGATCATGACAACTCCTCGCGAATCTGCTGGGCTGCAGTGCAACTGATGTGTCGACGCCAGTCCGGCGCACCGTGGGGGTCGTCGTACCACTGCTCGGGACCGATCGTCTCGGCCAGCGCCTCGTCGAGCTCGTCGGCCGTCGGCAGAGCCGGAAAGCGAAGTAAGAACGGGCGGACCGTCGATGCGCTGACCGTCAGAACGAACTTGCCGCTGGCGTCGACCCGCCCGATCACCACCGCGGCCGATCGGCCGAGTGGTGAGAGCGCGAGCTTGCGCATCGCCGTCCTCGCCTCGAGCGCATACCGTGGAATCTCGATGCTGCGCAACACGTCTCCAGGGCGAAGAGCATTGGTGTGCGGTCCGGTGATCAGATCGTCGATCGCGATGTCGTAGTCGTGTTCGGGACCGTCTGCCGACCACACCTTCCCGATTCCGTCGAGGGCTGCGGTGGCCGAGATCATCGCACCGGCGGGCAGGGCCAACGCGATGTTGCCGCCGACGGTGGCGGTTTTCCAGATCTTGAACGAGGCCAACAGTGCTGCGGCGCAGCGAGGAAACAGTGCGGCGGCAGGCCACGGCGAATCGAATCGCGCCAGCGTCTCGATCGTGCACGTGGCGGCGATCTCGAGCCCGGCCTCGGTGACCGTCAACGGCTCCCAGCCCAAGGCGGTGATGTCGACGAGGGTACTCAGATGATCCTGCTTCTCCGAGAACAGCCAGGTACCACCTGCGAGTACTGCGGTGTCCGCGCGTCCCGGCGGCAGGTCCGCTCGGGAGCCGGGAAGCAGAACGTCGTCGACAGTGCCGAGATCCATGGTCTTCGTTCACCTCATCCTCGCCGGGAGGGTCCACCGCGCCGGCAGGTCCACCACCCGATGTGTCACCTCGAACTCTAGTGAGTTTCTGTTACCGATCTGCGGTGGTCCGGCGATCCGTCCGAAACTCGGCGGAAACAACCCGCACCTACTGTGGTCTCGAACAAGCGCAGTGATGCCGAGCCGGGGGAGGGCGACAGTGCAGGTCAAGGACTTGCTCGACGCCACAGGGCTCTGCATTCGATTGCTCACCTCCGACCCGGACGCTCTGGACCGCACGTTGCGGTGGACGTACACCACCGATCTGCCGGATCCGTCGCGCTACATCGCCGGCGGTGAATTGGTCATCACCGGCCTCGTGTGGCGTCGAACGCCGGCCGACAGCGAGGTGTTCGTCCGGGCGGTCGCAGAATCCGGTGCCTCGGCACTGGCGGCGGGGGAGGGATTGCTCGGCCACATTCCACCGGATCTGATCGACGCGTGCGAGCGGCACGGACTGCCCTTGCTCGCCGTACCCGACAACGTCTCCTTCGGCGAGGTCACCGAGTTTCTCGTCGGGAGAGTCACCGGTGATCGAATCGCCTCGCTCAACAGCTCCCTCGTTCGGCACCGCCAACTGCTGACCGCGGTCGCAGACGGTAGGGCCCTCGACGAGCTGGCCCTGCACACTTCCAGGGAAACGGGCATGGCATGCCTGATCTTCACCGCTACCGGACGCCGGCTGGTTGCCGAAGTCGTCGCGTTCTCCGATGCCGACGTCGACACCTTGACGCACGCCGCGCTGTCCTCCGAAAGGCTACCCACAACAACAACTCTCAGCGACGGTGAGCCGTACAGCATCTTCGGAATCGGCCCGTCGCTCGCGCAGAGAACCACGCGGTGGTTCCTCGCGGTGGCGGGAGACAGAGACACGTTCCCTCCAGCGATCTCCGACGCGTTCGGTCAGCTGGCAGCCATCGCCGCCCTCGATCGTGCTCGACGCGAGGAAGGACGGCTGGTTCGCCGCGAAATAGCAGACCAGGCCGTGGCATTGATCGAAGCCGACAGCACCAGGCCCGAGGCGCTGACTCGGCTGCGTCAGGCAGCCGTAGATCCAGACCGTCCGCTGGTTGTCATCAGGATCGTGCACAGCGGTAAAGCCGATCTGCGCGAGATGCTGCGGACAGTGCTCAGCGACACTCTGACCTCCTTCGGTGGCGGCTGCGTCGGTGCCAGCACACACGGCGACATCGTCGCGATCGTGAACACCGAGGATCCATACATCGCGCAGACCCTCCGAACCCGACTGTCCCGCTTGGGTTCCGGTATCGGCCGCAGTCGCCTGCTCGTGGGTGTCAGCTCGGAGGCCACCGGTCTCACCATCGACGGCGCGCTGCGTTCGGCCCGGCACGCCCTCGACATGAGCAGGCAGGGGACCGGCCCCGTCACTGTCACCACCGGTGCGCAGCTGACCTCGGCAGTGTCGATGCTGTCGGCACTGCCCGACGACGTGCGTCGATCTTTCGTCGAGCATGTTCTGGCACCCCTGCTCGAGTACGACCGGCGCGCCGACGCCGGTCTGATCGACACACTTCGTGAGTTTCTTGCCACCGGCGGATCCTGGAACCGAACCGCCGACTCGTTGCATGTGCACCTCAACACCGTCCGATATCGAATCAAGCGTGTCGAGGAATTGCTCGGCCGCGACCTGGGCTCCACCGAGGACAGACTGGACGTCTACCTCGCTCTGCAATCCATCCCTCGGCCGTCGGCCACGGGAGCGGCATAAGATCGATCTATGACTGGCTTCACCGGGATCCCCTTTGCTGCGTTGGACTTCTACGAGGACCTCGAAGCCGACAACAGCAAGCTCTGGTGGAACGAGCACAAAGCGGTCTACGACAACGCGGTCAAGGGGCCGATGACGGCGTTGCTCGCGACGCTGGAACCGGAGTTCGGTACTGCCAAGGTCTTCCGCCCCTACCGTGACGTTCGCTTCTCCAAGGACAAGACCCCGTACAAGACTCATCAGGGCGGATTCGTCGCTCGCGGCGACAGTCTGGGCTACTACGTCCAGATCGACCCCGCCGGACTGTTCGTCGCCGGCGGCTTCTACAACTCCTCGACCGACGGTGTTGCCCGCTACCGCCGCACCGTGGACGACGATGTGCGCGGGGCCGAGCTCGAGCGGATATTGGCGACGCTGACCAAGGCCGGATACGAGATCGGCGGAGACAAGCTCAAGACCAAGCCGCGGGGATACGAGCTCGATCACCCGCGCATCGACCTTCTGCGCCACAAGTCACTCACCGCGGGTAAGCATTTCGGCTCACCCGCCTGGCTGGAGACAGCCAAGGCCGCGACGAAGGTGCGCGACGCCTGGCGTGCCCTGACCCCCTTGGTGGAATGGTCTGCGGCGCTGCATACGTGAGCGCAGCGATCTATCCGACGACAGAGTACGTTCGCCAGGCACTTCCGGCATCCGGGGCATCCTCGCGTTCGACCGTCGCCTGAATGAGACCGTACGGACGATCGTCGGCGTTGAACACCTCGAGATTGTTCTCGATGCCGAACTTGCCCAGGTCGTAGACGAAGTGATGTTTGTTCGGTGCGGACATGGTGATTTCGGCGATGAACGGATACTTCTCGAGCACTGCCTCACCCATGGCGTACAGCGTCTGCTGCAACGCCAAGGACTGCAGATTGGCGAACCTTTCGATCATGGCGGCCTTCACGCCCGCGTACACCACGTCCCACTCGACATCGGTTGTGGTGTAACGCCATTGCGCCGTCAGTGACGTCGCCATGACGCGGTCGGTGGTGGGCTCGAGAACGGTCAGGTCGTCCTCGAGGAAGCCGTGGAACTCCGAACCCGTCGACTTCAGGATCACCATCTCCTTGAAGCCGCTGATCACCCACGTTCGCTGGGCATCGCCCTTGCCTTCGACGGTCACCGCCGACGTGCGGATCTCCTCGCCCTTGCGCGTCCAGGTGTGATCGTGCTCGACGCCGTCGACGACCACTCGAGCCCAGGCATACTCCTCGAGTTCGATGCGGGCACCGTCGACGGGCTCGACGTCGTCCACGTAGTGGCGAGCCAGATCGAGACCGTAACTCTCGAGGTGCAGTAGGCCCTTGGTCTTGGCATACGCGTACGCAGTCTGCTTCTGGGTGTCGGTGGGCAGCACGTTGGACTGATCACCCACCAGATGCGCGGGGGAGAAGTTGCCGCGCAGCGCGCTCGAGACGTTGATGTCGTGGATTTCGTGCCGCGGCGAGTCTCGATAGATCCGCACCACGCGGTTCTCCGCCTTGCCGTACTGATTGGATCCGAGGACGATCTTGCCGGTCAAATCGGTCATGTCAGCTCCCGCGATAGGTCGAATAAGCGAAGGGGGACAACAACAAAGGCACGTGGTAGTGCGCATCGGGATCGGTGACGGTGAACGAGATCGACACCTCGGGATAGAAACTCGGTGTCGCTGTTGCCTCGAAGTAGTCACCCGTGTCGAACGAGAGGCGGTAGACGCCCGGATCGATCGGCCCTGGCACTACTTCACCGATGCGTCCGTCCCCGTCCGTGGTGGCGGTGGAGATCTCGCCCTTCTCGGGGTGGAACAACCGCACCCGCATCCCGACCGCCGGTGTTCCCGAGGTGGCGTCGAGTACGTGCGTCGACAGCCCGGTCACTGCTCCGGACCCAGCATGCGGCCGAGGCGAATTCGATTGATCTTGGCCAGTTCCACGCGGAGCACCCGTCTTTCGGTTTCGGCATCGTTGTCGAGCCTCTCCTCGAGGGTAGCGAGCAGGTCCTCTGCGGACCTGCCGGTGGCACACACCAGATAGACATGGCCGAACTTCTCCTCGTACGCACGGTTTCCCGCCGCCAATTTCTCGAGCACCGCGGTGCCGGCGGTCGTCACCGCCGCCTGCTCGCGCTTCGACGACGGGTTGTCGGCCTTGCCGCCGATTCGGGGATGGCCGTCGAGCGCATGGTCGATCTCGGCTTCGGGTAGCTCGGCGAGCACTCGATCTGCTCTGTCCAAGAGCAGATCTCGACTGTCGAACGGGCGGCCCTGGGCGACCCGACGGGCCCAGATCGACGATGCGCAACACTCGTAGAGTGCGTGCATCGCCTGTCGATCACTGAGCCGATTGAACCCGTCGAGCCCTATCCATTCGTGTAGCAACTCGCGCTCACTATCTGAAGTCGTTGATGCGACCGAACCGCGCGGCCGCGATCGGGTTGGCATCGGCCACAAGATCGTCGAATCGGTAGTTCGCGATCTTGGCTATCTCGATCATCGCAAACGACCGCTCTGCCGACGGCGCGTTCTCGACGCGCGACCAACCGTTGGCCAGGACTCGATCGTAGCGCTCGGTCTCCCGCGCGCAGATCACCAGCGGGAAGCCGAAGTGCTCGCGGTATTCGGCGGCGAGTTGCACGATGTTGTCGTGCTCGTCCTCCTCGAGGTTGGACAGTCCCACGTGGTCGGCGGCGTTGAGGGTGCCGGTGGCGTCTTCGCTGCCGAGATCGGGATAGCTGTTGATCAGCTCGATCTGCTCCTCGGTGGTGCCGGCCAGCAGTGACTCCTGGAACGCCTCGCGCAGACCGTGAGCATCGGCGAAAGGCCGCTGCTGGTACGCGCGCTCGACAACCCACGGAGTGCCCTGCACCAAGCTGCCGAACGTGGCAGCGAAGTCCTCGGAGGACATCTCGTTGACCTGGTCGAGGGTGATGCCCTTACCCGGACCGCCGGCGACTGCCTGACCGCGGTTGCCGATGTGGAAGAACAGCACGTTGAGCACGATCGCGGAGACAGCGCCCAGAACGATGCCGCTGCCGAACAACATCTCCAGCCAATCGGGCACGCCTTCGGAGACCGACGGTTGAATCGTCACGAGCATCGCGAGCCCGAGGCTCGTGGCGACGATGATCAGGTTGCGGTGATCGGTGAAATCCACCTTCGACAGGGTCTGGATTCCGACCACGGCGACGGTCGCGAACAGGGCGAGCGCGGCTCCGCCGAGCACCGGCGGCGGGATGGATGCCACGACGGCTGCCGTTTTGGGCAGCAGGCCCAGCAGAATCATTATGCCGCCTGCCGTGGCCACCACCCAGCGGCTGCGCACACCGGTCAGGCGCACCAGGCCGACGTTCTCCGAGAAGGCCGTGTACGGGAACGAGTTGAACGTACCGCCGATGACGGTGGCAACGCCGTCCGCGCGCAGAGTCGCTGCGATGTCGTCCTTCTTGATGCGCTTGCCGACGATCTCACCCGTCGCATACACACTGCCGGTGGTTTCGACCGCGATGATGAGCATGACGACGATCATCGAAATGATGGCGATGACACTGAATTTGGGCACCCCGAACAGGAAGGGCTGCGTGAAACCGACCCACGATGCTTCCGAGGTGCCGTCGAAGTTCATGTCTCCCAACACGAATGCGACCGCGCTGCCGATGACGAGGCCCAGGAGCACGGCGATGGTGGCCATGAATCCCTTGAAGAACCGTTGGATCAACACGATGATCAGCAGTGTGCCGATCGCGTACGCCATCCACCGCCCGTTGGTCGGGTCCTGTTCGTGAGTAGCGGGATTGGTCACCGCGTCGTTGACGGCCACCGGGAGGAGCGCCACACCGATGATCGTGATGACGGTACCGGTCACCACCGGTGGGAAGAAGCGCAGCAGCTTACTGAAGTACGGCGCCATGAAGAACGTGACGAGACCGGCGACGATGACGGCACCGTAGACGTACAGCAACCCCTCGGTGCCGCCGCCGTTCGCCATCGCGATTGCGATCACCGGTGAGACACCGGCGAACGTCACGCCTTGCAGTAGCGGTAGGCGGACACCGATCTTCCAGAATCCGACCGACTGAATGATCGACGCGATGCCGCAGGTGAACAGATCCGCATTGATCAGGTGGATCAGTTGTTCGTTGGTCAGTCCGATCGCGCTGCCGATGATGATCGGCACGAGCACGGCACCGGCATAGAACGCAACGACGTGTTGGAACCCGTACGCGGCAAGTTTCGGAACAGGAAGAACTTCATCGACAGGATGGACACGTTTGCGTGTGGTGGGCTTGACGGACATGGGTGGGCACCTCGCGGAAGCAACAGGGCAGGATTCCTGCGACGCTGCAGGAGAAGTGCACTAAGAATCAGCCATCACGCCTATCCTCGCTAGTCGAGCGCGCACAAACTTCGGGGCGTACTCGACGTGGACGTTGTGCGAACATCCAAGACTCCACCCACCAGTGAAGGGAGCGATCGTGTCGGACCTTGCCGTCGGAGTGCTGCTCGCCGCCGGTGCCGGAACGCGATACGGATCGCCCAAGGTTCTCGCCCACGACGGGCTGTGGCTTCGTACGGCAGTGCAGGCATTGCGTGACGGCGGCTGTGACCGCGTGATCGTGGTGCTGGGCGCGGCCCATGCCCCTGTCCCCGACGGCGCGATCGCCGTGCATGCACCCCGGTGGGAAGAAGGAATGAGCGCGTCGTTCGAGGCGGGGCTGACGGCGGCGTCGGACGCGAACTACGCAGTGGTGCACGTGGTCGATACCCCGGACGTCGGAGCCGAGGTGGTGCGGGCAGTGCTCGATGCTGCGCGGGGAACCGGTCTCGCCAGGGCGGTGTTCGACGGCCGCCCAGGTCATCCGGTCGTCTTGGCGCGGCGTCATTTCGAGGCGGCCGCGGCATCGGCGTCGGGCGATTTCGGTGCCCGGGGCTTCCTGAAAGGCCGCGACGACGTGAGTGCCGTCGAATGCTCGCAGTGGGCAACGGGAATCGATCACGACTATCGGTAGTTGCCGTGCTTCCGGATCTCGGCGGCAACGGCGTCGATCATGCCGTCGAACTGATGACCACCGGTCCGGAACTCGACCACTGTCGCAGACGGGAGAGCCTTCGAGTTCAGCGCCAGGTGAGAAATGGGAACCACGTCGTCGTCCCGGCAGTGGACGAGTGTCAGGTCGGTCTCGGGCTCAGGCTCGGTGAATGCGTAGTCTGCGACGTCCCACCCACGCGGAGTCCAGTCCGGCATCGCCAGTAGAGCAGCCCGGACGGGCCGATCCCGGCGACGTTCTGCCAGGACCCGGACGAGGATCGACGCGCCGAAGGAATGCGCGATCACCGAATCCGCCGGTCCGAGCCGATCCAGGTGCTGCCGAACCGGTTCGGCCCAGTCCTCGAAACCCATGGCTGTGTCGGACAGCTCCGGCATACGAAGGTCGAGACGCAGAGCCCCGGCCAACCCGTGCGCGAGCTCCGCGTCGTCGACGAATCCGCCGGCACCATGAACGAACAGAAGTCGACGAACCACGATGCTTCCCTTTCCTCGAGATCGGTCATACGAAGAAGACCGACCGGCCACCGCAAAATCACCGGTTGACCCGGACCGCCGCGCCTGGAATTGTCGACGGCAGCGTCGCGTGTCGATGACGGACTGCGTCAGGCATGGAGGCGTCGTACTGCCCAGGAGGCAGCGGTTGTCCATCTCGTTCGATCACACCATCATTCCTGCGAAGAACAGTTCTGCATCGGCGGCGTTCTTTCGTGAACTGTTCGCCTTACCCGAGGCTCCGTCGTGGGGGCCGTTCGTCAACGTGCAACTCACCGACGGCACGCTGATCCAGTTCGCCGAACCACCGGTGGAAGACATTCAGTTCCAGCACTACGCTTTTCGGGTCAGCGAGGACCTGTTCGACGAGGCCTACGCCAGGCTGTCGGACAACGATGTCGAACACTGGGCCGACCCCCGAATGACCGAACCAGGAACGGTCAACACCGAGCACGGTGGCCGCGGAGTGTATTTCCGTGACCCCACCGGCCACTTCTTCGAGATGCTGACGCACTCGTACCTGACCCCGCAGGGTGAGCCGGTACCGTAGCGATCGTGGCCGAGCAACAGCATGTTTCGATGACGAGGACCGCCTACGACACTGTTGCCGAGAGTTACGCGGACCTCGTTCGTCACGAACTCGACGGTCGGCATCTCGAGCTCGGTCTCCTGGCGACGTTTGCCGACCGGGTGCCGGGTGGCGAGGTTCTCGAGGTCGGTTGTGGCTCCGGCCGCATCACCGAGCACCTGCATCAGCTGGGCCTGGACGTGACCGGAATCGACCTGTCGCCGAACATGGTCGAGGTTGCTCGACGCGAATTCCCGCATCTGACATTCCGCGTCGGATCCATGGAGTCGTTGGCTGCGGCGGACAGCTCGGTTGCCGGGATCGTTGCCTGGTATTCGATCATCCACACTCCTCTCGAGCACCTGCCGGCGATATTCGCCGAATTGAACAGAGTGTTGACACCGGGGGGATTGCTGCTGATCGCGTTCCAATCCGGCAACGAGCGAGTACGGCTCGAACAGGTTTACGGACACTCGGTTTCGTACGACGCCTACCGACTCGACCCCGATGCGATCGTGGCCGATCTCGTCGATGCGAATTTCGCGGTGGACGTTCGAGTGCACCGGGCCGCAGTGGGATACGAGCCCACACCGCAGGCGTATCTGATGGCCCGCAAAGCGAACACCGCGAAACGCGACGACCGGTAGCGTCGAGACCGCGAAAGGTGGTGGCCGCTACAGTCGTCTCCGTGATTCTCGGACCGAACGATGCGGTATACCGTCGCCCCTCGAGGATCGTCGTTGCCGGGACGTCCGGTTCCGGCAAAACGACGCTGTCCGCTCGTCTCGGATCGCTTCTGGGAATCGAACACATCGAGATAGACAGCCTCTATCACGGGCCGAATTGGACGCCGCGGGCGACTTTCGAGTCCGACGTGGAGGAGTTCATTGCGCGCCCGTCGTGGGTCACCGAGTGGCAGTACCATGCTGTGCGGGATCGCCTCGCCGATCGTGCTGATCTGATGTTGTGGCTCGATCTGCCACGTCGAACGGTGATGCGGCAGATCGTGATTCGAACGTTGCGTCGACGCTTCGGCAGGCGCGAACTGTGGAACGGTAACGTCGAGCCGCCGTTGCACCGCATCTTCTTCGACCGTGACCACATCATCCGATGGGCATGGCGTACGTACCCTCGGACTGCGGAGAGAGTGCGTCACGTCAGCCTCCGGCGTCCGGAGTTGACGATCGTACGGTTCGAGTCACACAGGGAAGTGAACGCCTGGATTGCGCAGCGCCTCGTTCCGACCGAGTCGAGCTGAGGCAGCCGAACGTCAACAGTGAAGTTGCGTTGCGAGAGACTCGATCGAGTCGACGCTGTAGGTCCAGTCCGACTCCGCAACGAGGTCGGCAGTCTGGCCCGGTCCGTGTTCGAGCGGACGCGCGACGAACGCCGTTGCGAACCCGCAGTCGGCTGCCGCGACGAGATCGCTGTTGTGCGCGGCCACCATCATGCATTCGCTCGGCTCGAGGCCCAGAATATCCGCGGTACGCACGTAGGCGTCGGGGGTGGGCTTGTACGCCCGGACCGGTTCTGCGCCGAGGATTGCATCCCACGGCAGTCCGGCGTTCTTGGCCATGTCGAGCAGCAGTGAGATATTCCCGTTCGAGAGCGGGGCGATGATGAACTCGGTGCGAAGCCGGGTGAGTCCGGGGACCGAATCCGGCCAGGGATCCAATCGGTGCCACGCCTGATTCAACGCGGCAATGCGATCCTCGGCCAGCCGAATGTCGAACTCCGACAGGACGACTCGGAGCGATTCCAGATGCAGTACATCGAGCCGGGTGAAGGGCCTGCGACCGGACCGAACCTCTTCCATCGCGGGCTGGTACATGCTGCGCCAACGGTCGGCGAAGGAACAGCTGTCGACATCCGGCCCGCACTGAGTTCGGACGTCGCGAGCGATGCTGGTACGCCAGTCGACGACGGTGCCGAACACATCGAACAGGAGAGCCTTCAACGCTCCCTCTTCTTCTTTTTCTTCGGGCTCTTCGAGTGTCCGCCTGCGGACAACAATGCACCGGCGAGCGGGATGAGGAGGAAGAAGAGCCACTTGCTTTCGAAATCGGTGAGGAAGAACAACGCCAACGAACCGAAGATGACCAGCGGCATGACCACTGCACGCCAATCGAGGCCGCCGCCGGCCTCGGCCGGAGCAGGCG
Organism: Rhodococcus sp. 14-2483-1-1; assembly: GCF_002259335.1. Lineage (NCBI taxonomy): Bacteria > Bacillati > Actinomycetota > Actinomycetes > Mycobacteriales > Nocardiaceae > Rhodococcus > Rhodococcus sp. 14-2483-1-1. Next base: position 1,184 of record NZ_NPFX01000002.1, on the reverse strand, counting down.
ACTGCCCAGGCCGAGCAGGCGTATGCGACGGCGCCGACGCGGCGGGGAGGTCGACGAATACCGTGTCGAGCTCCCCGCGCGTCGTGGCGGACGCGATAGTGGCGCTGCGCTCGTCGAACTCGGGGACCGTGAGGCGACCCTCGCTGAAGTGCAGGCTCAGCGCGTCGAGCGCCTTTTCCCGATCAGCAGTACCGATACGAATTTCCGGAAGCTCGGACATCGCTACAGGGTAACGCCATCCAAGGCCTGGATATGAGCCGAACTTCGCATCGCTACCGATATGTCGTTATTTGATTTCTGTGAGGACGGTGCCTTGGGTGATGGCGTCGCCTGCGGTGACGCTCAGGCCGGTGATGGTGCCGCCTTTGTGGGCGGTGACGGGGTTTTCCATCTTCATCGCTTCCAAGACGGCGATGAGGTCCCCTGCCTCGACGGTGTGGCCTTCTTCGACGGCGACCTTGACCACGGTGCCCTGCATCGGTGCGGTCACCGAGTCACCGGACGCCGCGCCTGCTCCGGCACCGCCTCGGGTACGGGCTTTCGGCTTACGCCGCACCGCTCCGGCACTGCCGCCGCTGTTGCCGCCGAGGGACAGTTCCCCGGGCAACGAGACCTCGACGCGGCGGCCACCGACCTCGACGACGACGGACTGCCGCGGCAGGACCTCGTCCTCGTCGATGGGTTGCCCGGCGGTGAACGGGGGTACCTGGTTGTCCCATTCGGTTTCGATCCACCGGGTGTGCACCGAGAACGACTCGCCGTCGCCGATGAACGCCGGATCGGAGACCACCGCAGCGTGGAACGGAATCACCGTCGCCAAGCCTTCGACGGTGAACTCCGCGAGCGCCCGACGCGAACGCGCGAGGGCTTCGTCGCGGGTGGCTCCGGTGACGATGAGTTTGGCGAGCATCGAATCGAACTGGCCACCGATCACACTGCCGGATTCGACACCGGAATCGACGCGCACTCCCGGGCCGGAGGGGGCGGTGAAGGTGGTGACCGGTCCGGGTGCGGGGAGGAACCCACGGCCGGCGTCTTCGCCGTTGATCCGAAACTCGAACGAATGCCCCCGCGGTTCCGGATCGTCGGTGATCGAGAGTTCTTCGCCGTTGGCGATGCGGAACTGTTGCAGCACCAGGTCGATGCCGGAGGTTTCCTCGGTGACGGGATGCTCGACCTGCAGG
>NZ_NPFX01000018.1:0-26109 GCF_002259335.1 Rhodococcus sp. 14-2483-1-1 | reverse complement strand
ACAAGCGGATGGCTGATACATCGAATGCTTTCACCAAACAAAAATTCGGCACTGACATTCATCGACACACTGTTGAGTTCTCAAAGAACACGCACACACTCGAACCCCCCGAACACACAGTCCGAAGGCCTCAAGGGCAACTGTTCCAGCCTATCCCAGCTTGGTCTCGGACACAAGGCCCGACTCTTGGGGGATAAAACCTGCCGAGCCACACGTCCAACCTCGTTCACCCTGTCCGTGAAGACCGGGTCGGTGTCCGTCGCGCTGACTCGACAAAAGTTACGCCACCAACCCCACCAACGCAAATCGGCAGGTCAGGAGTGTCCACAGCAAGATCGACCCCGTTGGACGCACGAATCAGGAGAGCAAGGCGTCGCGCGCGAATCGCCGCGACCAGCTCGGCGAGTCCGATACACCCTGCCGGAAGTAGAACTGCGGACCGTGGGCACCGATGAGGTCGAGGAAGCTCACTGTGGCCTGCGCCGCGAACTGCGCGTCGAACACACCGGAATCCTCACTTGCCCAACCCAGCTCGGCCACGGTCTCGATCAGCATTTCGTTGCGATGGGTGGAGGAGGCAGATGCAGCGAGCGAGATCAGGAAGAGCGTCGCGGCGTCGGTCTCGTACGTCTCCTTACCCAACGGAAGTCGCGAGGCTGCATGTCGCCACAGCCCGACTGGGTCGCCGGCCAAGCTCGCCCCTAGCTTCGTGCGCATCAGTCGCCCCTTGGATACCCGCGTCAATCCGAGGTGTCGCACGGCTTCGCGAAGGTCGGTCACCTGATGGTGGTCGATCTCGCGGTTGCTCGTTCCTACCCATCCAAGACCCCAATCGAGCTCTTCGCGGATCGCCGCGATGAGTGCGGGCTTGAGATAGCCGGCATCTGTCAGGACAACTCCGTCGTCGCCGATCCGGGCGAGGAACCACACCAACTTGGCCATCGCGATCTCGGCCACCGGAAGATCCACCGAACTCTCGATGGTGAGTTCGCATCGGGGTAACAGCGCCATCAAGGACGGCACTTCCGTGGGACGCACGCGATCGAAGAGTCTGCCGATAGCGGGTGCCGTCGCCACCGCCTCGGCGAGAACCGAGCGTCCCGTGTCGAGCGCGTGCAACTTCTTGTTGACCGCACCGACGTCGAACCGGTAGGGGTTGAATGCCGGACCCCACCTCTCGAGCAGGCGGGGAAATTCGGGATCGGCTGGATCGGCAGCGATGTCGAGATCCTGCGCATAATGCGACGGCCCGCCGCAATCCTCGGGCGGGCACGCGCGAGCTCCATCGAGGCAGACCGATCGCAGGTCGTCGATGTCCGAATCTATCTGCTCCAGAACGATGGTGTGTGTCCATCCGTCACCGAAGTCGTACTCGTAGATCAGCACGGATCCGCGCACCGTGAGCACCTCGTCGAGCCGAACCCGCTCTTCGCTCACTGCCTCGTCATCCGGTTCGTGATCGAGTGTCTCGGCCATCTCGAAGCGACGCATCGCACCGACGGTTCCGATGCTGAAGGCGTGCATGTGCCGGTCTTCCCAACCCAGCACGCACTGCAACACCGAGTGCAGTTCGGACAGCAGCAAGTCCGAGCGCACCCGCACCCGACGCCAAATCTCCGGTCGCGTGTGATCGATGGTCACTCCGAGCACCAGGCTGACCAGGCTTCGCCCCGTAACCTGTGTCGTACCGCCGTCCGATAGCTCCCCGGGATCGGGGAGATCCGGGACCACCGACAAGTGCCGGACGCGGCCGGTTCTGATCGACATGCGATCGACCTTAGCCGGATCGATGCGTCGGACACAGGCGTCGGACCCCGTGAGGCGATCCGACCCGTGCGGTGAGCACACGGCCGTCACCTACCCTCGAACCGTGCCGACCTTGCGTGCCCTCGAATGCTTCGTTGCCGTCGTCGAGTGCGGCTCGGTCACCGCCGCGTCGGTGCGCCTGCACCTTTCGCAACCCGCCCTGTCGCATCAGTTGGCCGCGTTGGAAACCGAGATCGGCACATCCCTTCTCGAGCGACTACCTCGCGGTGTTCGTCCCACCCCGACCGGGTTGGCAATACTCGCCGACGCCGAAGCCGCACTGGCAGCGGCCGATCGGGTGGTCGACACCGGACGAGCCGTGGCCGACGGTTCTCGCGGACGACTGCGGCTGGCCTGTGTGGAAACGATGACAGTCCCCGTGGTCGCTCCGATCGTGCGCACGTGGGCCCGCAAGTATCGCAACGTCGACGTGGAGCTTTCCGAACACAGCAGCGCCGACGCCATGGCCGACTCCGTGGCCACCGGCGCGTCCGACCTGGCCGTCGGCCCAGCGTCGGATCGATTCACCGGGCAGGTCACCGAGATCGGCACCGAGGACATCGTCGCGGTGATACCCGAAGGACTCGACCTCACCGACGAGCCGAGCATCTCGTGGAACGACCTCCGCGGAAGACCGATGGTCCACTACCACCCGTCGAATGGACTCGGAGGGTGGATAGACGCCGAGGCCGCGGCGCGCGATATTTTCCCGACGGTCAGCACGCGTACTCGAAGCGCCACTACCGCAGCGCAATTGGCCCGCGCAGGCTTGGGGATTGCGCTGGTGCCGACGTCTGCTCTCCCTGACCGATTCGATGGCGTCGTCAAGCCCCTACAACCGAACCTACGTCGCACCGTGGTCGCCATGGTCGGATCGCCGAGTGACGCCTTGGTTCAGCGGTTCGTCGCCGACCTGCTCCGCCGCGGGATTCCAGCCGGCCCGCGGCGATGACATGCGTCAGCTCGTCCCCACCAGCAACAACAACCCGAGCGACACCCGCCTCAGACGAACCGTCCTCCGCCGTCGACGTGCACGGTGGTACCGGTGACGAATGTGTTGGTGAGCGCAAAGAACACCGCGGCCACCACGTCGTCCGGCCGGCCGACCCGACCCGCAGGATTGGCTCGCGCTGTCTCGGCGAAGAACGAGTCCTTCCCTGCTCCCATCGAATCCCACGCGCCGGAATCGACGATGCCCGGCGACACCGCGTTGACCCGAATCGGAGCCAATTCGACCGCGAGCGCCTCCACGAGAAACACCACGGCCCCGTTGGTCGTCGCCATCACCGAGAGACCGGGTGCCGGCTTCCACGCGGCCACCCCGGAGAAGAACAGTAGCGAGCCGCCCTTCGCAATACTCGATGCGAAATGCTTGGCCAGCACAATGGGCCCGATCACTTTCGTGTCGAACGCCTTTCGGATGTCGGCGACGTCGAGGTCGGCGACCGAACCGTTCGCGTGATCGGCCGCGAGACTCACCACGTGATCGACCGATCCGACCTCCGCGGCCGCTGCAGCGATCGATTCCTCGTCGGTCAGATCGACGATCACCGAGGTTGCCCTTGGACCCATCGCCGCGGCCGCGTCGTTCAGCACATCCGGACGTCGACCGGCGAGGATCACCTCGCCTCCCCCGTCGACGATCTCGGCCGCAACGGCCCGCCCGATTCCCGACGCTCCACCTATCAGCAGTACTCGCATGACGCATCACCCTTCGCTCGATTGGTACCTCACCAGCCAAGCGAAGAGTTCACCGTCGGACAATCGTAATTACCTACCACTGCCATAAATGAAATCGATGGATCTGAGGCTACGATCCGTCGGTCGTCAAGCCGTCGTTGATCGCTGTGACGTCGAAGGCCAACGCGTCGAGCTGAGATGCCAACGTCGTTACCGTCAACTGCACCAGGTACTGGGTATCGACGCCCACCAACACGTACCGAGTCGTCACCGCTGCTTCGAGTTGTTGCGCGACGTAGGAACCCCGAATGAATCGCGACGGCCAACCGAGCCACGACGCCGTACTCGCCTCGCGCTCCACCCAGCCGGGCATCGCCCGCCCGTCTCCGAAACCCAACGCCATCAACGCTTCCGGATCGATCGTGCGCGAGAGAGCACCGACGAGAAGCACAGCATTGGGAGCGAATCCGTTCTCCACGAGATTCGGTTCCACGATCACCTGGGTGGCACCGGGAAACTGCGCCGGATCGAGCGTCTGCCAGCCTGCAGGCACCGGCACGGTGATGCCCAGCTCTGCCGCCGCGGCACCGTCGAGCGGGGACACCCGTATCGCGTGCGCGTTCAAGTACTCGGCAATCGTGGTGGGTTCGGTCGGCTCCGGCGACTGGGCGTCGTTCACAGCATGGGCCTTTCGGTGGCGGACGAATCACTGGCACGCCAGAGGCTACCTGCGCCGATCCGGGCCTCGACAATCGCTAGAGGCAGTGCCCCGCGGGAAGCCGATCACTGCGCGACTCCAGCCAGCCACCGACCGCGTCGAGCATGGCGGTTCCGTCGGTGAACGAACCCGAATCCGGTTGCGCCGCAATCGCTACACCGACACGTCCAGCAACGGTGGTGACGATACCGACTTGTCGCACGACGTAGCCACCATCCACGCGCGGCCCCCAGCCGCCTTTGAACGCTGCGTCGGACAGCTGCCCCAGGCCCCATTGCTGCTCCGGCACAACATTGTTCATCATCTCGACCACGGGTCCGGCATCCGGAATGCACGACAAACCGGCCGCGAACGTCGCCTGGTCCTGCGTAGACCATTCGGTCTGCCCGAACGCACTGAATTCGGGACGGATCCGCTCCCTCCGAATCGTCGTGGCAGAGTCACCGCCTTGCCGCAGAACCGACTCGACCGCGGCACCCGCAGCAGCGGAATCACCCAGCGAACCCCACAGCGCGTCGGCCGCCGCGTTGTCGGAGCTTTCGATCGCCGCTGCGGCGTCGGCCAGAACCGCGTCACCGCCATTGCGTAGAGCGGCGACGGCCATCGGTACTTTGACCGTCGACCACGCGACACCGGAGGTCCACGTTCCGAGCACGGTGGCCGGACCGCCACCGACCGGAACCAGAGCAAGGCCGATGGGGCCACCTGCCGCGGATTCGAGTACGCCGAACTCCTCAGCGAGATCGGCGACAGACAACGGTTCGACCGGAACTGCGGTGCTCCACACTCCAGGGTCCGACGTCGGTCGGTCCGACCGGGGCATCGGCAGGGACGTCGACGCGGAGACCCCCGACGTATCCGTCGCAGTGCCGTCGTCCGTGGCAATCGTGCAACCGGAGACCAGCAGTGCAAGCGAAAGAGCGACCGCGTAGAAGCTTCCGGTGCCGCGGTGCATCGACCTAGAAGAGGTAGACAACAGCGTTCTCGCCACCGGTGCACGTCACCAACTGCGCGGACGACACGCAGTTCATCTCGTACCGCTTGCCGGTGACAGGACTGCTGGCCACCACCGTTCTGGAATTACGATCCGAGCCGCCACGCGTGTAGGCCAACCGCACTTCCTCGGCGAACGGGCACGACGTTGCCGTCGACCCCACTGCCGAACCCCGAAGGCCGCCGGTCGACGCAACGGTGGCTGGGCAGGTCTGCGCACCCGCCGGCAGAGTCGTCACGCCCGATTCCTGTCCACCCGTCGAGGAGGAGCCCGGCACCGCGCCCGAAGCGCTGCCGTCGCTCTCCACCGACGGCGGTGCGGCAATCGCCGACGCCACGGCTGGACTGGCGTCGTCGCGCAGCGTCAACCAGGCGAACACTCCACCGAGAATCAGTGCTACCGCCACCAGAACGGCAACGACGATCCAGAGACCGCCGTTCCCATTGCGCGGCGACTGCGGCGGACCACCCGCGAACACCGGCGGGAAGGGAACTGCGCCGGGCCCTCCCGACTGCGCTGCGACATCGGGCTGCACTGCGGCACGAGGCTGCGCTGCGACATTGGGCTGCACTGCGGCACGCGGCTGCGCTGCGACATTGGGCTGCACTGCGGCACGCGGCGGGCGAAGGGGACGACCGGACGGAGACGGGGAATCGGAAGCCCCGGAGTCGGCAGTGTCCGGTGAATACCCCGGCGGTGGAATCACTCGATCGGACGGATTCGGCTGCGCGCCGTACTGCCCGTAGGCGCGCTGCGAGGGGTCCCCCGAACCTGGATAGCTCATGGTGTCCTTCTGCCGATGATGGGGCCAGCCTTTCACACAGGGTCGAAACGAGCAGACCGGACGTTACAATTCGGCGCGGAGTGCGGTGAGTTCTTCGAGGTAGCGTGCGACCGCGTCGTCGTCGTTGCATCCGAGGACTCGATCTGCGACGGCAAGCACCGGTGCCGCGGCATTCGACGGACACAACGCCGTGCCCGCCCAGGCGAGCATCGGTAAATCGTTGCGCGCATCTCCTACTGCTGCAACCGAATCCGCCGATACACCCCACTGCTCACACAACTCGTGCAGCGCGCTTGCCTTCGAAACTCCCGCAGCGGACATCTCGATGTACGGCGCACCCGAGTGCGTCAACTCCACCCCGGCCAGGCCGGCCGCAGCGACGAGCTCGTACAGGGCCTCACTGCTTGTATCCCTGTGCCGAGCAACGATTTTGACCGTCGGCTCGACCTCGACCGACAAGCCGTGATCGGAGAGTTCCATCTCGTTGGGTTGCCGATGATGGTCGGCGAACACGCACAGTTCCGCATACCCGGCCTCTGCCACGAATCGAGTGGCACCGACGGTCGCGAAGGCCACGCCGGGTACGAGAGACCGCACGACCGACTTGACCGACGCGACCGTCTCGGCCGGTACCGATCTGGTACCGACGATGTTCGGGGTACCGTCGGCCAGATCGAGAACCACCGCCCCATTGGCCCCGATAGCCGTCCCCCGGAAGCCACAGGACGCAGCGAGTTCGTCGATGGAGTGACGCGCCCGTGCGCTCGCCCACACCACCCTTATTCCGGCGGCGTCGGCACCGGCCATCGCGTCGGCCGTGCGCGCCGAAATCGTTCGGTCCGAACGCAACAGCGTGCCGTCGAGATCGGTTGCGACCACAACGACGTCTTCGGCTCTGTTCACGTCACCGATACTGCCAGGTGTCGCTGCCTCAGCCGGCGACCAACGTCAGAACGGATATCTCACTCGGTGCGAACACCCGGAACGGCGGACCCCAGAAGCCCGATCCGCGGCTGGTGTAGAGCTGAGTTCGGTCGCCATGACTGCTCAGTCCGTGTACGACCGGCTGGTCGAGGCGGACTAACGCCGAGAACGGCCAGATCTGGCCGCCGTGCGTGTGACCGGACACCTGCAGATCGACACCCGCCAGGACGGCGTCGCCGATCTGTTTGGGCTGATGGGCCAGCAACAACACAGGCGTCGAGGGATCGGTACCTGCGAGAGCTCGAGGAAGATCGGCACCGTGGCCTGGCGCACCGGAACCCTTCGCCGTGGCGTCGTCGACGCCGGCGATGATCAGGGCATCGTCACCGCGATGGAGCACCACGTGCCGATTGTGCAGAGAGTTCCACCCGATGCTCTCCATGTGATCGAGCCACTCCTGCGCCTCGCCGAAGTACTCGTGATTGCCGGTGACGTACACGCGCGCCGATGTTGCGAGCATGGATTCGAGCGGTGCCGCTTGCTGTCGACGCCGACCGACCGAACCGTCGGCGATGTCTCCCACATGGGCCAACACATCGGGTTCGAGTGCATTGACCGCATCGGTCAATCGGTGCGACCACGTTGTCCGATCGAGCGGACCGAAATGCGTGTCGGTCACCAGAACTACTCGCAGACCGTCGAATCGAGGGCCGAGCCGGTCGATCCGCACGGTCGTGTGCCGAACCCGCGGTGTGCGCATCGCCTCGTAGTGACCCCACAGGGCAAGGACCACCACAATTCCCACGGTCGAAACCGACACGATCCGCGACCGCACCGGGTCGTCGACTCCGGCGAACCACAGGCCGAGCCGCAGCAGCAACGACAGCGCCGACCACACGAATGCGATCCAGACCAGACCGAGCAGCACATCTCCGACGCGCGCCCAGGCATCTTTGCTTCGCCCCTCGGGACCGGGCCGGTGACCCAGGTACATCGACGTGGGCAGCGCGAGGAACGCGCCGACCGCAACCGAGGTCCCGACGACCTGCACAGCCGATCCCCACTGTGCGCCCGCGAACACAACCGTCCACGTCGGTAGCGCGAAAAGTACCGCGCAGACCGAGAACACGACGGTGGGCACCACTATCCGGCGGCGACGCGAACGAGAGGGTGAGGCCGGCCGGTCGGGTTGCTGAGTCTGGCGATCTGTCATCGGCGGGCGCTACGGTCGACGCCGCGTGGTGTAGCCGCGGAGTCCGTTGAGCGGGAGTTCGTGCTCGGCGATCTTCTGGTCCTCCGATTCTTCGAGACCGACGCTCGTCTCGACGTCGGTCTTCTCGGGCTCCACCGGACTTTCGTCCGCCCCGTTCGACTCGGCAGTGCCGGACTCGGTAGTGCCGGACTCGGGCGGCACGACGCTCGGCGTGGTCTCGTCTCGAGCCGCAGCCTCCTCCCCTGCCCGTGCAGGTGATGTCGCTCCGTTGTCGGCCGTATGTTCGGCCTCTGCGGGTGCCTGCTTCTCGAGCTTGGGCTGCGTGGATCCGTTGGTCATCGGCGATCGACTCGACGTCGAAGACCCGTTCGGGTGTGCAGAGCCACGGGACGCGGCGGACCCGCCGGATCCGTTGGTCGCGTGAGCACCGTTGGTTCCCGACCCGTTGGTCTTTCCGGTTCCATCGAGGCTTCGAGAGCCGTTGGTCGGCGTCGGAGCCGATGTTTCTCGATCTCCGGAAGTGGCCTCGGTCGGAATGTCGATGTGCGGCATGCTCCACAGTGACAGCACCGATCGATGGTGCACCGAAGAGTCGTCGGTGGACGAGGTATCGAAGGCACCGGAATCGTCGAACTGCGAGGCCTCGAGCGGCACCGGCGTCCACGCTTCGCCGGAAGACGTAACGCCCTCCACCACAACGCTGTTGGGCTTGATTCCCAGCTGCGCCAACGTTGCCCAGAGACTTTCCAACGCCGCATCGCGGTCGAGGTAGTACTCCGATTCACGTACCCGCCAGAACGTCCAGCCGCAGCGCTTGAGTTCCTGCTCACGCTGCAGATCGGCCAACCGCTGCGCCGAGGTGGACAGGAAGGTGTCGCCGTCGCACTCCACCGCCAGCCGCGAGGATTCCCCGGTGACCACGAGGCCCAGACGCCGATTGTTCACCATCACACCGGGATTGACGTGAAATCCACGTTCGACGAGGTCGCTCCACAGCTGCTGCTCGAGAAGCGTCTCGAAGGGGGCCGTCCGGACCTCCCGTGAGACGTTCACCGGCATCGGGTCGGCCGGTGCGGGCGAAACGGAGGTGACATAGCTCAGCAACGAGTTGCGCAGGTCCGCTCGCTTGAGGCGGTCGACCGTCACCGAGTGGAAGAGCCACAACTGATCCTGTGCCCGCGAGGCCGCCACGTTGAACCGCCGCTTGTACTGGTTGGCGGTGAGGGTGGCGAAATTTTGGTCGGGTGCCACCACCATCGAGAGAAACACGACGTTACGTTCGTCGCCCTGGAAGTCCGGCGGTGTGCCGACGCGCAGCCGCCGCTGCTCCCACTGTTCGATGCCGATGCGCTTGATCAACTCGTTGCGAATCTCGTCGACCTGCGACTGTCCTTGCAGCACAACGACGCCGAAGGTCAAGTTGTCGTACGAGGGATCCTCGAGGCAGTCGGCGATCTGTTGAGCGATCGCAACGGCCTCGGTGCGGTTGACGAGCGACGCATTCTTTCCGGTCACCGTTGCACCGCGAACGTACGTGTGCCGCAACGGCGGTAACCGATCCGCCCCGAACTGCCGCACGGGAACGAGCGGTGAGTCTCCGTAGAACTGCTGGCTCGACCAATTGATGATCTCGGGCATCGACCGGAAGTGCTCGCGTAACCGCACCACCTGGCCGAACCTGGTGCGCAGCATGGAGAACAGACTCGACCTCGGCGTCAGAGTCGCCCGTACGTGTTCGGGCAGATCGGGCAGGTAGACGTCCAACCGATCGAACACGTCCTCGAGGGTGCCGGTCTGCATGACGTCGGCTGGTGCGCACTGCCGGTCGTCACCCACCACGATCACGCGAGGCGCGAGATACAGCAGGAAGAGGCTGGTGATGTCGGCCTGGCTGGCCTCGTCGACGATGACGACGTCGAAGCTACCCGGTACCGGCGGAATCGACGCCAGCACCTGCGAGAGCGGCATGACCCAAGCAGGCACCGCGCTCTGCGCCTCGCGCATCGCCGATCGTGCTGCACTGCGGTAGGTTTCGGCGTACTTGCCGGCCCCGGATCCGATGCTGGAGATGTGCTCGCGGTAGGTCTGCAACGCACGGACCTCGACGGCTGTCATGCGCTCGAGACTGTTGCGCCACGCACTCGCGGCAGCGAGACGGGTAGTGAGATAAGCGATATCGGTATCGGCAGCGGCCAATTCCGCTTCGAGTTGCTGTTCGAGACCGCCATGATGCTGCTCGCCGACCCACTCGCGAGCACGACGCCACGCCCAGGCCTTCGACATCTGCCAACTGAGCTCGTCCCATTCGAGATCGGCGGCGGTGTCCTCGACCAGATCGAACAGGGCGGGTGCCACCGCGGACAACGACGCCGACATCGATTCGAGCAGGAGTTGATCTTCTTGCTCTGCACATGCCTGCGAATACGAGGCAACGGCAGCAGCCAATTCCACCGGATCGGCGGTGCTCAACGCACTCACCAGGGTCGAGCCCTCGGGCGACGGCCCGGCATCGATGCGAGTGGCGACCGAGAACTGCAGGGCCTCGAGTTCGGCACGCGCGGCGTCGATGTCCGCTCGCTGGGCGATGGCGTCGGCAGCTCCGGCAACCTCGTGAGCCTCGGCCAGGCTTCGAATCCACGGTGCCGCAGGGGAAATGGCGTAGAGACGGTGCACCAGGGCGTCACGTGCGGACACCACCTGAGCCACCAGGCCGAGCCGATCGGCGATCCGCGCCACGTCGTTCACACGAATCGAACGCGTTCCGTCGAGCGGAACGACGATCGCAAGGTCGGCCAGTAGCACCGCTGCGCTCTGCACGGAGTCCAGCGCGCGGAGGTGTTCGGCCACCAGGCGCGCGGCCATCGCCGTCGTCGCGGGCTGTCCGTCGACCGTGGCCACGATGTCGAGAGCCTCGACGGCTTTCTGTTCCTCGCTGCGACGGAACCGCGGCTTCCATTCGACACCCGACTCCAGTGCTCCGGCCAGCGCATCCATCGCCGCCAGCGCCGCCGACGAACTCGACGAACACTGCACGTCGTGCGCACCGACGTAGCGATCCGACGCAGCTGCCGTCTCCACCATCAGGTCCAGTCCGCTGACCCGGGACCACAGGTGCGCGGCTTCGCCGGACAGCACCGAATCGGTCAGGCGTGAATAGGAATCGTCGAGTTCGACCACCGCTCGAACTCGGGCGGCAAGTTCTTCGCACAGTTGCCTGATCTCGGCGGACACCGCCGGCTGCACGCCGTCGAGCAGCGTGATGAGGGACTGGGCCTGGGGCGAGACAGTGTCGATCTGCGCGCCTGCACGCTGGCAGAGCGCCGCGAGTTCGGCCGAATTCGGCAGCATCGTCTCCGGGCGGGGCAGCACCTGGCGGGAGCGCAGTGCACGATTCTCGTCCGAGGTAGCGATCAACGTGCGCAAGCGATCGACCTGAGCACCGTCGAGTGGTGGCCGATCGGCCAGCAGCGGGCCCGGCAGCCACTCGTGTGAGCTCTCGGCCGCTTTGACCTTGCGCACGATCGACGACACCGTGCCGTCGTATCCGTCCGAAACATACTCGTGCACAACAGTTTCGGACTCACGGAGCGCGCTGACGCGGTCCAGCAGCTCGGCTCGCCGAGCGAGAGCCGCCGCACGCTGCGTCGTCAGTGCCTCGATCTTCTGCACCTCGCTGGCCTCGTCGAACGAGGTCTTGCGTTCGGCTATCTTCGCGACGCTGCGGTTGAGCTCGTCCGAACCACCACGAGAGAGGTCGGTGATGGACACGCAGAGCTCCTGCAGCTCCGGCGGAAGTTTGTCACGCAGCACCCGCAAAGCTTGTGACTTTTCACTAGTGACCAGAACCCGCTGACCGCGCGCCAGCAGACCTGACATCAGGTTCGCGATGGTGTGGGTCTTGCCCGTACCGGGTGGCCCCTCGACCACGACACCGCTGTCGCGTCCGAGACGTTCGATGATCTGCGACTGCTCCGCGTTCGCCGGCAACGGAAACAGAGGATCCTCGGCCAGTACCGCCGACTCACCTGCTCCGGTGCGCTCGAGCCACGCCAACCGATCGGCCGGTTCGATGGCGTCGACGAGCTGCGCGAGACCCAGCGGTACCGGGGAGTCGGCGAACTCGAGATCGGCGATCATCTGCTCGTAGTACTCGACCAACGCAAACGAGTTGCGGGTACGGAGCACGAGGGCAGGCGAGATGGTCAGTGTTCGGTCGTCGTCGATGTAGGCGAGAGCTCCGGGCGGTCCGACCCGATCGAGTACCTCGATCTCGTGCCGCGGAACTCGCGCAGCCCAGTTTCGGAGGAATTGCTCCATTCCGGCTCCGACGGGCGAGGTGACCGAGTCGTGAAGTTGCTGCGCCAGGTCAACCGATCCGGAGGTATCGAATTCGTTCGAGCCCGTCAGCAGCTGCCCGTCCTCGAGCCGCGGGGTTGTGTTCGCCGCGAGACGTACCAGCAGGTCCCCGGTACGAACGTCCCGCTCGATGTTGGCCGGCTGCGTGACCAGGTGGGTGCGCACACTGCGCTGCGGATCGACGTTGCTCGACGTCAGCAACCCCGACGCCACCACCAGTTCGATCGACTCGGGCCGAGACGCGAGCTCTTGCATCATCAACTGCAGGGCCTGGTAGATCGCGGCCTGGGGACGCCGCTCCCGGTCCTCCTGCGCCCACTCCTTCCACGACTGCGAGTACTCCTCGAAAGCCTTCTTGATCTCGTACGCCTTGCGGATGTCGAAGTCGGCATCGGATTCCTGCGCCTCGGCACGACGGCGGGACGTCACCGACGCCGCGTCGGCCAGCTCCAGCTCGCGGTAGCGGCTGTCGGCGACGATCTGAGGATCGAGCCACCCCGACAGCAGTTCGGGAGGTGCGGGCGGCTCGTCGACCGCGATGCGCGGCGCACGGAGCACCACGCCACCCTGCTTGGCCAGCGAATCGAGCTGCATGGGCACGTCACCGGAATGCACCCACTCGACCTGGACGTGATCGTCGAATCGCAGCACAGGGTTCGATCTCGCCTCGACGATCTCGCGAAGGAAGCGCAGCAGGCGTTGCACCCTGCTCTTGAGCTCGTCGTCGTGTTCACGACCGGTAGCCGCTGCAGCCGTCACAGTTTCCCCACAAATACTCGAATGGTCGTCCCATTTCAGGGACAGTGCTTGCGCACCCCGGCCACACTAGCCGCTCGAAAGCAGTTGTTCACCGCGTGCTGAGCACACAGAATGCGTTCTAGTGCCCGGTCACAAAGACCGAGTTTCGGTGGCCGTATGCACCACAGCGGAACACCCCGATCCACTCCCCCGGCGCCCGCTCGAATCCGCACGATGACGCGAGTTCCGCAGCGGGGTGAGATTCGCAGGTTCATCCGCACGGAACCGTGCGCACAATGACGTATAAAGACTGAATGCCTGCTGCGCCGGAGTCCGATGGCGACCTTCCGAATCGGGAGCTGCCGATCACCCCACGCGGGCTACGAACTCGATCCTCGCTCGTGGCGGCCGCACGACGCGTCTTCGAGGAGAGCGGATACCTCGACTCCCGACTGATCGACATCACCCGCGCTGCTCGGTGCTCCGCCGGAACCTTCTACACGTACTTCACCAGCAAAGAAGAAATCCTGGCCGCGGTGCTCGAACAGGCCAGGGACGACATGCTGCACCCCGGAACGGAACGGGTGGATCCCCACGAAAACCCGGTAGCCGTGATCGCAGCGAGCAATCGCGCCTACTTCGAGGCGTACCAGCGCAACGCGAAGCTGATGGCCCTGCTCGAGCAGGTCTCGAACATCGATCCCGAATTTCGCCGGCTACGTCGCGAGCGCGCCGACGCCTTCGTCAGACGCAATGCTCGCAGCATCGAGAGCCTGCAGAACCGAGGCCTTGCCGACACCGAACTCGATCCCCTTCTCTCTTCCCGAGCCCTCTCTTCGATGATCAGTCGTCTGGCGTTCAATCACTTCGTCGTCGACGCCGCCGGCGGTCGGTCCGCGGCGGACTACGAGGGCCTGCTCGAGACCGCGACGAGGCTGTGGGTCAACGCGCTGCGGCTGCCGTTCACCGACGACGGAGACGCCGAGCGAGGGCTGGATGCGTGACGTATCGGCTCACTCGACGGGACTCGGCCGAGTTGTACCCACCGGTAATGTACTCGCCGGTAGGAACGTAGGTGTCCGAACAGCGAATTAGCTGTTACGCCAACGCTACTCGCGGGTACGAGAGTGTTACTGCCCGGTAGCACCGTCCGGAAGGAGTCGAAATAGGTTGTCACAGAGGATAATTCCGATCTTGGTGATCAATCACACTCACGCCGAACGTCGTTGGCGATGCACGGGGGCGCATTGCAGTTAGAATAGGTCGGTCGGAGTGCTGCATGAGCGTAGGAGTGGAGCCTGCGGAACGACCCGATGGCACATAAACGGACATGCCAGCACCAATCCACGTTCCATCGAGAGTGCACCGACGAAGTGCGCCCATACCGAGCGAAGAGAGATACGTTGTTCAAGCGGATTGCAGTAGTCAACCGAGGCGAGGCAGCAGTACGGCTGATCCGAGCCGTCCGAGAGCTCAACGCCGAACACGATTACGGCATCCGCACCGTAGCGCTGCACACCGAGGCGGAGAAGCGGGCCATGTTCGTCCGCCAGGCCGACGAGGCCGTCACGCTGCGTAAGCCTGCAAGCGGCTCGGCGTACCTCGACTACAGCGTCCTCGAGGCGGCGCTGGTGGAGTCCGGTGCCGACGCAGTCTGGGTCGGGTGGGGCTTCGTCGCCGAGGACCCGACGTTCGCGGACCTCGTCGCCCGACTGAACATCACCTTCATCGGCCCGTCCGCCGACGCGATGCGTCTGCTCGGCGACAAGGTCGAGGCCAAGATCCTCGCCGAAAAGGTCGGCGTCCCGGTCGCACCGTGGTCCGGTGGACCGGTCGAGACCCGCGCGGACGCACGTCGTCACGCAGCGGCGATCGGCTACCCGCTGATCATCAAGGCCCGCTCGGGCGGCGGTGGCCGCGGTATCCGCAAGGTCTTCCACGAGGACGAACTCGAACTCTCCCTCGAGCGCACCCAGGGCGAGGCCGAGCGCTCGTTCGGCGACCCGGTCGTGTTCCTGGAGCGTCTGGTCACCGATGCCCGCCACGTCGAGGTACAGGTCATCGCCGACAGCCACGGCAACGTGTGGGCTCCGGGTGTGCGCGACTGCTCGATCCAGCGTCGCAATCAGAAGGTCATCGAGGAGTCCAGCTCGCCGCTGCTGACCCAGGAACAGGCCGATCAGCTGCGCACGGCCTCCGCCGAGCTCGTCAAGGCCGCCGGCTACCAGGGCGCAGGCACCGTCGAGTACCTGTACCAGCCCGAGCAGAAGATCTTCACGTTCCTCGAGGTCAACACCCGACTTCAGGTCGAGCACCCCATCACCGAGTACACCACCGGCATCGACCTGGTGAAGCTGCAGATCCTCGTCGCCGACGGTCAAGCACTGCCCGGCGAGTGCCCCACCGAGTTCGGTCACGCCGTCGAGGCCCGCCTCAACGCCGAGGACGCCGACAACGGCTTCGCGCCGGCTCCCGGCACAGTCGAGCTGCTCAAGTTCCCGCTCGGCACCGGCATCCGCGTCGACACCGGTATCGCCCAGGGCGACGTGATCCCGCCCGACTACGACTCGATGGTCGCCAAGGTGATCGCCTGGGGCCGCGACCGCAGCGAAGCTCTCGCACGGTTGCGGAACGCACTACGCGAGACCACCGTCGTCATCGACGGCGGCACCACCACCAAGTCCTTCCTGCTGAGCCTGCTCGACCGCGAGGAAGTCATCTCCGCCTCCGCCGACACCGGCTGGCTCGACCGCACCGAGGCCGGCTCCCAGGTGGGCCCGACGGCCGTCGCGGACATCGCCATCATCGCCGCGGCCATCGACGCCTACGACGCCGAGGAAGGCCGCGAGCGCACCGCGTTCCTCAACTCCGCTCGCGGCGGTCGTCCGCGCGCCACCCATGCCATCGGCCGCACCGTCGAACTGAACTACCAGGGCCAGGCCTACAAGATCGAAGTAGGCCAGACCGGCACGCACCGCTACAGCATCGACGGAGATGCCATCGGGGAGTTGCAGGTCGACGTCGAACGCCTCGGCGCCTACGAGAGCCGTTTGGTCATCGGCGACCGTCGCTACCAGGTCGTCACCGTAGCCGGAGCCGCCCACTTCCTCGTCGAGGTCGACGGCATCAGCCACCAGATCTCCCAGGACGAGGCCGGGTTGGTCCGCGCGCCTGCCCCCGCCGTCGTCGTGGCCGTCCCGGTCGCCGTCGGAGACGAGGTCGAAGCGGGACAGACCCTCGTCGTCCTCGAATCGATGAAGATGGAAACTGCCGTCCGGTCCCCGTACGCGGGCACCGTGCGTGAGGTACTGGCCTCGGTCAACGGCCAGGTCGACGCCGGAGCAGCCCTGCTGCGCGTCGATCAGGCCGGTGAGCAGAAGGTGTCCGAGCAGGCACCGCGCGTGCAGTTCCGCGGCATCGACGACGCCGCGCAGCGCTCGCCGCAGCGCCGCGCCCTGGACCGCCTCGACGAGCTCGCAGCCCTCATCACCGGTTTCGACGTCAGCGGAGCCCGCGCTCGAAACCTGTTGTCCACCTACGAGACTCTGCGTGCCGACGTGCCGCGGAACGACTCGGAACTGGTGAGTGCCGAACTGTCGTTGCTCAACACATTCGCCGATATCTGCGAACTCTCGCGCAACCGACCGACGATGGACGAAGAGAGCAACGACGAGCGCGTCCACTCCCCTCGCGAGCACTTCCACTCGTTCATGCAGTCGCTCGACGCAGACGTGCAGGGACTGCCGGAATCATTCCGGGGCAAGCTCACTCGCGCCCTGGCGCACTACGACGCCGCCATCGACGAAGGCCGCACACCCGAGCTCGAAGAAGCCGTCTACCGCGTCTTCCTCGCCCTGCAGCGCATGGAGAACCAGGTTCCGGTCATCGCTGCCCTGCTCGGCCACTGGCTCAGCGACTGCTCGGAACAACCCGACGCCACTCCGGCCATGGCCGAGGTACTCGAACGACTCATCGGTGCCACCCAGGCCCGCTACCCCGTCATCGGCGACGTCGCCCGCAACCTGCGCTTCCGACTGTTCGACGAGCCGCAGATCCGCACCGCACGAGAGAAGATCTACGACGGAGTCCGCGGCAGTCTGCAGTACCTCGCCGAGAACCCCGACGCCGCCGACTACTCGGCGCGCGTCGCCGCTCTCGTCGCTACCCCGGAGCCGTTGATCGAGCTGCTCGCACAACGGATCACCGATCCCGGAGCCCTGCTCGAGGTGATCACCCGCCAGTACTACGAGATCCGCACCCTCGAAGACGTCAAGGCCTTCGACCGCGACGGGAAGCACTTCGTCACCGGTAACTTCGAGCTCTCCGGCGAGCGACTGCACCTCGTCTCCACCGCTACCGACTTCGATTCTCTCGCAGCCACTCTCGACGCGGTCGAGGACATCGCCGGTCCGTCACCGGAGCACCTGGCCGTGGACCTCTACCTGTCCTGGCCGGACGCGCCGACGGACGGCGACGCCCTCTCGGAACAACTCCAGGCTGCACTGGCCGCGCACCCGAGCACCGGCCGCTGGCGTCGCGTCACCGTGACCGCCTTCGGGTCCGCGACCCGAAAGATGACCTACCGCCGCACCACGGTCGAGGGATCCGAGCCCCTCGCCGAGGACACGATCATCCGGGACATGCACCCGCTGACCGGTCAGCGACTGGACCTGTGGCGACTGAAGAACTTCGACGGCGTTCGCCTGCCTGCCAGCGCCGGAACGTACCTGTTCCACCTGACGTCGAAGGCCAACCCCTCCGACGAGCGACTGGTTGCCCTGGCCGAGATCCGCGGTGTCACAACACAGTTGGACGACGCCGGCAACATCGTCGCCGTACCCGAGATCGAACGCACCGTCGCAGCCTGCCTCGACGGAATCCGCCGGGCCCAGGCCGGACGCGGCAAGAAACGCCTCGACGCCAACCGCGTCGTGCTCTACGTCTGGCCGGTACTGAACGTGCCCGCCGACCGCATCGCCACCATCGCCCGGCACATCGCGCCGCTGACGATCGGTGCAGGCCTCGAGGAGATCACCCTCATCGCACGTCTGGCCGAAACACCCGGCGCAACACCGCGCGAGGTCGCGTTGCGTCTGTCGTACCGATCCGGTGCAGGCATCGTCGCCAAGGTGACCCCGCCGCCGACCGAGCCGATGCGCCCACTCGACGAGTACACCCAGAAGGTGCAACGCTCCCAGGCCCGCGGCACCGTGTACCCGTACGAGCTCATTCCGTTGCTCAGCAGCAACGGTGGCACGTTCACCGAGTACGACTTCGACGCCGACGGCGTACTCGCACCGGTCGATCGTCCCTACGGCCGCAACACCGCAGGCGTCATCGTCGGTCTCGCGACCACACCGACCGCCAAGTACCCCGAGGGCATCACTCGCGTCGCACTGTTCGGCGACCCGACCAAGGCACTCGGCACGGTCGCCGAGGCCGAGTGCTCGCGGATCGTCGCGGCCATCGACCTCGCCGAGCAACTCGGTGCGCCCGTCGAGTGGTTCGCATTGTCCTCCGGTGCAACGATTTCCATGGAATCGGGCACCGAGAACATGGACTGGGTCTCGCGCGGCCTGCGTCGCATCATCACCTTCACTCAGGCCGGCGGTGAGATCAACATCGTCGTCGCAGGCATCAACGTCGGCGCGCAGCCCTACTGGAACGCCGAAGCCACGATGCTCACCCACACCAAGGGCATCCTGGTGATGACCCCCGACAGTGCGATGGTGCTCACCGGAAAGCAGTCCCTGGACTACTCCGGTGGCGTCTCGGCCGAGGACAACTTCGGCATCGGCGGCTACGACCGCGTCATGGGCCCCAACGGTCAGGCGCAGTACTGGGCACCGAACCTGCGGGCCGCGTGCGACATCCTGTTCGCGCACTACGACCACGCGTATGCCGCACCGGGAGAACGCTTCCCACGCCGCGCAGCCACCGCAGACCCGACCGAGCGCGACGTGCGCACCTACCCGCACGTGCACCCGTCGAGCGACTTCACCACCGTCGGCGACATCTTCTCCTCGGTCACCAACCCTGACCGCAAGAAGCCGTTCGACATTCGCACCGTGATGCGCGCCGTGGTGGACCAGGACCACTCGG
Source organism: Rhodococcus sp. 14-2483-1-1 (assembly GCF_002259335.1). NCBI lineage: Bacteria > Bacillati > Actinomycetota > Actinomycetes > Mycobacteriales > Nocardiaceae > Rhodococcus > Rhodococcus sp. 14-2483-1-1. Next base: position 6,794 of record NZ_NPFX01000018.1, on the reverse strand, counting down.
TGCTCGAGCGTTGGGCCGACATGGCCGACGCCGACACCTCGGTGGTGTTCGACGCCCACCTCGCCGGAATCCCGGTGTCCGTCATCGGTATCGAGTCACGGGCCATCCCCCGCAAGGGCTGGTTCCCCTCCGACGGCCCCGATCAGTGGACCTCGGGCACCTTGTTCCCGAACTCGTCGAAGAAGACAGCACGCGCCATCAACGCCGCCAGCGGAAGCCGGCCGATCGTGGTGCTGGCCAACCTCTCCGGCTTCGACGGATCACCGGAATCGCTGCGCAACATCCAGCTCGAATACGGTGCCGAGATCGGCCGTGCCATCGTCAACTTCGACGGACCGGTCGTGTTCTGTGTGGTCTCGCGCTACCACGGCGGAGCGTTCGTGGTGTTCTCCGGAGCGCTCAACGACAACATGGAAGTCCTCGCCGTCGAGGGCTCCTTCGCCTCCGTACTCGGTGGTGCCCCGGCAGCAGCAGTGGTGTTCACCCGCGACGTCAACGCCCGCACCGCAGCCGACTCCGAGGTCAAGGAACTCGAAGCACGACTGAACGCAGCCGAGGACGACGCCACCCGCTCGGCGCTACGGGTCGAGCTCGGCACCGTGCGAGCGAACGCCCGCAACGCCAAACTGGGTGAAGTGGCAGCCGAATTCGAGGCCATCCACAACATCCAGCGCGCGCAGAACGTCGGATCGGTGCACCACATCGTCCCCGCCGCCGAACTGCGCCCGCAGCTGGTCGCCGCCATCGAACGCGGAATGGCGCGGTCGTTGGCCAAGTAGGGCCTGGCTGGACGCAAACGCGCGCGCGTTTGCTGGAGGCTCACGGAATGGTTACCCATTCCGCAAGCGTCTGGCGAATGCGCGCGCGTTTGTCGGTTCAGGGGAGGTTGTACTGAGGAATCGTGGCCACGATTCCGGTGCACTGTCCCGTGAAGATGGTCAGCGCGCAGGCCTCCCACAACCGAGACAGATCCGAAATCGCTCCGCTCGAGCTACCGGTGCTGGCGCTTCCGGTATCGGCTACCGCGACCGCAGGCGATGCTACGGCGATGACTGCGGCTCCCAACACGACAGCAATACGACGCTTCACGCTGTTCTCCTCTTCGATTCCGTCGAACACGTTCCGAACGCGACGCTAATCGCGCGCCCGAATCGTCACAATCGTCCGAACGAACGATTCGAAACCCGTCAGACCTCGAGTACGCGGGCGCTGACGAAGCGCCTGGCCTCACCGGTCAGGGGGTCCGTGAAGTTCAGTGCCCGGGCGAGGAGCTGCAAGGGTCTGGTGAAGTCGTCGGCAGGAACCGAGGTGAACACCGGATAGTAAGGGTCGTTCTCGATAGGAATACCCAACGAGGACAGGTGAATCCGCAGCTGGTGCGTCTTTCCCGTCTTGGGAAACAGTCGATAGCGGGCACGATCACCGAACGTTTCGACGAGTTCGATGCGCGTCTCGCTGTTCGGCTCCCCCGGCTCCTCGTACGCCGTCATGACCCCGTGCTCCTTGAGGATTCGGCTCCGTACGATGCGCGGAAACTGCAGCGCCGCATCGAATCCCGCGACGGCCTCGTATTCCTTGGCGACGTTCCGCGTCGAGAAGAGTTCCTGATACGGCCGTCGGGCATGCTTGGTCTTGGTGAAGAGCAGCACCCCGGCGGTGGCGCGATCGAGTCGGTGCGCGGGCGTGAGGTCGGGGCAGTCGAACTGCTTACGTAGTCGCACCGTCGCGGTTTGCGTGACGTGCCGACCACGCGGGATGGTGGCGAGGAAGTGCGGCTTGTCGACCACCAGCAGGTCGTCGTCCTCGTGCAGGATGCCGATCTCGAACGGAACCGGAACCTCCTGCGCTGGAACACGATAGAAGTACACCTGACTGCCGGCGCGGTACCGTGTGTCGACGGAAACGGGCCTGCTCTTCTCGTCGACCACTTCGGCGTCGAGCATGGCCCGCCGCCAGTCGTCCTCGGGCATCTCACGTTCCAGATACTCGGCGATCGTGGTAGCCGGATCACCATGCGGTAGAAGCAGTCTCAGAGGCGCGAGACCGTCCCGAAAAGGCAGCATCACTCAGGCGCAATCGAGACAGATCAACCGCAAACCACGGCCGGCATCACCGTCGAAGTCCTGGTACCGCGACGTCGGGTTGCCGCAGGAACTGCACCGACCGATGACGGCGGTGTGGTCGGAGAAGTTCTGAGCCATCCGCTTGTCGAAAACGAACAGCGAGCCCTCCCAGAGCGCGTCGTCACCGAAAGTCTCTGCGTATCGGACGATTCCGCCGTCGAGCTGATAGACCTCCTCGAACCCACGGGCCACCATCAGCGAAGACAGCACCTCGCACCGCACTCCCCCGGTGCAGTAGGTGACCACCGGGGACTTCTTCAGATGGTCGTACGCACCGGAATCGAGCTGCGAGACGAAGTCCTTCGTCGTCTCGACGTCGGGGACGACCGCGTTCTTGAACTTTCCGATCTGTGCCTCGAACGCATTTCGGCCGTCGAAGAAGACGACGTCGTCGCCGCGGGAATCGACCAGCTCGTGCACCTGCTCCGGGCTCAGATGAGTGCCACCGCCGACCACGCCGTCGGCGTCGACCTTCAGTTCACCGGGGGCTCCGAACGTGACGATCTCGTCCCGGACTCGAACGGACAACCGCGGGAAGTCGTTGCCGAGGCCGTCGGACCACTTGATGTCGGCCGCCTTGAAGGCCGGATAGCTGCGGGTGCCGCGGACGTACCTCTTGACGTCGTCGACGTCACCGCCCACCGTCGCGTTGATGCCGTGTTCGGAGATCAGGATGCGTCCGGTCAGGTTGTTCGACGCGGCCAGCGACTGTTGCCACAGCCTGATCGCTTCGGGATCGGGCAGCGGAGTGAACACGTAGAACAGGACGATTTTCGGTACAGCCACGCTGTCCAGTATGGCGTGTCAGCCCCGTGGTGGCGCTGCCGCCCGAACGCGCTGAGTGCCGGAGTCGACGGTGAAGCCCGCTCCCCAGTACACCGCGGTCTGCGGATCCTCCTTGGCGGTGAGGAACCAGTGGTCCATCCGAGCCGCCGTCTTGGTGACCTCGAAGACGCCGAACCCGTGGCTGTCGAGGTCGACGAACTTCACGTGGTGGTTGAGCGCCTTGAATGCTTCCTCGGCGACCCGACCCAGCGTGTGCGGCGGAGTGTGCGTCAAATCGTCGATGTTGGCCGAGCTCACCGAGGTGACGACCAGCTCGGTGGCAGCAGGCTCCGTCGTTGCGTAGTGCGCCGCGTCGAGAGGTACCTCGCAGGCCCAGGCCGAGTGGATGTCGCCGGTGATGAAGACCGTGTTGTCGACGCCTGCATCGACGATCGCTCCGAGCAGCTTGCGGCGGTCGGCGGTGTAGCCGTCCCATGGATCGGCGTTGTAGGGCAGACCGCCCTCGGGAATGCCGAGCAGCGAGGTGACCGCCCTGGCGGCGTCGCGGTCGAGCGGCGGGATCAATGTCGGAGTGATCATCACCGGATTGCCGACGATCTTCCATTGCGTCGGCGACGAGACGATGCCGTCGGTGAGCCACTGCATCTGCTCGGCACCGGTGATGGTCCGGTTCGGCGAATCGACCTCGGGACCGTTGAACGGCAACACCTGCTGCGAGCGGTAGGTCCGTAGGTCCAGCATCGAGAGTTCGAGCAGGTTGCCGAACCGGAGCCTGCGGTACAGATGACGGTTGGTCGCGGTGCCTGCCGCGCGTACCGGCATCCACTCGTAGTAGGCCTGCTCCGAATTGGCCTTGCGCGTGTACCAATCGCCCTCGGTGGCGGGAGTGTGGTTCTCGGCGCCGCCGTCGTACGCGTCGTTGGCCGACTCGTGGTCGTCCCACGTGCAGATCCACGGGACGTCGACGTGCGCGGCCTGCAGATCCGGGTCGGACTTGTACTGACCGTGCCGCTGACGGTAATCGGCGAGCGTGACGATCTCGTGCGTGGGCGAATGCTGCCGCACGACGCCGTCGCGCCCCGGGAAGCCGCCCGTCTCGTACTCGTAGATGTAGTCGCCGAGGTGCACGATGGCGTCCAAGTCCGTCCTGGCGGCCAAATGCCGGTAGGCACCGAAGTAGCCCGACTCCCAGTTGGAGCACGAGACGACGCCGAAGCGCATCGCATCGACGTCGGCATTGTTGGCCGGTGCGGTGTGCGTGGTCCCGACGGCCGATGCCGCGTCGCTCGTGCGGAAATCGTAGAAGTACGTGGTGTCCGCGCTGAGGCCGTCGACGTCGACCTTGACGGTGTGATCGGTATCGGGGCCGGTCGAGACGGTGCCGGAGGAGACGACGTCACCCATGTCCGCGCTACGGGAAATCCGCCACGTCACCGACACCTGCGGGCCGACGCCGGAGCCCGGGGTGGCGTCGGGCGTGGGGGTGATGCGGGTCCAGAGAACGATCGCGTCGGGTAACGGATCTCCCGACGCCACCCCGTGCAAGAAGCCTCGGTCGCTGCCCTGCGCGTGGGCAGTCGCAGGCAGGGTCGTGGCCACTCCGGCCACTGCGACGGCCACCGACGACGAGCGAAGAAACGTCCTTCTGGAAAGCGCAGACTCAGCGTGCATCGGGTCAGTCCATGCGATGGATGGTCGGTGGTCAAGTAAGGCGCGCCTGGGTCGGCCCCAGTGTTCACCAGCCGGCCATGCTCCGGACGCTGGTTTGCCTTCGTCGCTGCGGGAGAACACTCCGAGAATGGACGCTCTGTGGTTGTTCGGTGATCAGCTCGGCCCGCACTTCCACTCGGTGGACGAGCATGCCGAGCGAGACGTGCTGATGATCGAGTCGCGGCGCGTGTTCCGACGTCGGCGATACCACCGACAGAAGCTCCACCTCGTGTTGTCGGGGATGCGCCATCTCGCCGACGAGCTGGGTGATCGCGTCACCTATCTGCAGACCGAGACGTACCGCGAGGGGTTGGCCGAGTACGGCAAACCCGTGGTGGTGTTCGAGCCCACCTCACACGCGGCGGAGAAGTTCGTCGCCGCCTTGCACGAGGAGGGCCTGGTCTCGGAGATTCTGCCGACGCCGATGTTCGCGCTTCCCCGGGCAGAGTTCGCCGACTGGGCGGCCGAGCGTGGGACCTTCCGGATGGAGACGTTCTACCGGGAGCAGCGCAAGAGATTCGACGTGCTGATGGACGGTGCCGATCCCGTCTCGGGTAAATGGAACCTCGACGCCGAGAATCAGTCGCCACCCCCGAAGGGTCGGTTGACCCTGGGTGTCGAAGAGCCGTGGTGGCCGACCGAGGATGCCATCGACGAGCAGGTGCGCGTCGACCTCGACGATTGGGACCTCGACACCGTCGGAGTCGACGGGCCACGAGTATTCGCGGTGACGGCGGCCGAGGCATCGGAGGCGTTGTCGCACTTCGTGAATTACCGCTTGGACGACTTCGGCAAGTACGAGGACGCGGTGATGGCCGATGACTGGACGATGTCGCACTCGCTCCTCTCGGTCCCGCTGAATCTTGGCCTGCTGCAACCGCTGGACGTGGCGCATGCTGCCGAGGACGCCCACCGAGACGGCACCCCGCTGGCGAGCGTCGAGGGTTTCGTTCGGCAGATCCTCGGCTGGCGCGAATACGTATGGCACCTGTACTGGCATCTGGGGCCGGAGTACCTCGAGCGCAACAAGCTCGAAGCGCATGAACCCCTTCCGAGTTGGCTGACGGAGTTGGACGGTGATGCCGTGGTGGCGAAATGCCTGTCCAGCACCGTCGACGGCGTGCGCGACCGCGGCTGGGTGCACCATATTCCTCGACTGATGATTCTGGGAAACTTTGCACTGCAACATGCTTGGGACCCCCGAGCCTTGACCGACTGGTTCGCAACGGCTTTCGTCGACGGATTCGCCTGGGTGATGCCGGTGAACGTGATCGGCATGAGTCAACACGCGGACGGCGGAGTGATCGCCACCAAGCCCTACGCCTCGGGCGGGGCGTACCTCAATCGCATGACCGACTACTGCAAGCCGTGCGAATTCAACCCGAAAAAGCGACTGGGCGACGACGCCTGCCCTTTCACCGCCGGCTACTGGGCCTTCGTACACCAGCACCGCGAGATGTTGGCACTCAATCACCGCACGGCGCGTCAGGTGTCGTCGATGAACCGATTGAGCGACCTCGAGCAGGTGTTGGAACAGGAACGTCAGCGCGAGGTGTACTGACGCGCCGGATGCCTGCACCGGGGATTTCCGAACTTCGAGAGCGTCGCGCTCGGTGACGAAACGCCGCATCGGTCCGATGGCCGTACGTTGGGCGAATCTGCATGCGCGACGCTCCCCGCATGGTCGTGGACCGCCCGCGCGGCAGATGAACCGCCACGAAGACACCCAAGTAACGCCAGCGGCGGATGGGAACGAGTTGGTGCTGGTCGATTACGCGTAAAAAATCGAAATAGTCACCGCGTGCTCGGACTGGAATCGCTGCAGCGATCACCATCAGGAAACGGGCTCCATAGCTCCTACCACAGGCTACCGACAGGTATCGATTCGCGAATCCTTATGCACAGCAATAGTTTTCGATTCGACTATCATTGCCAGTCGAACGCACGTTCGATACACTTACCCCCATGACAACGGAGATCTGGCAACTGAGCGAGGCAGAACTCCTCGCCGACGCTGCTGATGTCTCCCACCGAATCCAGTTGATGGAAGCCCGACGTATCGCCCTCGTCGCCGAGATCGACACTCGAGTGGCCCGCGAGAAACTCGGATTCCCCGGACCCGCAGGGTGGTTGACCTCCACCACCCTGCTCACCCCCAGCAAAGCCACCAAGATC
>NZ_NPFX01000023.1:0-438297 GCF_002259335.1 Rhodococcus sp. 14-2483-1-1 | reverse complement strand
TGGACCCGCTCCACCGCCGCCTCACCCGAGGGATGCTCCGCACCCGCGAGACGTTTACGAAGATCGGCCAATTTACCCGCAGTGGTATGGATATCGGGTGTTTCGGCCGACCCGGGTGCAGTGGATTCCTGGACGCTGGTCATGGGGCAACACTTTAACTGCGAGTGTGATCTGCGACCCGACCGAGGGTGGTTCGCGAAGGGCGTAGGTCGTTGCCGAGCCCATATGCTGGTGCTCATGTGGACAAACCTCGATCGCCCACCGCTCGACGTCCGCGCACTTCGGCGGGCACTGGTGGACGGACCGCAGGCGTCGTGGTCCCGTCTGGACGTGGTTGCCGAAACCGGTTCGACCAATGCCGATCTGGTGGCAGGGGCAGTGAACTATGCCGACCGGACCGCGCTGATCGCCGAGCATCAGGACAACGGTCGCGGTCGGCACTCGAGATCGTTTTCCGGCGCGCCCCGGTCGCAGATCCTCTTGTCGATGCTGCTGAAGTTCCCTGGGATCGATCCAGCGGTACTCGGATGGCTGCCGTTGATGACGGGAATCGCTCTCGTCGACGCGTTACGGACCGTCGGCGAAGTCGATGCGCGACTGAAGTGGCCCAACGACGTCCTCATCCAAGGCAAGAAGGTCTCGGGCATCCTCGCTGAGGTTGCTGCGCACGGACCGTCCCCGACGGTGGTCATCGGGCTGGGGGTCAACGTGTCGATGACCGCGGACGAGTTGCCGGTGTCGACGGCCACGTCGCTCGCTCTCGAGAAGGCAGCGGTTCTCGATCGCGACACGTTGGTGCGCGCGATTCTGCGGGGGGTGGCCGCAGAGGTGGACTCGTGGCGTGACTCGAACTGGAGTACCGACGCGCTCGCGCACCGGTACCGGGATCGGTGCGGAACCATAGGGCAACGCGTTCGAGTCGACCTTCCCGGCGGCGAGGAGAAGTTCGGCACTGCCGTCGACGTCGACGAGCACGGCAGAATGGTGATCGAGATGGAGCACCCCGATTCCGGTCGGCTGGCGGTCGCGGCCGGTGACGTCACTCATCTCCGGCCCGTCTCGTGAGACCATCACACCTTCAGTCGGATGCCGTAGCGAGTAGTCAGGAGTGCACGTGGGGTATCCACAAGACGCGTTGGCCGACGAAGAGGAGCTACTGCTCCATCATCACCCGCACTGGAAGATGCTGATACTTCCGTCGATCACGTTCGTGCTCGTCACCGGCGTCGCCGGTGTAGCCCTCGGCGTCGCGAGTGCGCGACTGCAATCGACCGCCTCACACGTCGCCATGATTGCCGCGGCAGTGGCGTGGGCGGCGGTCGTGGGGTGGCGTTGTCTGGTTCCGCTGATCAGTTGGAAGTGCACGCACTTCATCGTGACCGACCGGCGTGTGTTGATTCGCCAGGGCGTGCTGACCCACTCCGGCATCGATATTCCGATGAGTCGAATCAGCAACGTGCAGTTTCGCCACGGCCTGCTCGATCGGATGCTGGGCACCGGAACACTGATCATTGCCTCGGCGTCGGACGATCCACTCGAGTTCGACGACATTCCGCACGTCCAGCGTGTCCATTCCCTGCTCTACCAGCAGGTATTCGACTCGATGGAATACCGCCGCGAGTCCGTGCACGGCCGAGAGGCTGCATTCGAGCCGATGACCGACGATTCGCCCGTCGAGTCCAAGCCCGGATGGCGCGCTGGAAAACGCAGGTAACACAGGCTGTTCTCACTTTCGAACCGTAGGGTGACCGATGTGACCGACGTGCTGCTTGCCGAAGACGACGAAGCTATCGCTGCGCCCCTGTCCCGCGCTCTCGGGCGTGAGGGGTACACGGTGACCGTCGAACAGACCGGCCCTGCCACCCTCCAACGCGCCTTGGACGGAAAGTTCGATCTGCTGATCCTCGACCTGGGGCTGCCGGGTATGGACGGACTCGAGGTGTGCCGGCAGGTGCGGGCCAACCGATCCGAGCTGGCCGTCCTCATGCTGACCGCGCGAACCGACGAGGTCGATTTTGTTGTCGGTCTCGATGCCGGCGCAGACGACTACGTCGGTAAGCCCTTCCGGCTCGCCGAGCTCATGGCCCGGGTCCGTGCCCTGCTCCGCCGCCGTGGGGCGGGGGAGGACGCGCCGATCGAGGTCGGAGCCATTCGTCTCGAACCAGCGGCCCGTCGCGTCCTCGTCGGTGGCACCGAGATCTCGCTCGCGAACAAGGAGTACGAGCTGCTGAAGGTGTTGCTCGATCACGCGGGCCAAGTGGTCTCCCGTGATGTGATTCTGCGCGAGGTCTGGGGCGATGCCGAGCTGCGCGGATCGAAGACTCTCGACATGCACATGTCCTGGCTGCGCCGCAAGATCGGCGACGAGGGACCCGTTGCCGAGCGTCGTATCGCGACGGTGCGCGGCGTCGGATTCCGCATCAACAGCGACTAGTCGTCGATGCGGCGTCGAATTCTGGTCTCGATTCTCGCTGTCGTCGTCATGACGGCGCTGTTGCTCGGTTTGCCCTTGATGTACACGGCGTGGTTGTGGGTCGAGGACTTCACCCGCAACGACCTGCAAGCCCGTCTCGACCGGATGGCGGCGGAGATCATTTCGCAGGAGGGGTCGGCGGGTCTGATCGAAGGCCAACTCGACATCGGTTCGCTTCGATTGGCGATCCCCCAGGGGGGACGGCTGGTAGTCATCTACCCGACCCCCGAGGATGCCGCGTCGCGGGCGGACATCGGGCAGGCGTTCGTGGATCGGCCGCTCGTCGAGTCGTTGTCGATGGGTACCTCGGGTTCACTGCGACTCGAAGTGCCGTCCGATGACATGCGGTCCCTCCAACGCCAGGCGCTCGGAGCGGTGACTCTCGTGGTACTCGCGTCCGCGATGGCAGGCACGGTTGTCGCTGTTCTGACGGCCAAGCGCTTGGCCGATCCGCTGCAGGACGTGGCCCGGCGCGCTGCCCGACTTGCCGAGGGCGACTTTCGGCCGGACCCACGACGGCACGGGATCGCCGAGCTCGACCGGGTCTCGGAAGTACTCGACTCGGCCACCGTCGAGATCGCCGGCCGTCTGCAGCGTGAACACACGCTGGTCGCCGATGTCTCTCACCAGCTCCGCAGCCGCTTGACGGCGGTCCGGCTACGTCTGGACGAAATTTCCACGCACCCGGATCCGGCGGTGGTGGACGAGGCAAACGAGGCGATGGACCAGGTCGACCGGTTGACGCTCGCCATCGACGAGCTCGTCAGGTCCTCCCGCAGCGACGGTGCGGCCGGCGCTCACGAAGTGTCGGTCATCGAGGAACTGACCGGCACCGTCGTCGAATGGCAGCGCAATTTCGAGGACGCAGGCCGCAGCCTGGAGCTGAAGGGCGACATGGATCTCAAGGCGTCGGTGACGGGATCGCGACTGCGGGAGGCGGTGTCGGTATTGGTCGACAATTCCCTGGTGCACGGCGACGGTACGTGCACAGTCGCCGTCAGGGCGGTCTCGGCGGTCGAGAGTACCGATCGACGGCGGGAACGACTGGTCTGCGTGGAGGTATCCGACGAGGGGCCGGGTGTGAGCAACGAACTTGCGCCACACATCTTCGATCGCGGATTCTCCGGTGCCGGATCCACCGGTGTCGGGCTGGCGCTGGCTCGGGCCCTGATCGAAGCGGACGGCGGCAGGCTGGAATTGCAACGTCGCCGACCTGCGTTGTTCTCGGTGTTCATACCGGCATGGCGTGAACCTTCGCCTGCGGTGTCGCGCCGTGAGCCGCGTTGAGAACGGTCAGGGCTTGTCGAGTGCGTCTGCAGCGTCGGTAGGGTCCTCGTTGCGCTCGGCGTCGATCTCGAGAATCGTGCGCGCATTGTCCTCGGGAAAAGCGAAACGCCTGAGCGCCCAGAACCGGAACGCCATCTGGAGAAGATTGCCGATGATGTAGTTCAGGACGAAGTCGATGATGACGACCATCGTCAGCGACTCGCTGGTGTCGCGGATGTCGAAGATGTTGTTCGCGATCCACAGGGGACCGGCAGCAATGAGCACTCCGATTCCGCTGATGCCGAAGAAGAGCAGGGCCTCGTGGTGTCTCTCGCGTCCGCCGCGGTGTTTGAAGGCCCATTCGCGATTGAGAAAGTAGCTCAGCAGGGTGGCGAGCACACCCGAGATGATCTTGGCGATCACCGGCTTCTGCTCGAGCACCGTCAAGCTCAGCGAATAGAAGATCACGAGGTCGAAGACCATCGTCGTGCCACCCACGATGGCGAACTTGATCAGCTCGCTGTGCCGAATCGCAAGATCCCTGATGGGCTTGGGTAAGCGTCGAAGCACGCTGTCGATCGTCGGCACAACGGTGAAGTCTACGAAACGAACAACCGATCCGACGAACCGACGCTCTGATCATCAGGGTTTCCACAGGTGCTCGCTGGGCCGGCAGTGACGTGTGCGGCTGCCGGTTCGGACCGGAGGCGCAGGACATGACACCATGGTGAGCCGTGACAGGTACCGAACCGCGCCCCACAGCTGCGCGCCCGCCGTCGACCGGAATGCCCGTGGTCACGATGATCGGCGGTGGTCAGCTCGCCCGAATGACCCACCAATCCGCCATCGAGCTCGGGCAGACGCTCCGGGTTCTGGCCGCGGGCTCGGACGAGCCGGCTGCCCAGGTGAGCCCCGACGTCGTCTTCGGTCACCACGACGACCTCGAGGCGCTGCGCACCGCCGCCACCGGTTCCAACGCGCTCACGTTCGACCACGAGCACGTGCCGACCGAGCATCTCGAGACTCTGGTCGCCGAAGGTGTCAACGTTCAGCCGCCACCGAGCGCGTTGATCTTCGCGCAGGACAAACTGCGGATGCGGCGCAAGCTGGCAGAACTGGGCGCGCCCGGCCCCGCCTACGCGGAGGTCGCGTGGGCGCAGGACGCCATCGCATTCGGAGACGAGCACGGATGGCCGGTGGTCCTCAAGGCCGTGCGCGGCGGATACGACGGGCGCGGTGTCTGGATGCCCGCAGACGCCGAGGAAGCAGAGGCGATCGTCACGGCTCAACTCGACCTGGGTGTACCGCTCATGGTGGAGGAGAAGGTCGCCATGCGCCGCGAGTTGTCGGCCATGGTCGCACGATCGCCGTTCGGTCAGGGTGCCGCGTGGCCCGTCGTGCAGACCGTGCAGCGCAACGGCCAGTGCGCCGTCGTGCTGGCACCTGCTCCCGATCTCGATGAGGACGTGGCCACCTTCGCGGGCCGACTCGCACTCGACATCGCAGGCGCGCTCGGTGTCGTCGGAGATCTGGCGGTCGAGCTGTTCGAGACCACCTCGGGCAAGCTGCTGGTGAACGAGCTGGCGATGAGGCCGCACAACTCCGGACACTGGACCATGGACGGCTGCCGCACCTCGCAGTTCGAGCAACATCTGCGTGCGGTGTTGGACTATCCACTCGGAGACACCGATCCACTTGCTCCGCTCACCGTGATGGCCAACATTCTCGGCGCGCCGGAGGCACCGGAGATGACGATGGACGAGCGGCTGCATCACCTGTTCGCCCGCATGCCCGATGCGAAGGTGCACCTGTACGGAAAAGGTGAGCGCAAGGACCGCAAGATCGGCCACGTGAACATCCTGGGTTCGTCGTCCGGTTCGCTCGCCGATCCTGCCTACGTGGCCTCGGTGCGCGAGCGAGCCGAACGTGCAGCGCACTGGATGTCGCACGCCGAATGGACCGACGGATGGGACCCGCACGATGACTGACAACACGCCTGATCTCGGCCCCGCAGTCGGCCTGATCATGGGCAGCGATTCCGACTGGTCGACGATGGAAGCTGCTGCAGAAGCGTTGGCGGAGTTCGGCATTCGGTTCGAGGTGGGTGTCGTCTCGGCCCATCGAACCCCGCAGCGGATGCTGGACTATGCCCGCGAGGCCGCCGGTCGTGGCATCAAGGTGATCATTGCCGGTGCCGGTGGAGCGGCACACCTGCCCGGCATGGTGGCGTCGGCGACGCCATTGCCGGTCATCGGTGTGCCGGTACCGCTGAAGTATCTCGACGGTATGGATTCGCTGCTCTCGATAGTTCAGATGCCCGCGGGTGTTCCCGTGGCCACGGTGTCCATCGGCGGTGCCCGCAATGCGGGGCTGCTTGCGGTCCGGATTCTGGGTGCGTCCGATCCCGCGCTTCGAGAACGAATGGCTGCCTTCCAGGCGTCACTCGAGGCCATGGTGTTGGAAAAGGACAAAGCTCTGCGCACCACGTTGTTGGGGTGAGGACGGCTGTGTCTCGGCAGGAGCAGATTCGGCGAGCCGGCCGGGGTCGGTGGCAGTCCATGCTGGTGACGCGGCTGGCGTTGGTCTACGCGCGCGTGTGGCGCGGAACCGCGCACTTCGACGACGAGTTCTCGATCTTCGTCTGTACCGGCCTGCGCGGCGGATTCGGCCGTGGCGGAACGACATTCGGTGGCGTTTACCTGACGAAAGCCAACACTGCTCGTCGGGTACTGCGGCACGAGGCCGTGCACGCGGATCAGTGGGCGCATTTCGGGTTGACGTTCCCGTTTCGATACCTCGCCGAGGAGATACGGCATCGTGGGCCTGCGAACAAATACGAAATCCAGGCGGGTCTCGCAGACGGCGGCTATCGACAGCCTGGATGAGTGCTGCGCTCGCGCGGTGGGGCCCGAGGTTCAGGTCAGGGTGGCGGTGACCTTCTCGGTCTCGGTACGTCGCTCGGACTTCGCCTCGTCCGCATTGGTCACCTGAACCAGCGAGGCTCCTGCGACGAGCACCGACAGCAAACCCTCGATGATCTCGTCGGGGGTGTTCCAGGATGCCGTCGACAGCACGCGATCGGCGGCTGTCCACGAACGAGTCTCGGCACCGGCACGGGCGGCAGCGAGCACCTCGTCCACCGAACGACCGTCCAGAGCCGCTGTCCCGGTTGCGCCTCCCGAGGTCCGGAACTGATCGCCGTGCACCCGCACCGAGGTCGCGTAATCGGTCATTCCGATCGGCAGGTCGGGGACAGCCTTACCGAACGCGTCGAGTGAGAAGGCCAACACCTCGTCGACATCCGGTGCCTCGGCAAGGCGATCTGCCGACACCATGGCCACGTCTGCGGAATCGTCGGCACCCAGGACCACCTCGCCGCCCGCCCACCAAGCGCCAAGCAGGACCGCGGCCGTCTGCCAGTGTGCGGGCAACAGCACGCTGACCTTGCCGCCGACCTCGAACGCGAACTCGTCACGTAACAGGTTGGCGGTCTTCGCGGCCCAATTGGCGAGTGTCACTGCCGACACCTCTACCCGCTCGCCGGTCGCATCGTCGTAGAACGTGATGCGCGGACCGGCCGGGTCAGCGGAAAGAATCGGGTCGAGCAGGGTCTGAGTCAGATTCGAGGCCACACCACGCACCCTAGATGACGACTCGGCACGCCTGTTCACACGCTGCGTTCCACGCGCTGAGAGCAGCACCGTCGAAGTCGACGCACAGGTCGATCGACGCCTGTGTCAGTTGACGCACATCGGGCCGGTGGAGCCCGCGTCGATCGGAGCCGCGGGTTCCTCGGGAATCGCTGTACCCGACTCGGGTGCAATGGTTTCGGCTGTTGCCGCCTGCCCGGAACCGGGGCCCGCGTAGTCGTCGGCGAGCACGACCCGAACGGTGTCCGACGTCAGCGTGTCGTCCGCGGTGATCTGCAGTCCGCCGAGCGCGGCCGAGACGGCGCGCGCGGCGTCACTGTCGACGTCGGCAGCTTGGATGCGGCTCGACGAGATGGACGAGCCCTCGTAGTTTCCGATGGTCCCGCCGACGTACCCCAATGCCGTCAGGGAACCGGCGACGCCGTTGGCGAGTCCTTCGATTCCGCTGTCGTTCGCGACGTCCACGGTCACCGTCGACGGATCGACCTCCGGGGCCTCGGAATTCTCGGCGTTGGCCTCCGCCGAATTGCCATCGCCGAGCAAACTTGCGACGTACTTCTTCACCGCGGCGGGATCGACCTGGACGATCGATTCGCCGTAGTCGGTCGTGGCGTTGATGTCGACGGCGGGGATGGTCTCGAACTTGACCTTGCCTCCGGCGAGATCTTGGAGTCGAGTAGCGAATTGCAGTATGTCCCAGTCGGAATCGAGCGTCACCGACCGCTGCACCGCGGTGCTCAGCTGACCCAGTTTGCTGGGATTGCTCAGTGTCTTGGCGCTCAACACACTCCGAACGAGCGAGGCCATGAACACCTGCTGACGCACGATACGGTCCAGGTCTCCGCGGGGGAGATCGTGCCGCTGTCGAACGAAGCTCAGAGCCTGCGAACCAGCCAGCTTCTGCTCGCCGGCCGGGAAGTTCGCACCCGAGAGCGGTTCTTGCACAGGGTTGTTGAGGCACACTTCGACGCCGCCGACGGCATCGGTCAACAGCACGAAGCCGAGCAAACCCACCTCGGCGTAGTGGTCGACGGTGATCCCGGTCAAGTTGGCGACCGAATCGATCAGAGCCTCGCGCCCGGCCTCGGTGGCCTGGGACTCCGCATCGGCGTCCGCGACACCTTGCTCCACCAATTCCAGCCGCTTGTTCTCTTTGGTCGCGCCGTACGCGGCGTTGATCTTCGACATCCCGATGCCCGGTACCTCCACGTACGAATCGCGTGGAATCGAAATGGCGGTGGCCGACGATCCGTCGTTCGGGACGCGGATCAACACGATCGTGTCGGTGTTCGACGCCACCTCTTCACCGGCATTGAGCGATGCGAGTTCCTCGGGCGACAACGCGTTGCCGTGGGCGTCGGTGCGGCTGTCCGTACCGACCATCAGGATGTCCACGGCACCGTCTGCGGCGCCGCCGAGACCCAGACCACCTGCGGTGGCGATGTTCGATCGCAGACTGTCGACACTGCGCCACGCGAAACCGGTCACGAGAAGAACGAGGATCGACAGGACCGCAACAGCCACGTGAGTCGGGGGCCAACGGCGACCGCTACCCGCGGTAGGAGCGCCGCGCTCGGATTCCGGTCGCCCGACGGGACCGCGGGGATCACGCTGCCTCGTCCGGTGCGATCGCCCGGTCGATTCGCTGCGGTCGCGGCCGCGTTCGCGGGACCGGCGCTCTCCGCGCTGTTCTTCGTCGGGGTGTCGACGTGCGATACGCGCATCGAGATCGTCGGGGCGGTACGCACCGCGTGCATCGGAACCGTCGGGTCGCCGGGGAGTGCGCCGCGGCGGGGGAGTGCGCTCACCTCCGGGCGTGCCTGAATCTCGTGGCACCGTTCACGACCCTCTCTCGTTCCGACCGACCTCGGCAGCCGACTGCTTCGTTCTCCCCCGCTGTTCGAAGGTTACTTGTCGGCGGTCGCTGCCTCGCCCAACCGAACCCGGCGTGCCACACTTGGCAACCGTGAACGCGATCCTGGTAACCGGTGCACACGGCCAGTTGGGCCGCCGAGTGGTGGCTCTGGCCGCAGAACGAGGTAGCGGTGCGCAGGTTCTCGCGTATTCGTCCGCCGACCTGGACATCACCGACCCCGATGCGGTCGCTGCCGTGGTGAGTGCGGGAGCAACGGTGATCAACTGTGCTGCTTACACCGCGGTCGACGCTGCCGAGACCGACGAGGACAGGGCCATGGCCGTCAATGCAGACGGCCCCCGAAATCTCGCGCGCGCCTGCGGGCGTGTCGGTGCCCGGTTGATCCACGTCTCCACCGATTATGTGTTCGACGGCACAGCGACCGAACCGTACGACGTCGACGCGAAGACCGCGCCGCAGTCGGCATACGGACGCACCAAGCTCGCCGGCGAGCTCGCGGTGCGCGAGGAGTTGCCCGAGGCCGTCGTCGTGCGGACCGCGTGGGTGTACGACAACACCGGTAAGAACTTCGTGACCACGATGCAACGGCTCGAAGGTGAGCGCGACACCCTCTCGGTGGTGAACGACCAGATCGGCTCGCCCACGTTCGCCTTCGACCTGGCGTCGGGCCTGCTCGAGATCGAAGCCGACCCCACCGTGGTGGGACGGACCCTGCACTACACCAACGCGGGGCAGGCCAGCTGGTTCGATCTCGCTCGCGCGGTGTTCACGCACATCGGTGCCGATGCCGAGCGCGTGCAGCCGTGTTCGAGCGCCGAATATGTCGTGCCGGCACCCCGGCCTGCCTACTCGGTCCTCTCGCCGACCGCCTGGGTCGACGCAGGCCTGACGCCGGCGCGCCCGTGGTCGGCCGCACTGACGGCAGCCTTGACCCAGTCGAGATGAGGCTTTCACGCGCGCTCGGGCTACTCTTGCCCGCGTGAGTTCCGAGCTGGCCGTAGTGACGGTGACCTATTCGCCCGGCGAATACCTGGATCAATTCCTGACGTCTCTACGTGAGGCCACGACGCGCCCCTATCGGGTGATCATGGCCGACAACGGCTCGGTCGACGGCACCCCCGAGGCAGCCGAGGCAGCATTCGACGAGGCCGAGTTGCTGCGCACCGGCGCGAACATCGGTTACGGAGCTGCGGTCAATCGCGCGGTGGCTGCCGTGGACCCGGCTGTCGAGTTCGTCGTCGTGGCCAACCCCGATGTGCGCTGGCACCCCGGTTCACTCGACGGACTCCTCGACGCGGCGGCTCGTTGGCCGCGCGCAGGTTCTCTCGGTCCGCTCATCCGCGAGCCCGACGGCTCTCGGTACCCCTCGGCTCGGTCGGTGCCCGATCTGACGTCGGGCGCGGGACACGCAATATTGGGCAAGCTCTGGCCGAAGAACCCGTGGACTCAGCGGTATCGCCAGGAGAACGAAACGGTGACCGAGCGTCCCGTGGGGTGGCTGTCTGGATCGTGCCTGTTGTTGCGGCGGTCGGCGTTCGATTCGATCGACGGATTCGACTCGCGCTACTTCATGTACATGGAGGACGTCGATCTCGGTGACCGGCTCGGCAGAGCGGGCTGGCACAACGTCTACGTTCCCGGCGTCGAGGTCACCCATTCGAAAGGCCATGCCGCAGGACGGCATCCGGAAGTGATGTTGCCCGCACATCACACCAGTGCGTACCGCTTTCAGGCCGACAGACACGCTCGGACGTGGCAGGCTCCCTTACGATTGGCTCTGCGTGCTGGTCTCGGTCTTCGCTCGAAGATCGTTGTGACCTCGGCGCTTCGGGCCCGCGCAGTTGACGGACGACTCACGGACGAGAGAACAGAGGCTGGACATGTCGGATAGTTCCCCATCGGTCGCCGCACGTACCGATGCAGTCATTCTGGTCGGCGGCAAGGGAACTCGGCTCAGGCCGCTGACGCTCTCGGCGCCGAAGCCGATGCTCCCCACCGCCGGACTGCCGTTCCTGACCCATCTCTTGGCCCGCATCAAGGCCGCGGGCATCGAGCACGTCGTCCTCGGAACGTCGTTCAAAGCCGAAGTGTTCGAGCAGCATTTCGGAGACGGATCCTCACTCGGCATCGATCTCGAATACGTCTTCGAGACCGAGCCGCTCGGCACCGGCGGAGGCATCAGGAACGTTCTGCCGCGACTGCGCGCCGAGAACGTCATGGTTTTCAACGGGGACGTGCTGGGCGGCACCGATCTGACGGCAGTTCTCGATACGCACCGAACCACCGACGCCGATGTCACGTTGCATCTGGTTCGGGTCGGCGACCCGCGCGCGTTCGGTTGTGTGCCCACCGACGAATCCGGCCGCGTGACAGCGTTTCTCGAGAAGACTCAGGATCCGCCGACCGACCAGATCAACGCCGGTTGCTACGTCTTCAAGCGCGAGATCATCGAGTCGATCCCGGCCGGCCGTCCGGTGTCGGTGGAGCGAGAGGTGTTTCCTGCCTTGCTCGCCGAGGACAAGAAGGTCTACGGACACGTCGACAGCGCGTACTGGCGTGACATGGGTACGCCGGAAGACTTCGTCAAGGGCTCGGCCGATCTGGTCCGCGGCATCGCGCCGTCGCCCGCGCTGCACGGAGATCGCGGCGAGTCCTTGGTTCACCCGAGCGCAGGAGTGGCACCGGGCGCACTGTTGATCGGCGGAACCGTCGTCGGTCGCGGCGCCGAGATCGGAGCGGGAGCTCGCCTGGACGGTGCCGTCGTGTTCGACGGTGCGGTCGTCGAGGCCGGGGCCGTTGTCGAGCGATCCATTCTGGGCTTCGGTTCCCGCATCGGACCCCGCGCCCTGGTGCGCGACGCGGTCATCGGCGACGGTGCGGACATCGGAGCTCGATGCGAACTGCTCCGCGGTGCGCGCGTGTGGCCCGGCGTCAAGCTCCCCGACGGCGGAGTGCGTTTCTCCACCGACGTCTGACCCGATCCGCTCGTCGCTACCGGCGGCGTGCAGCGAGCGCGACGAGACGGTCGATCGTCTCGTGCTCGGCGGTGTCCGGCAGAGCGTCGACCGGCCACCATCGAAGATCTGTCGACTCCTCGCTGCGGACCGCCCGGGCACCGTCCGGGGCGCGCACCAGGAACCTCAGGTCGAGGTGCCGGGTCGCCTTACCCAGCGAGCACGTGATCGGGTGCGTGTGCGCCGAGAGCAGTGCCGGATCGATGGTCAGATCGGCGATCCCGGATTCCTCGGTGGCCTCACGCAGCGCCGCGTCGACCACCGTGTGGTCCGTCGGTTCGCAGTGGCCGCCCAGTTGAATCCACCGACCGACCTTCGGGTGAAGAGTCAGTAGCACGTGGGTGCCGGACTCGTTCAGCACCAGCGAGGACGCCGTGAAGTGGCCGGCCTCGTTGGCGCGCAGACACGCATCCGGGTTGCTGTGCAGAAACGCCATCATCGTGTGCCGGAGCGATTCGTCGCTCGAATCGGACGGTGCCCATCGATCGAGCGATGCTCCGACCGAATTCCACAGAGTCGAATGAGGCGGCGTCGTTGCCGACACGTCAGAGCTCCAACAGTGACGACCCGGGAACCACCGGATCCCGGACCGTCGACGGCTCGCTGGGGTGCCCGATTGCGATGGCTCCCATGGCTTTCCAATCTGCACGCAGTCCGAGTTCGGCACGCACGGTATCGGCGGCGAAAATGGTCGAGCCGATCCAGCAGCTGCCGAGTTCCCGTACTGCGAGGGCAACGAGCAGACCCTGGACCGCGGCACCGACCGCCACGGTGAACATCGTCTCCTCCGCGGCTCGACGCCTCTCGTCGGGGTACGAGTGCGCGCCGTCGGGCACACAGAACGGGACGACGATTTCCGGTGCGTCGAACAGAATGTCACCGCGGCTCAGCCGCGCGGCGATCCGCTCCTCGCTGAGGCCGTCGCTCGTCAGGTCGGCGCGCCACTGCTCGCGCATCGTCTCGAGCAGCCGACGCCGAAGCGCCGGGGTCCTGACCCACACGAACCGGACCGGTCGAGTGTGGTGCGGAGCGGGGGCGGTGAGAGCGTCGGCGACCGAAGCTCGAATCAGCTCGGGATCGACCGAGTCCGAGGAGAACGAGCGCACCGACCGTCTCAGCAGTAGAGCCTCCCGACGGCCACGATCGAGCGCTTCGGCGGTGCCGAGCCAGAACAAGTCGTCCTCGCCGCCGCGAAGGAGAGCCGCCGCGGTGGAACCGTCGTCGACGGGTGCCAAGCCGCGTACGACCGCGATCGGGACACCGCCCAGCTTGCCCTTCACCAGATCGCCTGCGGCAGCGAGCTCGTCCGCGATCGCGACCTCGGTGACCACGAGCTCGTTGCCCTGACCGTCCTCGGCTCCGGCATAGGCGTGCAGAACCGGGAGACCCGCTGAGCCGATGGCAGCGTCGGTCTGCCCGATCCGCCAGGCGCGACCCATGGTGTCGGTGACGACCACGGCGACCGTCACCCCCAGCAGTTCGCCGAGAGCGGCGCGCAAGGCTGCGGCGCTGGCATCGGGGTCCTCGGGCAGCAGTGCCAGTTCGCCACCGTCGACGTTGGAGCCGTCGATGCCCGACGCGGCCTGCACGATGCCCAGCCGGTTCTCGGTGATGAGGGTTCGGCCCTTGCGCGCAACGATGCGCACAGCTTCTTGCTCCACCAGCACTCTGCGGGCAGCGTCTCGCTCGTCGGCATCGTGGGGTGCCTGCACCAACCGGCCCTCCACCTTGGAGACGACCTTGCTGGTGACGATCAAGATGTCGCCGTCCCGCAACCACGGCGCTCGCTCGGCGATCGCCGAAGCCAGGTCGTCACCCGGCCTGAATTCCGGGAGTCCGGTGATCGGCAGCATTTCGATCGAACCGCCCGGTGCATGATCGCTCGGTACCGTGGACATCGAGGCGGTCTCGCGTGAATCGGTCACAGGTCGAGTCCAGCCGCGAGCAGCGCGGTACGCGCCATCACCGCTGTGGTCTCGGGGTCGGTCATCAGCAACGGGACCGACTGCACGTCCACTCCGTCGACGACCGCGGCGTCGGTGGTGTGCACCAGCCACGCGTCGAGAATGCCGGTGCCGCTTCGGCTTCCGTAGTAACGGCCCACTGCCTGTGCTGTGGTGTCGACGCCGATGACGGACAGGCACTCGTCGGCCATGCCGCGCAACGGCTTACCGTCGACGACGGGGGAGAGGCCGACCACCTTGGCTGCTGTGGTTCTGAGGGCCCCGCGGATGCCCGGAACCGCAAGGATCGCGCCGACGCTCACCACTGGATTGGACGGTGCCAGGATCACGGCATCGGCTTCTGTGATCGCTTCGACCACTCCCGGTGCCGGGCTTGCCTGTTCGGCACCGATGTTGGCGAAACTGTGGGTCGGGATCTGCGCTCGGTAACGAACCCACCACTCCTGGAAGTGAATCGCGCGTTGCTGCTCGCCGCTCGGATCGTCCGGATCGGTGACGACGACGTGGGTCTCGGACCGATCGTCGGTGACGGGCAGCAGCCGGACGCCCGGTTGCCACCGGTTGCAGAGGGCTTCGGTCACGGCCGACAGCGGAAATCCGGTGCGCAACATCCGACTGCGGATCAGGTGTGTGGCGATGTCACGGTCGCCGAGTCCGAACCAGTCGGGATCGGCACCGTAGGCCGCCAACTCGTCACGAGCGTTCCAGGTCTCGGCGATGCGGCCCCATCCACGATCGGTGTCGATTCCACCACCGAGGGTGTACATGCACGTATCGAGATCCGGGCAGATGCGAAGACCGTGCATCCACACGTCGTCGCCTACGTTGACCACCGCAGTGATCTCGTGCTCGGGGTTGTCGCCGAACAAGGATTTGAGACCCTGAAGGAACCGCGCGCCACCGACGCCACCGACCAGAACAGTAACTTTCACAACGCACGAGCCTAGTGGGGTTGCGGCGGTGCCGGGCGAGCGCCCACCCGGTGCTGCACCCGTACGAGCGGACCGTGTGGAGGTGCCATAACCGCCGCGACACGCACGGGACGGGCTCCGATTCGGGGAGACAGCCGATTTCGGGCATGTGATGGTATTGGATTTGCGCGATCGGCTTGACCGCGACACACCTGTGCGTGTCTAATCACAGGTATGTCATTCAGTGTTCGCAGCACGAGTTCGATTGCAGCGAGCCTGGTTTCGAACACTCGTTCCCTTCCTGTTCGTCCTTGCATGGACGTCGAGTAGAGGTCGAGAGTTGGACGAACGCGCGAGCGTTCGGACGCGCCAGTTGGATCGAATACCTGCGCGGGGCAAGGTATTCGAGCACACGAAGACCGAAAGTATCTGCGCTACCACAGGTGAGGAGGCGGAAGCGATGTATGACGAGCACGTGACACGTGATCAGCGGGGCGGACCCACTGCACATCTCAGCGCTGTCGACGACGCGCCGCAGACCGAGGCCGACAACGGGGCAGATTCGAGCGTCGCGGCCGACGCGGGTTCTGCGTACGTGGGTCGAACGATCGAGACGCAGATCGAGACCGACGCCGATACCGACAACGATGTCGATTCCGACGCCGACCTGATGCCGTTCGTTGCCGAGTCGGTTCCGCCGGCCAAGCCGTTCCTCAGTCTTGTCGCAGGTTTCGACGAGATGTTCGAGGAGATCGAGGATCAGTGGCAGGAGCGCGCACTGTGCGCTCAGACCGATCCCGAGGCCTTCTTCCCGGAGAAGGGTGGCTCGACCCGCGAGGCGAAACGCATCTGTCTCGGCTGCGAGGTCAAGGACGAATGCCTCGAGTACGCACTCGCCAACGACGAGCGTTTCGGTATCTGGGGTGGGCTGTCCGAGCGGGAACGGCGTCGACTCAAGCGCGGTATCGGCTGAGCGTTCCACCGACGCTCGGTTGTGCTCGATCGAGCACCCTGCCGCAGATCACTCTGCGGCGCTGTTCGGATCCACTTCGTCCGGGTCGATCCCGAGATATGTCGCTACTTGCTCCACGAGAACCTCGAACAACAGATCCTCCAGATCCTCGGGGTGCTTTGCGCGACGCTCGAGCGGTCGCCGGAACAGCACCACTCTGGCGCGTGTCGTCTCTCCGCGCTTGTCTATCCCGGCCGGCACCAATCGCGACAGCGGCACAGGACCCTCTGCCACCACTTCGGGTGGCCATGTCACGGACTCCGGATCCAACGCCCTGATCTTGGGCACATCGTCGACGGCGATATCCAGCTTCGAGAGCTTGTCGTGCCATCGATGATCGATTCGCGCGAACGCGTCGAGCACCAGTCGGTCGAACTTCTCTGCCCGTGAACGCCTGGCAGGGATGTCCTCGGGCAGAACCGGTCCGCGGATGCCGCGGCCGTGCCGTGCCACGGACCGAGAGGTGATCCTGCGCGCGGAGGAGAATCGAGGCATGGGGGGAGGTTATCGCGCTCGTCCGGTGTGTCGGTCGTTCGGTCGGTTGCGCCTACCGGATAGTCTGCATTCGTGAGATCACTGCGTGGCTGCTGCAGGCCTGGTTGCAACCGTTCTGCTGTTGCAACGCTCACATATGTCTACTCCGATTCCACCGCGGTCGTCGGGCCGCTGGCCACCGTGGACGAGCCTCACTCGTGGGATCTGTGCGAGATTCACGCGTCGACGACCACCGCGCCGAAGGGCTGGGAGCTCGTTCGGTACGAGGGTGGCTACTCGACGTCGACGCCCGACGAGGACGACCTGACGGCACTTGCCGAGGCGGTTCGAGAGGCGGGCCGCGGCGATCGCGTCCGCTCCGAGGACCGTGAGATCGATCGGTCGGCGTCTCGTCCGTCCGACGGTGAACGCCGATCCGCCCCGGCCGTCCGAACCGGCAGGCGTGGTCACCTTCGAGTTCTTCCCGACCCCACGTCCTGAGTCGCCGCGCACACCGGTGTGGTGTGGCGACGTCCGACTGGCCGGTCCGACTGCCGTCTGGCAAGGTTTTCGAGCAGGACCGAAACGGTCTGTGCCGTTCTGCCGATACTGGTGCGGACGCACCGTCACACACGCTCGACGACGCCGATGTGCGGCGTCGCAAGAACGATCACCAGGAGAATCTTCGTGGCCCGAACCGCAGAGTCCGTCAACGCCGTCATCAAGGCCTACGACGTCCGTGGAGTCGTAGGTGAGCAGATCGACGAGGCGTTCGTGCGAGACGTCGGAGCCGCGTTCGCGCGTCTGGTACGCGACGAGGCGGGGGCCGCGCGGTCGGTCGTGATCGGTCACGACATGCGTGATTCGTCGCCGGCGCTGTCTCGGGCCTTCGCAGACGGTGTCACCGCTCAAGGACTCGATGTGGTGCACATCGGCCTGGCGTCCACCGATCAGCTGTACTTCGCCTCGGGCCTGCTCGAATGCCCGGGGGCCATGTTCACTGCGAGTCACAATCCGGCGAAGTACAACGGAATCAAGCTATGCCGCTCCGGCGCGAAGCCGGTGGGACAGGACACCGGTCTGGCCATCGTCAAAGCCGAACTGGTGGACGGGGTACCCGAGTTCGACGGCCCGGCCGGAACGGTGACGTCCCGTGACGTCCTCGACGAGTACGCGCAGTTCTTGCGAGACCTGGTCGATCTGTCGGGAATCGGTTCCATGAAGATCGCCGTGGACGCAGGCAACGGAATGGGCGGGCACACCGTCCCTGCAGTGTTCGGACCGTTGCCGGTGACGATCGAGCCGCTGTTCTTCGAGCTCGACGGCAGCTTCCCCAACCACGAGGCCAATCCGCTCGATCCGGCGAATCTGGTGGATCTGCAGCGCTTCGTCGTCGAGACCGGCTCTGCTATCGGACTTGCGTTCGACGGCGACGCCGATCGCTGCTTCGTCGTCGACGAGAAGGGCGACCCGGTTTCACCCTCGGCCGTCACCTGCCTGGTGGCCGAGCGCGAACTGGCCAAGGAACCGGGCGCGGTCATCATCCACAACCTCATCACGTCCCGTTCCGTGCCGGAGTTGGTCACCGAGCTCGGTGGCACGCCGGTACGAACCCGCGTTGGCCACTCCTTCATCAAGCAGCAGATGGCCGACACCGGAGCCATCTTCGGTGGAGAGCACTCTGCCCACTACTATTTCCGCGACTTCTGGGGTGCCGACTCCGGCATGCTCGCCGCGCTGCATGTCCTCGCCGCTTTCGGTGCACAGGACCGCCCACTGTCGGAGATGATGGCCGACTACGAGACCTACAGCGCATCGGGCGAGATCAACTCGACCGTCGACGACGCGGCGGGTCGTACCGAGGCCGTGCTCGCGGCGTTCGCCGATCGAACCTCGGGCATCGACCGACTCGACGGCGTGACAGTCGATCTCGCCGACGGTTCCTGGTTCAACCTCAGGGCCTCGAACACCGAACCGCTGCTCCGACTGAACGTGGAAGCGCGCACCGCTGCGGATGTCGATGCATTGTCGACCGAGATATTGGGCATCGTTCGCGCCGGACTGGAATAGTGGTTACCGAGGGTTCATGAGTGGGTAAGCGTTCGTTTCCGGTCGGTGACGAAGGGAGGTGTCGCAGCCATGACCGCAGTGTCGTCTCTGGTCGATCTCGACGATGCCGATGCTCTCATCGCGGCCGATCGCGAGGGTGCGTTGCGCAGTGCTGCTCTGGCGGGCGCGCAGGTTCGCGCTGTCGCGACGGCGGTGGACGAAGCGGTGCTTTCTCGGTTGGCCGATCTGCGTCCCAGAAGTGTGGTCATCGTGACCGGTGACGGGCGCAGCAGTCGTGCCGCGTCACTTCTCGTCGCAGCGCTCGGTGACCGACTCGGTGTTCCGCTGGTTCGTAGTACCGGAACTCCGCCGTGGATCGGCCCGCTCGATGTGGTGGTGGTTGCCGGCGACGACGCAGGCGATCCGCGCCTTGCCGAGTCTGTCGATGCCGCAGCACGTCGCGGCGCGGAAGTGGTGGTGGTGGCACCCGAGGAAGGCCCGCTGCGTGCCGTCCGAGGAGCCAGAGTCATGTGGTTGCCGCCGCGAATCGCGGTCCGTGACCACAACGCCCTGATGCGCTATCTCGCCGCCTTCGTCGCCGTTCTCGGTGCGGTTGCCGGTGGATCATGGAAGACGTTGCTGCCCAATCTGTCTCGTCTGGCCGACCTGCTCGATGCCGAGGCGGTCCGAAACAGCCCGTCCAACGAGGTGTTCCACAACCCGGCCAAGGCTCTCGCCAGCGGAATGAACGGTCGGCGGGTGGTGCTGTCCGGCAGCAGCGCCGCAGCCGTCGAGGTGGCTCGGCACGGCAGTGAGGTGCTACTTCGTGTGGCGGGTGTGCTCGTCGGTGCCGGAGAACTCGGCGATGTCATCGCGGCGTCCGTCCGGGCGAGGACTGCCGAATCTGCCGGCACGGCACAGACATTCGATTCGTTCTTTCACGACGAGCAGCTCGACGGCCCACCACCCGCACTGCCGATGCGCGTCATCGTCGTCGCATCCGACGTCGATCGCGCCATGACCGAACGACGACTGGCCGGTGTCACCGAGTCGGAATTGTTGCTCGCCGAGTCGACCGATGCGCTGTTCGGCGGCGCGAGGCCGGGATCAGAGCTCGACATCACCGTCGCGTCTCCCGGTCCGGCTACACTTTCGGTGCTCGACACCATGTCCGTGTTGGCGACGCGGTTGGACACGACCGCCGCGTACCTGTTGTTGATGGGCGGTAGCTAGTGCAGCTCTTGCGTGGTGCGGTTCGGTCCTACGCATGGGGGTCGCGAACCGCTCTGGCCCGTATTCAGGGTCGCCCGGTTCCGTCCGATCATCCTGAGGCCGAGATCTGGCTCGGTGCTCACCCAGCCGATTCGGCGCACGTGGTGCACGAGGGCGGCAGCACCCCACTCCTCACATTGATCGACGGGGATCCGGCAACGCAGCTGGGAGGCTCGGCGCAGCAGTACGAGTCCCGACTGCCGTACCTGCTGAAACTCCTTGCCGCAGAAGAGCCTTTGTCGTTGCAGGCCCACCCCAGCAGTGCGCAGGCACATGAAGGTTTCGCACGCGAGAATGCGGCCGGTGTCCCCATCGATTCTCCGGTGCGCAACTATCGGGATCCGAATCACAAGCCGGAACTGATCGTGGCGCTCACCGAATTCGAGGCGCTGGCCGGCTTCCGGAGCCCTGCGGAGACCGTGGAACTGCTCGACGCGTTGTCCGTCGCCGCGCTCGGTGGGTACCGCACATTGCTGGCCGCACAGCCCGATGCGTCCGGACTGCGTACGGTGTTCACCTCGTGGATCACGCTTCCCGGGCAGTCGCTGGACGATATTCTTCCGGCCGTTGCCCAGGGATGCATCGATTATCTTTCCGGTCCCGCGCGCACCGACGGCGGACGATTCGCGGCCGAGGCCAGGACTCTGCTCGAGCTCGGCGAGTCCTATCCCGGCGACGCCGGTGTGCTGGCAGCGCTCCTGCTCAACAGGGTGACCTTGGCTCCCGGGCAAGGCCTGTACCTGGACGCCGGAAACTTGCATGCATATCTGCGTGGTACCGGAGTGGAAATCATGGCGAACTCCGACAACGTGTTGCGCGGAGGACTGACTCCCAAACACGTCGACGTCCCGGAACTGCTGCGCGTACTGGACTTCGAGCCGGCCGATATCTCTCCCATCACTCCGGGCGAGGACGATCGGCCCACCTACCTGTACCGCACGCCTGCACCGGAATTCGCGCTGAGTCGGACGGCGGTGTCGCCGGGGGAGACGGTCGAAATACCCGGATCCGGTCCCCGAATTCTGCTGTGTACCGACGGCACCGTCGTGGCGAGTACCGGCGGCAGCCGGTCCGGGCTGACGGTGCCGCAGGGCAGCTCGGCCTGGATACCGGCTGCGGATCGATCCGTCACCGTGACTGCCGACTCGGGCGTGGCCGAGGTGTTCGTGGCCTCCGTCGGTCGCCAGTAGATTCCTCGCGGCCTGTCGCACCTGTGCGGAGGTCTTTTCGAACTGCGGAAGTGCGCGAGCGGCGCGCCCGAAGGCAATAGTCTGATGTCACAGTGAACTCTGCGACGGGTGTGATCCGTGGACAGAGGCGAATACGCGCTACGGAGGCCAGATGAGCAGAGCAGACCGGCCGGCCAAGACCCCGCGCACGACGGGGTGGTTCCGGACCAAATCGATCGAGCAGTCGATCGAGGACACCGACGAGCCGGATACGAAACTCCGGAAAGAACTCGGTTCCTGGGACCTCACCGTGTTCGGTGTCGCCGTTGCCGTCGGTGCGGGCATCTTCACCCTGACCGCGCGGACCGCCGGAAACGTGGCGGGACCGGCGGTGTCGGTGGCGTTCGTGCTCGCTGCGATCGCCTGCGGCCTGGCGGCACTGTGTTACGCGGAGTTCGCCTCGACGGTTCCCGTTGCCGGCAGCGCGTACACGTTCTCCTATGCCGCGTTCGGTGAGTTCATCGCCTGGATCATCGGCTGGGATCTGATCCTCGAGTTCGGCCTCGCGGCCGCTGTTGTGGCCAAGGCGTGGTCGTTGTACTTGGGCGATCTGCTCGGTACGGCCGCGCCGGTACTCCAGATCGGTTCGCTGAACTTCGACTGGGGCGCGCTGCTCATCGTGGTGGTGCTGACGGTGCTGATCGCATCGGGCACCAAGTTGTCCTCGCGGGTCTCGCTCGTGATCACCGCGATCAAGGTGATCGTCGTTCTCTTCGTCGTCGTGCTCGGTGCCTTCTACATCAAGGTCTCCAATTACGACCCGTACATTCCTCCGTCGCAGCCCGGCTCCACAGGCGAGGGTCTCCATCAGTCCTTGTTCTCGTTCGTCACCGGTGCCGGCGGTAGCACCTTCGGCTGGTACGGGCTGCTGGCCGCGGCGTCGCTGGTGTTCTTCGCGTTCATCGGCTTCGACGTGGTCGCGACGACGGCGGAAGAGACCAAGGAGCCGCAGAAGGCACTGCCGCGCGGCATCCTCGGTTCCCTCGCGATCGTGACCGTGCTCTACGTGGCCGTCACCCTGGTGCTGACCGGAATGGTGAAGTACACCGATCTGGCGGGCGACAGTTCCACGCTGGCAACGGCGTTCGAGCTCAACGGTCTGACCTGGGCCAAGAACATCATTTCGTTCGGCGCACTTGCCGGTCTCACGACCGTGGTGATGGTGTTGATGCTGGGCCAGACCCGAGTGCTCTTCGCGATGTCGCGGGATGGATTGGTGCCGCGTGGATTGGCACATACCGGAAAGAAGGGCACGCCGGTTCGGACGACGATTCTGGTCGGCGTCATCGTCGGACTTCTCGCGGCCTTCGTTCCGCTGGGCACGCTCGAGGAGATGGTGAACATCGGAACGCTGTTCGCGTTCGTGCTCGTGTCGGCGGGTGTTCTGGTTCTGCGCAAGACTCGACCGGACCTCGAGCGGGGGTTCCGGGTGCCGTGGGTTCCGTTGGTGCCGATCCTCGCCGTGCTCGCGTGCCTGTGGTTGATGCTCAACCTGTCGGTCGAGACGTGGCTGCGCTTCCTGGTCTGGATGGCCGCCGGTGTCGTGATCTACGTGCTGTACAGCAGGCGTCATTCGGTGATGGGACTGCGGGAAGCAGCGAAGGTGAAGACCGAGAAATAGTCGGTACCGTCTTTGTAGCTCGTCCTAGGATGCCCGGCCGAATTCGGTCGTCGTCACATCGGACCCGCAGAATGTTATACCCTCGAAAACAGACTTGGAGGACTCCTACGGTTCGATGAGAGGGTGTTGACACAGTGAATGCGAACGGCCGAATCACTTCCACGAAGGATTCGGGTGTCGCTTTCGGGGGGCGGGATTCGAAGGCCGGCGGACGTTCGGTTCGCTGGCAGGACAACAAACGCTATTTGTGGATGCTGGGGCTCCTGGCCCCGGCATCGGCGCTGCTGCCGTCACAGTTGGTCTACTGGACGGGCATGCAGATCTTCTGGTGGAGCGGTGTTCTGGTGTTCTTCGTGATCATTCCGGTGATCGACTTGATCGCCGGTGAAGACGGGCACAACCCGGACGAGTCGGCGAGCGAGAAACTGCAGAACGATCGCTACTACCGCTGGTGTACCTACCTTTTCCTACCCATTCAGTTCATCGGGCTGATCGTTGCATGCTGGATGTGGGCGTACGGAAACCTGACCGTGGTGGACAAGATCGGACTCGCCGTGACGGTGGGTCTGGTGGCAGGCACCGGTATCAACGCAGCTCACGAGCTGGGTCATCGCATCGAGCAGCACGAGCGGTGGCTGGCCAAGATCGCGCTGTCTCAGACGCTCTACGGACACTTCTTCGTCGAACACAACCGCGGTCATCACGTTCGAGTAGCGACCCCGGACGATCCCGCGAGCGCGCGGCTCGGCGAGAGCGTGTGGACCTTCGTGCCGCGCAGCACGGTGTTCGGACTCGTCTCTGCGTGGAGGCTCGAGGCGCAGCGACTACGGCGCAAGGGTCGCTCGGTCGCGAGCCCGACCAATGCGCTGCTGCACACCTGGTTGCTGAGCGCAGTGCTGTTCGGCACGTTGCTGGTCGTGTTCGGCCCCGCTATCGCGCCGTATCTTCTGCTGCAGGCCGTCGTCGGATTCGTGTTGCTCGAGATGGTGAACTACGTGGAGCACTACGCCTTGCTCCGCGAAACGAACGACCGCGGCAAATACGTTCGGTGCTCACCCCGCCACAGCTGGAACAGCGACAGAATCTGCACCAACATATTTCTCTACCACCTGCAACGACACAGTGACCACCACGCCAATCCCGGCAAGCGCTATCAGACCCTGCTCTCCTGCGACGAAGCTCCACAGCTGCCGGCCGGTTACGCGTCGATGGTGATACTCGCCGCAATCCCGCCGCTGTGGCGTCGAGTGATGGACCCACGGGTACTCGCGCACTACCAAGGCGATGTCACCCGTGCCAACATCCTTCCCCGCAAGCGCGCCCGAATTCTGGCCCGAGCCGGACGAAACGGATAGCGCAGACACTCGGTGTGGACTCGTCCCCCCGGGCAGTCGGTACTACCACCGCGCGGACCCGATAGC
Source organism: Rhodococcus sp. 14-2483-1-1 (assembly GCF_002259335.1). Lineage (NCBI taxonomy): Bacteria > Bacillati > Actinomycetota > Actinomycetes > Mycobacteriales > Nocardiaceae > Rhodococcus > Rhodococcus sp. 14-2483-1-1. The sequence continues at coordinate 414,065 of NZ_NPFX01000023.1, read as the reverse complement.
CTGGTGGACAGACACTCAGTCAACAGGAGAGGCAAGATGACGACCTCAGTTACGTCAGGATCGGCACTCACCGTGGAGCACCGCGGTGGAATCGACTTCAAGGTCGCAGACCTGTCGCTCGCAGAATTCGGCCGCAAGGAGATCAGGCTCGCCGAGCACGAGATGCCCGGTCTGATCGCGCTGCGTCGCGAATACGCCGACGTACAGCCGCTCAAGGGCGCGCGAGTTTCGGGATCGCTGCACATGACCGTGCAGACCGCGGTGCTGATCGAGACCCTGGTGGCGCTCGGAGCCGAGGTCCGGTGGGCGTCGTGCAACATCTTCTCCACCCAGGACCATGCAGCTGCGGCTGTCGTCGTCGGCCCGTACGGAACCGTCGAGGAGCCCAAGGGCGTCCCGGTGTTCGCGTGGAAGGGCGAGAGCCTCGAGGAGTACTGGTGGGCGGCGGAGCAGATGCTCACCTGGCCCGAGCAGCCCGCCAACATGATTCTCGACGACGGTGGAGACGCCACGATGCTGGTGCTGCGCGGCGCGCAGTTCGAGAAGGCCGGTGTCGTCCCGCCGACCGACGACGATCACGATTCGGACGAGTACAAGGTGTTCCTCGGCCTGCTGCGCCGTTCGCTCGAGGCGTCGAAGTCCAAGTGGACCGAGGTTGCCGCGTCCGTCCAGGGCGTCACCGAGGAGACCACCACCGGAGTGCTCCGGCTCTACCAGTTCGCGGCCGCCGGAGAACTCACGTTCCCGGCCATCAACGTCAACGACTCGGTGACCAAGAGCAAGTTCGACAACAAGTACGGCACCCGCCACTCGCTGATCGACGGCATCAACCGCGGCACCGACGTCCTCATCGGCGGCAAGGCCGTGCTGGTCTGTGGCTACGGCGACGTGGGCAAGGGCTGCGCCGAGGCGCTCAAGGGCCAGGGTGCACGCGTTACCGTCACCGAAGCCGACCCGATCAACGCGCTGCAGGCGCTCATGGACGGCTTCGACGTGCGCACGGTCGAGGAGTTCATCGAGCAGGCCGACATCGTGATCACCTCGACGGGCAACCTGTCGATCATCACGTTCGAGCACATGCGCAAGATGAAGCACCAGGCAATCCTGGGCAACATCGGCCACTTCGACAACGAGATCGACATGGCCGGGCTGGAGAAGGCCGCCGATGTCACGCGCATCAACATCAAGCCGCAGGTCGACGAGTACCAGTTCAAGGACGGGCACTCGATCATCGTGCTCTCCGAGGGCCGCTTGCTGAACCTCGGCAACGCGACCGGTCACCCGTCGTTCGTCATGAGCAACAGTTTCTCCAACCAGGTCATTGCTCAGATCGAACTGTGGACCAAGCCGGACGAGTACGACAACGAGGTCTACCGCCTGCCCAAGCACTTGGACGAGAAGGTCGCGCGTATTCACGTCGAAGCACTCGGCGGCTCGATCACCAAGCTCACCAAGGAGCAGGCCGAGTACATCGGCGTCGACGTCGAGGGCCCGTACAAGCCCGAGCACTACCGCTACTGACCTACGGTGGGACAGCTTTTCGTCATCGAAGGAGTCGACGGAGCGGGCAAGAACACGCTCGCCCGTCGGCTCGTTTCGGCGTGGGAACGCGACGGACTCGACGTCGCGCGTATCGGATTTCCGAGGTACGACCGATCGGTGCACGCCGATCTTGCGGCGGAGGCGCTGCACGGCGAACACGGCGATACCGCCGGCAGCGTGCACGCGATGGCTCTGCTGTTCGCGCTCGATCGCCGGGATGCGGTCGACGAGGTCCGAAAGCTGCTCTCGCACAACGATGTAGTTCTTCTCGATCGGTACGTGGCGTCCAATGCCGCGTACACCGCTGCTCGGTTGGAACAGACTGCAGACGGTGGGGCCGTCGAATGGATCAGGGCGCTCGAATTCGAGCGCTTCGGAGTTCCGATTCCGGACATTCAGATCTTGCTCGACGTGCCGGTGGCACTTGCCGCCGAGCGGGCTGCGGCGCGTGAGAGTGCGGACGTCGCCCGAACCCGGGATGCGTACGAACGGGACGGCTCACTGCAGAGCCGAACCTCGGCCGTGTACGCCGCTCTCGCGGCGGCGAACTGGGTATCGCCGTGGCAGGTCGTCACTGCCGACGTAGATCCCGATCGACTCGCCGCCGAGTTGTCCAATCAGCCATCAGGCGAGCCGAAAGTGACACCATAGGAGCATGAAGCCTCGGATTCTGGTTGTGGACGACGATTCGGCTCTGGCGGAGATGCTCACCATCGTGTTGCGCGGTGAGGGATTCGAGCCCTTCGTGGTCGGAGACGGCACCCAAGCGTTGGCGGCCGTGCGCGAGAACCGGCCGGATCTGGTGCTGCTGGACCTGATGCTTCCCGGGATGAACGGCATCGACGTCTGCCGCGTACTGCGGGCCGATTCCGGCGTTCCGATCGTGATGCTGACGGCCAAGACGGATACCGTCGATGTCGTGCTGGGCCTCGAGTCCGGTGCGGACGACTACATCATGAAGCCCTTCAAGCCCAAGGAACTGGTCGCACGTGTCCGAGCGCGCCTGCGCAGGACCGAGGACGAACCCGCCGAATTGCTGTCCATCGCAGACATCGTGATCGACGTGCCTGCACACAAGGTCAGCCGCGGCGACGAACTGGTGTCGCTGACACCACTCGAGTTCGATCTGTTGGTGGCGTTGGCCCGCAAGCCGCGTCAGGTATTCACCCGCGAGGTGCTGCTCGAACAGGTGTGGGGCTACCGTCATGCCGCCGACACCCGACTGGTGAACGTGCACGTTCAGCGTCTGCGCGCCAAAGTCGAGAAAGATCCGGAAAACCCTGAGGTGGTGTTGACCGTGAGGGGGGTCGGGTACAAGGCCGGACCGCCGTGATCGGTTTTTCCCACTCTCGGCGACGAATCAACGGCAAATTTTCCCCTTTGCTGCGGTGGTTTCGCTCGCTGAGTACGTCGCTCGGCCATGCCTGGCGACGGTCTTTGCAGCTCCGCGTCGTCGTGTCGACGTTGACGCTGTCTCTGGTGGTCATCCTCATTCTCGGTGTGGTGTTGACCTCTCAGATCACCGATCGGTTACTCGAAGCCAAGTTGTCGGCGGCTACGGAGGAGCTCGACAGATCGCGAACCACCGTCGAGGGCAATCTGGCGGGTGCCGACGATTCGAGCGGGCTCGCGACGCGCCTGGAACGAGCGCGAGCAGCACTGACCAACCAGGACCTGGACGCCGCGTCGACCACAGGGTCGGCGGGATCGTTCGATCCGGTGTTGATCGTGGAGGGTGACGCCACCCGGGCCGAGGCGTCGGTCGGGCCGGTCGATCAGATCCCGAACAGCTTGCGCGACTTCGTCAAGAAGGGCCTGATCAGTTCGCAGTACGCGACCGTGACCGACAGTGACGGCGGCTATTCCGGATCGGCTCTCATCATGGGATCGCCCACCGGATCCGACATCTCGGCGCTGCAGCTGTATCTCATCTTCCCGCTCGCCAGCGAAGACCGGACACTGTCGTTGGTACGCGGCACGTTGTTCATCGGGGCAGTGGTGCTGCTGGTACTCCTCGCCGCGATCGCGATGCTCGTCGCGCGGCAGGTGGTGCTGCCCATTCGATCCGCGTCGCGCATCGCAGTACGTTTCGCCGACGGCAGGCTCAAGGAGCGCATGCCGGTTCGCGGTGAGGACGACATGGCCAGGCTCGCGATGTCGTTCAACGAGATGGCGGAAAGCCTGTCCAAGCAGATCACCCAGCTCGAGGAATTCGGTAATCTGCAGCGCCGGTTCACCTCCGACGTGAGCCACGAACTGCGGACCCCGCTCACCACGGTGCGGATGGCCGCCGACCTCATTCACGACGCCAGTGACGATCTCGAACCCGCACTCAAGAGATCCTCGGAGCTGCTGGTCAACGAGCTGGATCGCTTCGAGACTTTGCTCGGCGACCTGCTCGAGATCAGTCGACACGATGCAGGTGTGGCCGAACTCGCTGCCGAACAACTCGATCTTCGGATGTGTGCGCGCGCAGCGGTGTCCACCGTTCGGCACCTGGCGCGCGAGACCGGTACCGAAGTGATCGTCGACATGCCCGAGACCGCGGTCGTCGCCGAGGTGGACCCACGGCGAGTGGAGCGGATTCTGCGGAACCTGCTGGCGAACGCACTCGATCACGGCGAAGGCAAGCCGGTGCTGCTGCGCCTGCGCTCGGATGCCGACGCGGCAGCATTCGTGGTGCGCGACCAGGGAATCGGTCTGCGACCCGGCGAGGAAAAGCTTGTGTTCAATCGGTTCTGGCGCTCGGATCCCTCTCGCGTCCGTCGCTCCGGCGGCACCGGGCTCGGGCTGGCGATCAGCGTCGAAGACGCCCGACTGCACGACGGTAAGCTCGAAGCGTGGGGTGCAGTGGGAGAAGGCGCATGCTTTCGACTCACGTTGCCACTCGTGCGCGGGCACAAGGTCATCGGATCTCCGCTGCCCCTCAAGCCCAGCACCAAGAAGTACGCGCAGGGGCAGCCGATTCCGGCGATCACCGCCCCGAAGTCTTCCGCGCAGAAGACGTCGGCACCGGAGTCGGTGACGTGATTCGATCGGCTCGTCGCGGTAGTCGGGTACTGGCGATCTGCGCACTGGCGATCGCGCTCGTCGGTGGGTGTGCCAGCCTGCCCGAGTCCTCCAGCCCTCAGGCAATCGGAACCCTGACGGACGGTGCCGTGCCGACGAGTGCGCCGGCCCCCGAGCCCGGACGCGAACCGGATCGCTTGCTGGACGATTTCTTCGAGGCCAGCGCCGTCTCCGCCAACAGGCATCAGGCCGCTCGGCAATTTCTCACCGAGGAGGCGTCGGGAACCTGGGACGACGGGGCGCGAACCGTCGTCGCGGACCGGATCGACACCCTGTCCGGACCACGTACCGCCGATACCGCGCAGTTCACGATTCGTTCGACGACGGCCGGGATGCTGGCTTCGGGCGGGGAGTATCAGGCAGGTTCGGACACCTTCGACGTTGCGATCGAGATGACGCGGGTGGACGGTCAATGGCGAATCTCCAAGCTTCCGCCCGGTGTCGTCATCGATCGATCCGCATTTCTGAACACCTATCAGCAGCGATCGCTCTATTTCGTGGATCCTCTCGGCGGCGTGCTCGTGCCCGATGTCCGCTGGACGAGCGGATCGCAGGACCAGCTGGCCAATCAACTCGTGCAGCTGCTCATCGACGGTCCCAAGTCGGCTCTGTCGGCGGCAGTGAGCAACGAACTGTCCGACGACGTGAGCATCCGCGGGCCGATCACCAAGGCCGACGGTCAGACCTCTCAGGTGGGGGTGGGGCTCGGCGGCATCAAGATCGACTTCGGCGGCCTACAGAACAAGGGTGACCGTGATCGCGAACTCCTTGCCGCTCAGGTGATCTGGACCCTGGCGTCGGCCGAGGTGGCCGGCCCGTACGTGCTGCTGGCCGACGGTCAACCGATCGATACGACCAAGCCCGACGGGTGGACGACCGCGGGCGTCGACTCGTTCGATCCACTCGGCGGCACCGACTCCACCATCGGGCTGCACGCCCTCGCGTCCGGCGGATTGCTCGAGGTCGACGAGGCGGAGACCACACCCGCCCCCGGGTACTTCGGGCAGGCCCGCAATCTTCGGTCGGTGGCGCTGTCCAACGACGGCACCCTGGTGGCAGGAGTCGCGGACACCGGGCGGCCCGCGCCTGCTCCGTCGAGCACTCTCATGGTGGGCAGCTACGACGGTGGCGCGTTCCCGGTGGCCGAAGGGCAGTCGATCACGCGGCCCACCTGGGGGTCGGACGACAACGCGGCCTGGGCGGTGATCGACGGCACCAATGTCATCCGAGCCGCTCGTGATCCCTCCACCGGTCAGGTCTCCGTGATCCCCGTCGACGCCACCGCCGTCACGACCTTGGGCACCCGAATCACCGAACTGCGATTGGCCCGCGACGGCGTACGAGCAGCGCTCATCGTCGACGGCGTCGTGTACGTGGCGACGGTGGTGCGTGATCCCTCGGGCGTGTACTCGTTGACCTCACCCCGCGCTGTGGCCATCGGACTCGGCAGTGACGCCACCAGTTTGGACTGGTCCACCGGAGACACCATCGTGATCGCGAGAGTCGCCACGGACACACCGGTGGTGCAGGTGACGGTCGATGGATCCAGGATGGACGCCCTTCCGTCGCGCAACCTGACCACCCCGGTGCTGGCGGTCGATGCGTCGCCGGAAACCGAGTACGTGGCCGACGCACGCGCGGTGTTTGCGCTCAACAACGCCGATCCGGTCGGCGACCGTTACTGGCGCGAGGTCACCGGCCTGGCCGGCGTGAAGGCAGTGCCGATTCTGCCCGGCTGATGTCGCGGAGTCCCGTGTCGGTGGGTGCGGGCAGACTCGACGCTCATGCGAACACTCCTCGATCTGGTGCTCCCGCTCGAGTGCGCCGGTTGTGGAGTGCCGGGGGAGAACTGGTGCCGCGCGTGTCGTGAGGCACTGTTCGATCCACCCATCCCCGTTCGTCCGCGTGTCGATCCCGGTGTGCCGTGTTGGGCTCTCGGCACGTACAGCGGACCCCGTCGCAGCGCCGTCATCGCCGTGAAGGAACGGGGTCGCCGGTCGGTGGCTCGGCCACTCGGACGTGCGTTGGCAGTGGCCGTCGGACATCTGCGTGAGGCGGGTGAGATCGATCCCCCGGAGCTCGGCTCGCTGATTCTGGTCTGCGCCCCCTCTCGGGCCCGCGCGGCCCGGGCGCGTGGGGGTGATCCTGTCCTGCGATGCGCGCGGATCGCGGCCGAAGAATTGGCACCGGAGCGAGTTCTCGTGCCCGAGTTGCTGCGAATGTCCGGTGGAGCCAGAGATTCGGTCGGGTTGTCGGCCGGACAACGTCAGCACAACGTGGCGGGTCGGATCGAGGCAGTGGGGGTCCGTCGCCCACGATTCGGCGGAGGTGCGTCGCAGGCGGCGGCGTTCACCGTTCTGTTGATCGACGACGTGGTGACCACCGGTGCCACATTGGCCGAATCGGCAAGAGTGTTAAGCGATTTCGGAGTACCCATCGCCGGTGCACTCGTCGTGGCCAGTGCCTGAGAGCTCCCGAGGAAGACACGCCGACAACCAATTCCCGGTGAACGGTGGCACACGAGTCGATGACCGACTAACGTCGCGGACACGTACCTGACGGGTAGGAGCGAAGCCCCCAGGAACGACCCGAAGAGACAGTGATGCGAGGTGATGCCCCGGACTCTGATGCCGGAAGGTTCCCCATTCGGCATGCACACTTGCCACGTCCAACAGTGGGCGTGGCCGATATCGGGAGGTACGCGTGACGACCCCTTCACAAGCCTCGGTTTTCTTCGACGAGAAGCCTTCGGAAGAACCCGCCAAGAGCAACGCGGACGTTGTGGTCAAGGGCCGCAACGTCGAGATACCGGACCATTTCCGGATATATGTCTCCGAAAAACTGGCTCGCCTCGAGCGCTTCGATCCCTCCATCTACTTGTTCGATGTCGAACTGCAGCACGAACGAAATCGCCGTCAGGCCAAAGCATGTCAACGCGTGGAGATCACCGCGAAGGGCAAGGGTCCGGTTGTTCGAGCCGAAGCGTGCGCCGACAGTTTCTATGCCGCCCTCGAAGCGGTGACGTCGAAACTCGAGAGCAGACTCAGGCGAACCAAGGACCGTCGGAAGGTGCACTACGGAGAGAAACGGCCTGTCTCCGTCGCCGAGGCCACCGCCGAACTCGCCGAGGACGACACGCTGGCACTCGACCCCGATACGAAGCTCGATTCCTTCGAGGACGATCAGAGCGGCCCCGGGCACATCGTGCGTACCAAGATCCACTCGGCCGCTCCCATGAGCGTCGACGATGCACTGTACGAAATGGAGCTCGTCGGCCACGATTTCTTCCTGTTCCACGACAGTGCCACCGACCGACCGTCGGTCGTGTATCGACGGCACGCCTTCGATTACGGCTTGATCAGACTCACCTGACCCGCCCGTTCGCGGCGGCAGAGTTCGTTCGCCGTCCGTGAAATCACTTCACCGCTGCAGGCTCGATGCCGGGGGACATGATCCCCACGTCGGGCCTGCAGTGCTGTGTCGATGCCGTGTCGGTGTTGTCCGGATGGCGAACCCGGGATCTCCTGCGACCGACACTCGGTTTGCCGCGCCCGCAGCGGCACCGCCTACCATGGACGCGTTCGGGTCACCCGCCGCGCGGATGCCGTGGTGATGGACCCGTGAGCTCGTACTGTGATGCAGTGTTGTTCGCAACGCAGTGTTGTTCGTGATGCAGTTGTTCGTGTCAGTACCCGTGAACCGAGGATCGAGGACGAGAAAGCCCGTGCCGTCGCTGTCGTTTTCCAAGCTGCTCCGTGTTGGTGAAGGTCGCATGGTCAAGCGCCTCAAGAACATCGCTGACCACGTCTCGACCCTGTCTCCCGACGTCGAGAGCCTTTCCGACGACGAACTGCGCGGCAAGACCGCGGAGTTCAGGGAGAGGTACTCCGCAGGGGAGAGCCTGGACCAGCTGTTGCCCGAGGCCTTTTCGGTTGCTCGTGAGGCGTCGTGGCGCGTTCTCTCGCAGAAGCACTTCGATGTTCAGGTCATGGGCGGTGCCGCTCTGCACTTCGGCAACATCGCCGAGATGAAGACCGGTGAAGGTAAGACACTGACCTGTGTTCTTCCCGCTTACCTCAACGCCATCTCGGGCGACGGTGTGCACGTGGTGACGGTCAACGACTATCTCGCCAAGCGTGACTCGGAGTGGATGGGCCGCGTCCACCGCTTCCTCGGTCTCTCGGTCGACGTGATCCTCTCCGGTATGACGCCGGTGGAACGCCGCGCCGCGTATGCCGCCGACATCACCTACGGCACCAACAACGAGTTCGGGTTCGACTACCTGCGTGACAACATGACGCACTCGCTCGACGACCTCGTGCAGCGTGGGCACAACTTCGCCGTCGTCGACGAGGTCGACTCGATCCTCATCGACGAGGCTCGCACGCCGCTGATCATCTCGGGGCCGGCCGACGCGTCGAGCAAGTGGTACGGAGAGTTCGCCCGTATCGCGCCGATGTTGAAGGTGGACACCCACTACGAGGTCGACATTCGTAAGCGGACCATCGGTGTGCACGAAGCAGGCGTCGAATTGGTCGAGGATCAGCTCGGCATCGACAACCTGTACGAGGCCGCCAACTCGCCGCTGGTGAACTACCTGAACAACGCGATCAAGGCCAAAGAGCTCTACACCAAGGACAAGGACTACATCGTCCGCGACGGCGAGGTCATCATCGTCGACGAGTTCACCGGTCGCATCCTGGTGGGACGCCGCTACAACGAAGGTATGCACCAGGCGATCGAGGCCAAGGAGAAGGTGGAGATCAAGGCCGAGAACCAGACTCTGGCCACGATCACACTGCAGAACTACTTCCGCCTGTACGACAAGCTCTCGGGCATGACCGGTACGGCCGAGACCGAGGCAGCAGAGCTGCATCAGATCTACGGTCTGGGCGTCATTCCGATTCCGACGAACCGTCCGATGGTCCGCGTGGACAACGGAGACCTGATCTACAAGACCGAAGAGGCCAAGTTCGATGCCGTCGTCGACGATGTGGTCGAGCGGCACGAGAAGGGCCAGCCGGTCCTCATCGGTACCACCAGCGTCGAGCGCTCGGAGTACCTGTCGAAGCAGTTCACCAAGCGGGGCGTGGCCCACAACGTGTTGAACGCGAAGTTCCACGAGCAGGAAGCGACCATCATCGCCGAGGCCGGTCGGCAGGGCGCGGTGACTGTGGCGACCAACATGGCCGGCCGCGGTACCGACGTCGTTCTCGGCGGTAACCCGGATATCCTCGCCGACCTGAAGCTCCGGAAGCAGGGCCTGGACCCGGTCGAGACCCCCGAGGAGTACGAGGCCGCGTGGGAGCCTGCTCTGGAAGAGGTCAAGGCACAGGTCAAGGCCGACGCGGATACTGTTCGCGAGGCCGGCGGCCTGTACGTCCTCGGTACCGAGCGGCACGACTCGCGTCGTATCGACAACCAGCTCCGAGGCCGCTCGGGCCGTCAGGGTGACCCGGGCGAATCGCGTTTCTACCTCTCGCTCGGCGACGAATTGATGCGCCGATTCAACGGCGGCGCACTCGAGTCGATCATGACCCGGCTCAACCTGCCCGACGATGTACCGATCGAAGCCAAGATGGTGTCCAAGGCCATCAAGAGTGCTCAGACTCAGGTCGAGCAGCAGAACTTCGAGATCCGCAAGAACGTCCTCAAGTACGACGAGGTGATGAACCAGCAGCGCACCGTCATCTACGAGGAGCGGCGGCGCATCCTCGAGGGTGCCGACATGGAGGGTCAGGTCGAGGGGATGATCACCGACGTGATCACCGCTTACGTCGACGGTGCCACCGCTGAGGGGTACGTGGAGGACTGGGATCTCGAGCAGCTGTGGACCGCGCTCAAGACCCTCTACCCGGTAGGCGTGGACCACAAGGTTCTGGCCGGGGAGAACGAGGACGGCGAGAAGGGCGACCTCAGCCGCGACGAACTACGTGAGGCGCTGCTCGAGGACGCGCGCGCGGCTTACGCCAACCGTGAAGCCGAGATCGACGGTATCGCCGGCGAGAACGGGATGCGCGAGCTGGAGCGGCGAGTGCTGCTGTCCGTGCTCGACCGCAAGTGGCGTGAGCACCTCTACGAGATGGATTACCTGAAAGAGGGCATCGGCCTGCGTGCGATGGCGCAGCGCGACCCGCTGGTCGAGTACCAGCGCGAGGGCTACGACATGTTCCAGGGCATGCTCGACGGTCTGAAAGAGGAGTCGGTCGGCTTTTTGTTCAACCTGCAGGTCGAGGCGACGCCGGCTCCGACAGGACCTGCTGCCTCGGCAGGCCTTGCCGTGGCTCCGGGACTGGCCTCGCCGGTGGGCTCAGGCCGCCCGGCACCGACACCCGCCGCAGCACCCGCACCGACGGCTCCGGCACCCACTGCTCCTACACCCACTGCTCCTGCGCCTGCCACTCCTGCAGTGCCCTCGGCTCTGCGGGCGAAGGGTCTCGACGAGCAGGAAGAGCAGAGATTGACCTTCTCCGGTCCGGCCGAGGGTGGCGGCACCGATGTCCGCCGATCGGGTGCGTCGGCCGGCGGCAGTGACTCCACCGTCGATGGCACTCGCCGTGAGCGTCGCGAAGCGGCGAGGGCGCAGAGCAAGGCCCCCAAGAAGACTGCTCGCTCCAAGCGCAAGAGGTAGGGGATCACGGTCGCCTCACCGCGAGGCGACTCTCACCCCACTCGCAACGACGTGACCGTCCACCCGGGACGGCGTGGATCGACTGCCAGTTCGATCCGGCCCGCGAAGGCGAACATTCGCGGGCCGCGGGTGTACGAGCCGAATATCTCCGCGGAGACATCGGACTGATACACGACGTGGACTCGGTGCACGGCGGCGAATCCGAGCCGTCGCCCCGGCGGTGGGTTGCGCACGATGGTTCGTACCAGGTCGATCATCGGTGTGGTGAACAACACCGAGAGTTGATCGGCACTCCGTCGGCGGTCGATCACTTCGATCAGCATGCGCATCGCGCGGTCGGCCGACGACCGCGCGTCGGCGGGTACGACCGGCCGGCCGACCGGCTCGGTGCGTCGTCGAGAACGGTTGCTGCGCACCGACGTTCGATGTACCACCGGCCTCGGCTCGGTGGCCGCCACCGGATCCCACGTGTGCACGGTCGTGGACGAGAGCGGCGGCTCGAAGGGAGCGGCACGCGAGAGGAAGCAATGCGGCTCGGCGTGTGGTCGGGGGCTGGTCCCCTGAATACGCGGGGTGTCCGGCGGTTCGTTCGTTTCCATGACGCTCACACCGACATTGACGGTCCACGGCGGCGTTCGGTTCCCCGACGAAGCAGGTCGATTCCGCCGACACGAGTCCTCGACCGACCCCACGACCGGCGCTCGTCCGCCACGTACTCTAGGTTCGAGCCACACCGCGCGCCCGACCTACTCGAACGGGTGCGAACTCCACGCAAGGACGGAGACTGGAACACGCGATGGCGACCAGGCTGACAGCGCAGGATGCGTCGTTCTACTTTCTCGAGGCCAGTAGCAGTCATATGCACCTCGGCTCGCTCGCGATCTTTCGAACCCCTCGCAGCGGGTTCAGTTACGAGCGTCTGCTGTCGTTGGTCGAACAGCGATTGGCGCTGGTTCCCCGGTATCGCCAGAAAGTTCGCGAAGTCGCCTTCGGTCTGGCCAGACCGGTATGGGTCGACGACGCGGATTTCGACATCACCTACCACATCCGGCGCTCGGCGCTTCCGAAGCCGGGTTCGGATGATCAGTTGCACGATCTGATCGCACGGCTGACCTCGCGACCCCTCGACCGCACTCGGCCTTTGTGGGAGATGTACCTGGTCGAGGGACTGTCGAAGAACCGTTTTGCCATCTTCACCAAGTCCCACTCGGCGCTCGTCGACGGCGAGCACGCACTCGACATCGGTCAGGTGATCCTCGACGCGAGCAAGAATCCGCCGCCGGTTGCCGAGGAACTGTGGATGCCCGCTCGCGAGCCCAAGGATTCTGCTCTCGTCATCGACGCGCTGACCGAGTTGGTCGTGCGGCCGGGGGAGAGTATCGAGGCTCTGCGTGGCGCAGTGAACGGCATGGCCGGTGTCGCGGGTGACGCGGTGCGTGCTGCCGGCAAGGTTGCGGCCTTGCTGCGCACCGCGACCCAGAGCGCTCCGTCGAGTCCGCTCAATGCTCCGATTTCGCGAAACCGCAGATTCGCGGTGGCCAAGACCGAGCTGTCGGACTATCGCAAAATCCATAATCGCTTCGGTTGTTCGATCAACGACGTGGTGCTCGCGGTCGTCACCGGCGCGCTGCGAAACTGGTTGCTTTCGCGCGGCGAACCCGTGACCGCGTCGTCGACGGTCCGGGCCATGGTGCCGATGTCGGTGTACGTCTCCTCCGATCGCGTCGGTTTCGGCGATGTGGGCGACAGGCCTGCCGAGCCGGCCGAGGACGATCGCAGCGAGATCTCGTCCTTCCTCGTCGACCTGCCCGTCGGTGAGTCGAATGCGGTGGTTCGGCTCTCGCACATCGCACACGCCACCGAGGCACATGCAAATCAGAGCCGGGGCGTGACCGCGCAGACGCTGATGCGCATCACCGGATTTGCGCCTGCGAGTCTGCACGCCATGGGCGCGCGGGCAGGCAGCCGACTGTCTCAGCGGGTGTTCAATCTGATCGTGACCAACGCTCCCGGACCGCAGTTTCCGCTCTACGTCGGTGGCGCACGCATGCTCGAGATGTATCCGGTCTCGCCGTTGTTCGAGAACCAGGCGATGAGTATCGGCTTGACGTCGTACGACGGTTTCGTGTTCTTCGGGCTCAATGCCGATCGAGGTGCCATGCCCGACGTGGACGTGGTGACGGCGTTGCTGCACGAGGCGCTGGAAGAATTGGTCGACGCGAGTAACGAATCGAGAGTGTGAGGTCTTCTGCAATGCGTGTCTACGTTCCAGCGACGCTGGAGTTCTTGAAAGTGTTGTCGGCGGACGGTGAATTCAGCCCGGTCTCGCGGACGGCGTTCGCGGTGACGCCGACTCTGCGTGAGGCATATTCCTCCGGCGACGACGAGGAGCTGGCCGAGGTGGCGATGGGGGAGGCTGCCAGAGCCTCGCTGCGCTTGATCGCAGCGGCCGTCGACGACGAAGCCGACTCCGGCACGGTCGCCGAGGGTGTTGTGTATCGACGAGCGGTGATCGCAGCCGATGTGGACGACCCCACCCTGCGACCCGATCTCGACGATGCCGTCGTTCGGTTGAAAGAGCCCCTGCGGATGGATCAGGTCGCGTCGGTGCACGTCGATCTCGAGGGGGCCGAATCGGCAGTCGCAAAGGCTGCGGCGGCAGTCGATGCTGCCGACATGGGTGACGCCGACGCGGAGTTCGTGCTCGGAGACGCCGAGGATCACACGTTGGCGTGGTACGCCCCGCAGGAGTTGTCGTTTCTCCTCGAACTGCTGTGAGTACGCTGTGATCGTCCCCGCACCGTCGTGGCAAAGGTGACCCTGACCCCGAACCTACGGTAGCGTAACCTCGATGGCCGGATGCGGCTCGGAGTCTCGATCGAGGGGATGGAACACCCGATGGATCTGAAGAAATGGCTGGAAGCTCCTGCGGCCGGCGTCTCGGCACCCAGGCGTCCCAGACTGAACATGGTGCGCGGTGCATTCACCCGCATCACCACTCCCTTGTTGCCGGACGACTACCTGCATCTGGCGAACCCACTGTGGTCGGCGCGTGAGTTGCGAGGCCGCATCGTGCGAGTGGAGCAGGAGACCGCGACCGCGGTGACGCTGGTGATCAGGCCTGGTTGGGGCTTCAATTTCGATTACCAGCCGGGTCAGTACATCGGAATCGGTTTGCACCTCGGCGGACGGTGGCACTGGCGGTCGTACTCGCTGACCTCGCCGCCGAACTGGGAAGACAAACTGATCTCCATCACGGTCAAGGCGATGCCCGAGGGCTTCCTGTCCTCGCACCTCGTCGGCGGCGTGCCGCAGGGAACAATCGTTCGTCTGGCCGCGCCGAAGGGAAATTTCGCGCTGCCGGTTCCGCCGCCGAACAAGATCCTGTTCGTCACTGCGGGCAGTGGAATCACTCCGATCATCTCGATGCTGCGGGCACTGGATCGACACAGGGACATGCCCGACACGGTGCACATCCACTCGGCTCCCACCGAGGACGAGGTCATGTTCGCCGCCGAGCTCTCCGCGTTGGAGAAATCTCATCCCAACTTCACCTCCCATGTGCAGCTGACGCGATCCGACGGCAAGTTCGCGCTGGCCTCGCTGGACGAGCTGTACCCCGATTGGCGGACGCGCGACACCTGGGCCTGTGGCCCCGCGGCTCTCCTCGAAGAGATCGAGAAGACCTGGAAGCGCGAGGGCATCGAGGACAGGCTTCACCTCGAGAGGTTCGAGATCTCCCGAGCCGACACTTCCGGTGCCGGCGGCACCGTGACGTTCTCCAAATCCGACAGGAACATTGCTGTCGACGGGGCTACGAGCCTTCTCGAAGCCGGCGAGAGTCTGGGAGTTCAGATGCCGTTCGGCTGCCGGATGGGTATCTGCCAGACGTGTGTGGTCCCGTTGACCGCAGGGCACGTCATCGACCTTCGTTCCGGCAAGGAGCACAGCGAGGGCGATCGTGTGCAAACGTGCATTTCCGCTGCTGCGGGCGACTGCACATTGGAACTGTAGGTCTGTTTTTCGCACACTGCCTTCTCAGGCTGTTCGGTTACGCTTACGTAGGTTGCCCATGCCGAACCACGATATTTCGGGCACTGCACTCAACTGTTGGAGGACCCGGTGGCCATCACCGATATCAAAGAATTCGCGCACCTGAGCGAAGAAGACATGGAAGCGTTCGGTCGCGAACTGGATGCGATCCGTCGCGACGTCGAAGACAGCCGCGGCGAGCGCGATGCCGCCTACATTCGCCGAACGATCAGACTGCAGCGACTACTGGAACTCGGTGGGCGCGCGGTGTTGCTCGGTAGCAAGTATCGACCGGCATGGCTTGCCGGGACCGCGATGCTCAGCGTCGCCAAGATCATCGAGAACATGGAACTCGGTCACAACGTCATGCACGGCCAGTGGGACTGGATGAACGATCCGGAGATCCACTCCACCTCGTGGGAGTGGGATCAGACCGGACCGTCTGAGCAGTGGAAACGCGCCCACAACTACTCGCACCACACGTACACCAACATCGTCGGCATGGACGACGACATCGGCTTCGGCATCCTGCGCATGACCCGCGACGAGCCGTGGAAGCCGATCAATCTCATTCAGCCGCTCGCCAACATCGTGCTGGCCACCACCTTCGAGTGGGGCATCGCACTGCACGATTACGACGCTCAGAAGCAGTTGGACGGCGAGGGCGAGAAAGGTCTGTTGAAGTCTCCGGCGAGCCGCGCGTTCGCGCGCAAGATCGCCAAGCAGGTCGGTAAGGATTTCGTCCTGTTTCCCGCACTGTCCGGCCCGGCGTGGAAGTCCACGCTGACCGCCAACGCCACCGCCAATCTGGTCCGGAATCTGTGGGCGTACGCGGTTATCTTCTGTGGCCACTTCCCGGACGGTGCGGAGAAGTTCACGATCGGCCAGTTCGAGACCGAGACGCGCCCAGAGTGGTACCTGCGTCAGATGCTGGGAAGCGCCAACTTCGAGGCCGGTCCCGTCATGGCCTTCATGAGCGGCAACCTCTGCTACCAGATCGAGCACCACATGTTCCCGGACCTGCCGAGCAACCGGTACTCGGAGATCGCGGAGAAGGTGCACGCTCTGTGCGAGAAGTACGATTTGCCTTACACCACAGGGTCGCTCGGCAAGCAGTACCTGCTTGCGCTGCGGACCATCCACAAGCTGTCACTGCCCGACTCGTGGTTGCGAGCCACGTCCGACAACGCTCCCGAGACGTCGTCCGAGCGGCGTTGGCGGGTCGGCGATTCGCCCGCAGTTCATGCGCTCCGAATCGATCCGCTCACCGGGCAGCGTCGCGGCCTGCGTTCGGCCATGCAAGAGGCACGCGTGAGCTTGCGCAACGCCAAGAAGGAAGCCAAGCGTCAGGCCAAGGCTCTTCGCCGTTCGGGTGACCGCGTTTCATTGTGAATCGTCACACAGATTTCCGCCCGTAACCTACGGAACCGTAAGTTACGGTACGGTAGGGACGGAATTGCACATAGCGCATACATGCGTGCTGTGTGTTCACGACTGCCAGGAGGTTGTTTGCCATGGCGATTACGGACGTCAAAGAATACGCGCATCTGACCGATGCCGACATCGAAACGTTGGGCCACGAACTCGACGCGATTCGGCGGGACATCGAGGCGTCTCGCGGCGAACGCGACGCCCGGTACGTCAAGAACACGATCCGCTTGCAGCGCTCCCTCGATATCGGCGGTAGGGCTGTGCTGTTCGCCAGCCGCCGTCGTCCGGCGTGGCTGGTCGGAACTGCCATGCTCGGGGTCGCCAAGATCATCGAGAACATGGAACTCGGTCACAACGTCATGCACGGACAGTGGGACTGGATGAACGATCCGGAGATCCACTCCACCTCGTGGGAGTGGGACAACACGGGTCCGTCGGCGCACTGGAAGCAGACGCACAACTACATCCACCACAAGTACACCAACGTGTTGGGTATGGACGACGACGTGGGCTACGGCCTGCTCCGGGTCACCCGCGATCAGCGGTGGAAGCCCTTCAATATCGGCAACCCCGTCTACAATCTGCTGCTGCAGTTGTTCTTCGAGTACGGAGTGGCGCTTCAGCACCTCGAACTGGGCAAGGTGGCCAAGGGCCGAGTCCCGCGCGAGGAATTCGAGCAGAAGCGGCGCGAAGTACTGGAGAAGGTCGGCAAGCAGATCGGCAAGGACTACGTCCTCCATCCGTTGCTCACCGGTCCCGCCTGGAAGAGCACGTTGACGGCGAACATCGTCGCCAACATGATGCGCAACGTGTGGACCAACACCGTCATTTTCTGCGGCCACTTCCCGGACGGTGCGGAGAAGTTCACCAAGTCCGACATGGAAGGCGAGACTCAGGGGCAGTGGTACCTGCGTCAGATGCTCGGCAGCGCGAATTTCAATGCCGGTCCCGTCATGGAGTTCATGAGCGGCAACCTGTGCTACCAGATCGAGCACCACCTGTTCCCCGACCTCCCCAGCAACCGACTGCGGGAGATCAAGGTCCGGGTTCTCGAGCTCGCCGAGAAGTACGACCTGCCGTACACTACCGGTTCGATCGTGCACCAGTACTTCCTGTCGTGGCGCACCATCGCGAAGCTGTCGCTGCCCAACAAGTACTTGAAGGCAACGAGCGACGATGCTCCCGAGACCGCGTCGGAGCGCAAGTGGGCCGATGCTCCCGCCGGCCTGTTCACCGTCGACCCGGAGACCGGCAAGCGTCGCGGTCTGCGCACTGCAATCGCGGAAACCAAGAAGCGCAAGGGAATTCGCAAACTGGTCGGCAAGGCAGCCTGACCGCCGCCGATTGGGTAGCGAAGCCTGGTAGACACCTTCGGGTGTCTACCAGGCTTCGTTCGTTCGAACGGCTTCGAGAAGTAGACGAACGGCAGCGACGCGTCGTGCCGCGTCCCCGGTGAGGGAGTCGAGGGCACATTCGGGGTCGGCCGGAGGGCCGAGGTGGGTGCACCCACGCGGGCAGTCTTCGATCGTGTCGGCCAGATCGGAGAACGCAGCGACGACGTTCTCGGGGGAGATGTGCGCGAGTCCGAACGACCGGATACCCGGCGTATCGACCACCCAGCCGCCGCCCGGCAGCGGTAGCGCCACCGACTGCGTCGAGGTGTGACGGCCTTTTCCGACGCCCGAGACCACCCCGGTGGCCCGATAGGCATCGGGCACCAATCTGTTGACAAGAGTGGATTTTCCGACGCCCGAGTGGCCGATGAGGGCGGTCACGTCGTTAGTCAGCATCGCGGTCAGTTCAGTGAGGTCCTCGGACTGACCTGCCAACGCCACGGGAACGTCGAGATCGGCGAATGCCGCGGTGAATTCCTCGGGGGCGGCCAGGTCGCTCTTAGTCAGGCACAGCACGGGTTCGAGGCCACCGACGTACGCGGCGACCAGAGCTCGTTCGACGAAACCGGTGCGCGGCGGCGGGTCTGCGAGTGCCGCCACGATGAGCAACCTGTCTGCATTGGCCACCACGACGCGCTCGAACGGGTCGGTGTCGTCCGCGGTGCGCCGCAGGACCGTGCGGCGCTCGGCCACGCGCACGATACGAGCCAGGGTGTCGACCTTGCCCGACAGGTCTCCCACTATGTCGACTTCGTCGCCCACCACGATCGGGGTCCGGCCCAGCTCGCGGGCGCGCATCGTCACGACCGGTCGGGTCGGGTCGCCGCCGAGCACACAGCCCCATCGGCCTCGGTCGACCGAGACGACCATTCCTGCTTCGGCGTCGTTGTGTTCGGGTCGCGTCTTGGTTCGGGGGCGAGAACTCTTACCCGGTCGAATGCGGACGTCGGATTCGTCGTATCGACGGGCGGTCAGGAGCCGACCTCGCTCGATGTGGTGGTGGACAGCATTGCGTCCCAGAGCTTCTCGAAGCCCGGAAGGGTCTTGGCGGTGGTGCCGATGTCGTCGACCTCGACGCCGGGGACACGCAATCCGACGATGGCGCCGGCCGTGGCCATCCGGTGGTCGGCGTAGGCGCGCCAGCTGCCGCCGTGCAGCGGTACCGGATCGATCCTGATGCCGTCGTCGGTTTCCACTGCACGCCCACCGAGCCGGACGATTTCGGTGGTGAGCGCCGCGAGTCGGTCGGTCTCGTGACCGCGCAGGTGGGCGATGCCGCGGAGAATCGACGGTCCCTCGGCGAGGGCTGCGAGCGCCGCGACCGTCGGTGTCAGCTCGCCGACGTCATGGAGATCGAAGTCTATGCCGCGCAACGTATCCGGACCCTCCACCGTCAGGGTGCCCGCAGTCAGGTCGACCCGAGCGCCCATCAGCGCGAGGATCTCGCGGATCGCGTCACCGGGCTGGGTGGTCGACTGTGGCCAATTCGGAACGCGCACTCTGCCTCTCGTGACGGCTGCGGCGGCCAGGAACGGGGTGGCGTTGGACAGATCCGGCTCGATGATCCACTCGATCGGTGTGATCGGACCCGGGTACACACGCCAGGTGTTCGCGTCGCCACCGGTTTCGGGAGTGTCCACGCGCACTCCGGCTCGCCTCAGCATCTCCACGGTCATGTCGATGTGCGGCATGGACGGAACAGGCTTACCGATGTGGTGGATCTCGATTCCATCGTCGAACGACGCCGCCGACAGCATCAGACCGGAGACGAACTGCGAGGATCCCGAGGCGTCGATCTCGACGGTCCCGCCGCGCAGCGAGCCCGTACCGTGCATCGTGAACGGAAGCGCGCTGCCTTCGATCTCGGCACCCACGGCGCGCAGTGCATCGAGGATCGTGTCGAGAGGGCGGATGCGTGCTTGCTCGTCGCCGTCGAACGATACTTCGCCGTCGGCGAGTGCAGCGAGAGGCGGCACGAAGCGCATGACGGTACCTGCCAGCCCGCACTCCACCGATCCGCCGTGCAGCGGTGCCGGAGTGACTCGCAGTGTCGTCCTGTCGTCGTCTGCGGCGGTGATGTCGATCCCCAGAGTCGTCAGAGCGTCGATCATGAGGTCGGTGTCACGGCTGCGGAGGGCACCGACGATCGTCGACGGGCCGGATGCGAGGGCGGCGATGATCAGTGCGCGATTGGTGATGGATTTCGATCCGGGCAGTGTGACTGTCGCATCGACGGGTGCGGCCGCGGCGGGTGCTGTCCAATTGCTCACGCGTCCATCTTCGCTCATTCGCGATCAGCGCGCGGCGATGGGAGCGGTTGTGGCGCGGGTGAGCCGGACGAGGTCGGCCGGGGCGAGTTCGATTTCCAGGCCACGGCGGCCTGCACTGCACAGAATCGTCTCGAACTTCAGAGCGGAGTCGTCGATGGCTGTGGGGAGGGACTTGCGTTGGCCGAGAGGTGAAATTCCACCGAAGACGTAGCCGGAGGAACGTTCGGCGGCAGCCCTGTCGGCCATTGCGATCTTTCTGGTGGCCAGAGCGGTCGCCGCGGACTTGATCGAGAGCATCGTCGTGACGGGAACGATCGCTACGGCCAGCGACCGGTCCGCCCGTTCGACGATCAGGGTCTTGAAGACTTGTTCCGGTCGAACCCCGAGTCGGTCGACGAGCACCCGAGCCGCCTCCTCGCCGTAGGACTGCGCCTGCGGATCGTGCTCGTAGGAATGCACGGTGTGCGCCACCTTGTGTGCCGTGAGCAGCGCAAGAGCGGGGGTCGACGCAGCCATCCGCTGAACTCTAGTTCCAGCGCGGGAACATGGCGGTGCCAACCCGTGTTGTGTAACCACAGATACGGATGCAGGCGGAAGGAAAGACGAATGGCAGTGCTGACCGCGGGACGTCCCCTCGTGTTGAAGGGGGTGATCTCTTCGCAGAAGTCGACTTCGGGCGCGGTAGCCTGGGCGGTGGAAGCTATCGAAGGGATCAGCGTGACAGAAGCCAGCAATCCCGTCGCTCCAGTAGACGACGAGAAGGCGATCGCGGAGCAGAGGGCAGCCGAAACCGGTGTGCAGTTGACCGAGCGCTTCGAGCGCGACGCGCTGCCGATGCTCGATCAGCTCTACGGCGCGGCATTGCGGATGACGCGCAACCCCGCCGACGCCGAGGACCTGGTTCAGGAGACGTTCGTGAAGGCCTACTCGGCTTTCCGGTCGTTTCGTGAGGGTACAAATCTGAAGGCCTGGCTGTACCGGATTCTCACGAACACCTACATCAACTCCTACCGCAAGAAGCAGCGTCAGCCCGCTCAGTACCCCACCGACGAGATCAGCGACTGGCAGCTCGCTGCGACCGCCGAGCACACGTCGACAGGCCTGCGCTCCGCCGAGGTGGAGGCGCTGGACGCGTTGCCGGACGACGACATCAAAGCGGCGTTGCAGTCCCTTCCCGAAGAGTTTCGAATGGCCGTCTACTACGCCGATGTCGAGGGCTTTCCGTACAAGGAGATCGCCGAGATCATGGGAACGCCCATCGGAACGGTGATGTCGCGTCTGCATCGCGGACGCAAACAACTCCGAGGACTGCTGGCCGACGTGGCACGCGAGCGTGGATTCAACCGGGACGGCGCAGTCGACCGGCACGAGCAGGAGGTAGTCCAATGACGGGCACCGGTAACACCGACGGAGACGAGCAGTTCGAGCGACTCGACTGCTCGGCAGTCATCGCGGACGTGTGGATCATGCTCGACAACGAGTGCGACGAGGCCAGCCGAACGCGCCTGCAGAAGCACATAGACGAGTGTGGGTCGTGCTTCGAGGCCTACGGAATCGAAGAGAAGGTCAAGCGACTGATCTCGCGCAAGTGCGGAGGTGACCAGGCACCGGCCGGTCTCCGTGAACGGCTCAGTATCGAGATCCGCCGGACCGTGCTCACTCGGCAGGTCGACTCCTAGTAGCCGAAGACGGGTCGAACGACGACTCACCGAACGACGAGGGGCCGAGAAGCATCTGCTTCTCGGCCCCTCGCGGCTTGTGGCAAACCGTCAGCTGTTCGGACGTTTGCCGTGGTTGGCCTTGTTGCCCTTACGAGCACGCTTCTTACGTCCACGCTTTCCCATGATGGGCTCCTCTCGTTTGTTCAGTACAGTCTCCCACGTGTGATTGGCTTACTGTGACGGGCCTGGTCTCCGGTGGGTGTCCAGCGCGGTTCGTGGTGATGTGAGAGAGGGGTTCGCCGATGTCCGAGGACGTTCGCGCGGAGATGGTGTCCACAGTGTTTCAGGTGGTCGTGGCTCGAGGTGACGCGGTCGAGGTGGGTGACACCCTGGTCATCCTGGAGTCGATGAAGATGGAAATTCCGGTGCTGGCCGAGACGGCGGGCACGGTCACGTCCGTGGATGTGGCCGTCGGCGACGTCATTCAACAGGGCGACCTCATCGCCGTCGTGTCCTGAGCCACGGCCGACCGATATCTCGTGTCGACCCTCAGTGACCTCTTGGCCGAGCACACCGACCTCCCGGGCGTTGCGGTCGACCACCTGCAACGTGTCGTGGGGGAGTGGCAGCTGTTGGCCGACCTCTCGTTCGCGGACGTGTTGTTGTGGGTCGGTACCGACGACGTGTCCACCGGAACCGCCGACGTGCTGTGTGTTGCCCAGTGTCGGCCGACCACTGCGCCGACGGTGTTCACACACGACATCGTGGGCACCACGATTTCCGAGTCCGAGCATCCGGATGTGATGGTCGCTCTGCAGCAACGTGAGATCGTCCAGGGCGGCGTCCTGACGCGAAGCGAGAGCATTCCGGTGCGCTGCGGAGAGCACGTGATCGCGGTGCTCACGCGTGACACCAACCCGGCTCAGCTTCGACCGCCCAGTGCGCTCGAGGTGGCCTACCGTGAATGCGCCGACGATCTGTGTCTGATGATCAGCGAAGGAACGTTTCCCACACCGGAGGAGCGCACCGACGTGAACTCGTCTCCCCGAGCAGGCGACGGCTTCATTCGCGTGGACACCGAGGGCCGGGTGGACTACGCGAGCCCCAATGCGCTGTCGGCCTACCACCGGATGGGACTGACGACGGAACTGTCCGGCCGAGATCTCGCGTCGGTCACTCGATCGCTGGTCACCGATCCGTTCGACTCACAAGAGGTTGCCGACCACATTCGGTCGTCCCTCAGCGGCAACGTGGGCCATCGAATGGAGGTCGATGCCCGCGGGGCCACCGTCCTCGTGCGCACCCTCGCGCTTCAGCCCCGTGGGCGGTCGGCAGGTGCTGCGGTGCTCGTCCGTGATGTCACCGAGGTGAAACGACGCGATCGCGCCCTGCTCAGCAAGGACGCGACCATCCGGGAGATCCATCATCGGGTGAAGAACAACCTGCAGACCGTCGCGGCCCTGCTCCGGCTGCAGTCCCGTCGCCTGGAGAACGAGGAAGCACGTACAGCGCTGGCGGAATCGGTCCGTCGGGTGACGTCCATTGCCGTGGTGCACGAAATGTTGTCGATGTCGGTGGACGAGGAGGTCGACCTCGACGAGATCGTCGACCGCTTGGTGCCGATCATGCTCGACATCGCGACGGTGAATCCGCGGGTCCGGGTGGCACGAGAAGGCAAGCTCGGAGTCTTCTCGGCAGAGCGAGCAACACCGCTGGTGATGGTGCTGACCGAATTGGTACAGAACGCGATGGAGCACGGTTTCGACGCCGGATCTGCCGGAGTGGTGAGAATCAGCGCCGATCGCTCCGCGAAATGGTTGGACGTCGTCATCCATGACGATGGGCGCGGGTTACCGAGCGGGTTCTCCCTCGAACGCTCGGACGGTCTCGGACTGCAGATCGTGCGCACTCTGGTCTCGGTCGAGCTGAACGGTTCGCTCGGCCTGCATCCGGCATCGGGTGGCGGAACCGACGCGATGCTGCGAGTCCCTCTGGGGCGCCGCGCACCGCGTGCCTGACGCCTCGTCGGTGAACATTGCGTTACGCGGTCGGTGGCCCGTGGCATGGAAAAGGCCCGGTATCCGCTTGCGCGGGTACCGGGCCCTCCGAGTTGCTGCGTATACGTCCTAGACGGAGCTGCGTGCGCGCGTACGTGCGTTGCGTCGCTTGAGTGCACGGCGCTCGTCTTCACTCATTGCGCCCCATACTCCTGCGTCCTGGCCGGATTCGAGTGCCCAGGACAGGCATTCAGCGGTGACGGGGCACCGAGTACAGACGACTTTGGCATCGGCGATCTGCGCGAGCGCCGGGCCACTGTTTCCCACCGGGAAAAATAGTTCCGGATCTTCATCGCGACAAATTGCCTTGTGGCGCCAGTCCATCCTCTGCTCCTTACCGGGCGCCGAAGCGCCGTTTCGTTTCTCTTCTGTTCACGAGTGGGTAACCAATGTTTCCGCACTGTTGCTTGTGAATGCTTTCACGAACTCAGGTGAAGTCAAGGGATACGCGCGTGACCGTGGTCAAGCTCACTCTGTTAGGCTCGCTTTAGCCTTCTGCGCTCCTTTGTACCCCGAGCTGCCGGATTTCGCTCGTCTTTTCGCAGGAAACTGCCCTTCTGACATCCCTGTGCGCGAGGAACGGCCTCGTATCACCTGGTCGGAGCGACGACTTCCAACGCATCGGGAGTGGCGAAGAACTCGGCTTCGGTACGTTCGCCCAAGTAGTCCCCATCCATTTGCAACCCCACCGGCTCGGTGGAAGAAATGCGGACACTGGGGACGTCGTCGATTCGAATCAGCTTGCGCGACTTGGGTTCCGCGCCCTTGGCCAACAACTGTCGCGACACCCGAAGCGTAGGGAACAGGGCAGTCGAACGCATCCCGAACACACCGAGACCCGAATCGAAACCCGTGCCGGGATTGGTGTGCACAGGCCGCTCGTTCAGATAGGTCCACGGACTCGAATTCGACACGAACGCGTAGTGCACCCCTTCGAAGGGATCCTGACCGGGAACCTCCACCGTCAACCGGGCCGGCCGACGCTTGTGCTTGAAGAATTCCTGCACAGCCGACCGCAGATACCGCGTCGCGGACACCGGCTTGCCGTCCTTGCGACCGGCATCGATCGCCCGGCACACATCGGCATCCAAACCCATACCCGCATTGAACGTGAACCAGCGATTGTCACAGTGGCCCAAGCCGATCGTTCGCCGAGCTCGCGCATCGAGCAGGCCGATCAACTGATTGGTCGCCGCCACCGGATCTGCCGCGATACCGAGTGATCGCGCGAACACGTTTGCACTGCCGCCGGGAACGACGGCGATCGGCGGAATGGCGCCGATCGTCACCGCCTGCATCGACGTCGGTAACGGCACCCCGAGCAAACCGTTGATCACCTCGTTGACCGTCCCGTCACCACCATGAACGATCACCAGACCCATGCCGTCCTCACGGGCACTGCGCGCGAGTTCCGACGCATGGTCACGATGAGTCGTCTGCGCAACAGTGACTCGAACACGACTCGACAACGCATGGGCCAGCAGATCCCGAGCCGCAGCCGTCGTAGAAGTCGCATTGGGGTTGACGATCAACAGCGCACGCACGAGATCCAACACTATCGGGGCCGTTCCACAGGCTCCACTTGCCTGGTTCCTGGGTCGTTCCGCAGGCTCCACTTGCCTGGTTCCTGGGTCGTTCCGCAGGCTCCACTTGCCTGGTTCCTGGGTCGTTCCGCAGGCTCCACTCCCGCCTCGAGTGGGTCGTTCCGCAGGCTCCACTCCCGGGTCCTAGGCTGGTCGCGTGCCCACCCCAACACCCGAGAACATCGCTCCTCCGGCCACCTTCCGATCCGCCGGGGTCCTCGTCGCAGCACAGGGCGCGGCCTCGTTGATTGCCGCGTTCGTTCTACTCGTTCGGGCGGTCTCCGGCGAAGGAGACAACGCTGTCGCCAATGGCTACGGCACCGCCGGGTGGTTCGGAGTCCTCGGTGTCGGAGTCGGGGCTGCGGGCGTCGCACTCATCCTCGGCAAACGCTGGGGCAGGGCCATTGCCACCGTCGTGCAGCTGCTGCTGCTGCCCGTCGTCTGGTCGCTGTTGACCGGGTCGCACCAGACCGTCTACGGCGTCGTTCTCGGCATCGTGGTGATCGGTGTGCTCGTTCTGCTGTTCAGCCCGCCCTCGTCGCGGTGGATGGCAGCCGAATACAGCGACGTCGACGACGAGCTCGGCTGAACCGAACCGTCACCGCGCCGTCGCAGCCAACTCGGCCAACTCATCCTCGGTCAACCGGAACGTGGTCCACTCGTCCTGCGGCTGCGCACCCAACGATCGGTAGAAGCCGATCGACGGGGTGTTCCAGTCCAGAACCGACCACGTCAACCGCGTGTAGTCGTGGGCGACGCACTCGGCGGCCAACGCGGCGAGCAACCCTCGTCCGAAGCCTCCTCCGCGCGCGGCGGGCTGCACGTAGAGGTCCTCTAGATAGATACCGTTGACGCCGTCCCACGTGGAGAAGTTCAGGAACCAGAGTGCGCACCCCACCACGACCCCCTCCTGCTCGGCGACGTGTGCGAACACCGATGGCTGGGCACCGAACAGCGCACGACGAAGGTGCTCGTCTCGAACGGTGCACAGTGACGACGACTTCTCGTACGCAGCGAGCTCGTGGACCAAACCGGTGATGGCGGGAACATCGGCCTCGGTGGCGCGGCGGATCATCGACTGTCTTCCTTTCGAGCGGACGCTGCGGTCAGAATCGAGGGGTGCACGTTGTGCGCGACGAGCTGGCGGAACGAATGCTCGAACCCGAGTAGCGAATACGCGGCAGGCGAGAGCGCGAACCGCTTGCCCTCGGTGATCGGAGCCTCGGTCCAGCCGGCGATGAGTGCGCGGGAGAAGTGGCCGTGACCGACCAATACGACGTCACGGTCGGTGAGCAGCGGTAGGACGACCGAGAGGACCAGCTCCACCCGCACCGCGATGTCACCGATCGACTCACCACCGGGGCACGGATGCGTCCACACGGTCCAGTGCGGAACCGTCTCGTGGATCTGCGTCGACGTGATGCCCTCGTAGTCTCCATAGTCCCACTCCGACAACGCATCCCACGTTCGGTCGACATGTAGGCCTGCCAGGTCGGCGGTTCTACGGGCGCGCTCCCGCGGACTCGAGATCACCAGCGGATCGCGCAACTTCAGCAGCTGCAACAGTGAGCCGGCGTCGACAGCCTGTTGCTCGCCGACGCTCGTGAGAGGGACGTCGGTGCTTCCGGTGTGTTTGCCCGCCAGGGCCCATTCGGTCTCCCCGTGCCGTAGGAGGACAACTCTGCCGGCCTCGACGCCGCCGTGTGTGGTCATGAAGACGATCATGCCTGTAACCGCGATGTGGCCTTTGTCATAGTCGCTCGGGATATGTGTCCGAAAATTCCATTGAGCACAGACCTACCGGCCGGTTACTCTCACTTGAATCTTCGCCGTCGTGCGACTCGGCTCCGAGCCCTGCGTGGCCTCGGGACGCCTCGTAGCTTTCGATCACCGATCTGGAGAACCATGACCGACCTGAGCAAGCCCGAGGCGACCGACGCACCGCAGAAGCTCGACGGAGCGCTGTTGAAAATTGCCGGCGTCGTCGTACTCGGCGCGATCATGTCCATCCTCGACGTCACCGTCGTCAGCGTTGCTCTCCGGACATTCACCGACGTGTTCGATACGACGTACGCCAACGCCGCGTGGACGATGACCGGCTACACGCTCGCGTTGGCAACCGTCATACCCCTGACCGGGTGGGCCGCCGATCGTTTCGGAACCAAACGCCTCTACATCACCGGCGCTCGTGCTGTTCGTACTCGGTTCGGTGCTGTGCAGCTTCGCCTGGGACATCACCTCGCTCATCGTGTTCCGAGTGT
The DNA here is from genome assembly GCF_002259335.1 of Rhodococcus sp. 14-2483-1-1. NCBI lineage: Bacteria > Bacillati > Actinomycetota > Actinomycetes > Mycobacteriales > Nocardiaceae > Rhodococcus > Rhodococcus sp. 14-2483-1-1. Next base: position 386,134 of record NZ_NPFX01000023.1, on the reverse strand, counting down.
TGCAAGGGCTCGGGGGCGGCATGCTGATGCCGCTGGGCATGACGATCATGACCCGCGCTGCCGGTCCCGAGCGCATCGGCCGAGTGATGGCCGTGCTGGGTGTTCCCATGCTCATCGGCCCCATCGCAGGCCCCATTCTCGGCGGCTGGCTGATCGAGGCAGCAAGCTGGCACTGGATCTTCCTGATCAACCTGCCGATCGGCATCGTTGCGCTTGTTGCCGCTGTGGCCATCTTCCCCAAGGACAACCCGACTCCGTCCGAATCCTTCGACTTCCGCGGCATGCTGATGCTCTCGCCCGGTCTGGCACTGTTTCTCTACGGCGCGTCCTCGGTCGTCGAAACCGAAACCGTCCTTGCCGTGAAGGTGCTGGCTCCGGTTCTCGTCGGCCTGGTGTTGATCGTCCTGTTCGTCTTCCACGCGCTCCGTGTGGAGCACCCGCTGATCGACTTGCGACTGTTCAAAAACCGATCGCTGTCCGTAGCGGTCATCACCACGACGCTGTTCATGGTGGCCTTCATGGGCGCGGGCCTGCTGTTCCCCAGTTACTTCCTGCTGCGCGGCGAATCGACTCTGTCCGCGGGGCTCCTGCTCGCCCCGCAGGGCATCGGCGCGATGATCGCGATGCCGATCGCGGGGGTGATCGCCGACAAGACCGGCCCCGGCAGAATCGTGCTCGTGGGCATGGTGCTCATCACCGCGGGTATGGCGGTGTTCACGCAGGTGGGCACCAGCACGTCCTACACGCTGCTGATCGGTGCCCTGTTCGTGATGGGCCTCGGCCTCGGATCGACGATGATGCCGATCATGACGGCGGCCCTGCAGACACTGACCGACGAAACCGTCGCTCGCGGCTCAACTTTGATGAACATCGTTCAGCAGGCCGCCGGCTCGATCGGTACCGCCTTGATGTCGGTGGTGCTGACCGCTCAGCAGAAGCCCGCGCTGACCGCCACCAATCAGGCCGATGCGTTCGACATCTCGGCCAGAGCCTTCGGTACCACCTTCATGGTTGCCTTGGTTCTCATCGTCGCCACGTTCGTTCCCGCGTTCTTCCTGCCTCGAACCAAGCACGCGAGCGAGGGGGCGGCGGCACCGATCGTCCTGCACTGACGCGGCCGAGAGGTGCCGAACTCTCGCTCATCCGCAGAATGTAGGCAAGGATCAAAGCCGTGACGACAATTCTTGCGGTAGCGAATCAGAAGGGCGGCGTGGCCAAGACCACCACGGTGGCCTCGCTCGCAGCAGCGCTGCACGCGCTCGACCGACGCGTCCTGGTGGTCGACCTCGACCCGCAGGGTTGCCTGACGTTCTCTCTGGGGCACAACCCCGACAAGCTCGATTCCTCCGTACACGAGGTGTTGACCGGGGACGCCAAGGTGGAGGACGTGCTGATCGAAACAGCGGAAGGAATCGTCCTGTTGCCGGCCACGATCGATCTCGCCGGTGCCGAAGCCCTCCTCCTGATGCGGGCGGGTCGCGAATTCGCACTCAAGCGCGCGCTCGCTCCCATACTCGACGACTTCGATGTCGTCGTCATCGATTGCCCGCCGTCACTGGGGGTACTGACCCTCAACGGGCTCACCGCTGCGCAGTCGGTGTTGGTACCTCTGCAGTGCGAAACCCTCGCCCATCGGGGAGTGGGGCAGCTGTTGCGAACGGTGTCCGAGGTGCAGCAGATCACCAACCCCGACCTGACACTGCTCGGTGCGCTCCCCACCTTGTTCGATGCTCGAACCACCCACAGCAGGGACGTGCTCGGCGATGTCTCCGACCGATATTCGCTCCCGGTCCTCGCGCCGCCGATCCCGCGGACCGTTCGCTTCGCCGAGGCCAGCGCATCGGGCGCGACGGTACTGTCGGGGCGAAAGAACAAGGGCGCGCAGGCGTATCGAGAACTTGCCGAGAACCTGCTGGCGCACTGGAACGACGGAGCCGAGCTGAAGACTTACGATCCGGCTGTGTAGCACCGGGCGAACGACGGCCTGATCAGCCCAGAGCGACCACGTCGTCACCGCGCTGCTCGACGATCACATCGCCGATGACCGACGTCTGCACCGGACCGATGTAGTCGCCTCGGTCCACGGGTATCTCGTCGATCGACGCGCCGGTGGTGAGATCGACCACCGCGATACCGTCGGGCACGGGGACGAGAAGCCGGCCGGCCATGACGGCTCCGCTTCCGAGGGCTCCGGGGATGGACCACACGGGGGACAAGCCGGTGGAATCGAGCGCCTGCACCCCGGTACCGGTGAACCAGGTGAACACCGAGCCCGCCTTCGTCGCAGGCGAATTCGGTGAGTCCTGCTCGGGGGACAGGGTGGAAGCGAGGTCGAATTCGGATATCCGCGAAGCCGTGTTGTCGTAGAGTCCGATCCGATCGGGCGCGCCGTTCTCGGCTGGAAGGTACAGCGCGACAACGCTTCCGGTGACGGCAATGACGCGTCCGGCAGTAGGGGCGTCGGGCCCGGGAACGAGTTCGGGCACCACCGTCGACCCGTACTCCTCGGGTTCACTCGCGTCCTTGGGAGCAGGGTTGATCAGAGACAAGCGCGCGGCAGCCTCGCCCGGGCACTGCTCCAGCACGGCTGTCCGCGAGTTCGTCGACGCCGAGGACAGCAGGGTGCACCCGGTTCTCGGCTGACTACCAGGATTGACCGGAGCATCCACGCGACCGTACTCGAGGGTGCGCACCATGTCCGATCGCCACAACTCCATGCGGGTGTCGCCCCTCGACGTCACATAAGTGCCGTCGGACGACAGGCGAACCGCATCGTCGGCGTCGGACGTGCGTTGTGCCTTGCGCTGCCCGGTGGATCCGTCGAGTTCGGTCACCTGGGAGCAACCGCGATCGTCGCGGTAGACCGCGACTGCCGTGTTCCATGCTGCGACCACCGAGCACAGCGGGAGATCGCGTGTGTAGGACCAGGACTGCTCTCCCGACCGCGGATCACGGCCGAGGACGGAGCCGCCATCGGCAGTGACCACCGTGGATCCGGCGACGACGGGAGCCGGGGTACGCGCGGGATCCGTTGCTGCGCTCGGCGCACGCCACAATTCGGTGAGAGCTGTAGGCACCGACGCTGCCGGCTCGGGCTGAGGCAGCGGCTCCGCAGCGGAAATCGACGTGGTACCGCGGGCATCGCCGGTCAACCAGGCGATGCTCGCGGCCACGACCACCACAACTGCGATGAGGGCGGCGACGACGAGGTCGGTTCTCGTCCGACGTTCTGGAGCCAACACGAAGGGAGACTACTCCGTAGCGCTCGCAGTCGACGGTCCGGCATCGGCAGAGGATCCACTGGAGCGACGGCGCCTGCGGCGGCGTGGGGCAGTCTTCGTGGCCGTGTCGGCGGACGCCGTATCGGTCGTATCCGACTGTTCGCCAACCGAAGTCGCGGCAGATGGGGAATCGTTCGACGCCGCGGCGGAGCCTGCGGTCTCGCCACCCTGCCCTGCACGAGTGCGACGGCGACTGCGCGAGCGGCGGGGCTTGGTCGCTGCCGACGATGCGTCCGCGGCAGGCGCTGCCGCGTCGGTCTCGCTGTCTTCCTCCGCCTTCTCCGGGGCGCGCGAGGGCGCCTTGCGCACAGTGCCGGTGGCGTCCGTGGCGATACCGAGGTCGGTGAACAGGTGCGGCGAGCTCGAATAGGTCTCGACCGGATCCGGCATACCGAGATCGAGCGCCTTGTCGATCAGCTGCCAGCGGGGGATGTCGTCCCAGTCGACCAGGGTGACTGCGATGCCGGTGCGTCCGGCGCGGCCGGTGCGACCGATGCGGTGCACATAGGTCTTCTCGTCCTCGGGGCACTGGTAGTTGATGACGTGGGTGACGTCGTCGATGTCGATACCGCGTGCTGCGACATCGGTGGCCACCAGAACGTCGATCTTCCCGGTGCGGAACGCCTTGAGAGCCTTCTCGCGTTGGACCTGACCGAGGTCACCGTGCACGGCACCGACCGAGTAGCCACGCTCGGCCAGCTCGTCGGCGACCTTCTGAGCGGTGCGCTTGGTGCGAGTGAACACCATCGTCGCGCCGCGGCCCTCGGCCTTGAGGACCTTGGCCACCATCTCGACCTTGTCGAGTGCGTGCGCCCGGTACACGTGCTGGGCGGTGCGGTCGTGGACGGCGGAGGACTCCGCTTCTTCGGCCCGGATGTGCGTCGGTTGCGTCAGGAAGGTGCGCGCCAGCGTGATGATCGGGCCGGGCATCGTGGCTGAGAACAGCATCGTCTGACGCTTGTCGGGCACCATGCCGAGGATGCGTTCGATGTCGGGAAGGAACCCGAGGTCGAGCATCTCGTCGGCTTCGTCGAGAACGAGTACGCCGACCTTGCCCAGAATCAGGTGGTTCTGCTTGGCGAGGTCGAGCAGACGGCCGGGAGTTCCGACGACGACGTCGACCCCGTTCTGTAGCGCGCTGATCTGAGCCTCGTACGGGCGGCCACCGTAGATGGAGAGCACCTTGACGGGTCCGTTGGCACCGCTGAGGTACTTGGAGGCGTTCTCGAGATCGGAGCTGACCTGGACGCACAGTTCACGGGTCGGCACGATGATCAGGGCACGCGGAGTGCCGTCGAGCGGGGTGGTGCCGGAGTTGTCCGTGGCGAGCCGGTGCAGAAGTGGAACACCGAAGCCGAACGTCTTGCCCATGCCGGTACGTGCCTGACCGATGAGGTCGTCGCCCGCGATGGCGAGCGGCAGCGTCAGCTCCTGGATGGCGAAGGTGCGCTCGATTCCCATCTCGGAGAGAGCGCGAACGATGGCCGCGTCGACGTTCAGTTCCGCGAACGTGGGAGGTACGTGGGTGTCGTCGAGTTGCGCCGACAACGTCGTGTCGCCGGTCTCGGATTCTTGGTCGATGACTATCTTGCTCAGGGGACTGGCCTTCCTCGTGTTCGAACGCGCGCACAAGGAAGGGCACAGGCCTATTGCCGGCCGAAGTCGATGCCCTCAATCCGATGTGATGTCGCCGTCAGCCTCAGCGCGGCCACGGACTGCGATGTCCGCTGCGGCGAAGCTGTCGAGGCGACCCGGATCAGGTGCGCGCACATTATCGATGACCATCACATGTTCTTCGGTCCGTTCCATCGGTCCGCGAGCGACGATCGAGCACCATGGTAGCTTGCCGAGCCGAATTCACCATGGTCGGCCGGTCACGGCGGGTACGACGCGCGCCGCGGCGGGGCGTCGCGCACGGGACTACGATTGCCACCCATGGGAGCCCACTCGCCGGAGTCGTCGTCGTCCATAGATGCATCCACCACGCTCGTCGAGCCGGCAGAGCCGGCCATCGCGCACGATCACCCGGGAGTTCCAGACTTGTTCGCGGTACTCGCCTACGGCGAGATCTCGGCCTTCTATCGGCTGGCCGAGGATGCGCGAATGGCGCCGTCGATGGAGGGCCGCGTGGCCCTGGCCAGCATGGCGGCGGCGGAGATGAGCCACTTCGAGACGCTGGAGCGAGCGTTGTCCGTTCGGGGTCTCGACGTATATGCCTCGATGGCTCCGTTCGTGCGTGCTCTGGACGAATACCACGCATCGACCACTCCGTCGACGTGGTTGGAGTCCCTGGTCAAGGCCTACGTGGGCGACGGGATCGCAGCGGACTTCTACCGGCAGATCGCGCACAGCCTCGATCCCGACGTCGCGGAGATCGTGCGAGACGTGCTGGCCGAGACCGGGCATTCGGAGTTCGTCGTCCACGAAGTGTCCGAGCGGGTTCGGGCGAGCTCGCAGGACAAGGCGCGGCTGATGCTGTGGGGTCGCCGCCTGCTCGGCGAAGCCATCACCCAAGCGCAGTTCGTGCTCGCGCAACGAGAGTCGCTGACCGATCTCGTCATCACCGCCTCGGGCGACTTGAACGGAGTGGTCGCACTGTTCGATCGGATGCAGGAACAGCACTCGGAGCGGATGTCCTCGCTCGGCCTGGACTGACCCGTCCGACGCCGGTGTTCGCCGACAACACACGGCGGTGTTCGCTGACAGCACAGGGCGTCGGACGTCTGGGCCGACCCCGCTGCACTAGCCTGGCGTGAGCAGAGTTGTCGAGAGTTCGGAGGTTGACCGTGGAGGTCAAGATCGGTGTTTCGGAGAGTTCCCGTGAGCTCGTCGTGAACAGCACGCAGTCCCCGGCCGAGGTCGAAGCGCTCGTGTCGACCGCCTTCGCCGGTAAGGATGGAGTGCTGTCGTTGGAGGACGAGAAGGGACGCAAGTTCTTGATCCAGGCCGCCAAGGTGTCGTACGTCGAGATCGGTCCGTCCGATGCTCGGAAGGTCGGATTCGCGACCTCCTGACACGGCCGGGAAACGCACCACACGCCCCTCACTCGACGTCGAGTGAGGGGCGTGTGGCGTTGAACGGGAAGAGGTTCCTACGGGGCTTGCAGCGGAACGTGCGACAGACCGCCCCAGGCCAGCGACACGGTGGTGTCCACCGCGTCTTCCTTGGATATGGGCCGGTCGGCTTCCAGCCAGTATCGGGCGGTGAACTGGCTCGCTCCGACCAGACCGACGGCGAGCACGCGGGCCCGATACGGGTCGAGTCCCGAGTCGTGCGCGACCAGATCGAACACGGCGTCGACGCACGCCTCGGTCGCCTGCTCGACTCGTGAGTTGACCTGGGGATCGCCCATCAGATCGGACTCGAACACCAGGCGGAAGCCCTGAGTGTCGGTGTCGACGAAGTCGTAGAACGCCAGTACCGCGGCGCGCACGCGCTGTCGGTTGTCGGTGGTCGAGCGAAGGGCCTGGCGAACGCCCGCGATCAACGTGTCGACGTAGCTCTGCAGCACCGCCAGATACAGCTCGAGCTTCCCGGGGAAGTGCTGGTAGAGGACCGGTTTGCTGACGCCTGCGCATTCGGCGATCTCGTCCATTCCGGACGCGTGATAGCCGCGGGTCACGAATATTTCGCTCGCAGCGGCGAGCAGCTGCGCCCGACGGGCATCGCGTGGCAGCCGTGCGCTGCGTCGATTGCCGGTGGTGGCCGGCCGGTCCGAGGACCTCCGGTCGTCGAGATCTGTCATCAATTCCGTTCCCATCCGCGTCGACAACTGCGCTCGTCTTGGTTCGACAGCGAGCGATCCGTCGTGAACTTCCGGCGGGTAGCCATCGGTTCGGATCACTCGTAGCGCAGATCACGGGCAACGATACTCGTGGCGTCCGGCACGGTCGGGATCCTGGGGGACCAGGAACGAATTGCTCGAAGCCGGATCACGTCGAACGGTTTGTTTGTAGGATGTTTCCGTACCGAGAACCCGATAGTTCCGGTCTCGTTGTCGGCGTGCCGAGCAGCGGGCGGTGAGGATTGTGAGATCGTGATCGAGTGACTGACCGAGGCGGGCCGCGTATCCGCGGTGGTGTGCAGTCGGGCGGCGTCGACGACGAGTACGACGATCGGTCGGACGAGTTTCCACGCACGGTGGGTAGTCGCGGTTCTCATCAACCATTGCGCGCGCAGTGGGATCCGACGCAGCGCGAGGTCAAGCAACGCAATCGTCGACCCGACCGCGATGTCCGCAAGCAGAGCAAGATCGGAAAGTTCGCCTCGACGTACGGCTGGCGGGCATACGCGGTTCCAGTTCTGATCGTGGTCACTGCGCTCGTGGTATTCGATGCCGTGCGCACCGGCGACCCGGTCACCGGCACCGCGGCGCAGTCCACCAACGCCGATCCCGGTTTCGGCGCTCTGAGCTCCGATACGACCTCGGGCACCGGAATCATCGGTGTACCGCCACAGGCGGACGGTAATTTCGCGTCGTCGATCTCCTCGGGTGAACTGCCGGATGGGGGCCCCTTCGCGGTCCAGGGTGCCGGCACGTGGCACACCGTGGCCGGTTCCACCGAGCAGGTGGGACAGGGGACCGAGCGGGTGTTCACGTACACGGTCGAGGTGGAGGACGGTGTCGACACGGTCGGATTCGGCGGCGACGAGTCGTTCGGCCGTCTGGTGGACCAGACACTCGCCAATCCCAAGAGCTGGACGAACGACCCGCGTTTCGCGTTTCGGCGAATCGACCAGGGGGACCCCGACTTCAGGATCTCGCTGACGTCGCAGATGTCCATCCGGCAGGCGTGCGGCTACGACATTCAGCTCGAAGTCTCCTGCTACAACCCGGGCATCGAGCGAGTCGTCCTGAACGAGCCGAGGTGGGTCCGCGGGGCGATCTCGTTCCAAGGAGACATCGGCTCGTACCGCCAGTATCAGATCAACCACGAGGTGGGCCACGCAATCGGCTACCAGCAGCACCAGCCGTGCGAGGCCGACGGCGGCCTGGCACCGGTGATGATGCAACAGACGTTCGGCACGTCCAACGACGACATCGCACGACTGGATCCGGAGGGCGTAGTCCCCATGGACGGCAAGACATGTCGATTCAATCCGTGGCCGTACCCGCGAGCGTGACCGGCTGGGTTTCGGACCAGCTGGGGGATTAGATTCGAACGTGGCGATCGGGGTCACCGGCCGCCGTGTCGAGTCGAGGAGCGTCGCTGCATCGTGGTCCACCTACCTCCGCTGGTCGAACCCGCGGGCGAACTGACGCCCGAGGACGTAGCGCGATACAGCCGTCATCTGATCATTCCCAGCGTGGGAACGGACGGCCAGAAGCGCCTGCGCAACGCCCGTGTACTCGTCGTCGGTGCCGGGGGGTTGGGTTCACCTGCACTGCTCTATCTCGCAGCCGCAGGTGTCGGGACCTTGGGAATCGTGGAATTCGACGATGTCGAACTGTCCAATCTGCAACGGCAGATCATCCACGGTCGTTCCGATGTGGGCCGGGCGAAAGCCGACAGTGCCAGAGATTCGATTCTCGAACTCAACGACGGCGTCGAGGTGACGTTGCACAAGGTTCGACTGGATTCCTCGAACGCGCTCGAACTCTTCGCACACTACGATCTCGTTCTCGACGGCACCGACAATTTTGCAACCCGGTACCTCGTCAACGATGCAGCTGCCCTGGTCGGCATTCCGTACGTGTGGGGTTCGATCTATCGATTCGAGGGCCAGGTTTCGGTGTTCTGGGATGCAGCACCCGGGGGAGTGGGCATCAACTATCGCGACCTGTACCCCGAGGCTCCGCCGCCGGGAATGGTGCCGTCGTGTGCCGAAGGTGGCGTGCTGGGAGTGTTGTGCGCTTCGATCGGTTCGGTCATGGTGACCGAGGCCATCAAGTTGATCACCGGCATCGGCGAGACGCTGTTGGGCAGATTGATGATCTACGACGCACTGGCGATGAGCTATCGAACGGTGCGGTTGACCCGCGATCCGCATCGGACCCCGATCACCGAGTTGATCGACTACGAGGCATTCTGTGGAGTTGTTCCGGCAGTCGAATCCGTCGGCGAGGAAGTTACCCCGGTTCAGCTCCGGGCAATGATGGAGTCCGGGCGCGAGGTTGCTCTGATCGATGTGCGTGAGCCGGTCGAGTGGGACATCGTTCGCATCGACGGCGCACGCCTGATTCCCAAGGATCGGATCCTCTCCGGTGCGGCCATGGCCGAGTTGCCGCAGCACGTGCCGATCGTGCTGTACTGCAAAACCGGCATCAGGTCCGCGGAAGTGCTCAGCGCGGTCGTCGGTGCCGGTTTTGCCGACGCGTCCCATCTGCAGGGCGGAATAGTGGAGTGGGCCAAGCAAATAGACCCTGGTTTGCCCATCTACTGAAGCGGTGCGTGTGTGCGCGTCGTCCGCAGTGACGCACCGATCGGCGGTAGCGTGGCGACCGTGAGCTCTGTCGAACCCCCTCAGCACGTGATCTCTACGTTCGGGCTGCGCGATGTCGAGCCGGCACCCCTCGGCGCGGACTGGGACGGAGGGTGGCGTCTGGGTGACGTCGTGCTGTCTCCGGTGGCCGACCACGCCCGCGCGGCCTGGTCGGCCAAGGTACGCGAGACGTTGACGGTGGATGGAGTTCGACTCGCTCGCCCGGTGCGCTCCACCGACGGTCGGTACGTCGTGTCGGGCTGGCGCGCAGACACGTTCGTGGCCGGCGAACCCGAGCCCCGGCACGACGAGGTGGTCTCGTTGTCGTTGCGTCTGCACTCGGCGACGGCGCAACTGGAGCGTCCCCGATTCTTGGTTCAGCCGCCCGTTGCACCGTGGGCAGATGTGGACGTGTTCGTCGCAGCCGACAGAGCGGCGTGGGAGGCCGTCCCCCTCCGATCGGCGCGCGGAGCAGGCGCACCCGAGCCGTCCTCCAGTGACGGAAAAAGCAGTCTCGAGTTGGTCAAACAGCTTGCGACGCTGCGTAAACCCGTCGAGTCACCGGATCAACTGGTACACGGCGACCTGTTCGGAACGGTGCTGTTCTCGGGCAGCGACGCACCCGGAATCAGCGACATCACGCCGTATTGGCGTCCCGCGCCGTGGGCCGCCGGAGTAGCGGTGGTGGATGCCCTGTCCTGGGGTGACGCCGACGACGGTCTGGTGGGTCGCTGGGACGATCTACCCGAGTGGCCACAGATGTTGCTGCGCGCGTTGATGTTTCGTCTCGCTGTTCACGCGCTCCATCCGCGTTCGACTTCCGAGGCCTTTCCGGGTCTCGCACGAACAGCAGACCTGGTGCGCCTCATTCTGTAGATTCCGTTGCGCGAGCGAGTGGTTCGGACAGTTCGTGGAACAGTGATCGAGCTGCATCCGACGCGCGATCGGCGTCTCCGTCGATGACGGCATGGACGAGTGCGGTGTGCTCGGCGACGTAGTCGTCGTCGTGTTCGATGGCATGGTGGCGCATGGCGTCATGGATCACCGGCAGCAGTGAGTCGTAGAACTCCAGATAGATCGCGTTATGGCTGGCTGCGACGATGGCGCGGTGCAGGCGCGCGTCGATCCGGACGGCGTCCGCCAGTGGGGTCTCGTTCGACCACGCCGCGTTGCGATCCTTCAGCGCGCCCAGCATGACTCGGATGTCCTCGTCGTCGCGTCGGTCGGCGGCGAGCGCAGCTGCAGTGACCTCCAGGGTCTGGCGGAGTTCGGTGACGTCGCGGTGCCGGGCGTCCGAGAAGTACTTGCCAAGGGTGCCGCCGAGGTCGGAGCAGGTCATGACGAAGGTGCCCGAACCCTGCCTGCGCTCGACCATGCCGGCGTGCACGAGAGCTTGGACCGCTTCGCGAACAGTGTTGCGACCGGTCCCGGTGATTTCACACAATTCCGGCTCGGTGGGGATGCGGGTGCCCACCGGCCATCTCTGCGACGTGATCTCGTCACGCAACTGTGCGGTGACCTGGGTTATCAGGCTCGATCGCTGGACCTGCCGCACGTGGGCTCCTCGGACTGTGAACGTTTCGCCGTCGATAGTAATGCTTTGCACCCGATGATCCGGTCATCCTATGATTACGCGGTGAGTGCGCCTACCGTTCCCGATACCCGCCTCCGCAGTACCTCGCTCGTGCGCGGTCGAATTCTCGTCTTCTCTGCGATCGTGCTGTCTGCGCTGACACTGCGCGCCGCCGTGACCTCGATCAGCCCGCTGTTCGGCAGGATCGGCACCGACCTCCAGTTCGGCTCCACGGTGATCGGCCTCGTCGGTATGTTGCCGCCGGCGATGTTCGCCGTGTTCGGTCTGGCGACGCCGTTTCTCGCCAAGCGCACCGGACTCGAGCGAGCTGCACTGCTCGCCATGACTCTCACCACCATCGGTATGGCCACTCGGGCGTTCGCACCGAACACCGCGTCGTTGCTCGCGTTGTCCGCAATAGCCCTCGCAGGCATGGGTATCGGAAACGTCGTCATCCCGCCGTTGGTCAAGCGGTACTTCTCCGACCGCCTGGCGGTGGTGAGCACCATCTACATCTGTGCCTTGCAGGTCAGCACCATGGTCCCGCCTCTACTGGCCGTTCCCGTCGCCGACGCCCACGGTTGGCGCGTGTCCATCGGTATCTGGGCCGTCGTCGGAGTGGCCGCCGCCGTGCCGTGGCTCGGTGTGGTGGTGGCCCGTCGCGGCCATGACGAGAAGGACATCTCGGCCGAGGCCGGATCCTCGGCGGTGCACGCGCCGCCGAGCGGCCGAATTCATCGATCGTCGCTGGCGTGGGGAATGGTGATGATGTTCGCGATGACGTCGCTGATCACCTACGCGATGCTGACGTGGCTGCCGACGCTCCTGATCGACGCAGGCATCAGCGAAGCCTTGGCCGGTGCATCCGTTGCCGCGTTCGGTGCAATGGGATTGATCACCTCGCTGGCCGCTCCGACTCTCTGCGCGCGCGTGAAGAATCCGTACGGCATCGTGGTCGTCGCGGCCGCGTGCTACCTCGGTGGCTTCGCAGGACTGCACTGGTCTCCGGCTGCCGGAACCGTGGTGTGGGTGTGCCTCGTCGGGCTCGGCACCATGACCTTCCCGATGTCGCTGACGCTGATCAACCTCAGGACGCGCACCCCGGTCGGATCGTCCTCGCTGTCGGGGTTCACCCAGGGGCTGGGTTATGTGGTGTCCTCGACCGGTCCGATCCTGTTCGGGCAGCTGCACACGCTGTCCGGTGGATGGGGACTGCCGCTCGTGCTGCTGACCGGGTGCGTAGCGGTTCTGCTCGTCGGAGGATTCCTGTGCTGTCGACCGAGGATGCTCGAAGACACCTGGTGACGTTCGGCGAACGTCGACGCTTCAGCTCACGTCGGTGCTCGACGGCGCGTGAGACCAAGTTAATCAACGAGTCATCGCGCGCAGCGCCGCGGCAACATGGCTTTCCTATGTTCGGTTCACACACCGATCAGGAGGCCACAACGTGACCAGCCTTTCTCGCAGCGCTTCGGCAGACGCCGGCTCAGCCACCACCACGACGGTTCCGCCCGGAACAGTGCCCGTTTCCGTGAACCATCACATTGCGCACTGGAATTCCGAGGACGTCGAGGCCTGGGAGGCCGGTGGCAAGCAGATCGCCAAGCGCAATTTGATCTGGTCGGTGGTCGCCGAGCACGTCGGATTCTCGATCTGGTCGATCTGGTCGGTGATGGTGCTGTTCATGCCGTTGTCGGTCTACGGCATCGACGCGGCGGGCAAATTCTTCCTCGTCGCCGTCCCCACTCTCGTCGGCGCAATCCTTCGGATCCCGTACACCTTCGCCACGGCCAAGTTCGGTGGGCGGAACTGGACCATCTTCAGCGCCTTGGTGCTGCTGATCCCGACCGTACTGACGATGTACTTCATGCTGAATCCGGCGTCGTACACCACGTACATCATCGTGGCGGCGTTCGCCGGCGTGGGCGGTGGCAACTTCGCATCCTCCATGACGAACATCAATGCGTTCTATCCCCAGCGCGAAAAAGGTTGGGCGCTCGGCCTGAATGCAGGCGGTGGCAACATCGGCGTGCCCGTCATCCAGCTCATCGGGTTGCTCGTCATCGCCACCATCGGCAACACCGCGCCCGAGATCGTCTGCGCCGTGTATCTCGTGTTCATCGCGATCGCCGCCGTCGGTGCCGCGTTGTACATGGACAATCTCGACAACCAGAAGACCAACGGCCGCTCCATGATCGACGTGCTGAAGTTCTCCGATGCGTGGTGGATCGCCTTCCTCTACATCGGTACCTTCGGCTCGTTCATCGGCTTCAGTTTCGCGTTCGGTCAGGTGCTGCAGATCAACTTCCTCGCCGGACTCACCGACGGGGCCCCTGCAACCCCCGCGCTGCAGGCGCAGGCTTCGCTGCACGCTGCTCAGATCGCGTTCCTCGGTCCATTGCTGGGATCGCTGTCGCGGCCCTTCGGAGGCAAGCTCGCAGACAAGATCGGCGGCGGCAAGATCACCCTGTACACGTTCGTGGCCATGACCTTCTCGACAGGAATTCTGGTAGCGGCCAGCACTTGGGACGACTCGACGCCCGGAGCGGCCAGCGGCACGGTCATGGTGCTCTTCGTCATCGGATTCATTGCACTCTTCTTGCTCTCGGGTCTGGGCAACGGATCGGTCTACAAGATGATCCCCGCGATCTTCGCCGCGAAGTCGGTTCAGCTTCAGGGCATGACGGTCGACGAGCAGCAGCACTGGTCGCGCAAGATGTCCGGCGCTCTCATCGGTATCGCCGGTGCGATCGGCGCGCTGGGCGGCGTCGGAATCAATCTGGTTCTGCGAGCGTCGTACTCGGGCACTGCGAAGTCCGCGACCACCGCGTTCTGGGTGTTCCTCGGCTTCTACATCGTGTGCGCGATCGTCACCTGGGCGATCTACCTGCGCAAGACCAGCTCTGCCGACGCTTCGGTAGCCGTCTGACGCGCTCTGGTTGAACGGACGAAAAGCTCTGCACGACAACGCAAATTCGGAAGGACCCGCAATGAAGAACGCGGTAGTGGTAGGTCATGGAATGGTCGGGCACCGGTTCGTCGAAGCGTTGCGCGCGCGCGACGAGGCGGCAGAGTGGAAGGTCACGGTCCTCTGCGAGGAAGCGTTGCCGGCGTACGACCGAGTGGGCCTGTCGTCCTACGTCGGTGCCTGGGACCACAAGGAACTGGCGCTGGCGGGTAACGACTACCCCGGTGACCTTCTCGTCGAGATGCGCACCGGAGTGCGTGCCGATCGCATCGACCGTGATCACCGGACCGTCGAGACCTCCGCGGGCGACACGGTGGAGTACGACGCGCTCGTGCTCGCCACCGGATCCTATCCGTTCGTGCCGCCGATCCCCGGGCACGATCTACCTGGCTGCTTCGTCTACCGGACCCTCGACGACCTGGACAAGATCCGGGCCCGAGCGGACGCAGCGGGCCCCGGTGCCGTGGGGGTCGTCGTCGGCGGAGGTCTACTCGGTCTCGAAGCGGCCAATGCACTGCAGAAGATGGGCATGACCCCGCACGTCATCGAGTTCGCTCCACGATTGATGCCGCTGCAGGTCGACGAGGGCGGAGGCGCGCTGTTGGCTCGTCTCGTCACCGAGCTCGGGCTGAACGTCCATGTGGGAGTCGGTACATCGTCGATCTCCGAGAACGACAGCGCCGGCCTGACGGTCGAGCTGAGCGACGGCAGCACGATCGACGCCGCTCTGTTGGTGTTCTCCGCCGGTGTGCGTCCCCAGGATCGGCTGGCCCGCGAGAGTGGCCTCGAGGTCGGCGAGCGCGGCGGCATCATGGTCGACATCGGTTGCACTACATCCGATCCCGCCGTATTCGCGATCGGCGAGTGTGCCGCGGTCGAGGGCCGGTGCTACGGCCTCGTTGCCCCCGGGTACTCGACGGCAGAGGTGGTGGCCGACCGATTGCTCGGCGGCGCAGCGCAATTCCCTGGTGCCGACATGTCCACCAAACTCAAGCTCATGGGCGTCGATGTCGCGAGCTTCGGCGACGCGATGGCGGCCACTCCGGGTGCTCTCGAGGTGGTGTTCAGCGATGCGCCCAAGGGAACGTACGCCAAGCTCGTCGTGACCGACGACGCGAAGACCCTCCTCGGCGGCATCCTCGTCGGCGACGCCTCCGCGTATTCGCTGCTGCGGCCGCTCGTCGGACGAGAATTGCCCGGCGACCCCGGAGCCCTGATCTCACCGGCAGCCGAACAGGTCGGTATCGGTGCGCTGCCCGACGACGCCGAGATCTGCTCCTGCAACGGCGTGAGCAAGGGTGCCATCTGCTCGGCCATCGCCGACGGAGCGTGCGATCTGGCGGCCGTGAAGAGTTGCACCACCGCGGGCACCACCTGCGGCGGATGTCTGCCGTCCATCAAGTCGTTGCTGGCCGCATCCGGGGTGGTGCTCTCGAAGTCCTTGTGCGAGCACTTCTCTCAATCCAGGGCCGAGCTGTTCGAGATCGTTCGGGCAACGAACACACGCACCTTCTCGTCGCTGATCGCCAAGTACGGCAGCGGAACCGGCTGCGACATCTGCAAGCCCGTCGTCGCGTCGATCCTCGCATCGACGTCTTCGGATCACATTCTGGACGGCGAGCAGGCCTCGCTGCAGGACACCAACGATCACTTCCTGGCCAATATCCAGAAGAACGGCACGTACTCGGTGGTGCCGCGGATGCCCGGCGGCGAATGCACCCCCGAGCAGCTGATCGTCATCGGCGAGGTCGCTCGCGATTTCGGGCTCTACACCAAGGTGACGGGCGGACAGCGCATCGATATGTTCGGTGCCCGCGTCGAGCAGTTGCCTGCTATCTGGAAGCGCCTCGTCGACGCAGGCATGGAATCGGGCCAGGCATACGGGAAGTCGCTGCGCACGGTCAAGAGCTGCGTCGGTTCCAGTTGGTGCCGGTACGGTGTCCAGGATTCGGTGGGGATGGCCGTCGACCTGGAGAACCGCTATCGAGGGCTGAGGTCCCCGCACAAGATCAAGTTCGGGGTATCGGGCTGTGCGCGTGAATGCGCCGAGGCTCGTGGAAAGGACGTCGGAATCATCGCTACCGAGGGCGGTTGGAACCTCTACGTCGGCGGAAACGGCGGCCAGTCACCCAAGCACGCCCAATTGCTGGCCTCGAATCTGGACGACACCACGTTGGTCAGCTACATCGATCGGTACCTCATGTTCTACGTGCGCACCGCAGACCGACTGCAGCGCACCGCGCCGTGGCTCGAATCGCTCGACGGGGGACTCGATCATCTCAAAGCCGTCGTATGCGACGACAGCCTCGGTATCGGCGCAGAACTCGAAGCCGACATGGAGCGCCACGTCGCCGGCTACAAGGACGAATGGGCGGGCGTGCTCGAAGACGACGAGAAGCTCGGTCGTTTCGTCTCGTTCGTCAACGCACCGGCCGAGGCCGATCCCACCATTGCGTTCGACGACTCCGGAGCACGCAAGATCCCCGTGCTGATGGGAATGCCGCGCGTCGGTGCCTAGGACCGACCCCGGCCTGACATACGCCAGGTCACGAAACTGAGTGCATGTGCACAGGTGAGTAATCGCGACTTAACGGCCCAGAAACACTGACAACGTGGAATAGCTGACCAGGAGGTACGCCATGACTGTCATCGACTCACGTACAGCGGTACCGAACGACATTGCTCGTAGTTGGACCCCGGCCTGCACGCTGGACACGCTGATTCCGGGGCGCGGGGTAGCGGTGCTCCTGCGCGGAGGCACGCAGGCGGCGTTGTTTCTGCTCGACGACGGACGACTGTTCGCGGTGGGCAACATCGATCCGTACGGACGCGCAGCGGTGATGTCGCGCGGCCTCGTGGGTGACCGCGGTGGCGAGCCCACGGTCGCATCACCGTTGCTCAAGCAGGTCTTCTCCTTGGTCGACGGGCGCTGCCTCGACGATGCGGAGGTCGGTCTCGGATCCTTCGAGGTCTCCTGCGTCGAGGGTGTCGTGCTCGTCCGCGGTGGCTCTACGTGAGCGAAATCGCCGGGGCAGGAACGCCTCTGGCCGGTTTCACCGTCGGGATCACGGCGTCGCGTCGGGCCGAGGAATTCGCGACTCTGCTCGAGCGGCGGGGAGCAACCGTGATGCATGCCCCCGCGATCCGCATCATCCCGCTCGCGGACGATGCCGAGCTGGAACGCGTGACCGCGGCGATCATCGCGCATCCACCCGAAATTACCGTCGCCACAACAGGCATCGGATTCCGAGGCTGGGTCGAGGCCGCAGACGGATGGGGGCGGGCAGAAGAACTCGGGTCTGCGCTCGGGGCGTCCCGGTTGCTGGCCCGCGGTCCCAAAGCAACGGGTGCGATCAGGGCCGCCGATCTCCGCGAGGAATGGTCGCCCGCCTCCGAATCCTCCGCGGAGGTACTCGAGCATCTACTCGCCGAAGGGGTCGAGGGCAAACGTATCGCCGTGCAACTGCACGGCGCGACGACCGAATGGGAGCCGATCCCGGACTTCTGCGAGGTACTGCGCTGTGCCGGAGCCGAAGTGGTTCCGGTGCCGGTGTATCGCTGGACGGCCCCCGACGACCAGGGTCCGATGGACCGCATGATCGAAGCCGTCGTCGTCGGCGATCTCGACGCACTCAGCTTCACCTCCGCGCCTGCGGTGGCCTCGATGCTGATGCGCGCCGACGAGAACGGGGTGCTCGAACCCCTGTTGCAATCGATGCGTACGCGGGTGCTTCCGGTGTGCGTCGGGCCGGTGACGGCAGCACCCCTCGAACAACTGAACGTGGCCACTACGCAGCCGGCGAGAGCGCGTTTGGGCGCTTTGGCGCGGCATATCGCCGAGGAATTGCCGAGGCGGACCGGTCGTCTTCATGCAGGCGGACACGTGGTGAGTGTGCGCGGCCGGTGCGTCGTGGTCGACGGTGAAGTGCGACCGGTGTCGCCGGCCGGAATGGCGTTGATGAAGACACTCGCTCGCAATCCTGGACGCGTGGTCTCCCGGGAGGACTTGCTTGCGTCCTTGCCCGGTGGTGGAGGTGACACCCACGCGGTGGAAACAGCGATGACCAGGCTCCGGTCCTCTCTCGGCGCGCCGAAGGCGATCCAGACCGTGGTCAAGCGTGGGTATCGGATCGCACTCGATCACGTCGAAACCGAATCGGACTGCGATTCCGAGGAGCCTGCCGTGCACGCGCATGTGGCCGTCGTCGAAGGAGGGAAGTACTGATGACTCCGACTCCGGTGTTGGTGGCACACGGCACCCGAAACCCCCGTGGTGTCGAGATGATCGCCGCACTTGCCGATGCCGTGTCGACGCAGATCGGTGCCACTCGCGTGGCATTCGTCGACGTACTCGGACCGTCCCCGGCCGAAGTGCTGCGCGACACCCCCGGGTCGGCGGTCGTGGTTCCGGCATTCCTGGCGTCGGGCTATCACGTCCACACCGACGTACCGCGAGAAATTGCCGAAAGCGCTCATAGCTCGGTCGCGGTCACCCGTGCTCTGGGACCGGACCCCGTACTCGCGGAGGTCATGCTCGATCGGCTACGCGACACCGGTTGGCGCACAGGCGATTCGATCGTGCTCGCCGCCGCAGGGTCGTCCGACCCCCGAGCGCTGGCAGAACACGTTCGAGCAGCAGCGATGCTGGCCGACGTCGCGGGGGTCCCGGTACGCATCGGGTACGTCGCCACCGCTGTCCCCACCGTGTCCGAGGCGGTGTCGGCTCTGCGAGAGGAGGGACATACTCGAATCTTCGTTGCATCGTATCTGTTGGCGCGCGGGCTCTTTCACAATCGATTGGCCGATGCAGGTGCAGACGGCGTCGGTGAGCCGCTGGGGGTCCATCCAGCAATCGTGGATCTGGTGGTGGCCCGCTACTTCGAGGGCGTCCGATCGCTGGAGAGCGGATCGCTCAGTACGGCAACGGAAGGATGGTCACCGGTTCGTCGGCGCTGATCTCGGCCGGAACCAGTGCGAGCGCATCCCGGCCGACCAGGTGAGCCAGATGTGCAGTGCGTACCTCGGTATCTGCCCGCCAACGCGTGCCGTCGACGGTGACGGGGACGAGGCGAGGGACTGCAGATCGAACGTCCGCGGCATTGGACAACAGACCCATTCGTGGTGGACGCACCCTTCTGCCGGTCAATGCGTCGACGATCGCCGGAGCCGTCAGCAGTGCCGTTCCGACGGCCGCCAGGGGGTTGCCGGGTAATCCGAGTACCACTGTGCCGTCGGGCAGCGCCGCAGTGATCTGGGAACCACCGGGTCGGACACGCATCCGGCCGACGATGGGCTTCGCGTCGAGTGTCGCCAGGGTCGAGCGCAGTTGATCGGCGGCACCGCCTCCGGTGGCTCCGACCACGACGACGACGTCCAGGTCCTGCGTGCGAGTCAGGACGTCTCGAAATTCCGTCGCCGAGTCGTCGAGCAGTGTCACATCGACGACCGCGATGCCGCAGTGCGACAGGTACTCCGGCAACACCGATCCGAGAACGTCTCGGGTCTCGCCGGGGGCCAGCGGTCCACTCGATCGAATCTCGTTGCCGCTGATCACTATTCGACCACGAACTGGACCGCGCACCGTCACGTCGAACACTTCCGCGCTGGCGGCGAGAGACCGTACCGCCGCATCGATCGGAGTTCCCGCGGCGACCAGCTCGGTGCCCGGCAGCCAGTCCTCGCCGCGCCGACGTGTGTCGTCGGACTCGGCTGCGGTCGACGGTCGACGCACCGACCCGTCCGGATCGTGTGTCACGTGCTCGTCGCGCACCACCGACGTCGCTCCGGGCGGAAGCGCAGCACCGGTCGCGATGCGCACCGCTGTTCCGGCGGTGAGTCCGGCGATGTCGACACTTCCTGCGTACGCGATGTCGGGCCGCAGCGTCCACGGCCCGGAGCCGCAGACGGCGTAACCGTCCATCGCGGAGATGTCGACTGCCGGCAACGCGGTCTGGGACACGAGGGGTTCCGCGAGGACGGTTCCGGCACTGTCCTGCAGCGGAATTCGACGGACAGGTAGGGGAGTGAGGCTGCTTCGAATGCGCTCCAATGCGTCGGCGACCTCGAGCGTCTGCGACGGCTGCGCGGCGAGGCGAGCGGCCAGAAGGTCGGCAGGGGTGTCGCAGTCCTCGATATCGGGAAGTGCGATGACCTGATGATCGATCGGAACGATCCGGCGCATCGGTGCACCTTCTACCGAATCCAGCTGTGCCACAGCGGAACGCAGCGCGGCGTGCTGCCACACTCCCAGCAGGAACTGTGTGCGCCCCGCGCTGTCGCGAGCGAATACTGCATGTGCTGAGGAGTGTGCGATGGAATCGATCAGGGATCCTATCGCGGCGGAGTCGAGACGTGGAATGTCCGCCGCGACGACGGCCACCAGATCTGCAGTGTGCTCCGAGTCTGCACTGTCATCGAGGGATCGGAGTCCCGCGGCGAGGGCCGAAACGGGCCCACCGCCGGCAGGCGACTCACGGGTCTGGACAACGTGGTCCGCCACCCCGGCGCGTGGTGGACCCACCAGAACCGTTCTGCGGCAGTTCGATAAGGCGTCCACCGCGATGTCGACCATTCGACGGCCGCCGACGGTCAAGGCCGGCTTGTCGACCTCCTGCGGCGACGTCGAGTGCTCGGGATCGGCCATCCTCGATCCGCGACCGCCGGCGAGGACGATCGCATCGCAGACCGGCGTCACGGTGCGAGCGCTGTCATGTCGGCAGAGGCACGTTCTGTAGCCGAACCTGCCCGCGTGCAATGATCTTTCCGCTGTCGGAGGCGGTGATCGTGACCAGCCACAATTGCTGAACACGGCCCTGCTGCAACGGTTCTGCGAGAACGTCGACGCGTCCGCCCTTGCTCGCGCGGAGAAAGTCGGTGCCGTTGTGCACTCCGACCGCGAACTCACCGCGATCCTTCACCGCCTCACTTGCACCGATGCTCGCGGCGCTCTCGACAGCGGTCGTGTAGACCCCGCCGTGTACGACGCCCCACGGGGTGAGGTGCTCGTCCGTCAAATCGATGTGACCCGCCACCCGGGTGCCCGAGACCTCGTCGACGACAAGTCCGGCAGAGGCGACGAAGGTGCTCGCCTTCGACAGGGCGAACTTCGCCGTGGGGCGTGGATCGAATTGCCCGAGCCCGTCTCTGATGTTCATCCTCCGAGGTTAGTGGTCGACTCGAGCGGCGATGGGAGCGCCCCGAAGTCGAATCGAATCGACTTCAGCGGCACTCTGCCGTCGTGGACTGCCACTCCTTCGCTGCGCAGCGTCTCGAGCTGCCGGGTGGCGAGGTGCGGGGCGGGCCTGCCACTGGCTCCGAGGACGCGATGCCACGGGAGGTCGGCGGAGTCGGTGCGCATGATCCATCCCACGATGCGTGGACTCGACAGGTCGGCCGCGGCCGCGATGTCTCCGTACGTGGCGACGAATCCCGAGGGAATGGACGCGACCAATGCGCGCACTCGCTCGACCTGGTCTTCGGTGATCGGGGCCATCTAGAGCACGGATCGCACCAGCTCGGCCACCTCGACCGGCTTGGCCTGGCCGACCATGTGATCGCAGTCCAGTTCGACGGTGCGCAGGTTCTCACCGAGTTTCTCTCGCAGTGCAGCAAGGAACTCGTCGGTGACATAGGGAGGTTCGACGCGCATGGCCCGAACCACGATGGTCGGGACGCTATCGGCGGGTACCACGATCGGACGAGCGAGCTCGCCCCACGTCGCAACGATCGCCGGAATCGACATGCGCCACGCCACCTTTCCGCCGTCGGCGGGAACCAGGTGGTCGGCGACCTCGCGGTCGAGCAACTCGGTGGGTACGTCCGCCCACGCCCCGTGGATCTTCTCCGATCGCGCCTCGTCGGCGTCGGTGTAATCGGGTGACTTCGCGGTGGCCTCGGCCACCTCGAGCAGCTCCTCCGGTGGCAGAGCGATCGCGGGATCGAGCAGCACCAGCGCCCGCACCGCGTTCGGGAATCTCTGCGCGAGATGGACGGCCAACGCGCCGCCGTACGAATGTCCGAGCACCACTACCGGGCCGCGCGCGTGGGCGTCCAGTACGGCTTTGAGAGCCGTGACCTGCGCGTCGATGTCCCAGGGCGGCGTGGCCGGGGAATAGCCGTGGCCGATCAGATCAGGAGCCAGTATTCGAGCTTCGGGCAGGTGATTCTCCGCGAGATCCCACCAGCGGGCACCATGACCGGTCACACCGTGAACGGCGAGGATTTCAGGACCGTCTGCGGGTCCGAACGTATGCAGATTCAACTCGGGCACGTCGACCACTATGCCGCATGGCGTGCCGCCGCGGATTCTGCCGGTCCGGTGCGGGCGCCTCGATACTGAGGCGAGAGTTGTCGGTGGTCCGTGATTGCATCTGTACTCATGAGCACGGACGGCAGGCACGGCGCGACGGTCACCCTCGTCCGTGCACCCAAGGTGGCTCGGCCCGCCCGCACGTGGGTCGGCGCGGCTGCTCAGCTGTTGTCGTCACGACCGGATTCGGCGGCGGAGGCGGCGCACGGCGCACCCCGGTGGAATCCGTGGCAGATACTCGGTGGCCCCGGAACGGGTAAGACATCGCTCGTCGCCGACTACGCAGTCTCGCGCATCGTCTCCGGGGACCCGGAATCGGTTCTGGTGCTGACACAGTCCAAACGGGCGGCAACCGCGGTGCGCGAGGTGATCACCTCCGGCCTCTTCAGTGGAGACCACGCGCTGAGAGCGACACGTGAGCCGTTGGTACGGACGGTGCACTCCTATGCCTTCGCGGTGCTCAGGCTCCAGGCGTCTCTCTACGGCAACCCGCCACCGCGGCTGCTGACCGGTGCCGAACAGGACGCCGTGGTGCGCGAGATGCTGCGCGGCGACCTCGAGGACGGTGCCGCGGAATGGCCGGATCGGTTGCGTCCGGCGCTCGGCACCTCGGGGTTCGTGACGGCGGTGCGGGACATGATGCTCAGGTCCGCCGAACGCGGAATCGGGCCGGAAGACCTCGTCAAACTCGGTCGCAAGCACGGCAAACCCGAGTGGGTTGCGGTCGGGCGGTTCGCCGCTCGGTACGAGCAAGCCATGTTGCTGCGCGGAGCAGTGGGCGTCGAAGCTGCGGGAGCCACGGCACCTGGTCTGGATGCCGCCGAGCTCATCGGTGCCGCGCTGATGGCGTTCGCCACCGACCCGGAACTGCTTCGCAGTGAACGTGCCCGCATCCGCCACCTCGTCGTCGACGATGCTCAGCACCTCGATCCGCAAGCAGCACAATTGGTTCGGCTGATCGGTACCGACATCGAATCGACCGTCGTCGCGGGGGACCCCGATCAGTCCGTGTTCACTTTTCGTGGTGCCGATCCCACATTCGTGGCCGACCTGGTCGAGGTGAATTCGCCACGGCGAGTGGTGCTGACGCGCAATCACCGGTCCGTGCCGGAGGTTGCCGAGTTGACCGACATCGTGGCGAGGCGTCTGCCCGGGCTGGGTCGGCACCGGTGTCCCGAGCCGGTGGCCGTTGCCCGATTCGGCAACCCTGCGGGGCGGGTGCATGTCGCGTCCTCGCCGGCCAAGGAAGCCGCGATCATCGCCGACGCCATGCGGCGAGCCCATCTGATCGACGGTATGCCGTGGTCCGAGATGGCCATCGTGGTGCGGTCGGTGCCGAGGACCGTTGCACCGTTGCGCCGGGCACTGCACGCAGCAGGTGTTCCGATGGTCACGCCCACTTCCGAGCTTCCGCTGCATCGCCAGCACGGGGCGGTGGGTCTACTACTGGTACTGCGTGCGATCTCAGATCCGACCTTCGACGGTGAAGATGCACTGGCATTGCTGTCCGGGCCGATCGGCGGAGCCGATCCGGTTGGTCTTCGTCGACTGCGTAGGGGCATGAGAAGACTCGAGCTCGCGTCGGGCGGTGAACGCGACTCGGCCGAACTTCTCAGGGGCGTCCTCACCGACGATTCTCGTGGAAAGAGCGGTTGGATCGGCGGACTGTCGGATGTGGAGTCCGCGCCACTGCGCAAAGCCCTCGGCGTGATCCGAAAGGCGAGGGCGGTTGCCCGGACGGGTCGCGGTGTCGAGGACGTGTTGTGGGCAGCCTGGCAGGCATCGGGTCTCGAACGTCGGTGGGCCGGCGCGTCCGCGTGGGGTGGCTCGGCCGGTGCCCAGGCGGACCGTGACCTCGATGCAGTGGTTGCGTTGTTCGATGCGGCGGCAGCCTATGTCGACAGACTGCCGCGGGCACAGATCGGCGGGTTTCTCGATTACATTGCGCAGCAGGAGATTCCGACTCTGAACTCGCATCGCGCCACGGTTCGGGCCGACGCCGTCACCCTGCTCAGTGCGCACTCTGCTGCGGGTCGGGAATGGGAGCTCGTTGCGGTGGCCGGGGTTCAGGAAGGTCTGTGGCCGGGGCTCCGAGCGCGCGGAAGCCTCCTCGGAACCGACACACTGGTCGACCTCGTGTCCGGAACGTTCGACGCCGGAGCAGCACTCGACGGGCGTTTGTCGAAATCGGCACCCCTTCTCGCCGAGGAGCGCACGCTGTTTCTGGTGGCGTGCAGCCGCGCTCGATCGACTCTGCTCGTCACTGCCGTCGATTCCAGTACCGGCGATGCCGACCTCGTTCGTTCCCGCTTCGTCGACGAACTGCGCGGGGTGGACGTCGACGGCGAGTCCCTCCTTCCGCTCGAAGCACCCGAGTCCGCACATCGGGTGTTGGCGCTGCCGATGCTGGTTGCCGAGCTGCGCAGTGTCGTGTGCGATCCAGTCGTTGCCGAACACGATCCGGACAAGCGAGCCCGAGCTGCTCGCCATCTGGCAACTCTCGCCGACGCCGGTGTCCGAGGCGCGCATCCGGACGAGTGGTTCGGCGTGGCGGGGCTCAGCACCGACGCGCCGTTGTGGCAGCTCGGCGACGGTCCGGTGCCGTTGTCGCCGTCGACGGTGGAACAACTCACCACCTGTCCGCTGCGGTGGATGCTCGAGCGTCACGGCGGCAACGACGGCACCAACACCCATGCGGTCACCGGCACTCTCGTGCACACTCTCGTCCAGGCAGTGGCCGGTCGGATGCCACCGGAGCAACTTCGTCGTGCTCTCGAAACAGCATGGGATGCAGTTGATCTCGGTTCGCAGTGGTACTCGCGGCATGAGCTGGATCGAACCGGGGCCATGCTGGAGACATTCGAGAGTTGGCTGCACGGCAGTCGAGGCGAGCTCACCGAGGCCGGAGTGGAAGTACAGGTCGACGGCGTCCTCGAAGCGCGGTCCGAGAACGAGCCGGCGGTCGCGTTGCGTGGACGTATCGATCGACTCGAACACGACCCGGACGGTCGGCCGGTGATCATCGACGTCAAGACGGCGAAGACCGTCATGTCGAAGGAGGACGCACGTAACCACCATCAGCTGGCCACCTACCAAGTTGCAGCTGCAGCCGGTGCGATCGAGGGCGAGCCCGCGAGCGAACCCGGCGGAGCCCGGCTGGTGTTCGTTGCCAAACCGCACAACAAGGACGGGGCGACTCAGCGCGTACAGGAAGTTCCGACACCGGAGAAACTCGAGGAGTGGCGGGACACCGTGCACCAGGCAGCGTCGGCCACGCAGGGGCCGACATTCGAGGCGCGCGTGAACGACGGCTGCAGGCACTGCCCGGTCAAGTCCAGTTGCCCGGCACACGAGACCGGCAGGCAGGTGACCGAGCAGTGACGACACCGACGAAGAAACGGACCGGTTCGGTGCGGGTGTCGCCGGTCGAGCTCGCCCGGGCACTGGGCCAGAAGCATCCGCCGACCGACGAGCAGGCTGCGGTGATCGCGGCCCCGCCCGGCCCGATGCTCGTGGTGGCAGGAGCGGGGGCGGGCAAGACCGAGACGATGGCCGCCCGTGTGGTGTGGATGGTGGCCAACGGTTTCGTCGACCCGGACCAGGTGCTCGGCCTGACCTTCACGCGAAAGGCTGCGCAGCAGTTGACGTCTCGGATCAGGGCGCGGCTGGCTCGGCTGGCCGGATCCGATCTGGTGCGCGCACTCGATCCCAGTCTGGCACTGCGTGAACGGATTCTCGGTGCCGAGCCCGAAGTGAGCACGTATCACTCCTACGCAGGCCGACTGCTCACCGAGCACGGATTGCTGCTGCCGATCGAACCGTCCGCGACACTGCTCTCGGAAACCGAACTGTGGCAGCTGGCGCACCGCGTCGTCAGCACCTGGGACGGCGATCTGGACACCGACCGAAACCCCACGTCGGTGACCGAGGCGGTGCTGGCGCTCTCGGGCCAGTTGGCCGAGCATCTCGTCGATCCCGATGAGCTGCGCCAGGCACACGTGGAGTTGGAGAAGCTGGTGCACACGCTCGGGCCCGGCCCGCGACAACGCGGCGGCCCCACCAAAGAGTTGCTGAACATCCTCGACGCGCAGCATCAACGAATCGGGTTGTTGCCGTTGGTGGAACGGCTGGGCCAGACTCTGCGCCGAGAGGGCGCTCTGGATTTCGGCTCGCAGATGTCGATGGCGGCGCGGGTCGCGGCCGAGCATGCGGAGGTGGGAACAGCCGAACGGCAACGTTTTCGGCTGGTACTGCTCGACGAATACCAGGACACCGGGCACGCTCAACGCGTCCTGCTGTCGTCACTGTTCGGATCGGGCGGCGACCCCACGTTGGCGCTGACGGCGGTCGGCGATCCGATGCAATCGATCTACGGCTGGCGCGGTGCCTCGGCAGCGAACCTGCCACGGTTCGCCACCGACTTTCCGCAGGCCGACGGTGGTCCAGCCCCTCGACTGGAACTACTCACCAGTTGGCGAAATCCGCCCGAGGCGCTGACTCTGGCGAACCTGATCACCGATCCACTGCGCCGCGTCGGTGTTCCGGTGCCGACTCTGCGGGCCCGTCCCGGAGCTGTTCCCGGAGACGTCCGAATTGCCGTCACCGAGACCGTTCTGGGCGAACGCGAGTGGATTGCCGACCGGATTGCGGGGGAGTACTGCTCGGCCCTCGAGCAGGATCGGCCGCCGCCCACCGCTGCAGTTCTGGTGCGACGCAACGCCGATGCCGAACCCATCGCAGAGGTACTGCGCAGCCGTGGGTTACCCGTGGAGGTCGTCGGGCTCGGCGGATTGCTGCACGTTCCCGAGGTGGCAGACATCATCGCGATGCTGCGACTGGTCGCCGACCCGACTGCCGGCAGTTCCGCGATGCGCATCCTCACCGGTTCTCGGTGGCAGATCGGCCCGACGGATCTGCGGGCACTCTCCCAGCGCGCCCGAGAACTCGAGATCCGCAGCGGGTACGGCACCGCGGGTCGGGTCGACGACCCCGAGACGTTGGACGCCGCACTCGGCAGCGCACTTCCCGGCGAGCAGTCCGAGCAGGCGGGACTGGCAGACGCGATTGCCGATCCTGGTTCGGACGACCGTTACTCGGAGGTCGGCTACCGGCGGATCGTCGCCCTCGCGGGTGAACTACACCTGCTGCGCGATCGAATCGGGCAACCGCTGGCGGAGTTGGTCGGCGACATCGAGCGGATCATGAACATCGGCGTCGAAGCGCAAGCCCGCACGCCGATCGGGACCGACGGGGCAGTCGGCCGCGAACATCTGGATGCATTCGCCCACGTGGTGGCCGACTACGCCGATAATCCCACCGCCACGGTGACCGGATTCCTGTCGTTCCTCGCTGCTGCGGAGACGGTCGAGGACGGCCTCGCACCAGGCGAGGTCGACGTCGCCCCACATCGAGTTCAGGTGCTCACTGTCCACTCTGCGAAGGGCCTCGAATGGGAGGTCGTGGCCGTGCCGCACGTAGCGAAAGGCGTGTTCCCGTCCTCGAACGCGTCCTCGACATGGCTCGGAGCCATGGCCGAACTACCGCCGTCGCTGCGCGGTGATCGCGCGCTGGACGGCGAGGGCTCCGAGGGCGTTCCGGTTCTCGAGCTCGACCAGCTGTACAACCGGAAGGACCTGGAGGATGCAGTAAAGAACCACAAGGATGCGCTCGCCCGGCGCCGGCTCGCGGAGGACCGGCGGCTGTTCTACGTGGCGCTGACCCGAACCGAACGGGTGCTGTTGGTGTCCGCGCACCACTGGGACCAGACGTCGACGAAGTCGCGTGGGCCATCGGAGTTTCTCGACGAATTGCACAGGCAGGTCAGCGGATCCGATGACGCCGCGGCTGTGATCGAGCAGTGGGCCCCGGCTCCGGAGGACGGAGTGCAGAACCCACTCGGGGCTGTGCCGCACACGGCGTCCTGGCCGCGAGACCCGCTCGGATCCAGACGTGGTGCGGTCGAGAGCGGTGCGCGGGAGGTGCTACGCGCACTGGCAGATGGCGATGCGGCGCAGCGCAATTCGAGTGAGAAAACGGACGACTCAACCCTGACCGACCCGGAGAACTGGGCTGCCGATGTCGAGACCCTGCTGGCGGAGCGGGCAGCAAGGTCGGTCGCGGGAGTCGACGTGGCATTACCGGGCAACCTGTCGGTGACGCAGTTGGTGGACCTGGCCGCAGATCCCGATGGCCTGGCATCGCGACTGCGCAGGCCGTTGCCGTTTCCTCCGAACCCATTGGCGCGCAGAGGAACTGCGTTTCATGCCTGGGTCGAGCGGCGGTTCGGTGCAACCCGGTTGCTCGACCTCGACGAGTTGCCGGGCTCGGCCGATACCGGTGCGTCGGCCGACGTCGACCTGGAAACGTTGCAGCAGGCGTTCCTGGACTCGGAATGGTCGCTGCGCAGCCCCGTCGAGGTGGAGGTCCCGTTCGAGACGTCCGTGGCGGGCACGGTGCTGCGCGGTCGAATCGACGCCGTGTTCGCGGACCCCGACGGCGGCTGGACCGTCGTCGACTGGAAAACCGGTGCAGAGCCGACGGCGTCGGAACAGCAGGCAGTGGCGATGCAACTCGCGGCCTACCGATTGGCGTGGGCCGAGCTGATGTCGATCGGGCAGGCCGAACCGGTTTCGCTGGACCGCGTTCGCGCGGCGTTCCACTATGTCCGTAGCGGCCACACCATCTCGCCCGAGAACCTCCCGGACGCAGCAGCTTTGGCCGAACTTCTGGAGGGTCCGGCCGTGTCGACGCCGATCGACGCTACTGCGCGTTCCGACGAGCCTTCAGAGCCTCGGTGACCAGCGGGATCTGCAGCGGCAGACGGGCGATCATGGCTGCTTTGAGCGCCGGTGAAGTCTTGGAGCTCTGCACGTACTTCCATGCGAGGTTGATGTTGGCGGGGAAGACGGCAACGAACAGAGCGGCCGCGAGTGCGCCGCCGAGTCGGCGGGTGCGAGGCGTGGCAAGTGTTGCGGCCACCGCGAGCTCGGCGACTCCCGATACCTGGGTGTACGTGCGAGCCGAACCCGGCAGTGCCGTCGGAACCTGCGCGTCGAAGAACGTCGGGGTGACGAAATGGAGAATGCCGGCTCCGGTGAGCAGTCCGGCGAGGCGCAGTGCGGCTGCCTGACTTGGTCGCTGTGTCATGCACTTACCGTGCCACATCCCGAGTCGTCGGCACAGATTCGTTGTGTGGGGTTACGCTGCGTGCCGTGAATGATCTCGACTTCTGCGCACACTTCGGTGGGCGACGTGGCAGGTAGGTTGCGTGCGCGCCTGAGCGACAGTGGCGCGCTGACCGACAAGCCCGACTTCGCGCTCGTCGGAGTGCTCCGAGTCCCGGAGCTGGAATCGAGTCCGTGGAGCGCGATCTACAAGCGGGTGCTGATGGCGCTCGGCATCCTGTTTCTCGCTGCGTTCGTCGTGTACCTCGACCGTGACGGTTACAGCGACAACCAGAACGGCGAGCTGTCCTTCCTGGACGCGTTCTACTACGCGACGGTATCGCTGTCGACAACGGGATACGGTGACATCGCGCCGATGAGCCCGTCGGCGCGGCTGGTCAATATTCTTGTCATCACACCACTTCGGGTCCTGTTCCTCATTCTGCTGGTCGGAACGACGCTGTCGGTTCTCACCGAGCGGTCCAGGCAAGCATTCAAAATTCAGCGATGGAGACGCAGCGTGCGCAATCACACCGTGGTCATCGGTTTCGGCACCAAGGGCCGAACCGCAGTCGACGCGATGCTCGGAGACGGCGTACCGGCGTCCGACATCGTCGTTGTCGACACCGATCAGACGGTGCTCGATGCCGCGTCGGCTCTGGGCTTGGTCACCGTTCACGGCTCGGCGACCAAGTCCGACGTGCTCAGACTCACCGGGGCCCAGCATGCGTCGGCCATCATCGTGGCGACCAACCGAGACGACACCGCCGTGCTGGTGACTCTGACCGCCCGCGAGATCGCTCCCAAGGCCAAGATCGTCGCGGCCATCAGGGAAGCGGAGAACACCCACCTGCTGCGTCAGTCCGGTGCAGATTCGGTGGTCGTTTCCTCCGAGACCGCGGGCCGCTTGCTCGGCATCGCCACCTCCACACCGTCCGTGGTGGAGATGATCGAGGACTTGTTGACGCCGGAGGCGGGCTTCGCGATCGCCGAGCGCGAAGTCGAGCGCGACGAGGTGGGCGGCTCGCCGCGGCACCTCACCGACATCGTGCTCGGAGTCGTGCGGGGCGGCAAACTCTTCCGGGTCGGCACCCCGGAAGTCGATGCCGTCGAGGCGTCCGATCGCCTGCTGTACATCCGTCGTGTGGGTGAGTAACGAAGTCCGAGTAGGGTTCCGAGCGTGCCGAAATTCCACCTCGCTCACCCACCTCGCCTCTCCCGGTCACCGCTGAACAGGGCCGAGGAATTACGCCGAGACACCGCCGCACTCGCAGCAGGCTGGTCGACCGGCCGACTACTGAACGTGGACGGCAGAGGCAGATTCGGCGTTGACGAGGACGGCTTGATCCTCACTCCCGCCGTCGATGTTGCACCGGAACCCACCGCTGATGCGGTCTTTCTCGGAATCCACGGGGACCGGCACGTATGGACCAGGCGGGTGGAGGTCCTGGAGGGCACGCTCGGCGACCTGCGTACCGACGGTGATCGCCTGGACAGCACTGCACTGTCGATGGTGACCGGTGCGCTGGCGATCCTCAATTGGCATGCGAGCGCGCAGTTCAGCTCGCTCGACGGCGCTCCGTCGGTTCCGTCGAATGCGGGGTGGTCTCGCACCAGTACGTCCACCGGCCACGAGGAATTTCCCCGCACCGATCCCGCAGTGATCTGTCTGGTCCACGACGGCGGCGACAGAGTGCTGCTGGCACGCGCACCGGCCTGGCCCGAGCGGCGATTCTCGGTTCTGGCGGGTTTCGTCGAGGCCGGCGAATCCCTGGAAACGTGTGTGGCACGGGAGATCAAGGAAGAAGTGGGCCTCGACGTCTCCGACATCGACTACCTGGGTAGCCAGCCGTGGCCGTTCCCGCGGTCGGTGATGATCGGGTTCTCGGCTGTCGCCGACCCGGAGCAGCCGTTGCTTTTCCAGGACGGCGAGATCGCCGAAGCCCACTGGTTCGATCGAGCCGAGGTTGTCGCGGCGCTGGAGCTGGGCGACTGGGGATCGGACTCGACCTCCCGATTGCTGCTCCCCGGTTCGATCTCGATCGCGCGCGGAATGCTCGAAGCGTGGGCGGCCACGGTCTGACGCTCGATCAGAGCGACAGCGCGCGCTTGACTTCGGCCAGACCGGGATTGGTTGCAGTCGAGCCGTCGGCGAAGAGGACGGTCGGCACCACATGGTTGCCGTTGTTGACGCTTCCGACGAAGTCGGCGGCTTCCGGGTTCTGCTCGATGTCGATCTCGGCGTATGTGATTCCCGCCTCGTCGAGCTGGGTCTTGAGTCGGCGGCAGTAACCGCACCACGTGGTGGAGTAGACGGTGAGTGCGGCTGGGGTCTGCGGAGTGTTCTCGGTAGTGGTCACGACAAGAGTCAACAGGAGCACCGACCCCATTGTTCCGGCAGGTTCAGGCCCGGGCGGAACTGTCGGTGCGCACTGACACAATGGACCACATGGCTGACGACGCGATGACCACCGGACTGGATCCGGAGCAATCCGCGGCCGTACTGGCTCCTCGTGGCCCGGTGTGCGTTCTCGCCGGTGCAGGCACGGGCAAGACCCGCACGATCACTCGACGCATCGCGCACCTCGTCTCGGCGGGGCATGTGTCCTCGGGGCAGGTACTGGCGGTGACGTTCACCGCTCGCGCTGCCGGCGAGATGCGCGGCCGCCTGCGCGAGCTCGGGGTCGGGGGAGACGGACCTCCCGTGCAGGCCCGTACGTTCCACGCCGCGGCGATGCGGCAGCTCAAATACTTCTGGCCGCAGGTCGTCGGAGACACCGGCTGGCAGCTACTCGATCGCAAGTTCGCCGTTGTTTCGCAGGCGGCCAATCGCGCCGGAGTGTCGACCTCGACCGACGCGATCCGCGATCTCGCAGGTGAGATCGAGTGGGCCAAAGGATCGTTGATCGCGCCCGAGGATTATCCGCGTATCGCGGCCAGCAATCGCCGCGACGTGCCGATGGATGCCGCCAAGGTCGCGGCCGTCTACGCCGGGTACGAGGAGCTCAAGTCCCGAGGCGGGGACGGAATGTTGCTCGATTTCGACGACCTCCTCCTGCACACGGCCGCAGCTCTGGAAGAGCACTCGTCGGTGGCGGACGAATTCCGCGAGCGGTACCGCTGCTTCGTCGTCGACGAATATCAGGACGTGACACCACTGCAGCAACGGGTGCTCGACGCCTGGGTGGGCGACCGCGACGATCTCACCGTCGTCGGCGACGCGAACCAGACGATCTATTCGTTCACCGGCGCGTCTCCTCGATATCTGCTGGACTTCTCTCGCAAGTACCCCGAGGCCACCGTGGTTCGGCTCGAACGTGACTACCGGTCGACGCCGGAGGTGGTGTCGCTGGCGAATCGTGTCATTGGAGCCGCTCGCGGGCGTATCGCCGGCACCCGTCTGCAATTGATCGGTCAGCGGGAGTCAGGGCCCGAGCCGGAGTTCTTCGAGTACGACGACGAGCCGGCGGAGGCCGACGGCGTGGCGCGGGCGGTCAAGAGGTTGATCTCCAAGGGGGTCGAGCCGGCCGAGATCGCGATTCTGTACCGCATCAACGCTCAGTCCGAGGCACACGAGCAGGCGTTGACCGAAATGAAGATTCCGTATCAGGTGCGCGGCGGGGAGGGCTTCTTCACCAGACCCGAGGTGCGGCAGGGCGTCAACGCCCTGCGGCAGGCGGCCGGTCGGGACGATCTACCCGACGGCGCGCAGTCCGGCGACGGTCTGACGGCTCTGGTGCGGGCTGTACTCGCACCGCTGGGCCTGACGGCAACCGAGCCGACCGGTGCGCAGGCCCGCGAGAAATGGGCCTCGTTGGGCGGCCTGGTGCAACTCACCGAAGAACTTCTCGTGCACGAGCCGGACCTGACCCTCGAGAAATTGCTGGGGGAGCTCGCTGCACGTGCCGAAGCGCGGCATCCTCCGACGGTGCAGGGTGTGACGCTGGCGTCCTTGCACGCAGCGAAGGGGCTGGAGTGGGACGCGGTGTTCATCGTCGGCCTCGCCGACGGAACTCTGCCGATCTCGCACGCGATCGGTAACGACCCCAGCGCCAACAACGAGGCCGCGATCGAGGAGGAGCGCAGACTGCTCTACGTCGGTGTTACACGCGCCCGGGTCCACCTGCATCTGTCCTGGGCGCTCGCCCGCAACGAGGGTGGGCGCAAGTCCCGCCGGCGGTCCAGGTTTCTCATCGGTCTCGTGCCCGAGGATTCGCCCGCCTCGCGTATCGCGGCCCCCGCTGCCAAGAAGTCCGGACCCAAGTGCCGGTTGTGCGGAAAGCCGTTGATCGGGACGTCTGCGACCATGCTCGGTCGATGCGAGAGCTGCCCGTCGAACGTCGACATCGCCCTGCTGGACGCCCTGAAGTCATGGCGACTGGACAAATCCCGTGAATTGAAAGTGCCGGCATACGTGGTGTTCAGCGATAACACGCTCACTGCCATCGCCGAGCAGCAGCCGCAGGACGAGCGGGGACTCGTCGCCATCCCCGGAATCGGAGCCAAGAAGTTGGAGCGGTTCGGCGAAGACGTACTCGCAGTCGTGCGCGCAACGGACAGCTGACCGGGCGGGTAGAAATCGCCGAGAAACTGCTGGTCAAAAATAACTTGTGCAGATATCGGCAGGGGGCTTAGTCTGTTTCACGTGCCGCGGGAGATCGCGCACTGTCCAATCCGCCAACGAGACCAGAACAGGAGCTGAAAGAAATGATCAACACATTCCACGCCGCCGTTGCCGATGCAACCGTCGCGTTCAGCCCTGTCCTCGGCACGGCAGCTTTCGGAGTTGCCCCCCTCGGCACTCATGCCGCCGCCGCAGGCTCTGTTGCGCAGACGTGGATTCGTTCCTCCGCTTTCGGCCCCATCGACGAGTCCGCCTACGCGGCCTCAGGGTCGAATTCCGCCCAGGTTGCCCTGGCACCAGGAGCGAAAGCCGTTGCTCAGGCAGCCCGACGTCACCGCGCACCAGGCGCGTCCGTGCTCGACAGCAGACACCGACTTCACGGTAGGTAGACGCTTCGAAAGCCCACCAGGCCACGGACCCGCACAACGCGGACCGTGGCCTTTGTCGTTCAGGTAGTACCTCTATCCGAACGTGAGGCCGACATGGTTCGCATCACCCCTCGAACCGACAACGACGCCGCACGAAAAGTAGAGGAGACCGACGTGTCAACCGCCACGATCCGGACGACATGCCGAACAGAGTCCGAAAGTGCCTACGCTGCAAGGTGTTCCACCGAGCTGGGCTCGACCGAATTGGCCGAGCTGCAGCTGTCCGTACCCTGCCGAGCGGCGAACCCCGACATGTGGTTCGCCGACACCCCTGCCGAACTCGAGCAGGCAAAGGCGCTGTGCGCTCAATGCCCCATCAGGCGTACCTGCCTGGATGCGGCATTGGACCGTGCCGAGCCCTGGGGCGTATGGGGCGGGGAGATCCTCGATCAAGGAGTGGTCATCGCCCGCAAGCGTCCTCGCGGACGACCACGTAAGAACGCAGCATGATCTCCGGAACGGATGCCCGGCGTCACCGAATCGTTCAGTCGGTGAAGCCGGGCATCCACTCGGTGAGGATTGCCATGTACGGCGCGTAGGCGTCGAGCTGAGCGCAGATTCCCACCAGTCCACCGAGAACGCGGAAGATCATCACGTATTCGGCAGGCATGTTCAATGCTCGAACAGTGCGAAACTGAGCACTGTTGAAATCTGCGGCAGTACCCGCGGCCTTCTGCAGCCACGCGCGGGTGAAGTGGAACGACTCGGTATGGATCGGGTCGGTGAAGGGACGCAGGTAGTCCGCGATTTCTTTCTCTGTCACCGTTCGGCCCGGCACCACGAAACCGCTCTCGGTGAACAACACCACGAGTTCGTCGAATTTCTCGTCGCGCGCGAGGGAGACCATCCGGCCGAGAACCTGTGGAAGACCGTCGGGCATCGGAGCGCACGCACCGAAATCGATGACGCCCATGCGCCCGTCCTCGAGCATCATGAAGTTTCCTGGATGCGGGTCGGCGTGCAGCAACTTCGCCCGAGCGGGTGACACGAACGCGAACAGAGCAAGTAGCTCGCCTGCCCGGTTACGTTCCTCGGCCGTTCCGTTTGCAATGACGTCGGCCAACGGTCGACCCATCATCCATTCGCTGACAACGACTTTGGGCGCACTGGCAACAATTTTGGGTATCGCGAATTGCGGATCGCCCGCGAACTCCTTGCTGAACACCCGCTGATTCGAGGCCTCGATACGGTAGTCGAGCTCGTCCTCGGTGCGGGCAGTGAGCTCCTCGAGTACCGGCTTGACGTCGGTGCCCGCGAGCACAGTGCTGAACAGGTTCGCGAAACGCGACAGAGTCTTGAGGTCGGAACGCAAGGCATCGTCCGCACCCGGGTACTGAATTTTTACTGCGACGTCCCGTCCGTCCGACCACGTGGCCCGGTGCACCTGGCCGATGCTCGCCGAGGCGATCGCAGTGTCGTCGAAATCGAGAAAGCGTGATCGCCACGCCGTTCCGAGTTGTTGATCCAACACTCTGTGGACTGTCTTTGCCGGCATGGGCGGACCCTGCGCCTGGAGCTTGGTCAGCGCTTCCCGGTACGGCTCGGAATACTCCTCGGGAACGGCGGCTTCCATCACCGAGAGCATCTGCCCCAGCTTCATGGCACCGCCCTTGAGCTCCCCGAGAACGGAGAAGAGCTGTTCTGCAGCTTTGGCGGCCATGTCCGCATCGATCTCGTCGCGATTTCCGCCGGCAAGCTT
Source organism: Rhodococcus sp. 14-2483-1-1 (assembly GCF_002259335.1). Taxonomy (NCBI): domain Bacteria; kingdom Bacillati; phylum Actinomycetota; class Actinomycetes; order Mycobacteriales; family Nocardiaceae; genus Rhodococcus; species Rhodococcus sp. 14-2483-1-1. The sequence goes on along the minus strand of NZ_NPFX01000023.1, from coordinate 349,667 downwards.
CTTGCCGAAGCCCACAGCGGCACGGCCCGCCATTCCCAGTGGAATGCTGGCCAGTTTTGCAGTACGAGTCGATCCACGGCGCGGTATGTCAGACACAACTCCATCATGGCTGAACCTTCCGACAATTGCTCGGACCGGCCCGTATCGGCCGAGGTGACCGCGTCTGGTCAATGCCAGCAATCACAGTGCGGATGCTTGGACCACAGTCTTTTGTGCACCGTGGTTGCACGTGCTGCGAGATCCAGCTCCATCGTGCAGTCGGCGGTCTCGGGCATCGACGCGTCGGAACGGCCGATGAGGGGTTCGAGCTGAGCGAACGCAAACGCGGCCGTGGCCAGCACCGTCGCGCTGCTGGCCTGGCCGACAGTGCCGAGCAGCTGAGCCGACAGATGCGGCCACTCGGGATCGAGGTCGCAGCGAGTCAGATCTGCGCAGCGCAGGCAACTCGTTCGGCCGGGCAGTACGAAGGGGCCGACCACACCCTTCCCGTCCCGCAGCCGCACCTGAAGATGTGGGATGCGGATACGCACCAGATCGGTCACCAACCGAGGCTCGGCGACCAGATCGTCGGCGAGTACGACGATGTCGTAGTTCCACGAATTCACCGCCGACTGTGGGTAACGCGTGGGCGTCAGGCTCGACCGGCTCACCTCGGCGGCGGTCCTACTCAGGCCCGAGGCCAATGCGTCCGACAGCGGACCCCGCCCGACGAGGTGGATGGTCCGTACCGTCCCCGGCCGGTCCGGCGTACTGTGCTGCGACCCGGCGGGCCCGCTCGTGCCGTGCATCAGCAACCCGGACTCTTCCAACTCGCCCAGCATCGCCGATGTTCGATTGGCGGACAGCCCCAATGTCATTGCATGACAGACGATATGAGGCCTCGAACGGCCTGCGGCGAGGAGCCGGAGCAGCTCGAGTATCGAACCCGGCTCGGCACCGGGAGGCGGAGTGACGACAACGCTGGTCTCGGGGCTCCAGCCCAGTTGAACGGTGCCGTCCCGTCGAGGCAGTATTGCCACCGCAGGATCGAGTCGAACGGTCGGTGTGATCATGGAACACACTCTGACAGCGAACACTCCCGTGAACGCCCGCCCGAGGCACGTTATCCACAGGGTGGCTGTGCCTCCGAGCAGGCGTTCGACAGAGAAGTGGAACTCGTCCGAAATCTACTGGGTCAGCTTGTGGATGAACCCTTTTCGGGATCACCGTCGGCGCTCTCGTCGCCCTTGCTCTCGTCGTCCTTGCCCGCGGCCTGTTCGGCTTCCGCGCGTTCTTTGGCCTCCATCGCCTCGAGCTGTGCGATCGGGTCGTCGAAGTTCGAGGTTCCACCACCGACGACGCGGTCGATGAACGCCGCAGGGTTGTCCAGGTCCGAGGAGTCGGGCAGCAGGTCGGGGTGGGCCCACACTCCGTCGCGTCCCTCGATGTCGGCTGCGGCGAGGAGTTGGCGCCACAGCTCGGCTGCCTCGCGAACCTTGCGTGGTCGCAGTTCGAGGCCGACCAACGTGGCGAAGGTCTGCTCGGCCGGGCCACCCGACGCCCGACGTCGGCGGATGGTCTCGCCGAGTGCCACAGCCCCGGGCAGCCGGTCGCCCAGCGCAGCCGCGACCACGGTCTCGACCCATCCTTCGACCAGGGCCAGAAGTGTCTCCAGACGCTCGAGCGCATGCTTCTGCTCCGGCGTCGCCTGTGGCTCGAAGGCACCCTGCTGCAGGATTGCTTCGATTTTCGACGGATCGGTCAGCGCGGACGGGTCGAGGCCCGCTGCTGCCTCCTCGATAGCCGAGAAGTCCATCCGGATCCCGCGCGCGTATTCCTCGACTGTGGCCAGAACCCGTTGCCGCAACCACGGAATGTGGCTGTATAGCCGCTGGTGTGCAGCCTCCCTCGCCGCGAGGAACACCAGAACCTCACGCTCGGGCTGCTCGAGACCCTCACTGAACGACGCGATGGCCGACGGCAACAACGCCGCCTTGCCCGACGGTCCGAGCGGTAGGCCGATGTCGGTCGAGGTGAGTACTTCCTTCGAGAGTTGCCCGAGGGCCTGACCGAGCTGCGAGCCGAAGGCCATTCCGCCCATCTGCGTCAGCATGCCCATCATGGGCCCGGCCATCTGCTGGGCCTCGGCGGGGAGGCCGGATGTCCACATACCCGAAATCTGCTCGGCGACCGGGTCGCACAGTCGCTTCCACGTGTCGATCGTGTTGTCGAGCCAGTCGACCGGCGTCCATGCAACGGTCTTCGTAGCACCGGCAGGCAGTGTCGTCGCCCCGTCCAGCCAGAGCTCGGCCAGGTGCGCGGCGTCGGTGATCGCCTCTCGCTCGCCCGCCGACACCGGGCTGAAATCACCCATCTGCTGACGAGCCAGCTGCTTGGCCAAGTCGTAGTTCACCGGTCCGGAACCGGCCCCACCGGCACCGGCAGCGCCCATGCCGCTGAGCATCTGACCGAACTGGGTGAGCATCTGGCCCAGCTGGGCAGGGTCGAAGCCCTCTGCACCGAAGCCGAAACCGGCGGGGTTGCCCGAACCGTCCGGATCCTTCTTCTTGTCCGGGTCGTCGTCGGAAGCACCGAAACCAAAATTGCTCATGTCTCAACGGTACAAGCCATGTGCACGGGGAGCGCGAAAGATCGTCACGCTGACGGCGAACAGAAGAAGCTCGACGCTGCGCGCAGAACGAACTCGGCGCTGCGCGCAACGGGCTCCGGCAGGGGCGGTATCCACAGCGCCGCGCGTTCGGATCTAGTGTCTACCGAGTGAACCGAAGGATCGCCACTCTTGTCGCTGCGCTGGTACCGGTGGTGGTGCTGGGCGTCACCGGATCGGTTGTCACCGTTCCGTTCGCCGCCCTCGGCCCCGGCCCCACATACAACACCCTCGGTGATGTCGACGGAGTGCCCGTGGTGCAGATCGACGGAACCGACGTCGATCCGACGGCAGGGCATCTGAACATGACGACCGTGGCCGTGCGTGACCAGCTGAATCTGTTCGAGGCCATCGGCTTCTGGGCGAGCGGTCGTCAGGGCCTCGTGCCGCGCGAAGAGGTCTATCCGCCGGACAAGTCGAAGGAAGAAGTGCAGGAGGGCAACCAAGCGGATTTCGAGGAGTCCGAGTCCAGCGCCGAACTTGCCGCCCTGCACCACCTGGATCTGCCTGTGTCGCTGGCTGTGGCGAGTGTGGCCGAGGATGGACCCGCCGCCGGGGTGCTGAACGTGGGGGACACGCTCGTCTCGGTCGGCGGCAGCCCGGTGGCCACCGCGGCGGCAGTGCGTGAGGCCGTCAGCGCCCGAGCGCCGGGCGATTCGCTGGACATCGAGTACGTGCGAGGAAGTACGACGCAGACGAGTGCGGTGGTACTGGGCGCGCGGCCCGACGACGCATCCAAGGGCTACCTCGGCGTCACTCCCGAAGAGCAGCCCGGGGTCCCGTTCGAGGTCAAGTTCAACCTCGCCGACGTCGGCGGACCCTCGGCCGGACTGATGTTCAGCCTCGCCGTGGTGGACAAACTCAGTCCCGGCGAATTGAGCAACGGAGAGTTCGTCGCAGGCACCGGAACCATCGATGCCGACGGAACGGTCGGCCCGATCGGCCGCATTCCGTACAAGCTGATCGCCGCCCGTGAAGCGGGAGCCACCACGTTCCTGGTTCCGGACGCGAACTGCGGTGAGGCGCTACAGAACGTTCCCGACGGACTCCGCCTGGTGCGCGTCGAATCACTGGACAGTGCTGTCGAGGCGCTGCAGGCGATCGGCTCAGGTGCCGACGCGCCGTACTGCAGCTGACCCGGCTCAGTCGTCTTCGACGGTGTCGAAGGTGGCGTAGAGCCCGTGTACGACGTTCGGTGCCAGATTTTCTGCGACGCGAAGGTCGATCGGCGCGAAGGGGTCTGCGTCCTCGTCCGGGTGCAACTGCAGCAGTGTCAGCGATGGGCCGTCCTTGAGGACCGCGACGATCAACCGGGCATCCCGCTTCTCGGGATGGTTCTCGGCGGCCGAGCGCGCCGCTCGGTCCGCTGCGTCGGGATCGGCGAGCAACGGCATCAAGGCATCGTCGAGGGTCGACTCGGCGGCCGGGGGAAGTACGACGATCTCTTGCACCAGAGCGCATCCGACGACACCCTCGGGCCACGTCGAGGTGGCGAGGAATTCGTCCAGGGCCGGGGAGCCGCCGGTGATGTCCTCGGGGAGTGAGTGCTGCTGAATCGGAGTCAGAGCTGCGCCGTCGGCCAAGTCGTCGAGCAGACCGGGTTCCGCTGCTGCAAGAGTCGCTGTGGGTACCAAGGCGAACATCTGAGGCGCCTGGTGCCATCCGCCTGCGTCGACGAAGTCCGCCACTTCACGCGCGCACCGGGCCAAAGCCTGCGCCACATCCTGTCCACCCGACTCGGGGTCGAACTCGTCACCGAAATCGTCTCGGCCGGGCAGTCCGTCGCTGTCGTTGCTCACGGCACTATCCTCGCATCCGGATGGTTCTATGGATGCCGACCCTCCTGACCTGCGGTCGACAGTGGCCGCAGTACGGGCGTCGCAGCCGTAGGATCAACGTACGTACAGTAGGGCGAAACGGACATGCGGTGCACGGAATGTGCACCGCCTAAGTCATCTGCGGCGCCGTCGGCGCCGCCCGAAGTTGGAGTGTGGCTCGTGGGCATGAGGCCCCCCACCGGTATGCCGTCGTTGTCGCGGCGAAGCCGGATCTTGCTCGTACTGGCCTTGATAGCAGCAGGTCTGCTACTCATCGGTCCCCGTCTGATCGACATGTACACCAATTGGCTGTGGTTCGGCGAAGTCGACTTCCGTGGCGTGTACACCACTACGCTGCTGACGCGCTTGGTGATCTTCCTCGTCGTCGCTCTGGTCGTCGGACTCATCGTGTTCGCCGCATTGTTGTTGGCGTACCGCAACCGTCCGGTGTTCGTTCCGGTGGCCGGTCCCAACGATCCGATCGCGCGGTACCGCACCACGGTGATGAGCCGGTTGCGCCTGTTCGGCATAGGAATTCCGGTCGTGTTCGGATTCCTGTCCGGCATGATCGCTCAGACCAACTGGGTGACCGTGCAGCTGTTCCTGCACGGCGGAGACTTCGGCCAGACCGATCCGCAGTTCGGCCTCGACGTCGGGTTCTACTCGTTCGACCTGCCCTTCTACCGATTCATCCTCAACTGGCTGTTCGTTGCCATCTTGGTTGCCTTCTTCGCGAACCTGGTGACGCAGTACGTATTCGGCGGGATCCGGCTCGCCGGGCGCGAAGGTGCACTCACCCGCTCGGCGCGAATTCAACTTGCGGTCATCGCCGGCAGCTTCGTTCTGCTCAAGGCCGTTGCCTACTGGTTCGACCGGTACACGTTGCTGTCGAGCGGTCGCAAGGAGCCGACATTCACCGGAGCCGGATTCACCGACATCAATGCCGTGTTGCCGGCAAAACTCATTCTGTTGGCCATCGCAGTGATCTGTGCGATCGCGTTCTTCTCGGCAATTTTCTTGCGCGACCTCAGAATTCCGGCGTTGGCCACGGCATTGCTGGTGCTCTCGTCGATCCTGATCGGTGCAGTCTGGCCGTTGGTGATGGAGCAGTTCTCGGTGCGTCCGAACGCGGCCGACAAGGAGAGCACGTACATCGAGCGCAACATCGCGGCCACCCGAGCCGCGTACGGGTTGACCGATGACGTGGTCACTTATCGGAACTACTCCGGCGAAGCGGCGTTGAGCCCCGGTGAGGTGGCGTCGGAGTCGGCGACCATGTCCAACATCCGTCTGCTCGACCCGAACATCCTGGCACCGACCTTCACCCAGCAGCGTCAGATCCGAAACTTCTACGGGTTCCCCGACACGCTGGCCGTGGACCGGTATCCGGATGCAGACGGCAACCTACGCGACTACGTCGTTGCCGCGCGCGAGATCTCACCGCAGACGCTCGACGCGAACCAGCGCGACTGGATCAACCGCCATACGGTGTTCACCCACGGAAACGGCTTCGTGGCAGCACCTGCCAACTCCGTCGACGAAGCCGTCGCCGACGAATCCAGCGGCGGACGGGGCGGTTACCCCAACTACCAGGTGAACTGGATCGAGAACGATGCCGAGGGCTCGATTCGCAAGGACGGCCCCGGCGACCTCGATCAGCCGCGCATCTATTTCGGACCGGTCATCGCCAACTCCGATGCCGACTACTCGATCGTCGGTTCCACCGGCGAGCCTCGCGAGTACGACACCGACAGCAAGAGCTACACCTACGACGGTGCGGCCGGGGTGAACATCGGCAATTTCTTCAACCGTCTGGTGTTCGCCAGCAAGTACGCCGAGCGCAACATTCTCTTCTCGAGTGTGATCGGTGACGAGTCGAAGATTCTGTTCAATCGCGATCCCCGTGACAGGGTCCAGAAGGTTGCACCCTGGTTGACCACCGACGGATCGACCTACCCGGCGATCGTCGAGGGCAAGCTCGTCTGGATCATCGACGGCTACACCACATTGGACAACTTCCCGTATGCCCAGCGGATGTCGCTCGAAGACGCCACCGCCGACAGCATCGAGTCCACTACGACGCGTGCGCTGCCGAGCCGGGAAGTGTCGTACATCCGGAACTCGGTGAAGGCCACTGTCGATGCCTACGACGGCACCGTCAAGCTCTACGAACAGGATGAGAACGATCCTGTGCTCAAGGCATGGGAAGGCGTGTTCCCCGGAACCGTCATCCCGAAGGATCAGGTGTCGGACGAACTTCGCGATCACTTCCGTTACCCGGAGGACCTGTTCAAGGTCCAGCGTGAGCTGCTCACCAAGTACCACGTCAACGATCCGCGAGAGTTCTTCACCAACAACGCCTTCTGGGAAGTTCCGACGGACCCGACGGCGGAGAACACCTCGGCCAAGCAGCCGCCGTACTACGTCGTCGCGTCCGATGTCTCCAACGAGGAGAACCAGGCGTCGTTCCAGCTGACCAGTGCGTTGGTCGGTTACCGGCGTGAAGTTCTCGGCGCGTACGTCAGTGCAGATTCCGATCCGGAAAACTACGGCAAGATCACCGTGCTGAGATTGCCGACGGATACATCCACTCAGGGTCCGAATCAGGTGCAGAACCAGATGACGACGACGACGGACGTGTCCGAGAGCTTGGGCATCGTGCGCCGTGAGAACACCGTCGAGTTCGGCAACCTGCTGACCCTTCCGGTCGGCAACGGTGGGTTGATCTACGTCGAGCCCGTGTACGCCTCGCGTACCAACGAGGCATCGGCGTACCCGCAGTTGATTCGAGTGCTGGTTTCGTACGAGGGTCGAGTCGGTTATGCCGCGACCCTGCCCGAAGCCATCGAGCAGGTGTTCGGAGCAGGCGCCGGACGGACCGTCACCGCACCCGGTGAGACCGACGGCACCACCCAGCCGGGTGCCGTGCCCGAGACGACGCCGTCCGACGGCGGCACGCCTTCGGCAACTCCGGCGCCGGCCACCGGTTCTTCGACGACCCGGGATGCGGCTGTCTCCGGTCTGAATTCTGCTCTCTCCGCTGTGCGCACCGCGCAGCAGAGCGGAAACCTGGCGGATCTCGGCACTGCACTCGAGAATCTGCAGACCGCCGTCGACGCCTACAACCGAGCAGGTAGCTGATCTGTTCGGTCGGGTCTCGCTGACATGAGCGAAAGAGCCGCCTCACCGTATCGGTGAGGCGGCTCTTTCGTTGTGAAGCTGCAGCTCGTGTGAACTGCTCGGGATCAGCGTCCGATGGGCGCGAGCACGGGGGAGTTCGCAGCGACGAGGTGCTGGAACTGAGTGCTCAGGCCGTACTGGTCGGCCAATTTGGATGCTGCATCGAATGCGCCCTGTGCAGCCTGTGTGGCGGCTGCAGCCTCCGGTGCGACGGCCGGTGCGGGTGCCGGAGCCGGAGCGGCCTTCGGCGCGGGAGCGGCCTCGGGTGCGGGCGTCGAGGTGCCGGTGGTCAGCTGCTGCCCGCATACGGGCCATGCGCCCGGTCCCTGGCTCTGCAGGGTGTTCTCCGCTACGCGGATCTGTTCTGCCTTGGATGCGTTGGCCGGCGATCCGGATCCACCGTTGGCCGTCCAGGTGCTCTGCGAGAACTGCAGGCCACCGTAGTAGCCGTTTCCGGTGTTGATGCTCCAGTTGCCACCACTTTCGCACTGTGCGACGCCGTCCCAGTTGTGGGTGGCTGCGCTGGCGGTTCCGGCAGAGAGGCCGAGGGGGATTGCTACGGCGGCACCTGCGATGGCGGCCAATCCGAGTGCACGCTTGCCGAAATTGTTCTGTGTGGTCATTCGGGGTGAATCCTCTCCGCGCTCGACTGGCGCGACTGGCCTGCAATCGTTTCGCCGGCGTTATGGCGAGAATGACCAGGCACTTCGTATCGTCGCGGCTCTGCCCCCGTACGTCATGGGGACCACACCCGCGGGGCAGAGCGAAGGGAGCGGCGGGGTGGTGCAGGCCCAGCGGTTTAGGGCCGTCCGTGAAGGTAGTCGAGGATTCACTCATCGTCACGGAGCGAAAATGGGACGACGCATGACCACATGGTGGGACGGTTGGGGGTCTTTTGCCAGCTCAGCCGGGCTCGTGGCGCTAATGTTTCCCCTTCGTAACCCGACTGTTATGTGACGTGAAACACGCATGAAAAGAGACGCGGAGCACTATTTTCTGTGTGCTTCGACGTGATAAACGCGGAGAAGGACTGCCTCGAATACATGCGTTCGGCGGGCGTGGAGGCACGCGATTGTCACGTGATTTGCATTGGCCGTACGCGCGGGAGTAACTTCGTAGATGCATCGCGGGGTGGAGCAGCTCGGTAGCTCGCTGGGCTCATAACCCAGAGGTCGCAGGTTCAAATCCTGTCCCCGCTACCACTACGAGAGAGGCCCGAGACTGTTGTCTCGGGCCTCTTTCGTGTTCTCATCGAGGCATGATTCTCCCGGCCGTCAGAGACCCACGGCTGATCACGGTGCACCGCGGCGGCTTGTTGTCCGACGCCGACCATCGAAGTCTCGCGCTGTGGGCCGCCGAGTGTGCGGAACACGTGCTCGGATTGTTCGAGGGGGCCGAGCCGTCCGATTCGCGGCCGCGTGAGGCAATCGAGGGCATTCGGGCGTGGATACGCGGTGAACTCGCGATGATGGCGACCCGCGCCCTCGGCGGCCACAGCATGGGTGCGGCACGGCCCCAGAGCGGCGCTGCACGCTTCGCCGCCTACGCCGCCGGCCAGGCCGCGTGTGTGGCACACGTACCCGAACACGACCTCGGAGCGGCTGCGTACGCGATCAAGGCGGCCAGGGCCGCCGCACCTACCGGCAGAGAGAAAGTTGCCGGGCGAGAGGAACTCCGGTGGCAGCGGGATCGACTGCCGGACAGTGTGCGTGAGTTGGTGCTGGAAGACCAGAAGAAGAGGAGCAGTATCTGCTGGTCCGTATTCGACGATTGACCGGTCGACTATCTCACCGACACCGTCAGGAACTTGTTCGGTGCGATCGTGGCGCGTACATCGTCAGCGGTCAGCGGTGACGCGGGAATCAGTGACGTGTCGGGTCGAAACCGGATGGTTGTGCCGGTGTGGTCGGTCGGTGCCGTGGACAGCAGCTCGGTGACGGGAACCCCGTGCTCGTATCGTCCGGTCCACGAATGATCGGTTCGTCGGTTGGTGTGTTCGAGTGCCTCGGACAGTGCCGCGACGGTCGACATCCCGCGGCGGGCATATCCGTCGGCCAGCAGGACGGGATGCGGACGGTCGAAGAAGCGGACGTCCTTCGTGCTCACAACAGGCTTGCGCACCGTGACTCCGTGGTCGTATCGCGTGTCGGTGCCTCGACCGAAATCCGTCACCTCGATCGTCCCGTCCGAGCCGAACGTGACGGTCGCGTGGCCGCCTCCCTGATCCTCGGCCTCGTCTACCGCGTACGCGAGGACCTCGAGTATCAGATGCAGCACTCCACCCGGCGCGTACTCGCCGGGCCGAGCTCTGATGTTCGCGAGATGGTCTCGGTCGACGTCCACCGACCAGTCGTGGGTTGTCGTGGACCACGTGTGTCGACTGGACATCGACGGTTCAGTCCGAAACCTGCTCGCGCCCATCGTCACTGGTGACCGTCTCGGACTCGTCGGCATCATCGGCGGTGAGGTCTACCGTGTCCACACCCTCGAGTGCCGTCAGTTCTTGCTCTGCCTCTGCGATGAGGCCCTTCGCGTTCTCTTCGATTTTCTTGACCCACTCGGCCATGACGGTCACACCCTTCGCTCGATCGTGTACCACCGGTCTACCAGACTTCGCTCCCTTAGGATCCACGGTGTGCGAACACGAACCTCGCGTCTCGATCTCGACGAGCCGGTCGTCACGGATCTCGATGCGCTGTACGCGATCTGCAGCGATCCGCAGTCGTGGACCCACTTTCCCAGCCTGCGGCACACCGATCCCAGCGCGACCGAACGAATGTTGCTGGGCTGGGTGGAGCAGTGGCGGCGGGATGGATTGGCCACGTGGATCATTCGTGAGCGCGGCAGCTGGACGATCAGTGGCTACGGCGGGTGCTCGAAGCGGCAGAACGCGTTCTGGAATCTCGGCTATCGCCTCCATCCCGACGCGCAAGGAAACGGGTACGCCGCGGAGATGTGTGAGATCGCAGTCGAGCGCGCGCACCGAACCGAGCCCGAATTGCCGATCGTGGCGTACCTCCTCGAACACAACGTCGCGTCGGCCCGAGTGGCCCAGCGCGCGGGCCTGGAGTTGATCACCCGTGGACCCGACGTCGGCAATCCCGACGCCGACGCAGTTCGCCTGGTGTACGCCGATCGGCCGTTGAGCTCGACTCAGGTCGACTCCGTTCTGTCTGCCTGAGCGATGCCGCTCACGTCGGCCAAGCGACGCTGTAGCAGTCGCTTCTCCGGTGCGGTTCGTGCACGGTCCAGAGCCTGTCGATACTGCTCTGCCGCCTCGTCGAGCCGGCCGAGTCGGTGCAGCAGATCGGCTTTCGCCATCGGGTACGGGTGGTAGCGGTGCAGCGACGGCTCGTCGGCAAGTAGGTCCAGCTCGTGCAGGCCGGCTGCGGGACCGTCGCGCATGGCAAGAGCAACTGCTCTGTTCAATGCGACGATCGCATTCGGGCCCCGATCCATCAATATGTCGTACAGGGCAACGATTTGGTGCCAGTCGGTACTGTCGGTGTTCGGCGACTCGTCGTGCAGCGCGGCGATCGCTGCCTGCACCGCATAGGGTCCGCTCGGGCCGCCGCGGAGGGCGTCGACCACGAGTTCGGTCCCTTCGGTGACGAACTCGGCGTTCCACGATCGCCGGTCCTGATCGGCCAGCAGCACAATGTCGCCGTGCACGTCGATCCGTGCGCGGCGTCTGGCGTCGGTCAGCAACATCAACGCCAGTAGGCCGGTCACCTCGGACTCTGTCGGCAGTGCTGCGTGCAACAGTCGTCCCATGCCGATCGCCTCGGTGGTGAGGTCGATGCGCCCCACTCGGTCGCCCGACGTCGCCGAGTACCCCTCGGTGAAGATCGAATAGACGACTTCGAGCACCATCGGCACTCTGCCGGCCAACTCGTCCGAGCCCGGAACGCGAAAGGGTATGCGCGCGACGCGAATCTTGTTCTTGGCTCGCACTATTCGTTGTGCTGCCGTGGCCGGAGGGATGAGTAGTGCACGCGCGACCTCTGCGGTGGTGAGACCGGCCAGACACCGAAGGGTCAACGCGAGGCGGTCGCCGGCCGCAAGCGCCGGATGCGCGCAGGTGAAGAACAACTGCAGTCGGTCGTCGGGTAGATCGTCGTCGAGCGAACTCGGCGGGTGTGGTTCGCTGCGATCCGAATCGGCCTGCAGCACTCCGATCTTCGCGGCGAGCGTCTGATCGCGTCGCAGGCGATCGACCGCCTTTCGGCGGGCAGTAGTGAGCAACCAGGCTCCGGGCTTGGACGGTATGCCATCGATCGGCCAATGCTTCAGAGCCGCCTCGATGGCATCCGACGTCACCTCCTCGGCGAGATCGAGATCACGGTAGCGCTGAACCAACGACGCGAGCAGCATCGAGCGCTCGGCACGGAAGACCGAGTCGAGCGCCCGATGAACCTCGGACTCGCTCACCGAACGACCCCGTGGGTCAGAATTCTGCGAGCGGACGAACGATCACGGTGCCGCCGTCTTTCGATCCGGGGCATCGCGTCGCCCATTCGAGCGCGGAATCGAGGTCAGGAACGTCGATGACGTCGTAGCCGCCCAGTACTTCGTGTGACTCGGCGTACGGCCCGTCGGTGACGGTGCGTTCTCCGGTGGTGGCATCGACGCGCACCGCCGTGGCGGTGGTGAGGTCCGCCATCGCATGACCGGAGACGTAGACGCCCGCCTCCTTCATTTCCTTCTCGTAGGTCATCCAGTCCTCCACGCTGCTGCAACCCGGAGCTGCTCCCGGTGCGGTGTTTGCGTTGATCAAGAGGATGTACTTCATGGTGCGCTCCTGGGTTCGATACCTCGGTGTCGCGGCGTGAGTCGCCGTTCACGAAGACGACGCCCGAGAAGACACGATATCGACACCGGCGTCCGAAATTTTCCGCAGTGCACGAAAAAGCGGCATCGGACCGATGGTCCGATGCCGCTTTCGTCACCCTGTGGCTCGACTAAGAGCCGGATGTGTCACTTCAGTTCTGCCGACGACTTTCCGAGTACGCGTCGCGCAACGATGAGTTGCTGGATCTGCTGCGTGCCCTCGAAGATGTCGAGAATCTTGGAGTCGCGGCTCCACTTCTCGAGCAGCGGGCGTTCGGAGTAGCCGTAGGTACCGGCCAGCTCGACCGCCTTCAGAGTGATGTCGACTGCCGAGCGGCCGGCCTTGGCCTTGGACATCGAGGCCTGCAAGGAGTTGGGCTCCTTGTTGTCGGCCATCCACGCTGCGCGCAGTGCGAGCAGGTGGGCAGCTTCCCAGTCCGCTTCGAGCCGCAGGAATTCCGCGGCAGCCGCGTGCTGGTTGTAGGCGGGGGTCTCGTACGAGATCTCCACTCCGGCGTCGACGAGGATGGACCGCAGCTCTTCGAGTGCCGCGCGTGCGACGCCGATTGCCATACCCGCGACCAGGGGACGCGTGTTGTCGAACGTCTGCATGACGCCGGCGAAGCCCTTTTCGACGTTCACCTCGGCGGTACCGAGCAGGTTGTCCTTCGGAATGCGGCAGTCCTCGAGCAGGAGCGCCGCTGTGTCGGACGCCTTGATGCCCAGCTTGTGCTCGAGGCGGGCGACCGACAGGCCCGGAGCGTCACGCGGGACGACGAACGATTTGATCGCTGCACGACCGAGCGACTTGTCGACCGTTGCCCACACCACGATGTGGGTGGATCGTTCACCGGCGGTCACGTAGATCTTCTCGCCGTTGAGTACCCATTCGTCGCCGTCGAGGACAGCGGTGGTGGTGACTGCTGCGGAGTCCGAACCGAAGCCGGGCTCGGTGATGGCCATCGAGGCCCATACCTTGCCGAAGCGCTCGAGCTGCTCGTCGGTGGACACCGCGGCGATCGCCGAGTTGCCGAGTCCCTGGTAGGGGATCGACAGGGTGAGGCCGACGTCGCCCCAGCACGTCTCGATCACATTGACCAGGGCAGACATGTTGCCGCCGTTGGAGTTCGCGGTCTTGCTCGGCTTGGGAGCGGACTCGCTGTCCTTCTCGCGGCCACCGGCTGCGCCGCCGATTTCGCCACCGGCGTCGGACATGCCTTCGACCATCGACGCCATCGTGTCGAGTTCCACCGGGTACTCGTGCTCGGCGAGGTCGTATTTGCGGGAAATCGGGCGGAAGATCTCGGCAGCGACCTGGTGAGCCTGATTCGCCTGCGCCCGAAGCTTCTTGGGAAGTTCAAGATTGATCATCGTGTATGTCCTTGGGTGAGTGCCATGGAATTCGGGGCGGCGAGCTAGATGAGAACGATGCCCTCGGCGACGCCGACGGACCGCAGATCGCGGTACCAGCGCTCAACCGGGTGCTCCTTGGTGAAGCCGTGACCGCCGAGCAGCTGCACGCCGTCGGAACCGATCTGCATGCCCTTCTCGGAGGCGAGTCGACGAGCCAGCGCAGACTCACGAGTGAACGACAGTCCCTGCTCGGCGCGAGACGCACCACGCAGCGTGACCAACCGCATGCCGTCGAGCTCGATGGCGATGTTGGCGACCATGAAGGCCACGGCCTGACGGTTGCTGATCGGCTCACCGAAGGCGACACGGTCGTTGACGTACGGAACGACGTAGTCGAGTACGGCCTGGCTGGTACCGACGGCAAGGGATGCCCAGCCGAGTCGTGCGAGGCCGATGGCTGCGCTGTACTCGGCGGCCCGCTGATCTGCATCACCGTCGCCGAGAAGAGCCGATTCGGGCACTGCGACGTCGGTCAGGATCAGACGGCCCAGACCTGCTGCGCGCAGACCCATGCTCGGGTCGGCTTCGACGACCAGGCCCTTGGAGTCGGACTCGACGATGAAGAATGCCGGGCGGCCCTCGAGCTCTGCGGCGATGACGAACAGCTCGGAGCTTCCGGCAGCAGGCACGAGACTCTTGACGCCGTTGAGCTTGTAGCCGCTGGGGGAGCGGACGGCCTTGGTCTGCAGCGCGTACGGGTCGAACAGGGCGCGGGGTTCGTTGACGACCACCGCGGCGTTCGGCACCTTCTCGCCGACGAATGCGGGAAGGTACGTCTTCTGCTGTGCGTCGGTGCCCCACTGGGTGAGAGCGACGGCGACACCGCTGGGCGCGAGGATGGGCAGTGCCAAGCCCATGTCGCCGTGGGCGAGCGCCTCGGCAACGAGGGAGTTGGTAACCGCGCCGCGCTCGGTGGCGGCGCCGTCGAGCTCCTCGGGAACGTTGATCAGCGTGATGCCGAGCTCGGCGGATCGGCGAACCAGATCCTCCGGTGAGGAGGCGTTGTGATCTGCGTCGAAGGCGGCCGGCCGGAGGATTTCCTCGGCGAACTCCTTGACCGTCTCGACGATCATGCGCTGTTCGTCGTCGGGCGTCAGGTCGAAGTAGCTCAGGTTCTTGGCGGCACCGTCGTCGAGACGCTTGGGCTTGCCGCCACCGGTGACCTTGGCGAAGGTGCGATTGGCCGCACCGAGTGTCTTGAACCCGGTCTTGGTGCTCTCGTACGTCACCCGGTCGATCGTCTGGCGGAGGTTGTACTTCTCCGCCAGTTCCGATCCGGTGATGGCGGTCAGAACGCGCATCGCGGTTCCGATCGCATCTCTCTTGAACGGGTTGAGGCCAACCGCAGAAGTATCGCGGGGCACCTTCGGGCGCTTCGCGTCGACCACACTGTCTTGCTTGCTCATGATCACCAGTTCCTCGGCGTCGGTCACGGACTTCACAGATCTTACTCCCGAGTAAGTTAGCTGTCTACTGTCGAGTAAGTACCGGTGGTCCACGACACCCCAACAGCAGTTCGTATCCTGCGTCGTATCGATGTGACAGGCTGTTTCCGTGCATCTCACAGCTCAGATCTTCGCCGCCCTCGCCGCAGCCCTTCACGTCGTCATCTTCGTGATGGAGAGTGTGGTGTGGACCAAGCCTGCTGTGTGGTCCCGCTTCGGAGTCGCGAGCCAGCACGACGCCGACGTCGTGAAACCGATGGCCTTCAATCAGGGCTTCTACAACCTGTTTCTCGCCGTCGGAATCGTGGTCGGCCTCCTCGTCGGTGGATCCGCGGGCGACGCGATCGTCTACTTCGCGTGCGCGAGCATCGTCGGAGCGGCTCTGGTTCTGGCCACCGGTGGTGCCAAGTACTTCCGGGCCGCATTCGTTCAGGGCGTCACGCCGCTGATTGCGCTGGTTCTCGCTGCGGTTCTGTAGTCGTAATTCAGGCGTCGGGGGACAGTCGCTCGAGTACCTCGCTCTGCAGTAGGCCATTGGTGGCCACCGCGCTGCCGCCGTGCGGGCCTTCGGTGCCGTTCAGTGCGGTGAAGTCGCCGCCGGCCTCGCGCACGAGGACATCGAGCGCAGCCAGGTCCCACAGCGAGACCTCGGGTTCGGCCGCGACATCGACAGCGCCCTCTGCGACCAGGCAGTACGAGAAGAAGTCGCCGTAGCCGCGCACCCGCCAGACGGCATCGGTGAGATCGAGGAATCGGTCTCTGATACCGAGATCGGACCAGCCGGAGAGGCTGGAGAAGCTCAGACTCGACGACGCCAACGAATCGACCTTCGAGACCGTGATGCGGCGCGGAGTGCCCCCGTCCGAGGCCGTCCAGGCACCCTCATCGTGTGCGGCCCACCATCGCCGGTTCAATGCAGGGGCGCTGACGACTCCTACTCGCGGTACGCCGTCGTCCAGCAGAGCGATCAATGTTGCCCAGACGGGCACGCCGCGCACGAAGTTCTTGGTGCCGTCGATGGGATCCACCACCCACTGGCGACCGCTGAAGGTCGCGGTGCCGCCGAACTCCTCGCCCAGCAAGGCATCGCCGGAACGCTCCGAACCGAGCTCGCTGCGAATAATCGTCTCGACGGCCAGGTCTGCGTCGCTCACCGGTGTGAGATCCGGCTTCGAGTCCACCGAGAGATCCATGGCCAGAAATCGTCGACGAGTGATGGCGTCGGCCTCGTCGGCGAGCCTGAGGGCAAGGGCAAGATCGGCGGAGTAGTCGGTCACCGGAGAAGACTATCGCCGCGCACGGGCTTGCTCGTACGCGGCGATATGGGTGGCGGGGTCTATCCGGTGACTTCGTTCAGCTTCCCGGTTGCGACATCGAATACGAAGCCTCGAATGGATTCGTGCTTCGTGACGAACGGGCTCTGCTCGATGCGGGCGAGCGACTGGCGAACATCGCGGTCCAGGTCGGTGAACGACTCGGCAGCCCAGTTCGGCTTGATGCCCGTCTCGTCCTGCAGATCTTTCTTGAACTCGTCATCGGTGAAGGTGAGCATGCCGCAGTCGGTGTGATGGATCAGGATGATCTCCTTGGTGCCGAGCAGGCGCTGACTGATGGCCAGCGACCTGATCTCGTCGTCGGTGATCACACCGCCGGCATTGCGAATCACGTGGGCTTCGCCGTCGGCGAGACCGAGAATGCGGTAGACGTCGAGTCGGGCGTCCATGCACGCGACCACTGCCACGTGCTTCGACGGCGGCAGAGGCAGGGGACCGTCGAATTGGGCGGCGTAGGCCTTGTTGTTGTCGAGGTACTGATCGGTGACGGTCATACGACGCTCCTGTGTACTGCAGGTGTGGCCGACACCGGGCGGTGACAGGCATGTCGACATGCGAATATGTCGATGAGCCGAAAACTAGCAGTCGCCCGGTGGCCTGACGAGAGTTGAAATCAGCACGGTTCGAACCCTCGACGACGGTGTCGATTCGTCCAGGGCGGTCCCGTCCGGGTTCGGGGGCGGTCGGGCGAGGGTTCGGGTGCCGGTAACCTTGACTCTCGTGCATCCCGACGTTTCTGCAGACCTGGCCGAGCTCGACACCACTCTGTCCACTGTCGAGTCGGTTCTCGACGTCGAGGAACTGCGGCGACGCATCGACGAGCTGGAACACCAGGCCGCATCACCGGACCTGTGGAACGACCAGGAACACGCGCAGCAGGTGACCAGTCAGCTATCCCACGCGCAGGCTGAACTGCGCCGCGTGGAGGAGCTTCGGCAGCGACTGGAGGACATGCCTGTTCTGTACGAGCTCGCCGAGGGCGAAGAAGGTGAAGCGGCCGCGTCGGCCACCGCCGATGCCGACGCCGAACGGGCATCCCTGCGTGAGGACATCGCAGCCATGGAAGTGCGGACCCTGTTGTCCGGGGAGTACGACGCGCGTGACGCGTTGGTCAACATCCGTTCGGGAGCCGGCGGAATCGATGCCGCCGACTGGGCGGAGATGCTCATGCGTATGTACATCCGCTGGGCCGAGAAGCACGGCTACGGCGTCGAGGTCTACGACACGTCCTACGCCGAAGAGGCCGGAATCAAGAGTGCGACCTTCGCCGTCAAGGCTCCGTACACGTACGGGACGTTGTCGGTGGAGCAAGGTACGCACCGGCTCGTGCGGATCAGCCCGTTCGACAACCAGGGTCGACGCCAGACCTCGTTCGCCGAGGTCGAGGTTCTCCCGGTCGTCGAGACCACCGACCACATCGAGATCCCCGAGAACGACATTCGCGTGGACGTCTACCGCTCGTCCGGACCGGGCGGACAGTCGGTCAACACCACCGACTCCGCCGTTCGATTGACGCACATCCCGACGGGCATCGTGGTGACCTGTCAGAACGAGAAGTCGCAGTTGCAGAACAAGGTCTCTGCCATGCGAGTGCTGCAGGCCAAGCTCCTCGAGGTCAAGCGCAAGGAAGAGCGCGCCGAGATGGACGCGCTCAAGGGCGACGGTGGTAGCTCGTGGGGTAATCAGATGCGCTCGTACGTGCTGCATCCGTATCAGATGGTCAAAGATTTGCGTACCGAGTACGAGGTCAACAATCCGTCTACTGTTCTCGACGGGGACATCGACGGATTTCTGGAATCCGGAATTCGATGGCGAATGCGAGGGGAGCAGTAGATGACCGGTCATTGCGCAGGCTCCACCCCAGCGATCCGATGACAAGCTGGTTGAACCCGACGCTCGACCTGAAGCTGAACGCCCTCGGGATCGTTCTGTACATCCTCGGCGGAATTCTGGCCGCGCGGTTCGTCACCTGGACCGGGTCTCGCATCACTGCCCGCATCGATCAGAACTACCAGCACAGCGATGCACTCGTGCGATCCGAGGCCGCCAAGCACCGGCACGCCCTTGCCCAGGTCATCACCTGGGTCGTGGTCACGCTCATCTACATCCTGGTCACCATCGAAGTGCTGCGTCGCTTCGGATTCGGCGTCGGCGGGCTCGTGGCACCCGCGACGGTCATCGGTGCCGCACTCGGCTTCGGAGCTCAGCGCGTAGTGCAGGACATTCTGGCCGGGTTCTTCATCATCACCGAACGTCAGTACGGATTCGGTGACGTCGTGCAGATCGCCGTCAACGGGTCAGCCGAGGACGCCGAGGGCACCGTCGAGGACGTGACGCTCCGCGTCACACGGGTCCGCAGCGTCGACGGTGAGGTCATCACCGTCCCGAACGGGCAGATCGTCAAGGCGATCAACCTGTCGAAGGATTGGGCGCGCGCCGTCGTCGATGTTCCTGTCCCCAGCACCGCCGATCTCACCCAGGTCAATGCGCTGCTCCGCACAGTCGGCCGCGATGCGTTCGCGGACACCCGGCTGCGTCCGCTGTTGCTCGACGAACCGACCGTGATGGGCGTGGAGAGCATCGAGGTGGGGCAGGTCAACGTTCGCCTCGTTGCGCGAACACTGCCCGGCAAGCAGTTCCAGGTGGGACGAGAACTTCGAGTCCGGGTGGCTGCCGCGCTGCGTCCCGAGGGCATCAGCGTTGCTCCCGACGTCAGTACGGCCGGGGTCGCACCGGAATCGTCGGGTCGAGATCGGACGGAAGACCAGTGAGTTCACCTGATACCGGAACCGAACGCCCGCAGCGCAACTGGCGACAGTGGCGCATTCCGGCCAAGATCTACGGCCGCGTCCGCACGTCCACCGTGGCCTTCGGTATCTGCTTTGTGCTCACGGGCCTGCTCTACGGGCAGGTCAGCGCAGATATCGCCGAGAGGGACAAGCAACAGATCGAGGGCCCGGTCGCTGTCGATCCGTCCGAGCTCACCCCCTACAACCAGCCCCAGACCTCCGAGCCGCGATACTCGACAACCACGGTCTCGCCGACTCCATCGGCCACCGTCGATCCGGAGCAGTCGGGAACCGTCGAGGAATCCGGACAGCAGGCCACCACGACGACAGTTCCGCCGACGACGACCGCGCCGTTCGGCGTGCCGATTCCGCCGGCGATTCAGTCGCTGATACCCACCCAGCCTGCACCGACTTCATCGCGCTGACGCTGCCTTTACCGTCTCTCGGGACTCGCCGTGGTACCCGCACGGTTCCGACGGTTACCGGCGGGTAAGGACTACACTGGCGACCCGTGATCAGCACCTCGAATGTGTCCAAGTCCTACAAGACCTCCACCAGGCCCGCCCTGGACAAGGTGACGGTCTCCATCGACAAGGGTGAGTTCGTGTTCCTGATCGGCCCGTCCGGTTCGGGCAAATCGACGTTCATGCGATTGTTGCTCAAGGAGGAGACGCCCACCTCCGGTGACATTCACGTTGCCGACTTCCACGTGAACCGATTGGCGGCCCGTCGCGTCCCGCGGCTGCGGCAGAGCATGGGCTGCGTCTTTCAGGACTTTCGCCTCTTGCAGCAGAAGACCGTGGTGGAGAACGTGGCATTTGCGCTCGAGGTGATCGGCAAGCCTCGTTCGATGATCAAGCGCACCGTCCCCGAGGTTCTCGACCTGGTAGGACTCGGTGGCAAGTCCGATCGTCTGCCGAACGAGCTGTCCGGTGGTGAGCAGCAGCGTGTGGCGATTGCCCGAGCTTTCGTCAATCGCCCGCTGGTCCTGCTCGCGGACGAGCCGACCGGAAACCTGGATCCGGACACCAGCCAGGACATCATGTTGCTGCTCGAGCGCATCAACCGCACCGGAACCACTGTGCTGATGGCGACCCACGACAACCACATCGTCGACTCGATGCGCCGCCGCGTCGTCGAACTCGACAACGGACGAGTCGTTCGTGACGAGGCCCGCGGGGTCTACGGCGTCGGGCGCTGACGACACCCGACCAGGACCTATCGGACTTCTCGACCGAACGAATCGAAGGGCTCGGATTCCGCGATGCGCGCAAGTTTCATCTTCAGTGAGGTCCTCACCGGACTTCGCCGCAACATCACCATGACGATCGCCATGATCTTGACGACCGCCATTTCCCTCGGCCTGTTCGGCGGCGGGTTGCTCGTGGTGCAGATGGCGGGAAAGACCCAACAGATCTTCCTCGACAGGGTGGAAGTCCAGATCTTTCTCACGGACGACATCTCCGCAACCGATGCCGACTGCGCACAGGAGACCTGCGCCACCCTGCGGTCGGATCTGGAGAACACTCCTTCGGTGGTCTCGGTGCAGTACCTCAATCGTGAGGATGCGGTGAAGGACGCAACCGAGCGAGTGTTCAAGGATCAGCCCGAACTGGCCGAACTGGTCAGTGCCGACAGCTTTCCCGCGTCGTTCAAGGTTCGCCTGAGTGATCCCGAGCGGTTCGGGGTGATCAACGACAACTTCCAGAATCGACCGGGCGTGCAGAGCGTGCTCAACCAACGCGATCTGGTCGAGCGATTGTTCAGCGTGCTCAACGGTGTACGGAACGCTGCCTTCGCGATTGCCACGGTGCAGGCGATCGCCGCAATTCTTCTGATAGCCAACATGGTTCAGATCGCTGCGTTCACCAGACGAACCGAGGTCGGCATCATGCGGTTGGTCGGTGCCACTCGCTGGTACACCCAGCTGCCGTTCCTGCTCGAGGCGGTGGTGGCCGCACTGATCGGATCTGCGGTCGCCATCGCCGGACTGTTCACAGCGAAGAACATGTTCATCGACGATGTTCTCGCGGACGTGTATCAGGCCAACATTCTGGCCCGGATATCGAACAGCGACGTGCTCCTCGTCTCGCCGTTCCTCGCGCTGGTGGGAGTCGGCATGGCAGCAGTGACGGCGTACATCACGCTGCGCCTGTACGTGCGCGAATAAATTCGCTTGCCGTTCGGTTCTATGCTGGAGCGGTTGCCCGTGGAACCGCTCCACGCGGCGAACGCTCGAGAAAGGGCCCTGCAGTGAGAGAGAAGGGCCGCAAGGCCATCGCGACCAATCGCAAGGCGCGGCACAACTACTCCATACTCGACGTCCTCGAGGCTGGAGTTGCCCTCGTCGGGACCGAGGTCAAGAGCCTGCGCGACGGCAAGGCCTCCCTGGTCGACGCCTTCGCGACCGTCGACGACGGTGAAATCTGGCTGCGCGGGCTGCACATCGCGGAATACACGCTCGGCAGCTGGACCAACCACGCACCACGTCGAAACCGCAAACTCCTCCTTCACCGTCGCGAGATCGACCGCCTTGCAAGCAAGGTCAAAGAGGGAAACCTGACGCTGGTGCCGTTGTCGATGTATTTCTCCGACGGCAAGGTCAAGGTCGAACTTGCCTTGGCCAAGGGCAAGCAGGACTACGACAAGAGACAGTCGTTGGCCAAACGCACCGCCGAACGCGAAGTGACTCGTGAGCTGGGGCGTCGTGTGAAGGGCATGCGCTGACCGCTGTCCTGCTCGCTCTGGTAGCCGCTGTGGGCTACGGGGTGAGCGATTTCGTCGGCGGTGTCGCATCCCGCCGGGTAGCGGCACTGCGCGTGGTCATCGTCTCGTACCCACTGTCGCTGGTGATCGTCCTGCTCGTGGCTCCATTCGTCGGCGGCACGATCGAACTGTCGGCGATGTTGTGGGGGTTGGCCTCGGGTGTTGCCGGCGGCGTCGCCGTGTGGTGGTTCTACCTTGCCCTCGCCGCCGGTCCGATGGCCGTGGTCTCACCTGTCACCGCCGTCTTGGTCGCCGGCATCCCGGTACTGGTCGGGCTGTCGATGGGCGAGCGTCCCGGCATCATCGCGTTCGTCGGCATCGCAGTCGCCCTGGTGGCCGTGGTGCTGGTCAGCAAGGAATCCCCGGACGAGGTGACCGGTGAAGTGGCAGGCGGTCGGGAGATGAAGTTCACCCGAACCGTGGCCTGGTTGACGGTCGGTTCGGGCGTGACGTTCGCTTTTGCGTTCATTTTTCTGCACCGGATCGGCGACGGCAGTGGACTGTGGCCGCTTGCCGCGTCGCGTGCGTCGGCAACCGCGGTGGTCTGGGTGGTAGCTCTAGCGTCCGGGCACTTCTCGCCCCCGCACGGCAGCGTGCTCAAACTTGCGGCGTTCGTCAGTGTGCTCGACGTGGTTGCCAATGCCGCCTTGATCTACGCCTATCAGGACGGTCTTCTCTCCTTGGTGAGCGTCATTGCCTCGCTCTATCCGGCAGCAACGGTGTTGTTGGCCATGGTGATGCTCGGCGAAAGAGTCGGCACCCTGCAGAAGATCGGAATGGCGTTGGCGCTCGGCGCGATCGCGATGATCGCCCTCGCAGGTTGAACTGGCCCGCTCGGGGGTAATGACCTCGTTTATGACAGCTTCCGATTCGCCGTCCGACATCCCCGTGGCTCAGGACGACGGACGCCCTCCCCGCGTTCTGGTGACCGGTGCCACGGGATACCTGGGCGGGCGTCTGGCACCGCGTCTGCTCGACGAGGGGTACCGGGTCCGGGTGCTGGCTCGCACCCCCGGCAAGCTCGACAACGTGCCGTGGGCGGCGGACGTCGAGGTCGTCAAGGGTGATCTGAGCGATCGGGAGTCGCTGAAGGAGGCGCTGACCGGAGTCGACGTCATGTACTACCTGGTGCACTCGATGGGCACCGCAGGCCATTCCGATTTCGCCGATACCGAACGCGACAGCGCCGAGAACGTCGCGGCCGTTGCTGCCGAGTGCGGCGTCGGCCGGATCGTCTACCTGGGTGGCCTGCATCCGCCCACTGGAGAGCTGTCGCCACACCTGAAATCCCGCGCCGAGGTGGGTCGCATTCTGATCGAGTCGGGGGTACCTACGGTCGTGCTGCAAGCAGGCGTCGTGATCGGATCGGGTTCGGCGTCGTTCGAGATGATTCGCCACCTGACCAACCGGCTTCCGGTGATGACCACGCCGCGGTGGGTACACAATCGAATCCAGCCGATCGCTGTCCGCGACGTGCTGCACTACCTGATCGGGGCCGCGAGCGCACCGATCGCCGAATCCCGGACCTTCGACATCGGTGGTCCGGACGTCATGCAGTACGGCGAGATGATGAACATCTACGCCGACGTCGCGGGACTGCGCCAGCGTCGCATCATCGTTCTTCCGGTGTTGACACCGCGATTGGCCGGCCATTGGATCGGGTTGGTCACACCCATTCCGCGCGGCTTGGCGATGCCGCTCATCGAATCGCTGCAGTACGACGCCGTCGGTCACGAGATGGACATCGACGCCGTCGTGCCCCGCCCGGACAACGGACTGACGGGCTACCGCGATTCGGTTCGGCTGGCGCTGCGCAAGATCGACGACGGCGAGGTCGAGACGAGGTGGACCGACGCCACCGGTACCGCGGCACCGTCGGATCCACTTCCGTCGGACCCGGATTGGGCCGGGGAAGTGGTGTACACCGACACTCGGGTCGCCAGAAGTACGGCGGAGTCGAGTGCGATCAGGCCTGCGTTGGAACGATTGGCCGACGCAGACGTGCTCACCGGCTGGCATCGCGACGCCACCGGACCCGACGCGTCGGCGTCGGGCACCGAACACACCACCCGGCTCAAGTCCTCGACCCGGCTGCCCGGCGAGGCGTGGCTGGACCTCACGGTCGGGGGAACCGCGAAGCAGCCGACGATCGAGCAGCGGTTGGTGTTCTTCCCGCGTGGACTGGCCGGTCGCGCAGTCTGGTACGCCTCGCTGCCGGCACGGTTGGTCGTGGCGCGCCGAATGCTGCGCACAGTGGTGCAGCGGGTGGACGCGGATGCCGCATCGCACGCCACGGATCGCGGTGCGAGAAGTTAATGGGATGAATGTGTCCATGCGAGGCGTTACACTGAACAGCCCGGGCACAGTGTTCGGGAACATACGGGGCTGAACGGTTTCGACTTTGTATGTTGAGTCAGGGGAAGCGTGTCGGTGCAGGCGAGAGACCACCGTAAGCGTCATCGCAACCTTATAAGCGCCGATTCCAATCAGCGCGACTACGCACTCGCTGCCTAAGTAGCGACTGCGTGTCTGTCAGTCCGGGTTTGCCCTCGGCCCGGGTACTGGCATCAGCTAGAGGGCTCACCGATTCATCCGGCCGCGGGATGATGAGGAACATCAAACAGTGGCTGGGATCGTCATCCTGACTTGTTCGCGAGATCGGGAGATCCAAGTAGAGACATAGCGGACTGCACACGGAGAAGCCCTGGCAATGCAGCAGAGGACCCGGGTTCGATTCCCGGCAGCTCCACCGCAGAAGACCGGGCCGAGAGACACACTCTCGGCCCGGTCTTCTTCTCTGTGTCGGACAGGTCACAATCGCCCCGTCCGGACCGATCCCACCCGAAGCGGCCTCGGTGCCGAATAACCGGCATGAGCAACGAGCCGACTCCAGTACTGCGCACCGGCAGGCGGGTGTCCGACCCTGCACTGGTCGTGTTGGTCCTCGGCGGCGGCAAGGACGTGAGCCGGGCGCGCAGTCGGCCGTGGCATCTGGCCGGCCTGCGAATGTGGCCGTTCACCTGGATGCTTCGGCGCGTGGGACGCGAACGCGGCATTTCGGTGCAGCAATTGCAGTACCGGTTCCGCGGCTGGAACGCCCCCGAACGGTCTCCGGTCGAGGACGCCCGGTGGGCGCTGAACCGAATCCGCGCGGAGCATCCTGACGTTCATGTTGTGGTCGTCGGCCATTCGATGGGTGGCCGCACCGCCGCTGCCCTGATCGAAGACCCTTCTGTCGTGGGTGTCGTCGCCTTGGCCCCGTGGTGGCCGGAGGGTGTGGAAGCCGACGCATTCGGCGCGCATCATGCGTTACTCGTCGTACACGGCACTGCCGACAAGTGGACCGATCCGAGAACCTCGCGCCGTGCGACCGAGAGAGCAGCATCCAGAGGGGCGACTGCTCGCTACCTTTCCGTTCCGGGTGGGCATTTCATGCTCCGCAATCCGCGGGTCTGGTCGAGGGCCACGCGTGACTTCGTCCTCGGCATTGCCGCCGATACCAAGGCCGACTGCATGGGCAGGCAGTCGTGACGCGCCGTCGTATTGCGGTGGTCGGGAGCGGCATCGCCGGCCTGACGGCCGCATACGCACTGTCGAAGGACTCGTCGGTGACGTTGTACGAGGCGGATTCTCGGCTCGGCGGTCACGCGGACACGCACTATGTCCCCGGCCCCAACGGTCCGGTAGGCGTCGACACAGGGTTCATCGTGCACAACGACCGCACGTATCCGACGCTGCTTCGGCTGTTCGCCGAACTCGACGTACCCACCCAGGATTCGGACATGAGTATGTCCGTGCGCTGCGACGGGTGCGGGCTCGAGTACTCGGGCGGCCAGGGCATGCGCGGAATCCTGGCGCAACGTACGGCGGTGTTCAAACCACGATTCGTGTCGATGTTGCTCGATGTCAAACGTTTTCATCGGCTGGCAACCGAACTTCTGGACAGCCCGGACTCGGCGGATTCCGAGATCACACTCGGTACATTTCTCGAAGACCATTCTTTCTCGGCATATTTCGAATCCCACTTCATGACGCCGTTGGTGTCGGCGGTGTGGTCGTGTGATCCGGACACTGCGCTCGCTTACCCGGCTCGCTACCTGTTCTCTTTTCTTCAGCACCACGGAATGCTCACCGTCACAGGATCTCCCACCTGGCGCACCGTCACGGGCGGGTCCATCGAATACGTTCGCCGGGTTGCTTCGCACATCGACGAGGTGTTGCTCGATACCCCCGTGCGCGCGGTCTACAGGTCCGAGGGCTCCGTGCAGATCCGGGACGCCCACGACAACCTGCGCACGTTCGACGCCGCCGTGATCGCGGTCCATCCCGGTGCCGCGCTGAAGATGCTCGCGGAACCCACTGCGCTCGAGCACAGCATCCTCGGAGCGATGCCGTACTCGGTCAATCACACTGCTCTGCACACCGACTCGTCCGTGTTGCCGAAGAACACCAGGGCGCGGGCCTCGTGGAACTACCACCTCCCGTCCTGTAGCGCCAGGCCCGATCGAGTTCTGGTCAGCTACGACCTGACGAGGTTGCAGCGGTTGGACGACACCGATCGAAGGATGCTGGTCACCCTCGGTGGAGCGGATCGCATCGACCCGAACACGGTGCTCGACGACATGACCTACGAGCACCCGCAGTACACTCCCGAATCCGTGGCAGCGCAGCGTCGTCTGCCCGAATTGGACACCGATACGGTTGTGTTCGCCGGGGCGTACCACGGCTGGGGATTCCACGAGGACGGCGCGTTGTCCGGAGCGCGCGCTGCGCAACGGGTGGGGGCCACGTGGCTCTGACGTCCGTTCTGCCGACCACCCGCGCACACGGAGCGGCGCTGTATCTCACTCGGATCGATCACGTGCGACGCGCGCCGATTCGAAACGCGTTCTCGTACAAGAGCTACAGCTGGTTCGTCGACCTCGACGCGCTCCCCGAGTTGCCGCGGATGTTGCGACCGCTGGCATCGTTCGACTCACGTGATCACCTGGGCGACCCCGACGCCACCATTCGTCAGAACGTCGATGCGTTCCTGGCGGAGAGCGGTATCGATCTGGGCGGCGGACGGATCACGATGTTGGCCAGCGCGCGGGTGTTCGGACACACGTTCAACCCATTGAGTGTGTACTGGTGTCACGACCGCGCGGGAGACCTCCGCTGCGTGGTGGCCGAGGTGCACAACACCTACGGCGAGCGATACCGGTATTTGCTGCACACCGATCGGCGCGGCGCAGTACGGACGACCAAGGAGTTCTACGTCTCGCCGTTCAACGACGTCGACGGCGAATACTCCATGCAGCTGCCCGAGCCGGACGCCGCGCTCCGCCTGTCGATCGTCCTCGAACGTCCCGGTCAGCCTCCGTTCGTGGCGACCGTCGACGGCCGTCGACGCGAGGTGACGACGCGGTCGATTCTCCGCACCGCACTCGAGATCCCGATTGCGCCCGTGCGAGTGGTGGTTCAGATCCGCTGGCAAGGCATTCGGCTCTGGGCGCGGGGTCTGAAGATCGTGCAGAAACCTGCCCCTCCGGGGGAACGAAGAATTCAGAAGGAAGGGGCCCACAGATGACAACTGTGTCGAAAGCCAATTCTGTGTCGAACCCGTACGGTGGTTCCGCTGTCGGTCCGCTCCCGTCGGTCGATGCGCGGGTCTGGCCTCAGATCGCCCGTGTTCCCGGTGGCATGAAGGTTGCAGCCGCCGCGCCCGTCGCCGACTTCCTCTTCCGTCGTGCGGTTGAGGGATTGCAGGTCCGGGTCGCGATGCCCGACGGCGAAGTGATCGGGGCCGGCTCGGCCGATGCCCCGTTGATGACCGTCTATCGGCCACACGACTTCGCCGCACGGGTCGGCGACAGTGGACTCATCGGATTCGGTGAGGCATACATGGCCGGAGACTGGGATGCCGAGGACCTCACTGCAGTGCTCGAGGTCTTCGCCCGGCGAATGGCGTCGCTGATTCCGAAGTCCCTGCAGCGCCTCCGAGGGCTTTATGTTCCCAAACCTCCACGGAGCGAGCGGAATACGACCAAGAACACGCGATCCAACATCTCACGGCACTACGATCTGTCGAACGACCTCTTCGAACTCTTCCTCGACGAGACGATGACCTACTCGAGTGCGTTGTTCGCCGGAGCGGGAAGCGACAACGACAGTGAGGAGCTCGCCGACGCTCAGCGCCGAAAGATCGACCGGCTTCTCGACCGCGCGGGCGTCGGCGATGGAAGCCGGGTTCTCGAGATCGGCACCGGATGGGGTGAGCTTGCCATCCGTGCGGCCGCTCGTGGTGCAACGGTACGGTCGGTGACATTGTCGACCGAACAGCAGGAACTGGCGCGGAAGCGTTGTGCCGCTGCGGGTTACGGAGATCGAATTCAGATCGATCTCCTCGACTATCGTCTGGTCGACGGCGAGTACGACGCGATCGTGTCGGTCGAGATGATCGAGGCCGTCGGTCATCAGTACTGGGGAACCTACTTCGAGACGATCGACTCGTTGCTTGCGCCGGGTGGGCGGGTTGCCCTCCAGGCCATCACGATGCCGCACGATCGAATGCTGGCTACCCGAAACACGTACACCTGGGTACACAAGTACATCTTTCCCGGCGGGTTCCTACCGTCGGTGCGGGCCATCGAGGAGGTGACCGAGCAGCACACCTCGCTCAGGGTTCGCGAGCGCTTGTCCATGGGCGACCACTACGCGCGAACCCTCGCTCTGTGGGACAGTCGATTCCGTGAATACCGCAGCGAGGCATCCGATCTCGGTTTCGACGAGGTGTTCGCGCGAATGTGGCACTTCTACCTGTGCTACTCGGAGGCCGGATTTCGATCCGGGTACCTCGATGTTCAGCAGATCGTGCTCGACCGAAGGGACAACCGATGACCACCTCGACACTTTCCGTGGACCGGACCCATCGCAGTGGCGGTGTCGCGCATCGGATTGCCGAGTTGATAGAACCCCTGGTGGGTGGCCCGCTTCCCGTCCGGCTGCAGGCGTGGGACGGATCCGTCGCAGGCGATGACTCGGCACCGAGAGTGCTGTTGCGGAGCCCGAGCGCCCTTCGTCGATTGCTCTGGAGCCCAGGCGAACTCGGTGCTGCGCAGGCGTACGTCACCGGGGAGTTGGACGTCGACGGGGATCTTGCCGCGGCTCTCGATCACGTCTGGGGTGTGGTGCGTGAGCGCCGACTCTCGGCCGTCCGACCGGGGCCGGCGTCGCTGCTGCGGTTGGCAAGACTGGCGAAGGATCTCGGAGTGTTCGGCCGCCCACTACCGCCGCCCGTGTCGCAGGCCGCGGTGAAGGGGCGGCTGCACTCGATGCTCCGTGACCGCGCTGCGATCAGCCACCATTACGACCTGTCCAACGACTTCTACGAGCTGGTCCTCGATTCGCACATGGCGTACTCGTCGGCGTACTGGACCTCGGATGCGCCGGACTACACCCTCGATGACGCCCAGCGCGACAAACTCGACCTCGTGTGTCGAAAGATCGGGCTCGACAAGCGCGCAGGGCAACGCTTTCTCGACGTCGGCTGCGGCTGGGGGTCCCTGAGCCTGCATGCGGCTCAGGAGTACGGAGCGCAGGTCGTCGGAGTGACCATCTCGCGCGAACAGAAAGCCTTCATCGACAAGCGAATCGCCGACCGGGGACTGCAGGGCAACGTCGAAATCCGAATCCAGGACTACCGGGAGATTCCGGACGGTCCGTTCGACGCGGTGGCGTCGATCGAGATGGGCGAGCATGTGGGGGAGGCCAACTACCCGACCTACACCGCCGCACTGCATGCCAATGTCAAGCCCGGCGGCCGCGTGCTGATCCAGCAGATGTCGCGGAGGGAAGGCGACAACCCCGGCGGCGGAGCATTCATCGAATCGTTCATCGCGCCGGACATGTACATGCGCCCGGTCGGGCGGACCGTCGCAATGATCGAGGAGGCCGGTCTCGAGGTTCGCGACGTCCACGCGCTTCGGGAGCATTACGTGCGAACCGTCGACGTCTGGACCGAGCGCTTCGAGGCGCGCTTCGACGACGTGGTGGGGATGGTCGGGGAAGAGGTCGCCCGCGTGTGGCGGCTGTATCTCATCGGCGGCGGAATGGCATTCCGCGACAACAGGATGGGCGTCGACCAGATCCTTGCGGTCAGGTCCGAGAACGGGCCGTCCGACATGGAACCGGTGCGGCCGACCTGGACGACCACCGGATGAACTGGTCGGACTTCCTGGCCGTATCGCTGGCGAGCCTCGGCGGTACCGCTGTCCTGATGATCGTCACCGCCCTCATCGGCGCGCGTATCGGACGGCACAACGTCGTGGACGTGACGTGGGGCGGCGGCTTCGTTCTGATCGCGCTGATCTCGGCTGCGACCGGAACAGGTGAACTATGGCGTCGAGTGCTTCTGCTCGCGCTCGTCGGCGTATGGGGACTTCGTCTTGCACTGCATGTCTTTCAGCGCTCACGCGGGCAGGGTGAGGATCCGCGCTACACCGAACTGCTCTCCAAGGCCACCGGAAACGAAACCTTGTATGCCCTGCGCAAAATCTATCTGACGCAGGCAATTGCATTGTGGTTCGTGTCCCTGCCGTTGCAGGTATCCGCTGTCGCACACGGATCGGTCCCCACCGTCGTCGTACTCGGCGTACTGGTCTGGATGCTCGGATGGACGTTCGAGGCAGTGGGCGATGCGCAGTTGAAAGCATTCAAGGCCGACGCGTCGAACAAGGGCAAGATCATGGATCGTGGTCTCTGGTCCTGGACGCGGCACCCCAACTACTTCGGGGACTCGGCAGTCTGGTGGGGGCTGTTCCTCGTTTCGGCGTCGGCGTGGCCGGGAGTGTTCACACTTCTGTCTCCTATCGCGATGACGTACTTCCTGGTGTTCGCCACAGGTGCACGGTTGCTGGAGCGCAGCATGGAGAAACGTCCGGGGTATCGCGAATACCAGCAGCGGACCAGCTATTTCCTCCCACGGCCGCCGAAAGGATCCAGCAAGTAGCTCGCGGGTGGGGCAGCGGCGCTAGGGTTGTCGAGGAGTTCGATTCATCGATCGAGTTCGGTTCGACCACAACGAGGAGGCGCATCGTGGCGCACGAGAGAGCTGGAACCACTGCACTGCCGGAGGATCTGGTGGATCTTTCGCAACTCGTGACGGCGTACTACTCGCGGGTTCCGGATGTGTCGGACCCGAGTCAGCAGGTGGTCTTCGGTACGTCCGGACACCGAGGGTCGAGCCTGGATTCGGCGTTCAACGAGGCCCACATCGTGGCGACGACGCAGGCGATCGTGGAGTACCGCGCTGCGCAAGGCATCACCGGGCCCCTGTTCATCGGCCGGGACACCCACGCGTTGTCCGAACCGGCCTGGACGACTGCTCTGGAAGTGTTGGCCGCCAACGACGTCGACGTACTGGTCGATTCGGGGGACCGGTACACGCCCACCCCTGCCGTCAGTCATGCCATCCTTCGCTACAACGAGTCGGGCCCGGCGGCGAAGGCCGACGGCATCGTGGTGACTCCGTCCCACAATCCGCCTCGGGACGGCGGCTTCAAATACAACCCTCCGCACGGCGGACCGGCCGACAGCGACGCGACGTCGGTCATCGCTGCCCGAGCGAACGATCTTCTGCGGGAGGGTATCTCGGGCATCAAGCGTGTGACGCTGGCGCAGGCCTTCGCGGGCAGCGTCTCGCGGTACGACTTCCTCGGCACCTACGTGGACGACCTGCCCAACGTCGTCGATCTCGATGCGATCCGCGCGGCCGGTGTTCGGATCGGTGCCGATCCGCTCGGTGGAGCCAGTGTCGACTACTGGGACGCCATCGCCGAGCGACACAACCTCGATCTGACGGTCGTCAATCCGTTGGTGGACGGCACGTTCCGCTTCATGACGCTCGACACCGACGGCAAGATCAGGATGGACTGCTCGTCGCCGAACGCGATGGCGTCGCTGATCGCTGCACGCGATCGATTCGACATCTCCACCGGCAACGATGCCGATTCCGATCGGCACGGCATCGTCACTCCCGACGGTGGCCTGATGAATCCCAATCACTACCTCGCAGTTGCCATCGACTACTTGTTCACTCATCGGCCGGGGTGGTCGCCTACGGCGGCGGTGGGCAAGACCCTCGTGAGTTCGTCGATGATCGACCGCGTGGTGGCCGGCCTCGGCCGTCGCCTGCTCGAGGTGCCGGTGGGATTCAAATGGTTCGTACCCGGACTACTCGCCGGCGATCTCGGATTCGGCGGGGAAGAAAGCGCCGGTGCGTCGTTCCTCCGACACGACGGTCGCGTCTGGACCACCGACAAGGACGGCATCATCCTCGCGCTGCTGGCGTCGGAGATCACTGCAGTCACCGGGTCTACACCGTCTCAGCGGTACGGGGAATTCACCGCGAAGTTCGGCGATCCCTCGTACGCCCGCGTCGACGCACCGGCCACGCGCGAGCAGAAGGCCGTTCTCGCCAAGCTCTCGCCCGACCAGATCACCGCCACCGAATTGGCAGGCGAACCGATCACGGCAACGCTGACCGAGGCTCCGGGCAACGGAGCTGCCCTCGGTGGCCTGAAAGTGACGACGGAGAGCGCCTGGTTCGCTGCGCGCCCGTCCGGAACCGAGGACGTGTACAAGATCTACGCGGAGTCGTTCCATGGCAAGGAGCACCTCGCCGAGGTCCAAGATGCAGCACGTGCATTGGTGTCGTCCGCT
This sequence comes from Rhodococcus sp. 14-2483-1-1, assembly GCF_002259335.1. NCBI lineage: Bacteria > Bacillati > Actinomycetota > Actinomycetes > Mycobacteriales > Nocardiaceae > Rhodococcus > Rhodococcus sp. 14-2483-1-1. The sequence continues at coordinate 316,745 of NZ_NPFX01000023.1, read as the reverse complement.
CTCGAGAGCTCGTGACCGACTCGTCCCAACCCGACCACGACAGCTCGGCCTCCGAGCCGGCATTCCAACCCGGAAGCAAACTCCCACCGGAGATCTGGGTACTGGTATCGGCGGCGTTCGTCATCGCCCTCGGATTCGGCATCGTTGCGCCTGCCCTGCCACAGTTCGCCCGAGAATTCGGTGTCGGGTATACGGCCGCGTCGGCAGTGATCAGTGCTTTCGCTCTCATGCGGTTGCTGTTCGCACCGGCCAGTGGCGCTCTGGTTCAGCGGCTCGGCGAACGACCCGTGTACCTGATCGGACTGCTGATCGTCGCGGTGTCCACCGGCGCGTGCGCTCTGGCCCAGACGTACTGGCAGCTGCTGGTGTTTCGCGGACTCGGCGGAATCGGGTCGACGATGTTCTCGGTGTCGGCTCTCGGACTGCTGATCAGAATCAGTCCACCGACCAGTAGGGGCCGCATCTCCGGGCTGTACGCGACCGCATTCTTGTTGGGAACCATCGGTGGTCCACTCGTCGGCGGTGCGCTCGTCGGTTTCGGTCTGCGGGTGCCGTTCGTCATCTATGCCGTGGCTCTCGTGATCGCTGCCGGCGTCGTGTATTTCACCCTCGGCAACTCCGAGCTCGTCAAACCGGAGAAGGGCTCCGCACCGCCGACGATGTCGCTGCTCGCTGCTCTCCGAATCCCGTCTTATCGGGCCGCGTTGGCTTCGAATTTCGCCAACGGTTGGGCAGTGTTCGGTGTTCGGGTGGCGTTGGTGCCGTTGTTCGTCGTCGAGGCGATGCAGCGATCCGAGGTGTTCGTCGGTATTGCTCTGACCGTGTTCGCAGTGGGAAATGCTCTGGTTCTCACCAGTGCCGGTCGCCTGTCCGACGTACGCGGACGCAAACCGTTCATGCTGGGCGGGTTGGCGGTGTGCGGCCTGGGCACCGTCGTGATGGGTTATGTGCACGATCCGGTGTTGTTCCTCGTGGTGTCGTTGATCGCCGGAATCGGATCGGGCCTGATGAGCCCTGCCCAGCAGGCATCGGTCGCCGACGTGATCGGCTCGAAGGCGCGCGGAGGACCCGTACTGGCTGCCTTCCAGATGGCGTCCGACGTGGGTGCGGTGATCGGCCCGATCGTGGCCGGGATGATCGTGGAGCGGGTCTCGTTCGGCCCGGCTTTCGCCGTGACCGGTGCGCTCCTTCTGGTGGCCGGACTCTGGTGGTCTCGCGTACCCGACACCCTCGAGCGCGAGCGCACCTGACACGCACATCCGTAGTATTCGCTCTGTGAGCCAGAAGAAGACAACGAGCACGAAACACACGCCACAGGCGACGTCCAACACAGTGACCTACGTATTGGGCGGTATCGCATTCTTGGTGGTGGTGATAGTCGTCGTGGTCGCGATCATGTGGCAGAGCGGAAGCGACGCCCCACGCAACGACGGCTACGGAACCGTGAAGAATCCCGAGGTCGAATTGTCGTTGCCAGGTGACGGCGTGGTGCAGCTGGCGCGTCCGGGAGCGCAGCGCGTGATCGATGTCTACGAAGATCCGATGTGCCCGTTCTGCGGCGATCTCGAAGCAAAGCACGGCCAGGAGTTGGCTCAGAAAATCGACGATGGCGTTGTCTCGGTGAATTACCACCTGGTCAATTTTCTCGATCCGTCGTCGGCCTCGGGTGACTATTCGACGCGTGCCGTCGCGGCGTCCCACTGTGTGGCAGCGACGGAGAACGCCCGGGTCTACTCCGCTTTTCACGGCGGGTTGTTCGACTCCGAATTCCGCCCGGTCGAAGGCGCAGACTCGGACAGAACCGATGCGGAACTAGCGGAGCTCGCTCGTTCCTCCGGAGCGAGCGAGCTGGCAACGGAGTGCATTGCCAGCGGAACCGAACGAGATGCCGCGGTGGCGGACGCGAACACCGGACGCGACGCTCTGGCGGCGTCGGGAGCGCGCGGGACGCCGGGGGTACTGGTCGACGGACAGGTGGTCGACGCGCTCGGTGACTCGGAATGGCTGGCCTCGATCAACTGATCCACTCCCGTGGGTGCGGCCGGTGGTCGAGTTCTCGGTATCGGCCGGACCAGGTGATTTGTTGCTGTTGCGACCGATGGTGTAACTTCGTTCGAGCAACCGCATGAACGGTCGCACGCAGTAACTCGGGGCTATGGCGCAGCTGGTAGCGCACCACACTGGCAGTGTGGGGGTCAGGGGTTCGAGTCCCCTTAGCTCCACCGACGTGATCTGTTTCAGGAAACGAAAAAGCGCCGCTCTCGAGCGGCGCTTTTTCTTGTTTCGGTGCTGAAGGTCAGCGGTGGCTAGTGGGCTGCGTCGAAGGCCTGCTCGACCTCGGCGGGAATTCTGCCTCGCGCGGAGATATTGTGGCCGTTCGCCTTGGCCCATTCTCGGATGGCTTTGGTTTGATTGGCGTCGCGCTTCGCACCGGTTGCAGAGGTACTCGACTTCTTCGTCCGCTTTCCACCGACCTTGGTGGAGTGTTCGATGTAATAGTCGAGCTTGCGATGAAATTCCTTGGCGTTCTTGTCGCTCAGGTCGATTTCGTAGCTGACCCCGTTGACCGAATAGGTTATGTGTTCGCCACCGGATTCGATCGGTTTTTCGTCGATGTCGTCGACCAATTGCACATAGACTTTTCTGGCCATGCTGAAGCTCTCCAATGGTGCAGGGGATGATGCGGGGATGTCCAGATCGAACTGAGACGACTATACGGCCGAACAATGTGCTTATCCACGCGGGCCGGGGAATTGTTACGCGATTCGCAGAATTGTCGGGAATCGGATCGGGCGGTCGCCGAAACGCAGAGGTGTAGGCGAGAACATTGTCCCGATACGATCTCGGTCCTTATCGAAATCAAAGACAGACTGGCCGGTTCGTAGGCGCTTTTCCATCCCCGAGTCGGTTCGCGGTGGTTCGAGTGGGGGAGCCGGCGTATCGATGTACGACGTGGCGGCGCATTCGCAACGGATCGATTACGGAACGCACTCATTTCACTAACGAAAGATCATCCAAGGCGCGTCGATGACGACATCTGGTTCACTTGAGGCGCAAGTGTCTGCTGTTTCGTGTGTGTCCCGTGGTGTCGGCGACTCGCTCCGATCAGCGCAACCGAGGGGCCGAGAGGGGAGTAGCGCCACCAGTCACTCCGGTGCGCTCGAGAGCATATGAAATCTGCACGAATCACCAGGTCGGCAACAGCGGCTCTGATATGCGCGGGAATGCTCGGTGCGGGTGTGATCGTCGCCGCTCCTGCCATGGCTGCCCCGTCCACCCCGTCACCGTCGACTACCGGTAGCGAGTTGTCGGGTAAGACGGTTTTCCTCGACCCGGGTCACCAGGGCACCGCACATTCGGAGAACCTGCAGCGTCAGGTGGACGACGGACGCGGCGGGACGAAGGATTGCCAGACCACCGGAATGACCACCGTGGACGGCGTGCCCGAACACACGATCAATTGGAAGGTCAGCGAACTCGTTCGGTCCAGTCTGGAGAGCCTGGGTGCCACGGTGAAGACGAGCCGTGCCGACGACTCTGGGTGGGGCGGATGCGTCGACGACAGGGCGCGTGCAGCGAGCGAGTCCGGAGCCGACGTCGCGGTGAGCATTCACGCGGACTCCACGAGCACGGCAACCGATACCGGTAAGCACGGATTTCATCTGATCGTGCCCACGTTGCCGATTCCGAACGCAGCGGCCGACACAGCCCAGTCCGAAGGAGGACGTTCGGCGTCGAAGCTGATGCGAGACTCGTACGTTCGGGCCGGCTTCGCCCCGGCGAACTACGCAGGCGTGGACGAGGGAATCCAGGAGCGCTCGGATGTGGCCGGGCCGGCATTGACCACAGTCCCTCTGGTGTTCGTCGAAATGGGCAACGGATCCAACCCCGACGACGCGGCCCTTCTCGAGAGCTCCGACGGTCAGTTGAAGCACGCGATCGCAATTTCGACCGGAGTGATCGACTATTTGCTCGGTGCAGAGGCTCAGTCCACCCCGGCCGCGGAGAATGCGACCGCCCCGACGACGACTGCAGCCGCCCCTGCTGTGAAGGCGACCGACACCGCTGCGCCCAGCACGTCTTCGACCACCGGAACGAAGACCGCTGTGGAGGGCCGTAGCGCGCTCTCGCGATTGCTCGAAAGCGTCTCTCCGTACATCGAGACGTTCGGAGTGGACGGTTTGAAGGGGCTCGCGACCCCGGAGAACGTCAGCAGTGTGTCCACTTTCGCGCAAGGCCTGCTGAAACAGATTCTCGCTGCCCGGTAGTCTCGGACGCCGTGACGCGTCGAAGAATTCCGGTGGTGATAGTCGCGGGCTTCCTCGGCGCGGGCAAGACGACTCTGCTCAATCACCTGTTGCGTAACGATGCGGGGATTCGAATCGGCGTCGTGGTCAACGATTTCGGAGCGATCAATGTCGACTCCATACTCGTGGCGGGACAGGTCGACTCGATGGTCTCCCTCGGTAACGGATGCATCTGTTGCGCGGTCGACATCAGCGACATGGACGCGATGTTCGACGCCCTCGCGCATCGCCGTTCGGCGATCGATGTCATCGTGGTGGAAGCCAGTGGCCTCGCCGAACCTCGCAATCTGATCCGAATGGTCCGAGGCAGCGAGAACGAGTTCATCGTCTACGGCGGGCTCGTAGGGGTGGTCGACGCGGTGGAATTTCCGCAGACCCGCGTACTGCATCCCGAGATCGACCAGCATCTGCAGTTGGCAGATCTGGTGGTGTTGAACAAGTCGGATGTGGTCTCGGAGTCCGGCCGCTCCGCGGTCGTGTCCACCGTGCGGTCCATCGTGGGGGACGTCCCCGTCGTCCCTGTCGCGTTCGGTCGAGTGGATCCGCTGCTGCTGTTCGACCGTCGGGACGACCTGTCTGTCGAATCGGCGATCCCCGTTCAGTTGTCGTTCGACGAGCTCCTACGGGAGAACCACAGCGACGACAACCACAGCGTCGACGACGACCATGAGCGTCACCTGCATGCCCAGTACTCGCACACCGAGTTCGTCAGCACCGAGCCCATCGAAGCGCGACGAATGATCGAGTTTCTGGAGAATCCCACCGGAAACCTCTACCGCATCAAAGGTGTCGTGCATTTCGCCGTACCGGGCTATTCGCAGAAGTTCATCGTGCACACCGTTGGTCGACACATTCGGTTCGAAGCGACGTCGTGGGCGCGCGGTGAGGCCGAACAGACATCACTGGTGCTGATCGGTACCGACCTCGATGCAGCGGCCGTCGAGAAACGACTACGCGCGTGTGTGCGTGCGCCCAACGAGCACTGCGATGCGTCGTCGATGCTCCCCGTCCACCGCTACCTGGACGCCGGGTAGAACTCCTACAGTCCGACCCACTCGGTGCGTCCGCCCTCGAATCCCTGCCGCTTCCAGATCGGGACCTCGGCCTTGATGCGTTCGACCAATCGCGCGCAGGCCTCGAACGCTTCCGCGCGATGGGCCGATCCGACGGCTGCCACGAGCGCGAGGTCTCCGACGCGCAAGTCTCCGACGCGATGTACCGCAGCGACCTCGAGGCCGGTCTCGGCGGAGACCTCGGAGCAGCATCGGTTCAAGAAACGTTCGGCATCGGGATGGGCGCGGTATTCGAGAGTTTCCACCGCCTGGCCACCGTCGTGGTCGCGGACTATCCCGCTGAACAGAACGACTGCACCGTGGCGTGAATCCTGAACGGCTGCCTCCACTTCGGCGGTGCTCAACGGTTCACTGGAAATGCGTGCAACGAGTTCACTCATCGTGGGGTCCTCCTCCGGCGATCTGGGCCAACACATGGTCGAGTAGTGGATCGAGAACCGCGAGACCGTCCTTGACACCACCCGGCGAGCCCGGCAGATTGACTGTCAGCGTGCGGCCGATGAGCCCCGAAACGCCTCGGCTGAGCACCGCGTGTGGCGTCGCGGACGTTCCGCGGGTGCGGATCGCGTCGGCGATCCCCGGCATGTCGATGTCCAGGAGAGCGGCAGTTGCCTCGGGAGTCGCATCGGTGGGGGATACACCGGTGCCACCGGTGCTGACGATCAACGACGGTTCGCCGCGCAACGCGTCCTGCAGGCCCACTGCTATGTCGGCGTCGGCGTACACCAGCGGACCGCGCACGGTGAAGCCTCGATCGGTCAACCAGGACGCGATGGTGGGGCCGGTGGTGTCCGGTCGGGTTCCGTTCGCGCCGCCGGTGGAGGCCACCAGCACCACTGCGGATCGCGTCGTGTCGAGCGTCGGGGCAGCGTCGGTGGCGGGAGTGACCGGTTCCCCGTCTCGCTGCCAATGGCCATGCTTGCCACCGTCTTTGGTGATCAGTCGGACGCCGTTCATCGTGGCACCCGGGTCGACGGCCTTGACCATGTCGTGCAGCGTCAGTCCGGCGACCGCGACCGCAGTCAGGGCCTCCATCTCCACCCCGGTTCGTCCGGTGGTGCGCGCCGTGGCCTCGACCGTGATGGACGAGTCGGTGAAACCGAACGAGATCTTCACCGACGAGAGTGCGAGCTGATGGCACAGCGGGATCAACTCCGACGTCCGCTTCGCCGCCGAGATGCCCGCGATGCGGGCAGTGGCGAGTACATCGGCCTTGGGCATGTCGTCCGCGCGCACGAGCGCGATGACCTCGGCAGTGGTGACGAACTCACCGGCGGCGACGGCCGTACGCGAGGTCTCCTTCTTGTGTGCCACATCGACCATGCGAGCGCGGCCCTGATCGTCTAGATGAGACAGATGGGTGTGCGGGGCGTCGGTGGTCACAGCGGCCATACCTCCACGTGGGATCCTTCGGCGAGTTCGGTTGTCTCGGAGTCGATGTCGATCAGAACGTCGGCCCATGCCAGCGCCGCGACCAGATGGGAGCCCGGGCCTGCCACGAGCTGTACCCGGCCGTCGTCACGCAATCGGCCACGGAGAAGCTGTCGACGGCCCGGCGGTGACACGATGGATTCGTGCAAGATCGCTGTGCTCGGAAGCACCGGTGTAAGACCGGCTGCTCGCCGAACTATGTTGCGCGCGAACATGATGTACGAAACAACGGTGCTGACGGGGTTGCCGGGGAAGCTGAGCACAGGAATACCGTCGAACAAGGTCATGCCCTGCGGCCCGCCCGGCTGCATGCGGACCGACCCGAAGGTGCCGCCGAGCGGCCGGAGTACGTCCTTGACCACCTCGAAGTCGCCCATCGAGACGCCGCCGGACGTGATGATCAGTTCCGCCGATCGTGTTGCCTCGTCGAGGACCTCGCGAAATCGCCTCGGGTCGTCGGAGCTACGCGTAACCGCAATCACTTCCGCGCCACTGGCCCGCAGATGCGCCGCGAGAGTGATGCCGTTCGAGTCGTAGATCTGGCCGGGAGTGAGAGTCGATCCGGCATCGACCAGTTCGGCACCGGTGGTCACGACGGCGACGCGAGGGCGCGAACGCACGGCGACCTCGGCAAAACCGACAGCCGCGAGAACGGAGATGTGTCGGGGTTCGAGTACTCGCCCGGCCTCGACCAGAACTGTTCCGACGCGTACGTCGCTTCCCTGTTCACGAACGAATTCACCTGCGCCGCGGCCTCGTTCGATCGTCACCGAACCTTGCGCCGGTATCGTGGTGTCCTCGACGGGGACGATGGTGTCGGCCCCGTCGGGAATGGGCGCGCCGGTCATGATCTTCGCCGCGCTACCTGCAGCGAGAACTGCCGATTCAGTAGGTCCTGCGGCGATGATCGTCGAGACCTCCAGCGTCACCGGGGTCGTGGCGACGGAACGAGAATCGACTGCGTAGCCGTCCATCTGCGAATTTCGGAACAGCGGTAGGTCGACCGGCGACCGCACATCCTCGAACGAGACTCGTCCCAGGGCCTCGGCCAGGGGGATTCGCTGCGCAGTTCTGGTGCCCAGCGCCGCGAGAAGAGTCTCGACCGCGGCGGCGTGCTCCTCGACGGATACGGCGCTCACTGCGCTGGTCCGGTGATCGCGCGCTTGTGCTCAGCAGTCATGGGTGCCAATCCTAAGCACGCCGACAACGCCGGCGAGTGTGGGCTGCGGCATACTGGGTAGACACGTCTGCGACAGGCGTGATCGAGATCGACGAAGGTGAGGTTCGAGGTGACGGTGGACAGTGTCACCTCGCTGGGCATTCCGGTGTTCGGCGGTGCTGCTCCGACCGATCGGTCGCCGCAGGTGAATTCCGTGGCGGATCGGCCGGATGTACCCCATCTGATCGACCGCTTCGGCCGAGTCGCGCGCGACTTGCGTATATCCATCACCGAGAAGTGCTCGTTGCGGTGCACCTACTGCATGCCGGAGGAAGGGCTTCCGGCCATTCCTGCCGCGAACCTGCTCACGCCGGCCGAGATCGCGCGAGTGGTGTCGGTGTCCGTGCGGCTGCTGGGTATACGCGACGTGCGGTTCACCGGTGGCGAGCCCCTCATGCGCCGCGACCTCGACGAGATTCTGCGACTGTGCTCCGATGCCGCAGCAGGTGTACCGCTGTCGATGACCACCAACGCTGTGGGTCTGGAGCATCGGGCCGCGGCATTGGCCGATGCCGGGCTCACCCGGGTCAACGTCTCCCTGGATTCGGTCGACCGCGAAGATTTCGCGCGACTGACCCGACGCGACCGACTGCCCTCGGTGCTGGCCGGCATCCGAGCGGCGAAGCGAGCGGGCATCGGTCCGGTGAAGATCAATGCGGTTCTGATGCGTGACACGCTGTCCGGCGCGGTCGATCTACTGCGCTGGTGTCTCGACGAAGGGGTGGCCCTCCGCTTCATCGAGCAGATGCCTCTCGATGCCGACCACGAGTGGGCTCGCGCGAACATGATCGACGCCCAGACCTTGCTCGACGAGCTGTCCACCGAGTTCGACCTGCGTGAGGTGGGGCGCGCCGATCCGTCGGCACCGGCCGAGGAATGGAGCGTCGACGGCACCGACGCCACCGTCGGAATCATCGCGTCGGTGACGCGCTCGTTCTGCGGGGATTGCGACCGCACGAGAGTGACCGCCGAAGGAACCATTCGGTCCTGCCTGTTCAGCGACGACGAGACCGATCTGCGCGCGGCGCTGCGGGGCGGTGCCACCGACGACGAGTTGGCCGCCGTGTGGCGCGGGGCGATGTGGAACAAATGGGCCGGACACGGTATCGACGCCGAGGGGTTCGTGCCACCGACCCGCAGTATGGGAGCGATCGGTGGTTGACGTGCAGTCGAACGGGGACACGGGGTCCTCGACCGAGGTCGAAGTGCGGTACTTCGCCGCCGCGGTCGACGCGTCGGGGTGCGACTCGGAGTACGTCACCGTGCCCGTCGGAGCCACTCTCGCAGACCTGCGAGAGGTGATTCGGTCCCTGCACGGCGCGCCGATGGACCCGATCCTGCGAGTGTCGGCCTATCTCGTCGGAGACGATCTCACGCGCGATCTGGGCCGTGCGATCGGCAGCAGGGTCGACGTGCTGCCGCCGTTCGCGGGCGGCTGATCGTCGGGTTCGGCTCGGCGTCCGATCGCCCGGCTCAGTGGGAGCTCCTCCACCAGTCGTCGAACGGGGTCACCGGCACCGCACGCTTGTGGCGGGTCGCCATGAACATCTTCTCCAGCTTGTCGGCGACGTCGTCGGATACGTCCTTGCCCTCTAGATAGTCGTCGATCTGCTCGTACGTCAGGCCGAGTGCTTCCTCGTCCGGCAGTGCAGGACGATCGTCCTCGAGGTCTGCAGTGGGGACTTTTCGCCACGTGCTTTCCGGCGCACCGAGTTCACGGAGCAGAGCGGCACCCTGACGCTTGCTCAGGCCTGTGAGCGGAGTCAGGTCGACACCGCCGTCACCGAATTTGGTGAAGAACCCGGTGACGGCCTCGGCAGCGTGGTCGGTACCGACCACGACGTAGCCGAGTTCTCCGGCGATGGCGTACTGCGCGACCATGCGCTGGCGAGCTTTGATGTTGCCTCGAACGAAATCGCGGACCTCGGTGGTGCCCAATGCTTCTGCCGTGGCGGCCGCCGACGCGTCGGCAGCAGCCTTGATGTTGACCGTCACGGTTCGATCGGGGTCGATGAACCGCAGCGCGATCGACGCATCGTCCTCGTCGGCCTGTACGCCGTAGGGGAGTCGAACGGCGACGAACTCGGCCTCGTGGCCGTCGGCTCGCAGCTCCGTCACGGCTTGCTGGGCGAGCTTGCCGGTGAGTGTGCTGTCCTGTCCGCCACTGATACCGAGCACGAAGCCCGTTGCAGGGGTCGACGACAGGTAATCCTTGAGGAAATCCACCCTCCGGCGAACCTCCGTGACCGGATCGATGGTCGATTGCACTGCCAGCTCACGCGTGATGCTCGTGCGCACTTCCGAGTTGATGAATCCCATCAGCTCATACTAACGACGTCGGCAGGTCTGCGGCCGTGCGCACACGCCGTGCGTAGGGTCGATCTTCGTGAGTGGACCCTCCGATACGTTCGTCAAACGAAACCCCCAGGCGCATCCCGACTTCTTTGCCGCCGAGGCAACCGGGCTCCACTGGCTCGGCGAGGCGGGCGCGCCCGTTGTCCGAGTCCTCGGGCACGGGCCGACGCACATCGAACTCGAGCGCCTGATCGCGGCGCATCCGACGCTGCCTGCGGCAAGAAGATTCGGTCGAGTGTTGGCGCGAATGCACAACGGTGGAGCTGCCGGATTCGGGGCACCGCCCGTCGGCTCCGACGGTGCGCCGTTCCCCGGCCGATTGTTCATCGGGGCTCGGCCCATGAGCAATTCGGTGCACCGGACGTGGGGTGAGTTCTACGCAGCCGAACGGGTACTGCCGTTTCTGCGAATCGCCGTCGACGCGGGCACCGTGACGCCTACGGAGGCTGCCACCGTCGAATCTGCATGCCGACGCGTCGCGGGCGGGGACTTCGACGATGCGGAGCCGCCGAGCCGAATTCACGGAGATCTCTGGAGCGGCAACGTGTTCTGGACCGAGGCAGGCGTGGTGATGATCGACCCGGCTGCGCACGGCGGGCACCGTGAGACCGATCTGGCGATGTTGGCGCTTTTCGGGTGCCCGTTCATGGATGGCATCGTCGACGGGTACGAGACGGTACATCCGCTGCGAGCAGGGTGGCGAGAGCGGATTCCACTACACCAATTGCACCCACTCGCCGTCCATGCAGCGGGGCACGGGCGCTCCTACGGTGTGGCGTTGCACACCGCGGCCGTGGCGGTCGAGAACATCTGAGTCGGGCGAGCTACCGAGGGCGAGTTGCTCTGCGTACCAAGTCTTCCCAGCCGTCGGCCAACCGGTCCATCGGCATTCCGAGATCGCGGTACTGGTGTAGCACCAGGGTGGCTTCGAGTGGTGTGAGCAGCCAGTGCGTCAGCAGTGGGAGATCCCCGTCCACACCGGCTGCGCGGAGCAGCGAGAGGACGTGAGTGAAGTTGACCATGTGCGCCGGAGCGGAGTAGCGCGCGTCGGCCGATGTCTCGGCAGCGCGCAACACCTCGCCCTGAACGTTGACGAACTCGAGCCGAGCCCGGCCGAAGGCGACGAGTCGGTCGATCGGATCGGCCCCCGGACCGAGTGGTGGATCGCCGAACATGAACGAGCGTTGCAACTTCTGCTCGGTGTGATCGAGAAGCGCTCGCATCAGCCCGGCGCGGTTGCCGAAACGGCGGAACACGGTGCCTTTGCCCACTCCGGCCTTGGTCGCCACCGCGTCCATGGTGATGGCGTCGGCTCCGATGGTCGCCACCAGATCCGCCGCGGCGTCGAGCAACAGCCGACGGTTGCGTGCTGCATCGCATCGTTCGGAGTCCTCACCCGCAATGGGCAGCATCGGGCCGGTCACGGGATTCAGCCTACCCTGCCGGGGAACATAAGTGGACCATGGTCCGTTTGAATGGTATGAATTGACGTGACGATCACGTCATCCGAACTTTCGAAGGAAGATCTCATGTCAGACGCTCACGTACTCGTTCTCGTCGGAAGCCTGCGCGCCGAATCGGTGAACAAGCAGATTGCCGAGACTGCTGTCACCGTGGCACCCGCCGGTGCCGAGATCGTGGTCTACGACGGACTCGGAGATGTCCCCTTCTACAACGAGGATATCGACGTCGAAGGTTCCGTGCCGGCTGCCGCGCTCGCTCTGCGGGCTGCTGCCGAGAAGGCGTCGGCCCTGCTGCTGGTCACGCCCGAATACAACGGCACCATTCCTGCCGTGCTGAAGAACGCCATCGACTGGCTCTCGCGTCCCTACGGTGCAGGTGCCATGGTCGGCAAGCCTGTCGTCGTGATCAGCGCATCGCCCAGTGGCAACGGTGCCAAATGGGCGCACGAGGACACGAGCAAGGCCGTTCGCATCGCCGGTGGGTCGGTGCTCGAGGACGTCCAGCTCTCCATCGGCGGCACCATGGACAAGTTCGGCTCGGCTCACCCGAGCGAGAACGCCGAGGTGTCCGGAGAGATCGGACACGTGGTGGCCGAGTTGGTCAAGGCTTCGAACGACCTCGTGAGCGCCTGATCCCTATATGGTATCGGTAATCGTTTTCATGTAGAGTGGGTTCATGAAGGTGAGAAACTCTCTGAAATCGCTCAAGAACAAGCCAGGTGCGCAGGTGGTCCGCCGCCACGGGGTGGTGTTCGTGATCAACAAGAAAGAGCCGCGATTCAAGGCGCGTCAACGCTGACGATCGCGCATCCGACGACAACGGCCCCCCGGAGCCATTCCGAGGGGCCGTTCTCGTGCGTGAGGGGAGCGGTCGTCGTAGGGGGACGTCACGGTCGGTACGACGGCGGGTAGTGACCGATGACACCCGCAACGTGTGATCTGCGACACGCCGGGGTGACGCGCCGATCATCCGCCGGCAACGCCGTGACCAGCGAATACCAAGCATGTTGTTCGCAACATCTCGTGTTGTAGTCAGATGTCGGACACTAGGTGTAGTGTTTGTCCGACCGAGAGGCCACAACTCGAAGAACCAGCGAAAGCGGGTTCGAGCAGGTCGAAGTCGCCCTGAGCGGGAGATGTTCTCGGTGCCATACGCAGAGCACATCGGTCGCCCTCGGTGCACCCGATGGCGACAACGGAAAGAGGGACACCATGAGCATCACCGTTTACACCAAGCCCGCCTGCGTTCAGTGCAATGCCACCTACCGCGCTCTCGACAAAGCCGGCATCGAGTACTCGGTCGTCGACATCTCGCAGGACCCGGAGGCGCGTGATTACGTCATGGCTCTCGGCTACCTGCAGGCTCCTGTCGTCGTCGCCGGTGACGATCACTGGTCCGGCTTTCGTCCGGATCGCATCAAGACCCTCGCAGCGAACGCTGCTTGAACAGAACGAGAAAGTGAGTGAGCGGTGAGTTCGCAACCGCAGTCTTCCCACTCACTGGTGTATTTCTCCAGCGCATCCGAGAACACGCATCGCTTCGTCTCGAAGCTGGACATCCCCGCAACGCGCATTCCGCTCCGTGATCCCGACGGGACGTTTCGAGTCCATTCCCCCTACGTTCTCGTCGTTCCGACGTACGGGGGAGGGACCACCTACGCCGGGCGAGATACCAACTATGTCCCCAAGCGTGTGATCAAGTTCCTCAACGACGAGCACAACCGATCGTTGATACGAGCGGTCATCGCTGCCGGAAACACCAATTTCGGTGATTCGTTCTGCTTTGCCGGAGATGTCATTTCGCAGAAATGTGCGGTTCCGTATCTGTACCGATTCGAGTTGATGGGCACCCCCGAGGACGTAGTGCGAGTCCGCGAGGGACTGGAGGACTTCTGGGAACGTGAAGTCCGACGCGCCGCCCACACGCACTAGAGCACCACCCACCACATACCAGTAGGAGCATCGCCGTGGCACCGACCATCACCGACGCAGCACCCGCGCCCGCAACCATTCGCGGCGACGGCGACATGGACTACCACGCCCTCAACGCGATGCTCAATCTCTACGGCCCCAATGGCGAGATCCAGTTCGAGAAGGACCGCGAGGCTGCCAATCAGTACTTCCTGCAGCACGTCAACCAGAACACGGTGTTCTTCCACGACCTGGACGAGAAGCTGGACTACCTGGTCGAGGAGAACTACTACGAGCCCGAGGTTCTCGATCAGTACTCACGTGAGTTCGTCAAGTTCCTGATCAACCACGCGTACTCGAAGAAGTTCCGATTCCCCACGTTCCTCGGTGCATTCAAGTACTACACCTCGTACACGCTCAAGACGTTCGACGGCAAGCGCTACCTCGAACGCTTCGAGGACCGCGTGTGCATGGTGGCGTTGACACTCGCAGCCGGTGACGAAGCCCTGGCCACCGATCTCGTGGACGAGATCATCGCCGGCCGTTTCCAGCCCGCGACGCCCACCTTCCTCAACTCCGGCAAGAAGCAGCGCGGTGAGCCCGTGTCCTGCTTCCTGCTACGCATCGAAGACAACATGGAGTCCATCGGCCGCTCCATCAACTCTGCTCTGCAGCTGTCCAAGCGCGGCGGCGGAGTTGCCTTGCTGCTGAGCAACATTCGCGAGGCCGGCGCGCCCATCAAGCGCATCGAGAACCAGTCCTCGGGTGTCATCCCGATCATGAAGCTGCTCGAGGACTCGTTCTCGTACGCCAACCAGCTCGGTGCTCGCCAGGGCGCGGGCGCGGTGTACTTGCACGCACATCACCCCGACGTCTACAAGTTCCTCGACACCAAGCGTGAGAACGCGGACGAAAAGATCCGCATCAAGACGTTGTCCCTCGGAATCGTCATCCCCGACATCACGTTCGAGCTGGCGAAGAAGAACGAGGACATGTACCTGTTCTCGCCGTACGACGTGGAGCGCATCTACGGAGTGCCGTTCGCCGATATCGACGTCTCCGATAAGTACTACGAGATGGTCGACGACAAGAGGATTCGTAAGACCAAGATCAAGTCGCGTGAGTTCTTCCAGACTCTCGCCGAGCTGCAGTTCGAGTCCGGCTACCCGTACATCATGTACGAGGACACCGTCAATCGCGCGAACCCGGTCAAGGGCAAGATCACTCACTCCAACCTGTGCTCGGAGATTCTCCAGGTCTCGACGCCGTCGACGTTCAACGACGACCTCTCGTACAGCCATGTCGGCAAGGACATCTCGTGCAACCTGGGCTCGCTGAACATCGCGAAGACGATGGATTCACCCGATTTCGGTAAGACCATCGCCGTGGCCATCCGCGGTCTGACCGCGGTCTCGGACCAGACGCACATCTTCTCCGTGCCGTCGATCGAGCAGGGCAACAACGATTCTCACGCGATCGGCCTCGGGCAGATGAATCTGCACGGCTACCTCGCCCGTGAGCGCATCCACTACGGCTCCACCGAGGGAATCGATTTCACCAACATCTACTTCTACACCGTGCTGTTCCACGCGATTCAGGCGTCGAACCAGCTGGCGAAGGCGCGCGGCCAGTACTTCAAGGGCTTCCCGGATTCCAAGTACGCGTCGGGCGAGTTCTTCGACAAGTACACCGACCAGGTCTGGGAACCCGCTACGCCCAAGGTCGCGAAGTTGTTCGCCGACTCCGATGTCACCATTCCGACGCAGGCCGACTGGTCCGCGCTGAAGGCGTCGGTGCAGGAGTACGGAATCTACAACCAGAACCTGCAGGCCGTTCCGCCGACCGGATCCATCTCGTACATCAACAACTCCACCTCGTCGATTCACCCGGTGGCTTCGAAGATCGAGATTCGCAAGGAAGGCAAAATCGGCCGCGTCTACTACCCGGCACCGTACCTCGACAACGACAACCTGGATTACTACCAGGATGCGTACGAGATCGGCTACGAGAAGATCATCGACACCTATGCTGCCGCAACACAACACGTCGATCAGGGCCTGTCGTTGACGCTGTTCTTCAAGGACACCGCCACCACTCGCGACATCAACCGCGCGCAGATCTACGCATGGCGCAAGGGCATCAAGACGCTGTACTACATTCGTCTGCGTCAGATGGCCCTCGAGGGCACAGAGGTCGAGGGTTGCGTCTCCTGCATGCTGTAGGCGATTCGGTCGGTCGACCTGTGGCGATACCGTGATGTCAGGGCGCGATGCGGACCATAATCAGGTATGGGCATCGAAGCGGACGGCGAGGTCGAATCCGACGTCGACGTGACGATGGCTCGGAAGGACTCGGTTCCTTCCGGGCCATCGCCACGTGGTCGACATGCTCGCCGTCGGGTACCTCGACGCGGATTGGCGGCATGGGATCCCGACACGCGCGGCCACGATGCGCTCGAGACCGTTCTTGCGCAGAACGCGATACGAGTTCAGGAGTTGCTGCCGATCCGGTACGCCCGGATGTCCGCATCGCCGTGGACATATTTTCGCGGTGCCGCCGCCGTGATGGCCGCGGACCTCGCGTCGACTCCGCACACCGGCATCGAGGTGCAGTTGTGCGGTGACGCTCACGTGTTGAACTTCGGATTGTGGGCGACGCCGGAACGAAACCTCTATTTCGACCTCCGCGATTTCGACGAAACTCTGCCCGGCCCGTTCGAGTGGGACCTCAAACGACTTGCCACTTCCCTTGTGGTTCTCGGACGCGAGAACGGTGTGGCCTTGCCGCGTTCCGATCGTGCGGTCGCCGCGATGACGGCGTCGTACTGCCGAAAGATGCGGGCGTACGCGAACATTCCCGAGATCGACATCTGGTACGACCGGATCGACGTGGCAGGTTTGCTCGGGCATTTCTCCTCGGGCATCGCTCGACACGCCGAGAAGCTCATCGAAACGAAGGCCGAGCGTCGCACCAGTCGTGGGGCGTCCCGCAAATTCACCGAGACGAGGGACGGCCGTCGGCGAATTCGCGAGGACTCCCCGTTTCGCACTCATGTGGGAGATTCTCAGATCGATCTGGTGCAGGCGGTGATCGCCGGCTACAGCGAATCGGTCGACGATCACATCTGGAGTCTGCTGTCCAGATTTCGAGTTCTCGACGTGGTTCGCCAGGTGGTCGGCGTCGGGAGTGTCGGAATGCGGGTCTATCTGGCCCTGTTGGAGGAACGGCGGACTCGCGATCCGTTCTTCCTGCAGATCAAGCAGGCAGGGCCGTCGGTGTTCGAGAAGTTTCTCGAGCCGAGCGCGTACGACAATCACGGTGCCCGGGTGGTCAACGGGCAGCGAATGCTGCAGAGCGCCACCGACATGTTCGTAGGGTGGACGTCGGTGCCGGGAAGGCCGGAGGCCGGTCGGGGGGAGCAGTCGATGAATTTCTACGTTCGGCAGTTCCGGGACATGAAGGTCATTCCCGACGGCGAGATCATCGGGCCGTACCTCACCGAGTTCGCCACGGCATGCGGTGAGGTCCTCGCGCGGGCGCACGCTCGAAGTGGTGACGCAGAGGCGATAGCCGACTACCTCGGCCGCGGAGACAACGTCGATCGGGCGATGGTGGAGTTCGCCCACGCCTACGCCGATCAGAACGAGCGCGATCACGCGCAACTGGTCGGTGCCATCGAGGCCGGAACGGTCCCGTGCTCGGTGGGGTGGTGACCGTTGACCGGTGAGATCACCGTCGTTCTCGGGCAACACTCCGAGCACACTTTGTAGTGCCTCCCTTAACTGTCGGACACAACGGGTAGTGTTCGTGTCAGCGACTTTTCACGTAGCTTCGTCCCCACTTCTCGCTCATCGACCTGTAGGTAGGCACCCATGGTAAAGCTCATCGATCGTGTCTCCGCGATCAACTGGAATCGGGTCCAGGACGACAAGGACTCCGAAGTCTGGGAGCGTCTCACCAGTAATTTCTGGCTGCCCGAGAAGGTGCCGGTGTCCAACGACATCCCGTCGTGGGCAACTCTGACCGCCGTCGAGAAGCAGTTGACGATGCGCGTGTTCACCGGATTGACGCTGCTGGACACCATCCAGGGCACCGTCGGTGCCGTCAGTCTCATTCCCGACGCGATCACTCCCCATGAGGAAGCGGTGTACACCAACATCGCGTTCATGGAGTCGGTGCACGCGAAGAGCTACAGCTCCATCTTCTCGACCCTCAGCTCCACCCGCGACATCGACGATGCGTTCCGCTGGTCCGAGGAGAACGTCAACCTTCAGCGCAAAGCCGAGATCGTGCTGAACTTCTACCACGGTGACGATCCGCTCAAGCGGAAAGTTGCTTCGACACTGCTCGAGTCGTTCCTGTTCTACTCCGGGTTCTACCTGCCGATGTACTGGTCCTCGCGAGCCAAGCTCACCAACACCGCGGACCTGATCCGGCTGATCATCCGTGACGAGGCCGTGCACGGGTACTACATCGGATACAAGTACCAGAAGGGCCTCGAGAAAGTCAGCGAGGCTCAGCGCGAAGAGCTCAAGAACTACACGTTCGAGTTGCTGTTCGAGTTGTACGACAACGAGGTCGAGTACACCCAGGACCTCTACGACGAGATCGGTCTGACCGAGGACGTCAAGAAGTTCCTGCGATACAACGCCAACAAGGCGCTGAACAACCTCGGCTACGAGGGTCTGTTCCCCAAGGACGAGACGGATGTGAACCCGGCGATTCTGTCGGCACTGTCACCGAACGCAGACGAAAACCACGACTTCTTCTCGGGTTCGGGTTCCTCGTACGTCATCGGCAAGGCCGTCAACACCGAAGACGAAGACTGGGACTTCTAGAGGCCCCTTCGCGCGCCGCGCCGCTCACTCTTTCGGTGGGCGGCCCGGCGCGCGAATATCTTTGG
This sequence comes from Rhodococcus sp. 14-2483-1-1, assembly GCF_002259335.1. NCBI lineage: Bacteria > Bacillati > Actinomycetota > Actinomycetes > Mycobacteriales > Nocardiaceae > Rhodococcus > Rhodococcus sp. 14-2483-1-1. Next base: position 298,083 of record NZ_NPFX01000023.1, on the reverse strand, counting down.
CTTCCTTGGGCATTCGACCCTGATCGCTCAGTGCCCTTCGCAGTAGGAACTCGATCTGAGCGTTGGTGCTCCGGAGTTCGTCGGAAGCCCAGCGGGCGAGGGCGTCGTGTACCGCCGGGTCCAGCCGAAGCAGTATCTTCTTACGCTCGACGGTCATGGCTCACTGGTACAGCGATCCGGTATTGACGACGGGTTGCGTGTCGCGGTCGCTGCACAGCACGACGAGCAGATTCGACACCATGGTCGCCTTCCGCTCCTCGTCGAGTTCGACCACATGCTTCTCCTCGAGCTTCGACAGCGCCATCTCCACCATGCCGACCGCGCCCTCGACGATCTGCTGACGCGCCGCGATGACCGCTCCCGCCTGCTGTCGCCGCAGCATGGCTTGCGCGATCTCCGGGGCGTAGGCAAGACGGTTGATTCGGGTCTCGATCACCTCGACGCCTGCCGACCGCACCCGCGCATGCACCTCCTCCGACATCGCAGCGGTGATTTCGTCGGCGTTCTCTCGCAACGACATTCGGCCTTCGGCGTCGTACGGGTAGCTGCCGGCGATATGACGGACGGCCGATTCGGTCTGGACGGCGACGAACTCCTCGTAGTCGTCGACCTGGAAGGACGCGAGGGCCGTATCGGCAACCTGCCAGACCACGATGGCGGAGATCTCGATCGGATTGCCGTCGGCGTCGTTGACCTTCGACTGGCCCGTCTCGTGGTTGCGGATTCGCGTCGAGATGGCCCTGCGGTACGTCAACGGATTGGTCCAGCGTAGCCCCGGTGTACGCAGCGTCCCGCTGTACGAACTGCCGAGTAGCTGCAGAACGCGAGCTTGATTGGGTTGCACCAGAGTCAATCCCATGAGTGCCGGCAGTGAGAGCACGAACAGCACCACTCCGCCGACCGTGAGCACCACCACGGAGAAGACGAGTCCGAGAGCGAACGCGGCGATTCCGCCGAGAAACAGCGCGAGACCGACGCCGAGCATCGACCAACCGGGCAGATCCCAACCGGTGCGCTCGGCGATGGTCGTGGTCGGTGTACCCGTCGGCTTCTCGGCGACGGTAGCGGGTGCGGACATGAGAACCTCCCTCTCGATGTTGATACTAAAGTGATATCACATTATTGATCGAAAAGGGGCGGTTCGGTGGAGCGGTGTCCTCGGTGCGGTGTCCTCGGTGCGGTGGGGGAGTCAGCGCCTGAACCACGCCGACGGGTCGTCGGCGATGGCTTTCTCGATTCGCAATCGTGAAGTGGCCGTGAGGTTGTCGGGTAGCCCGTCGAGCGCGAACCAGGCTACGTCGAGATTCTCGTCGTCGGCGACATGTGGGGTGCCTCCGATGTAGCGGGCGAGGAACGTGATGTCCAGGTACTGCGCGACGTCGCCGTTGGGGTACGTGATCGGCTCCGTCACGTCGACACTCGTCAGCCGCTCGATCGTGGCCTCCACGCCGGTCTCCTCGCGGATCTCTCGAAGCGCGGCCGGTGCAGGTTCTTCGCCGGGCTCGAGGATTCCGGAGACCACGGCCCAGGTGTTGTTGTCTGCTCGCAGAGTAAGCAGCACTCGACGGTCGTCGTCGAGAACGACCGCACTGACACCGGACAACCACAGCGGTGACGTACCGACGACGCTGCGGAGAGCTTGCACGAATTCTGGAATGGGCATTGCGTCAGGACACGTAGGCGTTCAGGGAAGCCGACAGATCGGCAAGGATGGCGCGCGCCGCGACAACTCCACTGCCGGACCAGACCGTGTCGTTCACCGCGAACACTCGCCCGTCGGTGACCGAGCCGAGAGCGTGCCATGCGTCGCTGTCCATCACCTCGCGGCCGAAGGTCTCGCCATCGGGGCCTGCGAATCGCACGTACACGATGTCGCCTTCGACCGAATCGAGGTCGTCCGACGCTACGGAGAAATCGGCATCGCGCTGGCTTTGGGGTCGCGCGACACCCACCTCGGCGAGGACCTGGCCGGCAAAGGAGGTCGGACCGTCCACCTCGATGGTGTCCGCGCCGAACCGGATGACCGACGCCTGTGTCTGAGTGGAGTCGATCTCACGACCGACCCGCTCAGCATCCGCAGAGAACGATGCGAGCTGTTCGAAACCGGCTTGCCCTCGACCCAACGCTGCCGCGGACTGCAGAAAGGTGTCCTTCCAGCCCTGACCGGTCCCGGTGAACACGGTCGGCGCAATGGCGTTCAGGGAGTCGTAGGTCTCGGTGCCGAGAGAATCGGCACCGAGGATGAGGTCGGGGTCGAGCGCGGCGATCGCTCCGAGGTCGGGAGCTCCGACCGGGCCGACCGACGGAACGGACGCCAAGCCCGTACCCAGGTACAACGGTTGGTCTCCGTCTCCACGGAAATCGGGGTCGAGCGTCGCCGCGCCGACGACGCGTTCCCAGATCCCGACCGCGCAGCTGGCGTCGAGGCCTGCAGCGTCGAGAACGACGATGCGCTGTGGATCGGCAGGGATGGCGCTGATTCCCTCGGCGTGCCCGACGGGGCGGGTATCGCCTTCGACTCCGGTCCGGTCCAGTGGAGCCAGTGCCGGACACAGTCCTACGGTGTCCCGGTTGTTACCGACCACTCCTGCTCCGGCGATGTTCGTGGTGCTCCGAACGATGGTGGATGCGTCGTCCTGTGCCTCGGAATCGGAACAGCCGACCAACGTCACAGCAACGGCAAGGCACGCCGCAACGACAGCGCCGCTCCTGCGCGGTGCATACGAACGGGGGACTCGCAGATGGAGTGGCAACGCGGGACTTCCTTCGACGGGTCGGGTGGTCTCACACAGTATCGGAAGGCCGTTCTCGCAGAACACTCGAACGGGCACCGGCGAGGCCGCGGAATCGACCGCGTTCGCACCGTGCCCGCTGCGGCGGAAAGGCCCACAGCGCAGGAAGATCGCCCGATCCGGGCGGTGTCGAATCTGCCCAATACGACACACGGTAGGACCGGTTCGGCAAGTGTCGGTCCGACGGTCTACGATTCGAGGAGCGCACGACTAGATGACGTCGCCTCGTGGTTCGGGGTCGGACGCGCAATCAGGAGGATCTGTGACTGCCCTAGCGCCTAGGCCCGCTCCCGCGGTGGATGCCGCTCGGCCGTTCCCGCCGAGGATGGGACCGAAGGGTTCGTTCCTGCACAAAGCGGTGACGACGACCGATCCCAAGGTCTTGGGGATCATGTACATCGCGACCTCGTTCGCGTTCTTCCTCGTCGGTGGACTGATGGCGCTGCTGATGCGCGCCGAGTTGGCCGTGCCGGGAATGCAGTTCCTGTCCAACGAGCAGTACAACCAGCTGTTCACCATGCACGGCACCATCATGCTGCTGCTGTACGCGACGCCCATCGTGTTCGGGTTCGCCAACTACATCCTCCCGCTGCAGATCGGTGCACCCGACGTCGCGTTCCCACGGTTGAACGCGTTCTCGTACTGGCTGTACCTGTTCGGTGCCTTGATCACCACAGCTGGCTTCATCACTCCCGGTGGCGCAGCCGACTTCGGTTGGACCGCGTACACCCCACTCACCTCGGCTCTGCATTCGCCGGGTGTCGGCGCCGACCTGTGGATCATGGGTCTGGCCGTCGCCGGTCTCGGCACCATCCTCGGTGGCGTCAACATGATCACCACGGTGATCTGCCTGCGTGCCCCCGGTATGACGATGTTCCGCATGCCGATCTTCACCTGGAACATCCTGGTGACGTCGATCCTGATCCTGCTGGCCTTCCCGCTGCTGACGGCGGCGCTGCTCGGCCTGGCGGCCGACCGCCACCTGGGTGCGCACCTGTTCGATCCGGCAACCGGAGGCGTGCTGCTGTGGCAGCACCTGTTCTGGTTCTTCGGTCACCCCGAGGTGTACATCATCGCGTTGCCGTTCTTCGGAATCGTCTCCGAGATCTTCCCGGTCTTCTCCCGTAAGCCGATCTTCGGCTACTCGGGACTGATCTACGCGACGATCGCGATCGCAGCCCTCTCCATTGCGGTGTGGGCGCACCACATGTACGCCACCGGTGCAGTGTTGCTGCCGTTCTTCTCGTTCATGACGTTCCTGATCGCGGTGCCCACAGGTGTGAAGATCTTCAACTGGGTCGGCACCATGTGGCGCGGTCAAGTGACGCTCGAAACACCGATGCTGTTCGCGATCGGGTTCCTGATCACGTTCGTCTTCGGCGGATTGACGGGAGTTCTGCTGGCGTCGCCGCCGATCGACTTCCAGGTCACCGACACCTACTTCGTCGTCGCGCACTTCCACTACGTGGTGTTCGGCACGGTGGTGTTCGCAACGTACGCCGGCATCTACTTCTGGTTCCCCAAGATGACGGGCCGGATGATGGACGAGGCCCTCGGCAAGTGGCACTTCTGGCTGACGTTCTTCGGCTTCCACGCCACGTTCCTCGTCCAGCACTGGCTCGGAAACGAGGGAATGCCGCGTCGCTACGCTGACTACCTGCCTTCCGACGGATTCACCGAGCTGAACATCATCTCCACCATCGGTGCCTTCGTCCTCGGTGCGTCGACCTTGCCGTTCGTCTGGAACGTCTTCAAGTCCTACCGCTACGGCGAGGTCGTCACGGTCGACGATCCGTGGGGCTACGGCAATTCGCTGGAATGGGCTACCTCGTGCCCGCCGCCGCGGCACAACTTCACCGAGCTGCCTCGTATCCGGTCCGAGCGTCCGGCATTCGAGTTGCACTACCCGCACATGGTCGAGCGGATGCGCGCGGAAGCTCACGTGGGGCCGGGTGCGCACGGCGGTAAAACGACTGCTGTCCTCGAGCAGGCCCGCAGGGCTCCGATCGCCACCAGCGATCACGAAGGGTCCGGAGACCCCGACCCCAGGTAGTCACAGCACAGCGAGAGCCCCTCCCGGCTACCGGGTGGGGCTCTTCGCTTGCGACAATCTCGTGGCGCGTTCGGGTTCGCCCGTCCATCGCGAGGTGACAACAAGACGTATTCGGCCATGGGCCGAGTGAAAGGGAGATCCGGTGAAGTCGAACGACACCGCAGTGCTGGTGACGGTGACGGGACCCGACAAGCCGGGCGTCACCTCGGTGCTCTTCGCGGCATTGTCTCGGCACGAGGTGAGCCTTCTCGACGTCGAGCAGGTGGTCATTCGCGGCAGGTTGACCCTCGGTGTCCTGTTGACCTGTCCGCGCGATCCCGAAGCGCTGCAGGAGGAGCTCGAGGACGCCATGGCCACGGTCGGGGTCCATGTGGACGTCGAGATCGGCGCTGCGCAGAGTGGTGGTCGGAGTTTGGGAACGCACGTCGTCGTCGTTCTCGGGCGACCCGTGACCGCGCGAGCGTTCAGCACCATCTCGCGCGAGTTGGCCCGCCAGGGCGCGAACATCGACTCCATTCGCGGAGTTGCCGACTACCCCGTGACGGGGCTCGAACTGCAGGTGACTGCAACCGACACGTCGCCGGACGCCGATGTCGCACTCCGTACCGGTCTTGCGGCGATCGCAGCGGGAATCGGTGTGGACGTCGCGGTGGAGAGGGCCGGCATCGCGCGTCGATCGAAGCGGCTCATCGTGTTCGACGTCGACTCCACGCTGGTCCAGGGCGAGGTCATCGAGATGTTGGCTGCACGAGCCGGCCGCGAGGACGAGGTCAGGGCTGTCACCGAAGCGGCGATGCGCGGCGAGATCGACTTCACGGAGTCGCTCGAACAGCGGGTCGCCGTACTGGCTGGTCTCGACGAATCTGTCATCGACGAGGTGGGAGAGAGCCTGGAGCTGACGGCGGGGGCACGGACCACCATTCGGACTCTTCGTCGACTCGGGTTCGCGTGTGGGGTTGTCTCCGGAGGTTTCCGGCAGGTCATCGAAGGTCTGGCCCACGAGCTCGAACTGGATTACGTCAAGGCGAACACTCTCGAGATCGTCGACGGCAAACTCACCGGCCGGGTGATCGGCGAAGTGGTCGACCGAGCGGCCAAGGCGACAGCACTCCGCGAATTCGCAGCGCAATCGGGAGTACCGATGGAGCAGACGGTGGCGGTCGGCGACGGAGCCAACGACATCGACATGCTCACTGCGGCCGGCCTCGGCGTCGCCTTCAACGCCAAGCCTGCCTTGCGCGAAATTGCCGACACCGCCATTTCGCATCCGTACCTGGACGCGGTGCTGTTCATCCTCGGCGTCACTCGCAACGAGATCGAAGCTGCGGATGCTGTCGACGGGGGAGTCCGTCGCGTCCCGATCCCATGATCGGCGAGCACCCGGCGGGCAATCCCGAAGTCGGCAATCCCGAAGTCGAGGGCGCAACAGGTGAGGTGACCGGCGAGAACGATGCCGAAGTGTTCTCGGCCGAGAACACGTTCGACTTGCGTCACGCCGAACTCGCCCGTGGGTACGGGGGAGCCGAGGATCCATCGGACCCGGCGGATGTACTGGCCATGCCGTTGGTCCTGCACATCCCGAAGACGGATCCGCCGTTGCGCAGCGAGTTGCTCGAGGCAGCCGCCCGGGCCACGGTGATGCTGTGCCTCGACCCGCGTGTGGGTTCGGGTGCCTCGTGGCACGATGCCTTCACAGAATGGACGTCGGCTCGAATTCGCAAAGTTGCCCGTCGGGCACGGGGTGCGCAATGGACTGCCGCACAGGACGTCCCGGGGGTCACGGTCGATGTGGGCGGTGCATCGGCACGGGCATTGGTTCCCGGTCGCGTCGGTGATCTCGATCCGAGGATCAAACGCCTGCAGATCGGTGGCACCGACGTTCCATCCGACGAAGCACCGTCGCCCGCGGCGGGTCCGGTGCTGTGGGTCGATGCTTCGTTGTCCATGACGGTGGGCAAGGCTGCCGCTCAGGTGGGGCATGCCTCGATGTTGCTGGCCGGCGCGATGAGCGTGGAGGAGTGCCGAGAGTGGGCGTCGGCAGGCTACCCGTGCTCGGTGCGTCCGGCCGATCCGCAGCAGTGGGCCCGTGCACTGGACCAGGTTCGGGGCGGGCGTGCCGTCGCGGTGCGGGATGCGGGCTTCACCGAAGTGGCCCCGGGCTCGACGACGGTGATCGCCGTTCACTGAGTCGGCGTGTTTCAGTTGGGGGTCCACTGTCGCGGAACTGGCTATCCATAACGTATCCAGTACTGCCGGAGACTGGGAGCATGTTCACCTCACCACTTCGCGCAGTCGTCGGCCGTCGTCTCCCGTCCAGGTTGGCTGCCCTCTACGTCGGGCTGTGGCTGTACGGGGCGTCCATGTCCTTGATGATCGCCGGTGGTCTCGGTGTCAATCCCTGGGATGTGTTTCATCAGGGCCTCGAAAGCCACGTCTCGCTCAGCTTCGGAACCATCACCGCGATCACCGGAGTGGCCGTTTTGCTGATGTGGATTCCGCTGCGGCAACGTCCGGGTCTGGGGACCGTGAGCAACGTCGTGATGATCGCAGTGGCCGTCGATGCGACGTCGGCACTGTTGCCGCATCTCGACGGACTCGTGATTCGATCGCTGGCCATGGTGTCGGGAATCGTGGTGAACGCCTTCGCCACGGCCCTGTACATCGGTGCCGGAATGGGCCCGGGCCCACGTGACGGTTTGATGACCGGTCTGGTGGCCAGAACCGGGTGGTCGATCCGGCTCACCCGTACCGGAATCGAGTTGACCGTCGTGCTCACCGGCTGGCTGCTCGGCGGCACGCTGGGGCTGGGAACGGTGCTCTACGCCCTCGGGGTCGGTCCGCTCGTGCAGCTGTTCATGACCTACCTGCCCGCGCTGCGGAACACCAGCACCGCGGAGCCGGCCACCGATATCGTCGAACCTGCCTCCAGCGCAGCCGTATTCGGCGGCACTCCGTCCGGGAACGAGGAGTCGAGTACCGGGACGAACCGGGACGTCGACCAGCTCGGGCAGGCAAGGGTGATCTCAGCGGGTCCGCCCGAGTGGAGGATCAAGAGCGAACTCGCATCGTCGACCTGCCCGCCGTCCGAGTCGTAGGAGCGGACGTCGGAACCGTCGACCCATGCCGTGATCGTGCGTACCGAGTCGTCGTTCCACCGATCCGTATCGAATTCCCTACCGGCAGAGTCGAACCACACCAGGTCCGGTCGACCGGTCGGAGTGGCGCGGCCGGTGAAGAATTCCTGCTGTCTCAGCGTCGGAGCGCTCGCTCGGACACGGAGCAACCGACCGACGAATCGAATCATGTCCTGATCGGCGCTGTTCCAGTCGATTGCCCACGAGTCCTCGATCGGTGCGTCCTGGGGAACGCAGTACGCGTTGTTGTTGCCGGACTGCGTGTGGCCCAGTTCGTCGCCGGCCAGCAGCATCGGCGTGCCTGTCGAGAGGGTCAACGTGGCCAGGAGAGCGCGCACGTGGCGACCACGCGCGTCGAGTACGGACGGATCGTCGGTCTCGCCCTCGACACCGTGGTTGACCGAGGAGTTGTTGTCGGTTCCGTCTCGGTTCTCTTCGCCGTTGGCTCCGTTGTGCTTTCGTTCGTACGACACCAGATCGCGGGCGGTGAATCCGTCGTGTGCGGTGACGAAGTTGATCGACGCCCACGGCAGTCGGCGGCTACTCGCGAACAGATCCTCGGAACCGGCCAGGCGGGAGGCCAGTTCACGGACGCCGTGCTGGCCCGCCCAGAAGCCTCGAACCGTGTCGCGGTAGCGATCGTTCCATTCCGACCACGCCACTCCGAAGTTTCCGACCTGGTAGCCGGCACCGGTAGCGTCCCACGGCTCGGCAATCAGCTTGACCTGGGCCAGAAGGGGATCCACGGCTATCGCGGTCAGTAGCGGTGCGCGAGGATCGAATCGCCAACCACCGGGCCGGCCGAGAGTACTCGCGAGGTCGAACCGGAACCCGTCGACGCCCATCTCGTCGACCCAGTAGCGCAGGCTGTCGCACACCATGCGCACGACCGCGGGCGACGCCGAGTCGAGAGTGTTGCCGCAGCCGGTCAGGTCGACGTCCGATCCGCGGCCGTCGAGAAGGTAGTAGCCGGGAGCATCGAGGCCGCGCCAACTGATCGACGGCCCGTCGACCGAGGACTCGCACGTGTGGTTGTAGACGACGTCGAGGATCACCTCGATCCCCGCGCCGTGCAACGCGTCGACCATGGTGCGGAACTCGTCGACCTCGTCGCCGGGAACGGCGGCGAACCGTGGATCCGGCGCGAAGTACGCCCCCGTCGAGTAACCCCAGTGGTTCCGCATTCCGCGGGCGCGCACACCGGGCTCGGTGAAGGTGGTGTGGACCGGCAGCAGTTCGACGGACGTGATGCCGATACGCGCGAGATGTTCGAGCACCGCGGGGTGAGCGAGTCCCAGGTAGGTGCCGCGAAGATGTTGGGGGACAGCAGGATTACGAGCAGTGAACGATCCCACGTGCAGCTCGTAGAGAACGGTACGGTCCCAGGGCACGGACGGGCGCGCCGGTCGGCCGGCGTGAGCGAGAGGTGCGCGAACCACGGCGAGGGGGAGGTGCCCGAGCGAATCACGAGTGCTCGGCACCCCGAACGGATCGTCTTCGTAGGCCAACAGAGCCGACGGGTCTCCGAATTCTCCGCTGACCTGACGGGCGGAGGGGTCGAGCAGAATCTTCGCACCGTTGAATCGACGCCCCGCGTGCGGATCCCACCGGCCGTGCGCTCGGAAGCCGTATCGGTCACCGGGTCGAACGCCCGGAACGAAGCCGTGTCGAACTCCGAACGTGCTGGTCGTCAGTTCTACTCGCCGTTCGCCGCCCTCGGGATCGATCAGGCACACCTCGACGCCGTCGGCCTCGGGCGCGTGGACTGCAAATTGAGTGCCAGTCGACATCACCGTGGCACCGAGGGGGAACGGTGATCCAGGTGGATTGGAGCCAGTTTCCTGGTCCTCTGTTCGATGGGCGCTGGCGGGCAGATCGTGATTGGGCGACACGCGTGCACATCCTGCCGTGAATGCAGGGTCGATGTGCGGGAAGATAGGCGTCGTGTCTGAACCGGATCCCGACCTGCTCGTAGATTTCACCGATGTCGTCGTTCGCCGAGGTGGTGTGACCTTGGTGGGGCCCGTCACCTGGAAGGTGGAACTGGACGAACGGTGGGTCGTCCTCGGACCGAACGGTGCCGGAAAGACGTCGTTGCTGCGTATCGCGGCAGCCGAGATCCATCCGACATCGGGTGTCGCCCACGTTCTCGGCGAGGTCATGGGCAAAGCCGACGTCTCCGAACTCCGGCCACGGATCGGGTTGTCGTCGTCCTCGCTGGCCCACCGCATTCCGGCCGACGAGCTCGTGTCCGATCTGGTGGTCTCCGCCGGATACTCCGTGCTGGGACGCTGGCGCGAGAAATACGACGCAATCGACACCGAGCGCGCTGTGGAGATGCTGGAAAGTCTCGGTGCCGAGCATCTCGCCACTCGCACCTACGGCACCCTTTCGGAAGGCGAACGCAAGCGGGTTCTGATCGCGCGTGCGTTGATGACCGACCCCGAACTGCTGCTGCTCGACGAGCCTGCGGCGGGTCTCGACCTGGGCGGTCGCGAAGAACTGGTGTCACGTCTTGCCGATATCGCCGCCGACCCGGATTCCCCCGCCACCGTGCTGATCACCCATCACGTCGAGGAAATCCCCCCGGGTTTCAGTCACGCGTTGCTGCTCAAGGAAGGCGGTGTGGTGGCCCAGGGGCTGGTGGACGATGTCATCACCGCGGAGAACCTCACCGAGGCGTTCAGCCAGTCGATCGCGCTCGACCGTGTCGATGGCCGCTTCTTCGCCCGTCGCACTCGGGCTGCCGGGGCGCACCGACGCTAGCGCTGGACCACCCCGATCTCGCTGAGCTGCTCAGCGGTACGTTGCCTTTCATGAGCTCGAACAGTGCTGCCGATCACGTACCTGCGCGTGACGCCTCGACAGTCATCCTGATCCGTGACGGACGCCTCCGTTCCGAGATAGAAGTATTTCTTCTCGAACGGGTGGGCGGAATGGCGTTCGCGGGCGGAATGACGGTATTTCCCGGAGGCGGAGTCGATCCATCGGACGCTGCGGCCGACGTGGGATGGGCAGGTCCACCGCCGACGTGGTGGGCCGAACGCCTCGGAACCGACGAGGGCAAGGCGCAAGCGCTGGTGTGCGCCGCGGCGCGCGAAACGTTCGAGGAGTGCGGTGTACTCCTGGCCGGGTCGGCACCGAATTCCATCGTTGCCGACACTGCTCCGTTCGCCGCCGAGCGAGGTCGACTCGAGCGCCGCGAACTCTCGTTCGCCGAATTTCTCACCGCACACGACCTGGTGCTGCGCTCGGACCTGCTTCGGCCGTGGTCGCACTGGATCACGCCGGTGGGCGAAGCGCGACGGTACGACACCCGGTTCTTCGTCGCAGTGCTTCCGGAAGGCCAGAGGGCGGACGGGGAAACCAGCGAAGCAGCATCGGTGAGTTGGCGTTCGACCGATGATGCATTGGCGGATTGGCGAAAGGGAAACACCATCCTGCTCCCACCGACCTGGAGCCAGTTGGACGCACTGTCTCGGTTCGACACCGTCGCCGACGTTGTCGATCACGAACGTGACATCACCCCGATCCTGCCGATTCTCACCCGTGAGGACGGCGCGGTCCGGGTGATCTTCGACGGGGACGACGCGTACTACGCCGGAACGCGACATACCTGGGCCGATCGCTGAACTGTCGCCGGGTAGCCTTTCGGCCCATGGCTGAGTTCGTGAATCTCGAAGTATCCGACGGTATCGGCACCATCCGCCTGGACCGACCGCCGATGAATGCACTCGATCGTCAGATGCAGGAAGAGATTCGTTCGGCGGCTCGGGAAGCGACCGTGAACACCGACGTCAAGGCTGTCGTCGTCTACGGCGGCGAGAAGGTGTTCGCGGCCGGTGCGGACATCAAGGAGATGGTGGCGCTGTCGGCGGCGGAAATGGCGGAGATCGCCGGAGACCTGCAGTCCGCTCTGGGCTCGCTGAGCACCATCCCCAAGCCGGTCGTCGCTGCGGTGACCGGATACGCGCTCGGCGGTGGACTCGAGGTCGCCCTCGGTGCCGATCGTCGAATTGCCGGAGACAACGCCAAGTTCGGTGTCCCCGAAGTGCTCCTCGGTGTCATTCCCGGCGGCGGTGGCACTCAACGACTCGCGCGGTTGATCGGCCCGAGTCGAGCAAAGGACATGGTCTTCACCGGCCGCTTCGTCGGCGCGGAGGAGGCCCTGCGGATCGGTCTGGTGGACGAGGTGGTGGCCCCCGACGAGGTGTACAACGCGGCGCGGGCGTGGGCCATGCAATTCACCACGGGCGCATCGCGTGCGCTCGCCGCCGCGAAAGCGTCGATCGACCAGGGACTCGACGTCGATCTCACCAACGGCCTTCGGATCGAGGCCCAGCAATTCGCGGCGCTGTTCGCCACCGACGATCGCACGATCGGGATGGAGTCCTTCGTGGCCGACGGCCCGGGCAAAGCGACCTTCACCGGCCGGTGACGCAATCCCCGTCGACCGACGGAGTTGTTTCACGGCTACCGGATAGTAGGCTCGCCTGATGACTGCAAGCCCCCACGACGGTGTGAATCGATCGATCTCCAGTGTGACGGCCCCGGCCGAGGCCGACGACCGGACGGTCGATCCCGCCCCGAACCCGCACGCCACTGCCGAACAGGTCGAGGCCGCGCGATCGGACACCAAACTGGCGCAGGTGCTTTACCACGACTGGGAAGCCGAGACCTACGACGACAAATGGTCGATTTCCTACGACGAGCGCTGCATCGACTACGCCCGCGGAAGGTTCGATCAGGCTGTCTCCGGGGATGCCGACGCGCAGGCCGCTCTGCCGTACGGCCGCGCCTTGGAATTGGGCTGTGGAACCGGTTTCTTCCTGCTCAATCTGATGCAGGCGGGTATTGCCGACAAGGGGTCGGTCACCGACCTGTCACCGGGAATGGTGAAGGTTGCACTGCGTAACGCCGGGCACCTCGGTCTCGACGTGGACGGCCGAGTTGCCGATGCCGAGACCATTCCCTACGACGACAACACCTTCGATCTGGTGGTCGGACACGCTGTGCTGCATCACATCCCGGACGTCGAGCAGTCCTTGCGCGAGGTGTTGCGCGTGCTCAAGCCCGGCGGGCGATTCGTCTTCGCAGGCGAACCCACCACCGTCGGCAACTTCTACGCTCGCTGGCTCGGACGCATCACCTGGGAAACGACCACTCGCGTGACGAAGCTGCCGTTCCTGGCGAGTTGGCGCAAGCCGCAGGAAGAGCTCGACGAGTCTTCGCGAGCCGCTGCGCTCGAGGCCGTCGTCGACCTCCACACATTCGATCCCACCGACCTGGAGAACATCGCGCTGTCGGCCGGTGCCGAGCGCGTGCAGGCGAACACCGAAGAGTTCGCCGCCGCCCTGCTCGGGTGGCCGGTGCGGACCTTCGAGGCTGCCGTTCCGGCGGGCAAGCTGGGCTGGAACTGGGCGAAGTTCGCCTTCGGCGGTTGGAAGACACTGAGCTGGGTCGACGAGAACGTGCTGCAGCACGTGGTGCCGCGCGGGCTGTTCTACAACGTGATGATCACCGGCACCAAACCTGCTCCTCGAGCTTGATCGGCTCGGACCGCCGCAGACTCCGCGCTCGAGTCCGCTAGTGGGCTACGAGTTCACCGGCACCGACCTCGACTTCCTACGAAGCGAGGCCGGTGCCGGAGCTCTTGCTGCGGTCGACGCTCTCGAGCTGAACGCTCGAACCTCGGTGCGCGACACAGCGTCGGTGCGCACTCGCTTCCCCGACCACGCGAGTGCCCTGATCGAAACCGTCACTGTCCGCCGCAAGGCCCGGGTGAAGTTGTTCGAGTCCGATCACTGGCTGGTGACCGACGACGCCGTCCAGCAAGCGACTCCGACACTCGTGGCGCGCAGGCGTGCCGAGCGACTGGCCGGTCGTCGAGTGCACGATGTCACGTGCTCCATCGGCAGTGAACTGGCCGTGCTGGTCGGATCGGCCGAGCTGGCGGTCGGGAGCGATCTCGACCCGATCCGGCTTCGGATGGCCGCACACAACGTGCCTGCTGCCACCCTGCTGCGGGCCGACGCACTGACACCGACGACGCGGGGGACCGTCGTCGTGGCCGATCCCGGCCGCCGAGCGGGCGGGCGGCGACGCCATGATCCGGCAGCGCTGCAACCTCCGCTACCGGAACTGTTCGACGCTTATCGCGGCCGAGATCTGGTCGTCAAATGCGCGCCCGGTCTCGACTTCGTCGCTGTCGATTGGCCCGGCGAGATAGAGGTGGTCTCGCTCGACGGGGGAGTACGCGAAGCCTGCCTGTGGTCGGAAGGGCTCAGCGAGAAGGGTATTCGGCGTCGTGCGGCAGTTCTTCGCTCCGATGGCAGCGCACTGGACATCACCGATGCCGAATCCGACGACATTCCGGTACGGCCGCCAGGGCAGTACATCGTCGACCCCGACGGGGCAGTGGTCAGGGCCGGTCTGGTTCGTCACTACGGTGCCAGATTCGGTCTGTGGCAACTCGATCCGAGAATCGCATACCTGACCGGCGATACGGTACCGGCGGGGGTACGCGGCTTTCGGGTTCTGGAGCAGTCCAAGTTCTCCGAGAAAGTGCTTCGGCAGCAACTGAATCGGATGGACTGCGGCTCGGTCGAGATACTCGTGCGCGGAGTCGACGTGGATCCTGCGATACTGCGGCCCAAGCTCAAGCTTCGCGGAAGCGTCGCACTCTCGGTGGTCATCACCCGCATCGATCGGTCCGCGGTGTCCTTCGTCTGCGCGCCCGGGGCGATCGATCAGCCGGTGTAGGTGAAGATCTCACCCAGGTAGCTCGCGGTGACGACCTGTCCGTCCGGCCCGATGGACGTGCCGACGGTGCCGCCGACGACGTCGGGAACAGGCTGCGAGTCCACCGTGTTGCCGGTAGCCGAATCGAACGTGAGCAGCGCCAGTCCGTCGCCGTCGCGGACGACGGTATGGCCGCGGCCGTCTGCGGATTGTGCTGCTGTTCCCGCTTGTTCGATGTCGTCGCGCACCCACACCCGCTCGACGGAATCGCCTTTGTCGCGCAATCCGACCAAGGTGCCGTCACCGCCGGCGGGGACGATGGTGCCGTCCGCGGCGATCGACGGGGACGCCCCGACTCCGAGTCCGGTGCCCTCGGTCCACTTCTGCCGCCCGTCCGCGGTGTCGAACGCGGTCAACCGGCCGTCGACGTCGGCCACGTAGACCGTCGACCCGTCCTCGGACAGCACCGGAGACGACGCGACCCCTGCGGGCAAGAGGTCCGAGGACCAGCGTTCGGTGAGTCCGGGGGAGCCATCGCGGTTGTATTGCAGTGAAACAAGTTGCGGCGCAATCGAACCCGGACGCCACAGCGTGAGATAGATCGCTCCGGTTGCGGTGTCGACCGCGGGTGCGGCGGGTACGACGCACTCCGACCCTCCCGCACTGCACTCGGCGAGCCCGGTGTCGACCGGCTGAAAATCGGAGTTCGGATCGGTGAGGAAGTTCGGCGTCGGAACGAGGTCGAGGATGGGCACTCGAAGCTGCCCGTTCTGGGTGTCCAGAACGCTGACCTGACCCATCTGGGTCACCGAGAGCACGCTCCCGTCGCCGAGGAACTGAGCCGACTTCGGTACCCCGTACACCGGTGTCCGCCAACGAAGTTGCCCGTGATCGTTGTACGAGTTCATGCCGCCGTCGTCACCGATGTACACGTTGATCGCGGAGTCGACGGTAGGCGTTGCCGTCACGACCGATGGTCCGACGCGATTGCACCAGCGCTTGCGAGCGGAGTCGATCTCGAAGGAGAAGAGGTTGCACCCGGATTCGGTGGCTGCGGTGACGAACATCTGGCCGGTCGAGCCGATGGACACCGGAGAGCTCACGGTCCCGCCGGTGGGCCGGGTCCAGTCCAACGTGAGGGGAGAGTCGACCGACACTGCGGTCGATCCACTGTTGTGCGCGTTCGCGTGGGAGGCGGGCCACGAATCGGGTGAGAGCGGTTCGATGGCAGCGGTGTCGGAACTGCAGCCGCTCAGGGTCACCAGCACAACCGCAGCGGCGAACGCAGTGACCTTTCTGCCGGTCCTGCCGTGGGCACTGACGCCGTGCATCGATCGCTCCCCATGAGGTCTTCCGTGCCCGACGCGGTGCCGGGGCGTCCTGTTCTCCTGCGCCGACTGGCAACAGTCGACAGGCAACCCTAGCCCGCCGACGGGTGCCGGCAGAGAGCGGGCGAACGAGAAACTAGGGTGAACGACCATGACGAGTATGTGGAACGCGCCGCTGCGGACACGCTGGCGCGGGTCGAGACGACGCGATACCGAGCAGGCCCGTTTCCTGACGCGTGCGTCCCTCGATTGGGTGCTCGCGAACAAGGCGTACACGCCCTGGTATCTCGTGCGGTACTACCGACTTGCGAAGTTCAAGATGGCCAATCCGCACGTGATTCTGAGGGGCATGGTGTTTCTCGGCAAGAACGTCGAGATCCACTCCACCCCCGAGCTCTCGCGTCTCGAGATCGGACGCTGGGTACACATCGGCGACGGCAATGCCATTCGATGCCACGAGGGTTCGCTGCGGATCGGTGACAAGGTGGTGTTCGGCAAGGACAACGTCGTCAACACCTACCTCGACATCGAGATCGGCGCGTCGACGCTGGTGGCCGACTGGTGCTACATCTGCGATTTCGATCATCGGATGGACGATGTGAACATGCCCATCAAGGACCAGGGAATCGTGAAGGGGCCCGTGCGAATAGGGCCCGACACCTGGATCGCCGCCAAGGTGACGATTCTGCGTGAGACCAGGATCGGGCGCGGCTGCGTGCTCGGTGCCCATGCCGTGGTCAAGGGCGAGATCCCCGATTACAGCATCGCCGTCGGTGCACCGGCCAAAGTTGTCCGCAACCGTAAGGACGCGTGGGAAGCCGGTGCTGCAGATCGCGCGAAATACATTGCGGCGCTGGAGGATATTGCACGCAAGAAGGCCCTCGGTCAGGCCGAGGCGGCGCGGGAGAGCTGACACCGAGGTGCACGGAACTTCGTCGCCCACTAAGTTCCGTGCACGTCGGGCGGCTCAGGTACGGCCGGGGAGAGCGCGTTCGACTATGTGCGGACGGCCCAGCGGATGGCGAACCTTACGCTTGGCTTCCAGGTAGACCCGCGCCGTCGACTCGGCGACGTGTTTCCAGTCGAAGTCGACATCGAGGCGTTCTCGAGCCGCTACCGCCCGTTCCTGCGCGGCGTCGGCGTTGTCGAGCACCTTCCGCACGGCCGCGGCCAGTCCAGCGACGTCCGCGGGCGCGAAGGACAGACCCGTGACACCGTCGACGATTGCTTCGCCGAGTCCGCCTGCGGTGGACGCGACCAACGGTGTGCCTGCGGCCGCGGCCTCGAGGGCGATGATGCCGAACGGTTCGTATCGGCTCGGCAGGACGATGGCGTCGGCTCCGTGCAGCCAACCGAGCAACTCGGTGTGGTCCAGGTTGCCCAGGAACGACACTGCCCGGCTCACCCGGTGCGTGCGCGCCAGCCCCGCCAACCAAGCGAACTGCGTTCCCTCACCGGCGATGTGCAGAGTGGTGCCCGGGTGGCTGCGCCGAATACGGGGTAGGGCGGCAATTGCGTCCTGGATGCCCTTCTCGTATTCGAGCCGGCCTACGTAGAGCAGCTTCGCGGGCTCGAATCGGGGCTCTCGTCTTCGGAAGCTCCAGGTGGATCCGTCGATTCCGTTGCGAATGATCGAGACTGCCGACTCGGACACACCGAACAACGCGGTCACCTCGTCTCGCATCGACGCCGAGCAGGTGATGACCGCATCCGAGTCGTTGGCCAGCCACCATTCGACGGAATGCACCTGACGGTTGACGGGACCGGAGATCCAGCCACTGTGACGTCCGGCCTCGGTCGCGTGGATGGTCGAGACGAGCGGTACGTCGTAGAACTCGGCCAGAGCGATAGCGGGGTGCGCAACGAGCCAGTCGTGGGCGTGGACGACGTCGGGCTGCCAGCCCTCGCCCAGCCCCGGCTTACCCAGCGCGACACCGGCCCGGACCATCGCATGACCCATCGCGAGGGTCCACGCGAGCATGTCTTCCCCGAAGACGAAGTGAGCCGGGTCCTCCGCGACGGCAACGACGAGCACGCCGTCCTCGATGTGATGCGAGGTCGGGTGCGTGGCGGCGTCGGTTCCGGTGGGTCGACGCGACAGGACGACGACCTCGTGTCCGCAGCGGACCAGCTCGGTCGCCAGGTGATGGACGTGGCGACCGAGTCCGCCTACCACCACGGGTGGGTATTCCCACGACACCATCAGAATCTTCATCGACGTCCCCCTGCAGTTTCAGGCTCGCTGCCACTGTGCGCACCGGGTAGGCGGCGCGCGTCCAACGCGGGGAACAATCCGTCCGCGCGGTTCCACTGCCTCGCCAGTTCGGCCGCCCGGGTTGTCGAACCGCCGACGGCCGCGGCAGCGATCTCGCGCAGAGCGTGCGCGTGGACGTGCGCGCGTTCCCGCGCATAACCGGCGGCGGAGTCCTTGCTGACCATGAATGCCCAGTCGCTGGCCACTGCCATCAGTGTCTCACGCAGTATCTGATCGCTGACCCGATTGCGTAGTTCCGGCCCACCGTTGCTGGGTCGGTGCTCCCGAGCGGAATCGACGGCGTCGAGCGCGGTCCGGGAGACCTCGGAATTGAGCGCAACCAGGTCGGCGACATCGTCTCCTGCCCACACTCGCCAGTCCTTGCCCGATCCCCACGAGGAATCCTGCAGTTCGAGCGGTGCACCGACATACCCCTGCTCGCGTGCGTCGTTCAGCGTGCCGACGGTGATTCCGGCGGCCGGGAGTGCGCGCATGAGCTTCTCCAACCACTGAGGGCCCTCGTGCCACCAGTGTCCGAACAACTCGGTGTCGAATGCGGCCACGACCAGAGCTCCACGGCCGATCCGATCCGATTCCGAGACCAGGCGTCGACGAACCACCTCCACGAAGTCTTCGACGTGGCGATCCACCGTTGCCGCAGCCCGTGCGGGATCGTAGGGAGCCTTGTCGTTCGAGGCGACCGTGCGGCCGGTGACTCGGGCGGGTTTGAGACCGGTGTCGTGATCGTAGGTGTGGAAGTCCCGATAGGCACCGTGTCCCGGATAACCCGATTTGGGTGACCAGACGCGATAGCTGACCGGAAGATCTCGGCCGAACGCGACGACGTCCGAATCCCACACCGGCCTGCCGAGGGAGGTGTCACCGCGCATTGCGGGGCCGTCGACCATGAAGTGCGAGACCCCGGCCGCCGCGTACTCGGTTTCCATGCCAGGTGTGAAGCCGCATTCCGGTGCCCAGATGCCCGACGGGGCGGTGCCCCAGCGTGCGCGAGCGTCCAGCAGGCCCTCTCGGAGGGAGAATTCACGCAGACGCGGATGGAGCAGTGGCTGGAACGGGTGCGCGAGCGGGCCGCCCAACAACTCGACCGTCCCGGCGTCGAGCAGCGGCCGAAGCACCGCGGAGCCGCCATGTCGCCACCGGGTCTCGAATTGTTGGAGGGCAGCGGCCGCACCTCGGTGTTCGCGAACGGACAGCGCGCGATCGGCGGCTTCGTGGGCGCGCAATTGCCAATTTCCGAGCCAGTGATGCATACCCGACAGGCAGTGTGGATCGTCGAGTTGGGCGGCCAGAACCGGGGTGACACCGAGCGACAGCACATCGGTGTGTCCGTCGTCGGCCAGTCGCTCGAGGGCCGCGGTGAGCGGCAGGTAGCAGTCGGCCCACGACTGGTACAGCCATTCCTCGCCGACGGGCCATCTGCCGTGATTGGCGAGCCAGGGGAGGTGGGAGTGCAGCACCAGAGAGAACATGCCCGGCACGGTGGTGCCGGATGTCACCCGATCACCGAACTCGAGCTCTTGTTGGCGATTGCAACCAGGTCGAGGCTCTCGTCGATGCGGTCGGCGGCGATCTCGAAGTCGTCGATCGTGATCGCCGCGACGTCCTCGGCAAGCTCGGTCGGCCACGGCTCGCCCGCCAGAGCCCGTTCGATCTGCGCGTCGATGAAGGAGCCACCGTGTTTGGCATCGAGGGCGGCCAACGTACTGCCGTGTCGGACCCCGGTGAGTTGGGTTACCTCGAGGCGAGCGTCGACGAGAAGTTCGGTCAGCTCGGCGGCGTCGAGTTCGCGGGTGTGGAACGGGTTGAGCGGTGTGTCGCGGCCCGGCGAGAACGTGATTCGGTTGGGTGTGCTGATCAGGAGCGTCCCGCCGGGTTTCAGAATCCGGTGCACTTCGGCGAGGAACGCGCCTTGGTCCCACAGGTGCTCGATCACTTGGAAGTTGACGACGACGTCGACGGTGGAATCCGCGAACGGAAGGCGGTCGAGGTTGCCGCGCAGCATTGTCACCCGGGGGTAACGCGCACGCACGTGCGTGGCCGCAGAGGCGTCGTAGTCGAGACCGATGACATGCGTTGCAACGTCGGCAATCATGTTGGCTCCGTAGCCTTCTCCCGATCCGGCCTCGAGTACGGTGCAGTCTCGGCACCGCTCGACCAGAGCTCGATAGACCACCTCGTGTCGGCGGAACCAGTAGTTCTCCTCGGCGATACCCGGCACTGTTCTCTCGCCGGTGAGGGGGAGTGGTTCCGGTACCGGTGCCTGAGCCGAAGAATCGTTCACCGACGGAAGGTTAGTGGAGGCGTAGGAGAGGTAAGCCAACGTGGTCTCCGTAACAGTCGGGGCGCAGATGTATGGTCGGACGGACGAGGAGGTAAGTTACCCATGAGTAACTACGGTGAGGTAACCTCGTCCCAGGCCGTAGAACTGCACCACCAGAACTGCACGAACCGTTAGAACACTCACGATCAGCAGAACATGACCAGGAGGTCGACGCAGACCCATGACGAACATCGTTGTTTTGATCAAGCAGGTTCCAGACACGTGGTCCGAGCGCAAGCTCACCGACGGTGACTACACCCTCGATCGCGAGGCCGCCGACGCCGTCCTCGACGAGATCAACGAGCGGGCCGTCGAAGAGGCATTGCTCATCAAGGAAGCCCAGGGCGGTGAGGTCAAGGTGCTGTCCGCGGGCCCCGATCGCGCCACCGATGCGATTCGCAAGGCGCTGTCGATGGGTGCAGACAGTGCAGTGCACCTCAACGACCCGAGCCTGCACGGCTCCGACGCCATCCAGACCGGGTACGCCCTGGCTGCGGCGTTGGGCAACGTCGCATTCGAGAACGACGAGCCGGCCGATCTCATCATCGCCGGCAACGAGGCCACCGACGGACGCACCGGTGCAGTCCCCGCGATCATTGCCGAATACCTGCAGATCCCGGCACTGACGCAGCTGCGTAAGCTCACCGTCGCCGACGGCAAGGTCACCGGCGAGCGCGAGACCGACGAGGGCATCTTCGGCCTCGAAGCCACGCTGCCCGCCATCGTGAGCGTCACCGAGAAGATCAACGAGCCCCGGTTCCCGTCCTTCAAGGGCATCATGGCCGCCAAGAAGAAGACGGTGCAGACCATCACGTTGGCCGACATCGGTGTCGAGGACGGCATCGTCGGAGTCGACAATGCGGGCACGACGGTTACCTCGTCGACCCCCAAGCCTCCCAAGACTGCCGGCGAGCGGCTCACCGACGAGGGCGACGGCGGCGACAAGATCGCCACCTACCTCGTAGGCCAGAAGATCATCTGATCCCGCCCCACCGAGCAATCGAAGACAAACGAGGAGCAAGTCATGGCAGAAGTACTCGTGCTCGTGGAGCACGTCGAGGGAACACTGAAGAAGGTCAGCTCCGAGCTGATCACCGCCGCTCGCGCACTGGGTGAGCCGTCCGCGGTCGTCACCGGTCCGGTCGGCACCACCGACAAGGTCGCCGACGCGCTGGCCGAAGCCGGTGCCGAGAAGATCTACGCCGCCGAGTCCGACGACATCGACGGATTCCTGGTCACGCCGAAGGTCGACGTGCTGTCGGCACTCGCGGAGTCGGTCTCGCCTGCGGCGATCATCACCGCGGCCACGATCGAGGGCAAGGAAGTTGCGGGACGGCTCGCAGCGCGCCTGGGCTCGGGCTACCACAACGACGTCGTGTCGTTGAACGACGACGGCAGTGCCGTCTACTCGATCTTCGGCGGCGCGTTCACCGTCGAGGCCAAGGCCAACGGCGACGTTCCGGTCATCTCGCTGCGTCCCGGCGCAGTCGAGGCCGAGCCGAAGGCCGGAGCAGGAACTCGCGAAACCGTCGAGGTCCCGGCGCAGGAAGACGGCACCGTCAAGGTCACCTCGCGTGACCCGATCGTGGGCGGCGACCGTCCGGAGCTCACCGAGGCGACGGTCGTCGTCTCCGGTGGACGTGGCGTCGGCAGTGCCGACAAGTTCTCGGTCGTCGAGGAGCTCGCCGATTCACTCGGTGCCGCAGTCGGTGCCTCGCGCGCCGCCGTCGACTCCGGTTACTACCCGGGCCAGTTCCAGGTGGGCCAGACGGGTAAGACCGTCTCCCCGCAGCTGTACGTTGCACTCGGCATTTCCGGAGCCATCCAGCACCGGGCCGGAATGCAGACCTCGAAGACCATCGTCGCAGTGAACAAGGACGAAGAGGCTCCCATCTTCGAGATCGCCGACTACGGCATCGTCGGTGACCTGTTCAACGTCGCGCCGCAGCTGACCGACGCAGTCAAGAAGCACAAGGGATAGCGACAGTCGCTGTTCTGCGAGAAGGCCCTCACCGCGTCGACGGTGGGGGCCTTCTCCCGTGAGTCGGGGCGACCTTGTTCATGCAAACTCTTCCGACACGTTCCCCTGTCGACGCTCGGTAGTCTTCCTGGCTCGTTAGACACACCTCATGACCACTTCCGTCATGAGCTCGACTGCATCGATCGTCCCGGCCACCGACCGCTATTCACTCGTGTTGTCCACCGACCCGGAGCACCGACTCGCGGCGCAGCGTTTGCGCTACGACGTGTTCGCGTCCGAGCCGGGATTTGCTGTTCCCACCGACCCCGACGGCCTCGACGCCGATCGGTTCGACGAATTCTGTGACCACCTTCTCGTCCGTGACCAGTGGACCGACACGTTCGTCGGCTGCTACCGCATGTTGCCGCCACCGGCTGCGGTGGCCGCAGGCGGCTACTACACGGCAACCGAATTCGATATCTCCGCACTCGATCCCGTCGGCATGAACATCGTCGAAATGGGCAGAGCCGCAGTGCATCCCGACCATCGATCCGGATCGGTTCTCGGCCTGATGTGGGCGGGAATACTGCACTACCTCGATGTGACGGGGTACGAGTGGGTGATGGGCTGTGTGTCGGTTCCCATGCAATCCGCACCGGGTGAACCTCTCGGGGCCAATGTCCGAAGCGTTCGAGATCGCCTGTTGGACAAGCATGCAACGACGCCCGATCGACGGGTCCGGCCCTACGCTCCGGTCGTCGTCGGCGGAGTCGACCTGGTCGACATCGCACCTGCGAAGCGAACATCCATGCCGCCGTTGATGAACGGATACCTCCGACTCGGGGCCTCCATCTGCGGTGAGCCTGCACACGACCCCGATTTCGGTGTCGCGGATTTTGTGGCGCTGCTCGGACTGCACGAGGCCAATACCCGCTACCTCGATCGGTTGCGTTCGGCTGCAACGACATTCGAGTCGGGTGCCCGGTGACGCAGCCGATCGTGCACGCTCATGCGTGGATGCCGTCGTCGCCGTGCGGTGACGGTTGTCTACCGAAGAACCCGCCGACGGTGAGACGGATCGTTCTCGTCCTGCGCGTCGTGCTGGCACTGACTGCATTCGGATTGCTGCCGGTGTTGGTCGTACTCGGCGTGCCCTTTCCTCGGGTTCGTCGTTCGCTGACGCGTCTCGGCTCTCGGATGCTGTTGCTGGCCATCGGCATCGACCTCACAGTCCTCGATGCCCGCTCGGAACGGGAACGATCTCGAACATCCGGGGGAGCTCTGCATGTCTCCGGGCACATCTCCTGGACCGATGTCGTTGTGCTCACCGCTGTCCGGCCCTCGACCTTCGTTGCGCGCGCCGACCTGGTCGACTGGCCGGTGCTCGGACGGCTGGCGCGGGCCATGAAGGTGCTCCCCATCGATCGAGCCCGCCTGCATCAGCTGCCCGGTGTCGTCGAGCAGGTGGCCGAACGAGTCCGAGCAGGTGGATCGGTCGTCGTCTTCCCCGAGGCCACCACCTGGTGTGGCCACGCCTACGGCTCGCTGCGCCCGGCGTTGTTGCAGGCGGCCATCGATTCCGAGACCTGGGTGCAGCCGATCCGGTTGCGGTACCTCGACCGAACCGGAGAGCAGACCACCGCGACCTGCTTCGTCGGAGACGAAACCATCGGCGCGTCCATCGGCCGGATCTTCCGACTTCGAGGACTGCGGGCGGAAGTGGAGTTCACGGCACCGGAGGCACCCGGCAGCGACCGGCGCGACCTCGCTCGCCGCTGTGAGGTGGCAATTCGTCGCGACGACGTATACGACCCCACAGTGCACCAGGTCACAGTGCGCGAGGTGGTGGCCGAAGCCGAGCGCCGCCCGAGTGCGCCGACGGTTGCGGCAGCCTGACCGAAGCGTCGACCGACGTGAGTGCGGACCCGCCTTGCGCAGGTAGGTCCGCGCTCCGGGCAGCGGGTATCGTCTAGCCTGTTATGCCTTCTGTGCGCAGTACGACTGCTACCGTCCCGTCTCGGCCACCGGTGTACCTCGATCACGCAGCAACGACCCCGATGTTGCCGAGTGCGATCGAGGCGATGAACTCTGTGTTCACCACCGTCGGAAACGCGTCCTCGCTGCACACCTCGGGCCGATCGGCCCGGCGTCGGGTGGAGGAATCTCGCGAGTCGATAGCCGCGGACCTCGGCGCGCGCCCGTCCGAGGTGATCTTCACCTCCGGTGGCACCGAAAGCGACAACCTCGCCGTGAAGGGCATTTTTGCCGCGCGCCGTGACTCCGACCCCACGCTGACGAGAATCATCGCCAGCTCGGTCGAACACCATGCCGTACTCGACGCCGTGGAATGGCTGGTCGCCCACGACGGCGCGGTTGTCACGTGGCTCCCGGTCGACACCGACGGACGGGTGACTCCTGAGGTATTGAGAGCGGAACTGGCCCTGCACGCGGACGAGACTGCCCTCGTCACCGTGATGTGGGCGAACAACGAGATCGGTACCGTCATGCCGATCACCGAGCTGGCAGCCGTCGCCGCCGAATACGGCGTCCCGATGCACAGTGACGCGATCCAAGCTGTCCCGCATCTGCCCGTGAGTTTCGCGGACAGCGGTCTGTCTGCGCTGAGCATCGCCGCGCACAAGTTCGGTGGACCCCAGGGCGTCGGCGCACTCCTGCTGGGTCGTCAGGTTTCGTGTGTTCCGTTGTTCCACGGCGGTGGCCACGAGCGAGACGTGCGTTCGGGCACTCCGGATACCGCAGGCGTCGTCGCCATGGCAGCTGCGCTGCGGTCGACCACCCAGAATGCGTCACGGCACCGTGCCGAACTGAGTGCATTGCGTGATCGGTTGATCGCCGGAATTCGAGACAACGTTCCCGACGTCATCCTCAATGGTCCCGAGGGTGACGACCGGTTGGCAGGAAACGTTCATTTCACGTTTCCCGGCTGTGAGGGCGATTCGCTGTTGATGCTGCTCGACGCCGCGGGAATAGAATGCTCGACGGGCTCCGCCTGTACTGCGGGCGTGGCCAGTGCCAGCCACGTACTGATCGCGCTCGGCCTCGATCCTGGCGTGGCCCGTGGATCGTTGCGGTTCTCCCTGGGGACCGGATCGTCCGATGAAGACGTCACCACTGTGCTTGCGGCGCTGCCGCAGGTCGTCGAACGTGCTCGTGCCGCCGGATTGGCCGGCGTCGGAGCTCGAGGAGGAAATCGCTGATGCGTGTTCTGGCTGCTATGAGCGGAGGAGTCGACTCGGCGGTGGCCGCGGCTCGTGCCGTGGACGAAGGCCACGATGTCGTCGGCGTTCACCTGGCCTTGTCGACCGCTCCCGGTGCGCTTCGCACGGGTTCGCGCGGCTGCTGCTCGAAAGAGGACGCCGGTGACGCTCGCCGGGCCGCCGACGTGCTCGGAATACCCTTCTACGTCTGGGATTTCGCCGACCGATTCAAAGAGGACGTCATCGACGACTTCGTGGCGTCGTACGCAGCGGGCGAAACTCCCAACCCCTGCTTGCGGTGCAACGAGAAGATCAAGTTCTCCGCGCTGGCGGACCGGGCTCTTGCACTGGGCTTCGACGCCGTGGCCACCGGACACTATGCCCAGCTGCACGACGGAGTGCTACGCCGGGCCGTGGACGCGGACAAGGACCAGTCCTACGTCTTGGCCGTGCTCAACCAGGGCCAACTCTCGCGTGCGATGTTCCCCATCGGCGACACTCCGAAGTCCGAGATCCGCGAGGAGGCAGCCGAGCGCGGGTTGGCTGTTGCGGACAAGCCGGACAGTCACGACATCTGCTTCATCCCCTCGGGAGACACACGCGCGTTCCTCGGCGCACACATCGGAGTGCGCCCGGGCAAGGTCGTCGACTCCGACACCGGAGTCGAACTGGCCGACCACGACGGTGTGCACGGTTTCACCATCGGACAGCGCAAGGGACTCGGAGTCGAAGGGCCTGCCGCCGACGGCCGCCCGCGCTATGTCACCTCGATCGAGCCCGAGAGCGGCACCGTCATGGTCGGTTCCGCGCAGAAGCTCGATGTCTGGGCCATCAGCGGAGACCGTGCGGTGTGGACCGAAGGCGTTGCCCCGACCGGTCCCATCGAGTGCGTCGTCCAGGTTCGCGCGCACGGCGGGCTGACCGACGCCGTCGCCGAGGCAGTGGGCGACGGGATGGAGATCCAGTTGCGCGCTCCACTCACCGGAGTTGCCAAGGGCCAGGCAGCGGTGTTGTACCGCAAGGACATTCACGGAGACATCGTCATCGGCAGCTCGACCATCTCGGGCACTCGATCCGAGCGCGAGTGACCGCGAGCGATTTCGCAGGACTTGCAACCGGTATCGGTTCCTGGCCGGGTACCGACATCCGTGAGGCTGCCGCAATCGTCCTCGGTGAGTTCGACGAGCTACCGCACATCGTCGAGCTCCCGGCACGCGGACTGGGTGCGGACACGATCGGGCGCACCGGAGCCATCATGGTCGACGTCGAACTCGACGTGCGCACGTCCGGATATCGGGTCGTGCCACGTCCGATGCTCGCCGGTCGTCGAGCCGGCGATTTTCTCGCCGAGGACCTCGATGTGCTCGAGGAACTGTGGGAGGTCTCGGGGCTTCGCGGCAGCGGCCGCACGATCAAGGTTCAGGCCGCTGGACCGTTCACGATGGCAGCCAATGTCGAACTTCGGCACGGGCATCGGGCTTTGACCGACCGGGGAGCCGTCCGGCATTTCACGGAAGCCCTCGGTGAGGGGCTTCGGGTGCACTGTGCGGAGGTGGCGCGTCGGCTCGGCGTCGACGTCGTGGTTCAGCTCGACGAACCCAGTCTCGCAGCCGTTCTGGCCGGCAGCCTGACGGGGATCACCGGGCTCGATACCGTGCGTTCGGTTCCCGAACCGGACGCACTCGAACTGCTCGACTCGCTGATGGAGACCATTGCGCTCCCAGTCGTGGTGCATTGCTGCGACTCCGATGTCCCTTTCGATCTGCTTCGCCGCTCGCGAGCTGCTGCGGTTGCCGTGGACGCGACCGGACTGCGCCGCACCGACTTCGACGGGATCGGCGAGTTGCTGCAGACGGGAAAGACGCTGATGCTCGGCTTGATTCCAGCGGCGGCCCCCGAGCGGCCCACGGGTTGGCGGGAACTCGCGGAGCCGGGCGTGACCTTGATCGACCGCCTCGGGTTCGATCGTTCTGTGCTCGCATCACAGATTTCGGTGACGCCCAGTTGCGGTCTGGCCGGCAGCACGCCGGAGTGGGCCCGTCGCGCAACAGGACTCGCCCGCGACGTGGCCGCCGCATTCGCCGACTCGCCCGATTCGTTGTGAGATCGCACAGTCGCTTCGAGTGACCGGGCACTGACTCCTCCACCTCGCGCCCCACGAGTATTGGGACGTCGAACAGGTGTGACACTATTCACATGGCCGTCGGGGGTCTATCGAATCGGTGGGAGTTCGGAACATGGCATCAGGCGGTCGCGACTTCGATCAGGTTGCCTCCCTCCGGCGTTCCGGCCGACACCGTCGAGGTGTGATGGCCAAACTCGCTGCTGCCACCTCCGACTGGTATCGAGCGCCGCACGATTTCGAGTGGATTCTCAACCACAGATCGACCCGCCCGCTGACCGGAATCATTCGCGTCGTGTTCGGCACGGCAACGATGATGTACGCGCTGACGTCGATCCTGATGCTCTTCAGTGACCTCGGGCCTCGCGGAACGACTGCGATCGGTTGGGTCGCGCTGGTGCTCGTGATCCAGGTTGCCGTCGCCGCTCGGTGTGTGCTCGGGCCGATCCCCGGCAAGAAATGGTTCATCGGCTTTCTCGCCTTCGGCGACATCCTCACGACCTCGGTATTGATTCTGTACGACCCCATCGCCTCACTCATCGGAACGGTGCTGTTCGCCATCACGGGCGCACTGTGCACCTACTTCCTGAGTCCACGACTGCTGGTGGCGCACTTGGTGTGGACCGCCACGTGCATCGTCGGCTTCGGCATTCGCACCTTCGTGACGGTGATGAACGACGATGTGGACTACATCGACGGGCCCGCTGTCGCGACCGCCACCGTGGTGCTGCTCCTGGCGACCGTGGGAGTTCCGGTGTTCGCTCAGGTGGCGTGGACGACGCTGTCCAACGACGCCAAGCGTTCGGTCCTCGATCCGCTGACCGGCGTGTACAACCGGCGAGGCATCGACAGCGAACTGCTGGACCTGTGGCAGCAAGCCCACTATCGGGATATGTCGATGGCGTTCATGGTCGTCGACATCGACAAGTTCAAGTCCGTCAACGACCGATTCGGGCACAGCCGCGGCGACGACGTGATCGTTCGAGTCGCCGACCGACTGCGCCGCCTGGTTCGGCACCAGGGGGGAGTCCTCGCCCGAACCGGCGGCGAAGAATTCCTCGTCGCCCTGGTCGGTGACGCGCGGGGAATGGTCGATCTCGGCTTCGACATCGTTCGGGTGCTCTGCGACCACCGGGACGACATCCCCGTCACCGTCAGCGTCGGCATGGCTCTGCTGCGGGAGGACTCGGCCCTGTGGGACGTGGGAACGTCGGTGGTCGGTAGAGCGGCACGCACGGCGGACGCCGCGATGTACCGGTCCAAGCAGTCCGGCGGCAACAGTCTGGTGATCGACGAGATCTGAGTCCGCACTGTGCCCGTAGCGCGATGCGCCGGTGTGCTCGCCCGAGACCTCTGCGATGATCGTCCGATGTATCGGCTATCGGATGCCCAACGACGGGGCTTGCCCGCCGGAGTGTTGTTGTCTGTGATGGCCTCCGTGCTCGGCGGCATCTACTCCGACTCCTTCGTGACGGGTTTCGCACTGACCGCCGGTATCTGCGCGGTGGCGCTCGTGGCCGCGACGCTGTTGCTGGGACTCATGGGTCGCTAGGGCCACGGTGTCGGCCGATGGGTCACTGTCGGTGGGGTCGGATAATCTTCGAGACGTGCCTGAGCCGACCGAACTACCCGCAGGAACCGACGACAGCGCAGGGACAGTCGGTGTAGAACTCGATGCCGCGTCCTCTGCCGATCGCGAGCGATGGCAGACGCTGGCCGAGGAAGTGCGCGGTCACCAGTTCCGCTATTACGTTCGTGATTCGCCCATCGTGTCCGACGGCGAATTCGATGCTCTGCTGCGTGAGCTCAACGATCTGGAAGATGCACACCCGGATCTACGGACCGCGGACTCGCCGACCCAACTCGTCGGAGGCGGCTTCGCGACGGAATTCACCGCCGTGGACCATCTGGAACGAATGCTGAGCCTGGACAACGTGTTCGACCACGACGAGCTTCGTGCCTGGGCAAAACGAGTCGAGACCGAGGCCGGGCCGGATCTGCACTATCTGTGTGAGGTCAAGATCGACGGCGTCGCGCTGAATCTGGTGTACGAGAACGGCACTCTGGTTCGTGGTGCCACCCGCGGAGACGGACGTACGGGCGAGGATGTGACCCTCAACGCACGCACTATCGACGACATCCCGGACACCCTGACGGGCAGTGCGGAGTACCCGGTGCCGGAGGTGCTGGAAGTGCGTGGGGAGGTCTTCTTCCGCCTCGAGGATTTCCAGGCTCTCAACGCCTCCCTCGTGGAGGAGGGCAAGCCCCCGTTCGCCAATCCGCGAAACTCCGCGGCTGGGTCGCTGCGACAGAAGAACCCTGCCGTCACCTCCAAGCGACGCCTGGGAATGATCTGCCACGGGTTCGGGCGCATGGTGGGCTTCACCCCCGATTCGCAGTGGCACGCCTACGAGGCGCTCCGAGCGTGGGGCCTGCCGATCTCGACGCACACCACACGCGTGCGGGGGATCGACGAGGTCGTCGACAAGGTCGTCTACTGGGACCAGCACCGACACGACGTCGAACACGAAATCGACGGGCTCGTGGTCAAGATCGACGAGATGTCGCTGCATCGGCGGTTGGGAACGACGTCTCGAGCACCGAGGTGGGCCATCGCCTACAAGTACCCACCCGAGGAAGTCACCACGACTCTGCTCGACATCCGTGTCAGCGTGGGCAGGACGGGCCGAGTGACCCCGTTCGCGTACATGACTCCGGTTCTCGTAGCCGGCTCGACGGTGTCGTTGGCAACTCTGCACAACGCCTCCGAGGTCAAGCGCAAGGGCGTGTTGATCGGCGACACGGTGACCATCCGCAAGGCGGGTGAGGTCATTCCGGAGGTTCTCGGACCTGTCGTCGACGCCAGGACCGGTGCCGAGACCGAATTCGTCATGCCCACCGAATGCCCGGAGTGCTCGACGCCACTCGCTCCGGCCAAGGAGGGTGATGCAGACCTGCGTTGCCCCAACTCGCAGTTCTGCCCGGCGCAGCGGCGCGAGCGGGTGTTCTTCGTGGCCGAGCGGCAGCGATTCGACATCGAGGGACTCGGGTACGAGGCCGCATCCGACCTGTTGACCACCGGTGCCATCGAGGACGAGGGCGATCTGTTCTCGCTCACCGAGACGGACTTGATGAAGACGGCGATCTTCCGCACCAAATCGGGGGCGCTCTCGGCGACCGGTCGCAAGCTGCTCGACAACTTGGCCGTCGCGAGGAACCAGCCGCTCTGGCGCGTCCTGGTCAGCCTGTCCATCCGGCACGTGGGGCCATCGGCGGCCCGTGCGTTGGCCGGAGAGTTCGGCAGTCTCGAACGTATCGAGGCGGCGTCTGTCGAGGAACTGTCTGCGGTCGACGGGGTGGGTGGCACCATCGCGGCCGCTGTCTCGGAGTGGTTCGAAGTCGACTGGCATCGAGCCATAGTCGACAAATGGCGGGCCGCGGGCGTCCGGATGGAAGACGAGCGCGATGCCTCCATCGATCGAAATCTCGAAGGGCTGTCGATCGTCGTCACCGGGTCGCTGACCTCGTACTCACGTGACGAGGCCAAAGAGGCGATCCTGCTGCGCGGCGGGAAGGCGGCGGGTTCGGTGTCGAAGAAAACTGCGTTCGTCGTCGTCGGCGAGTCCCCGGGGTCCAAACACGACAAGGCGATCGAGCTCGGCGTACCGGTACTGGACGAGTCGGGGTTCACACGGTTGTTGACCGAGGGACCTCAGGCGGTGGCACCTGCCGATACCGAACCGGAACCTGCATCGGACGACTGACCTGATGCGACAGCGTCAGGTCAGTACGGTGGCCACGATGCCGGCGAGGTAACCGAGCCGGGCAACCTCCGACGGTCGAAACTCCGGCCCACCCGGCCTTCCCAGCATGAGTACGGTGCCGGTGTTTCCGAGCGGAGCGGCGGCGATCTGGGTGTCCATGTCTCGCCACACCTGCGGAACCCATTCCGCATCTGCGTCCAGCGCAGCGGGAGCCGCCAACGGGAACCACGGCAGCTCCGCGGCGTGGGTCTCGGGTGCTCCGGAGCTACCCACCAGGCGGAACGGGCCGTGCGCGTTGGTGGCCACCACCGTGCTCCACCCCACTCGCAGAACCCGAGGGGCACCGTCGACCAAGACCTGCAGTCGGTCGTCGGATGCAGCGGCGACGCGATCGATCAGTTCCAGTTCGCGGTGGGTGTCGAGGACTCCGGTGTACGGCCGGATGGAATCGACCCGGACATCGTCGAGGTTCTCGGCGGCGGTGATCAGCGTGTCGGGAAGCGAACCGGGCGCGACGTCCACCACCAGATCGTCGACCGCGTATCCGTCACCGCGTTCGATGACGTCGAGGGAGAGGATGTCTGCGCCGACCGAACCGAGGGCGACGGCCAACGATCCGAGACTGCCCGGCCGGTCCGGCAGTTGAACGCGGAGCAGGTAGGACATGTCACGCTCCCTTTCGGCTTCTGGCGTACTACGGCCACCCCCGCGCAGCGAATCTATGCTGACGGGCGGAAAGGGAACATGTGCACCCCGGCGCGAGCAATCCTTGCATCTTCGACCTGTTCGGCACGTCCCGCAACGCGGGCAGTGACAATTCTGACACCAGGGGCACCCACGAGGAGTGCGTGCAGCCTGCGCGACGTTCCGCACTAGGCTGGACGGCGTTCGCGGACCCGTCTGGTTCGCTCTGCACAAACATGGGGTCGTTTCGTTCGGCTCCACTCCTACAGTGTGAAAGGGGTCCACGCGGTGCCTGACATCTCCCGCGACGAGGTCGCTCACCTCGCCCGGCTGTCGCGCTTGGCTCTCAGCGACGCCGAACTCGACGAGTTCGCCGGTCAGCTGGATTCGATTCTCCATCACGTCAAAGCCGTGGCGGAGGTGGCTACCGACGATGTTCCGCCGACGGCCAACCCCAGCGAGATCGTCAATGTGACGCGCCCCGACACGACTGTTCCCGGACTGACGCCGGAGCAGTCGCTCGCCGGCGCACCGAACGCGGAAGAGGGCCGTTTCGCGGTACCGCAGATTCTGGGAGAGAGCGAATGACCGACCTGACGAAGCTCGATGCATCCGAGCTCGCCACCCGAATTCACGCGCGCGAGATCAGCGCCGTCGAGGTGACCCAGGCGCATCTCGACCGGATCTCGGAGGTCGATGGAGACCTGCACGCATTCCTGCATGTCGCATCGGTCGAGGCACTCTCCGCGGCGACCGACGTCGACGCGGGACTGTCTGCAGGTCGTGCGCCCGCGTCAGCTCTGGCCGGGGTCCCGTTGGCTCTCAAGGACGTGTTCACCACGACCGACATGCCGACGACGGCCGGCTCGAAGATCCTCGACGGCTGGGTTTCGCCGTACGACGCGACACTGACCTCGAAGCTGCGCGCAGCGGGTATCCCGGTGCTGGGCAAGACCAACATGGACGAGTTCGCGATGGGCTCGTCGACCGAGAACTCTGCGTACGGGCCGACCAAGAACCCGTGGGACACCACCCGGATCCCCGGTGGCTCGGGGGGTGGCAGCGCGGCGGCGCTCGCCTCGTACCAGGCACCGTTGGCGATCGGCACCGACACCGGCGGATCCATTCGCCAGCCGGCCGCACTGACCGGCACCGTGGGAACCAAGCCGACCTACGGCAGTGTCTCGCGCTACGGTTTGATCGCCTGTGCATCCTCTCTCGACCAGGGTGGTCCGTGCGGGCGCACGGTGCTCGATACCGCGCTGCTGCACGAGGTGATCGCCGGATACGATCCGCGGGACTCCACGTCCGTCGACACGGCAGTTCGGCCCGTCGTCGCAGCGGCACGAGAGGGTGCTCGCGGCGACCTGTCGGGCGTTCGCGTCGGGGTCGTGAAGGAATTGCATTCCGACAGTTACCAGCCCGGTGTGATCTCGTCCTTCGATGCCGCGATGACCGCACTCACCGAACTCGGTGCCGAGGTCGTCGAGGTCTCGTGCCCCAATTTCGTGCACGCGTTGGCCGCGTACTACCTGATTCTGCCGTCCGAGGTGTCGTCCAACCTCGCTCGATTCGACGGGATGCGATACGGCTTGCGGGCCGGTGACGACGGCAAGCACAGCGCCGAGCAGGTCATGGCGATCACCCGTGCCGAAGGGTTCGGGCCGGAAGTCAAGCGCCGCATCATGATCGGAACGTACGCACTCTCGGCCGGATACTACGACGCCTACTACGGTTCGGCCCTGAAGGTGCGCACACTCATTGCACGCGACTTCGACGCCGCCTACGAGAAGGTCGACGTGCTGGTGTCGCCGACGACCCCGACAACGGCATTCCCGTTGGGGGAGAAGGTGGACGATCCGATGGCGATGTACCTCAACGACCTGTGCACGCTGCCGACGAACCTCGCGGGCCACTGCGCGATGTCGGTGCCGTCGGGTCTTGCCACCGAGGACGGTCTACCCGTGGGACTTCAGATCATGGCTCCAGCGTTCGCGGACGAACGTCTCTACCGTGTCGGCGCCGCCTACGAGGCCGCTCGCGGCGATCTGAGGTAGTACGAGGTGCTGCATCGGTGGGCTGCAGACCTGGCTCATCTACCTCTGCTCTCCGGTGCCGTGCCGACAGTCGCACTGACGGTGGCGGCGGTACTGTTGCTGGCCACGATCGGTGCCGTCGTCGTGCGGGTTCGGCGCGGCTCGGGGCTCGGGCCGTTGTTCGGTTCGCTGAGCGCCCTCGGTCTGCTGGTGGCGGTACTGGTTGCAGCCGCCGTGATCACCAATCTGACCGTCACCCGGTATCCGACGGCGGCACTCGCTCTGGGGCGTCGACCTGTCGTCCCGGTCGAGGGCCACGGCAGACTGGTCGATCTCGAGGTGCCCGGCACGGTGTCGCACTTCGACGCTCGGCCCGCGACCATCTACCTTCCGGCCTCGTACGACGCCGGTGCCGACGACCTGCCGGTGCTGGTGTTGCTCACCGGCCAACCCGGTCACGTCGTCGACTGGATCGAGGGTGGCCGCTTGATGCAGACGATGGACGCTTTCGCGGCCCGTCACGAGGGTGCTGCCCCGATCGTCGTCGTTGCCGACGGTCTCGGTGACACCGAGGCCAATCCGATGTGCATGGACTCGGACCTCGGAAATGCGGCGACCTACCTCTCTGTCGATGTGCCGCAATGGGTTCGGTCGAATTTCCGGGCGTCCCCGGATCCACGGGCATGGGCGGTCGGCGGGTACTCCTACGGAGGAACCTGCGCCCTGCAGCTTGCGGTGACTGCACCGTCGGTGTACCCGACGTTTCTGGATATCTCCGGTGAGGACGAGCAACGTCGCGGCACGAGAAGCGAATCGGTTGCCGCAGCATTCGGAGCGGACACTCCGGCGAACGAGGCTCGATTCGAAAGCGCGACGCCATTGAACATATTGTCGCGTAACAGCTTTCCCGATTCGGCCGGTGCCTTCGTCGCCGGTTCCGACGACGAAGAATTCAGGCCGCAGACCGAGCGGGCCTTCGAGGCTGCTGCGGCTGCCGGTCTCGACGTTCATTACAGCGAGTTGCCCGGCGGCCACTCGATGCAGGTATGGGCTCCGGCCTTGGAACACGAGATGGACTGGCTCGGAGAACGATTGGGACTGCTCGACTGACCCGAAGTCACCGGCAGAGCGGCATGCTGGTGCCCTGGTCGATTCCGTAACGATGGCCGTGACCGGCCTCCACGTCTAGAGCCGCTGCCAGATCGACGGACGTCTGGACGAAGCTGACGAGCGGTAGCCACATCGGCATCGGCGCATCGTGACGAGTTGCCGTTGGATCGGGAGCCGACCACAGCAGATCTGCAGACCATCGGACGACGGGGTCCGATGAATTGGCGAGCACCGTTGCGCCGTCGGTGTTCACGGCTCCGGCGGGTGGACCTGCCCAGACTGCTCCGCAGACGAGCGGATCGGTCCGACGAAGAGCCAGATAGGTGTCGCTGCCCGCTACCGCCCCCAGACTCTGGCCGTACACGACGATCTGCGGCGGTGTCGATTTCGTTGCTGCCCGCGCAGCGACTGCGTGTGCAACTGCCTCGGCCGAGCTGCGTGCATCGTCCTCGGCGAACATGAACGTCGCCCAGCTCGGCTTGTTCGAGTACTGCACCGCCACGGTCGCGACATCCCCGCCGAATCTGCTTTCGGCACCCGTGACCGCGTTCTCGTCCACCCAGCCCGATCCGGTCGGTATCGCGACGACCACCACACTGCGATCGAAAGCGCCCGCGCGTTCCATGTCCGCGACGGCCAACGCGACGCGTCGATCGAGCGTGGGTGCCGAGTCGAGGCCGACGTACGTGCGCACGGAACCGGGGACGAAGCCGCCGGACACGAACTTTCTGCCCTCTCTGCCCAGCGTGCCCCACGGAACGAGCGAGTCGGGACCACCTGATCTCGTTTTCGCAATCGGAGCGGTCACCGTATCGTCCATCACCGAGTTCGAAGCCGAGAAAGAACTGGACATGGCCGACCAGAGCGCGGGCGCGGCAACAACGTACGACAGCACGCCGACGACCGCGATCAGAACGACCGATCGCACACCACCGAGCGCAGTGCACACTCTCCTGGTGGCGAAACCGATTGCCCACAGGGTGAGAGCGACGCACGCCGCTCCACCGACGACGTCGACGGCGTAGTGCCAGTCCACTGCTCGGGTGGCCATCGCAGCTCGTAATTTGTTCTGCCACAGAACATTCGAGTACACCGCGCCGATCGAGATCAGCGTTCCAGTGCCCGCTGCCCACGCCCGCGCGCCGAATCCAGCGGGTCGCCGCGTGCCGAGAGCGTGCCGGGCCGACCATGCGAGGGCGAGCGCGATCGCCATCGATACGCCGATCAACAGTGCCTGGCTGCCGGCTGGACGGGGGAGCAGCGCAGGAGCCGACGACACCGACACTGCAGCTGTGAGCGCAATCGAGGTCCCGATTCGTGGCAGCCGTATTCCCGTCGAGAGTGGCGGTGCAACAGCAGTCCCAGCGAAGCCGATTCGCCCGGAGGATCCGGTGATCGAGGCGATCATGCGTGTTCGCCGATCACGGGTACCGATACTCGTGTGCGCACGTATCGGCCCGTCAGTAGAGCCGAAAGCGTCATCAGGGCAAAGGCTGCGCCGCCCAGCGCGATCGGCAGTGCGGGTTCGGCCACCGGTATGCCGAACGACTGCCGCCACGAATTCATGTCCACGGCCGCCGCGGCCACCGATGCAGCAGCGTCGCACGCCCGGCGTGATTCGTCATCGGTTCGCTCGGTGCAGGCGGCGTGCAGACGGCTTTCCAGCTGACCATCGATGGCTCGGCGCCAGTGCGGGTCCACGGTCTTGCCTGTCGCAGCGGCATACCGTAAGAGGTCGTAGCCCAGATCGTGTGCCTTGCAAGAGGGTTCGAATTCCGATGGCAGCGGCACGGGCGAAGAACAGTCCCCGTGAGGATTCTCTGCCATGGCGTCGAGCACTATCGGTCTGTAGCCCATCACCGATGCGAAGTCGACGGGGATCGCTCGGGTCGCCGCGTCTGCCGGCTCTGCGACGAGCGCGTGCACTGCTACGGCGACGGGCGATGTCCTGTCGGGTGCGGACGGCGGGGACGACGCGGCACCGGTGGTAGCAATCACCGCTGTCGTGGCCGCGGCGATGCACATCAGGATGCGAGAAGTGTTCCTGTTCATGGCTTTCGACGCTACGAAGCGAGATACTCGACGGGCATCGCGCCGAGGTCTCGTTCTGCGGTGACTGGCGGTCTCGGTCTGCGGCCGGTTCGATACCGTAGGTGTGTGCGGAACTGATACTCAGGTATGACGTCCTCGTCGGCCCACACTCCCTAGGCTCGGTCCGTGCGCAAGAACAGATCAGGAGAATCGAAGCCCGGAGCGGCGAGGCGTCGGATACCGACTCGAATTGCCGGCGTCCGTTCGGTCGACGTGCTGATCGTTGTCGTCGGTGCGGTGCTGTATTCGATCGCATGGCCGACACTGCCGGTCACCCATCAGGTCTCGGGGCCGTTGATGCCTATCGTCGGCGCACTCGCGGCCTTCCCATTCGTGTTGATTCGAGTCAATCCCGCGTTGGGGTGGGCGGTGTCGGCGCTGTCCGCTCTGGTCATTCCGGTAGCGTTCGACCGCACTCCGGGGTACGACTATCCGTGGCAAGTGGTACACATTCTCGTCCTGTTGGCGCTGTTGTTCGCCGTCGCGTTGCGGTCTCCGCCCTCGGTGCTGCTGCTGGCCTGGTTGGCGAGCATGCTGGTGTTCTTCGCGTACATGCCGGGCTCGGACGGAGTCGGTTGGTCGGTCGGCCTCACGGCGGTCGTCGTGTTCGGACTGTTGATCCGCTGGCTCGTCCTCTCCCGCAGGCAACTTGCCCAGCAGGAGGAGGTCAGCGAACTCGAGCGCACCAGGCGCACGGTTCTCGAGGAGAAGGCGAAGATCGCTCGGGATCTGCACGACGTCGTTGCGCATCACATGTCGATGGTGGTCGTGCAGGCGCAGAGTGCGCCGTATCGACTCGACGACGTATCCGAGGCCGCCGCGCTGGAATTCGCGTCGATCGGTGCCACGGCGCGCGAGGCACTCAACGAGATCAGGGGAATGCTCGGTGTGCTCCGCAGTGATGGGCAGCCGTGGCAGGACGCACCGGCACCGAACGCACTCGATCTCGAACGCACCCTACACGCGAGTCGCAAGGCCGGGATGGACGTGCGCTGGAACATCACCGGACCGATCGAATCGATCTCCGACACAACAGGTTTGGCACTCTACAGAATCCTCCAGGAGTCGTTGTCCAATGCTGCGCGCCATGCCCCCGAGGCTGCCGTGACCGTCGACATCACGGTGGGGCCGAGCACCGTCGTGATGACCGTGGTCAATGCGCCGTCACCGAAGATCGGTGGACCTACCGCTGGATCGGATACCGGCGGGCACGGGATAGCGGGCATGCGAGACCGAGCGCGGGCAGCACACGGGTGGCTGCACGCTTCCGCCCTACCGGACGGCGGATTCGAGGTGGCGGTGCACGTTCCGAACGGCATGCCGACCTCGACGGCATGGACGGTCGCGGACGAACTCGCCTAGGCTGACGAGCGTGGCTACCACGGTGTTCATCGCCGACGACCAGGCGATGGTGCGGCAGGGGTTCGGGGCCCTGCTCGGCGCTCAGGCCGACATCTCGGTGATCGGGGACGCCGACAACGGCAGGACGGCGGTCAGCGAGGTAGCTCGCCTGTTGCCCGATGTTGTGCTGATGGACGTTCGGATGCCGGAGATGAACGGTCTCGATGCCGCGCGAGCAATCCTCTCCGCCTCCCTCCCGTCGCCGGTGCGCATCCTGATGCTGACGACATTCGACATCGACGACTATGTCTACGAGGCGCTGGCACTCGGCGCGAGCGGCTTTCTGCTCAAGGATGCGCCGGCCGAGGAATTGATTCGAGGTGTGCGCGTCGTCGCCGCCGGCGATGCTCTGCTGGCACCGTCGGTGACCAGACGGCTCATCGCGGACGTCACCGCCCGTCGCGGAGCGCGCCGCCACACGTCGCCGCGTCTGAGCGATCTGACTCCGCGCGAACGCGAGGTGCTCGAACTCATTGCCACCGGCATGTCCAATTCCGAGATCGCGGGCTCGCTGTTCCTGGCCGAACAGACCGTCAAAACCCATGTGAGCAAGGTCTTGGCCAAGCTCGGCCTACGCGATCGTGCCCAGGCTGTGGTGCTGGCGTACGAGACCGGCGTCGTGACGCCGAAGTGAGCGGCAGGCGGTACCGACGCGCGCACCACACCACGCCCCATTAGGCTGACGACCGTCATCGGGTC
Organism: Rhodococcus sp. 14-2483-1-1; assembly: GCF_002259335.1. Taxonomy (NCBI): domain Bacteria; kingdom Bacillati; phylum Actinomycetota; class Actinomycetes; order Mycobacteriales; family Nocardiaceae; genus Rhodococcus; species Rhodococcus sp. 14-2483-1-1. Next base: position 258,355 of record NZ_NPFX01000023.1, on the reverse strand, counting down.
CACTTCACGGATCCGTAAGCAGAGAGGCGAAAATCGATGCGCATCGGAGTTCTGACCGGAGGCGGCGATTGCCCAGGGCTCAATGCGGTGATCCGCGCAGTCGTTCGTACCGCTGACGCGCGGTACGGCTCCACGGTCGTCGGCTTCCAGGACGGATGGCGCGGCCTTCTCGAAGATCGCCGCGTGCAACTGCGCAACGACGACCGCAACGACCGGTTGCTCACCAAGGGTGGCACGATGCTCGGCACCGCGCGCACCAACCCGGATGTGTTGCGTGCCGGACTCGACCGGGTCAAGCAGACCCTCGAAGACAACGGCATCGACGTGTTGATTCCGATCGGTGGCGAAGGAACCCTCACTGCTGCCGCGTGGTTGTCCGAAGAGGGAGTGCCTGTGGTCGGGGTGCCCAAGACCATCGACAACGACATCGATTGCACCGACGTCACGTTCGGCTTCGACACGGCACTGACGATCGCCACCGACGCGATCGACCGTTTGCACAGCACCGCCGAATCCCATCAGCGGGTGATGCTCGTCGAGGTGATGGGTCGGCACGCGGGGTGGATTGCGCTGCACGCCGGATTGGCGTCGGGCTCGCACATGACGCTCATCCCGGAGCAGCCGTTCGACGTCGAGGAAGTATGCACCTTGGTGCGCAAGCGTTTTCAGCGTGGAGATTCACACTTCATCTGCGTCGTCGCCGAGGGAGCCAAGCCGATGGAGGGCTCGATGAAGCTTCTCGACGGCGGCATCGACGAGTTCGGGCACGTTCGATTCACCGGAGTCGCTCACCAGCTCGGTGTCGAGATCGAACGTCGCATCAACAAGGAAGTTCGTACCACCGTGCTCGGGCACGTCCAGCGTGGTGGAACCCCCACGCCCTACGACCGCGTACTCGCGACGCGGTTCGGCGTCAACGCGACCGACGCGGCGCACGCCGGCGACTTCGGCAAGATGGTCTCGTTGCGGGGCACCGAGATCGGCCTGGTGTCCTTGGCCGAGGCGACCAAGCAGCTCAAACGGGTACCGCAGACCCGATACGACGACGCCGCCGCGTTCTTCGGCTGAACCGGTGGCCCCGGGAGGTCACATGCGACTGGCGGCCTCTTGGATCTCGGCCTCGCGTGCTTCTGTCTCTCGGCGCAGTCGGCGTCGTCGCCGCGCTGCCTCGAAACGCTGAGCACCGACGTCGGTGGTCGGCGTCAACTGAGGGAGTGTCTTCGGCTTGCCGTCGTCGCCGATCGCGACCATGGTGAAGTAGCAACTGTTGGTGTGCCGCAGCTCACCGCGCTGAATGTTCTCTGTTTCCACGCGAATCCCGACTTCCATCGAGGTGCGGCCGGTGTAGTTGACCGATGCCGAGAAGGTGACGAGTTCACCGACGTGGATGGGCTCGCGAAAGACGACTCGATCGACCGACAGAGTGACCACGTACGCCCCGGCGTAGCGACTGGCACAGGCATACGCCACCTGGTCCAAGAATTTTAGGATGGTGCCGCCGTGGACGTTGCCGGAGAAATTCGCCATGTCCGGGGTCATCAGCACGGTCATCGACAGCGTCTGCTTCTCGGTGTGCGTCACCCGTGCACGGTAACCAGTGCACGTGGTTACTCGCGCGTCGTATGCAATGCATAAACTACGGACCATGACTGCTGCAACCGTCGATCTGATCGATTACGACGATGTGCTCGCCACGTTCGACCCCGTGTTGGGCATGGAGGTCCACGTGGAGCTGGGTACGGAGACCAAGATGTTCTGCGGTTGCCCCACCGCGTTCGGTGCCGAGCCCAACACGCAGGTGTGCCCGGTGTGCCTGAGCCTTCCCGGCGCGCTACCGGTGGTCAATGCCGCTGCCGTGGAATCTGCGATCCGTATCGGGTTGGCGCTCAATTGCTCGATCACTCCGTGGGGTCGGTTCGCTCGCAAGAACTACTTCTACCCGGATCAGCCGAAGAACTATCAGATTTCGCAGTACGACGAGCCCATCGCCACCGAGGGCTACCTCGATGTTCTGCTCGACGACGGCAGCACGTTCCGCGTCGAGATCGAGCGCGCGCACATGGAAGAGGACACCGGCAAGTCGACGCACGTCGGCGGAGCGACCGGCCGCATCGAGGGGGCGTCGCATTCGCTGCTCGATTACAACCGTGCCGGTGTGCCGTTGGTGGAGATCGTGACGAAGACGATCACGGGGACCGGAGCGCGCGCGCCCGAAGTGGCACGCGCCTACGTCACCGCACTCCGAGATCTGTTGAAGTCGCTGAACGTGTCCGATGTACGGATGGATCAGGGGTCGCTGCGCTGTGACGCCAACGTGTCGCTGATGAAGAAGACCGCCACCGAATTCGGCACCCGCACCGAGACGAAGAACGTCAACTCGCTCAAGAGCGTCGAGGTTGCCGTTCGGTACGAGATGCGCCGTCAGGCAGCGGTTCTCGAAGCCGGCGGAGAGGTGACACAGGAGACTCGCCACTTCCAGGAATCCGACGGCACCACCACCCCTGGTCGCAAGAAGGAGACCGCGGAGGACTACCGGTACTTCCCCGAGCCCGATCTTGCGCCCGTCGCTCCGAACGCGGACTGGATCGAGGAGCTCCGCGGGACCCTGCCGGAGCTTCCGTGGCTGCGACGCGGACGGATCCAGAAGGATTGGGGTGTCTCCGACGAGGAAATGCGCGACCTGGTGAACTCCGGGGCGCTCGAGCTCGTCGCGGCAACGGTGGATGCCGGTGCGTCGCCGCAGGCCGCGCGGTCCTGGTGGGTGTCGTACCTGTCGCAGCAAGCCAATGTGGCCGGAGTGGAGCTGGCCGATCTGGCGATCACTCCGGCACAGGTGGCGGAAGTGGCCGCGTTGGTCTCGGACGGCAAGCTCAACAACAACGGTGCTCGTCAGGTGGTGGACGGGGTGCTGGCAGGCGAGGGCGAGCCGGCTCAGGTCATGTCCGACCGCAACCTCGTGTTGGAGAAAGACGACACGAAGCTCCAGGCCGCCGTCGACGAGGCACTTGCCGCCAATCCTGGTGTGGTGGAGAAGATCCGCAGCGGCAAGGTTCAAGCTGCCGGGGCCATCGTGGGTGCGGTGATGAAGGCGACACGCGGTCAAGCCGACGCGGCCCGCGTCAAGGAGCTCGTGCTCGAGGCCTGCGGCCAGTCCTGATCGTCGGAATAGACTGCGGCCGAGCGCGATTGCGCTCGGCTGCAGTCTTTCATCGATCAGTCGACTCCGCCTCCACCTCCACCGGGGAAGGGCACCTTGACGACGCGGTCGTCGGTGGGGCCGGGCTCCGCGCTGTTCTTGTTCACCGTTCCCACCAGAATCTGACCGTCCGCCGAGCTCGTTGCCCCGTTCAGCTGTCCGTAGCGGTCCTGGATCAGCAGCGTCGGTTCGGCCGATACGGCTCCGGTGTTTGCATCGGTGGTCAGTGCTGCAACAGCTTTCGCTGTCGTGAGGGCCACAGCCACACCGCCGTCGCCTGCTGCACACCCGGCCACGCCGGGGCGGTCCGGCCACGTCCACACCGGCGAGAACACCGCGCCGAGTTTGTCGATGCGCTGCAAGCGGTCTTCGATCGCGGTGCGGTCGGTGACGTAGATGTTCCCGGCACCGTCGGTGCACACATCGCCTGCCGTCCCGATTCCGCTCAGTGCGATCTGCGGACGCGGGGGATTGGACGTCGGGGACAACGACGTCACCCGTAACAGCTTGCCGGACAGAGAATCCGGATTCTCGGCTGCGGCCGGGTCGCCGTTGTCGCCGGTGAGGACGAGCAGCTCGGTCGGGGTGTAGAAGTCGATCGACCCACGATTGCCCGTCGCGCCGCGAGGAATGCCGGTCAAGATGTCCTTGGGGACGTCACCGGGAGCGAGCCGAACCACTCTGGTGTCCGAGGGCGTGGTGACGAGGGCGTAGAGCAGCCTGTCCTCGGTGTAGGTGGGGGAGAGCGCGATATCGAGTAGTCCTCCATCACCGGTGCCATCGACCGCGATCCGGGCCACCTCGAGCGGTGTTCGGCCGGCCGCGACCTCCATGATGCGACCGGTTCTGCGTTCGGCTACCAGCGCGCTCTGTCCGTCGGGCAGTGCCACGAGGCCGCCGGTGGTGTCCAGGCACGTCGCGATCACCGACGCGTCGGGATCGACGCAGGGTCCCGACGGCGGGGGCGGAGCATTCGGATCCGACGACGGCGGTGCCTCGCTGGGGGTCGTCGGTTGCAACTCGGCGGCACCGACCTCGGGTGCAGGGGTGAACGGCGACGAATTCGAGTCGTCGAAGCGGGCGCACCCGGCGAGCATGGCGGCCGTCATGGAGAGTGCGACGACAGCGGCAGTGGCACTTCGAGGTGACGCTCCGACCGGCTTCATCCTTCGAACGGTACGGAACAGGGGTGCGGACTCGCCACGCGGCCATGAGGGGAATCGGCGCATATCGGCTCTACTGTGGGGAGGTGACCGATACACCGCGCGACCCCAACCGGCCGGACCAGTCGTACGAACCGGCCGAGAGCCCGTACGACAATCCCACCGAACAGATCCCACCATCGCGCTCTGCGTCCGGCACATCCGCCTCGGACCGAGCCGATACCTCCGGCGCATCGACCGCTGCGTTCGGTGCCCAGCGTTCGGATCGATTGCCTCGAACCGACGACGAGCTCGACTTCCCGTACTCGTCGACGTCCGACGCACGTTCGTCCGACGCACGTTCGTCCGATACGAGGTCGACCGACGCGCAACCGACCGAGAAGATCCAGGCCTATCGGCCGTCGGCTTACGCCGATTCTCCCACCACCGGTGCGTCGGCCGACAGCACGTCCTCGACCGCATACTCCGATCACTCCACCGAGTACCTCGGCACCTCGGCGGGTGCGGGAGCCGCAGCGCCCAGAGCTGCAGTCACCCCCGAGCCCGAGGTTCGTACCGAGACCGTCGAGGTTCCTGCTCGCCGCGGTAGCACCGATCTCGGCCTGTTCGTCCTGCGCGTGGCGATAGGCGCGGTATTCCTCGGTCACGGCCTGCAGAAACTGGTCGGCCTGTGGAATGGGCCGGGACTCGACGGATTCCAGAATCTGCTGGAGACCTCGGGCTTTCGCTACTCGGAGATTCTCGCGATCGCGGCTGCTGCGGGGGAGACGCTCGGCGGCGCGTTGTTGATCCTCGGTCTGGCGACACCGCTTGCGGGCGCAGCCGTGCTCGCGACCATCATCAACGCGTGGTGCTTCAAGCAGGCCGCAGAGCCCGGGTTGCAGTTCTCCGGTAGCAGCGGCGTCGAGTACGAGACCGTTCTCGGTTTCGCCGCGGCCGCAATCATTCTCACGGGCCCGGGAAAGATCGCCTTCGACGGTCGCCGTGGGTGGGCCACTCGACCGCGAATCGGATCGCTGCTGGCACTCGTCGTCGGCATCGCCGCAGGCGTCTGCATCTGGATCTTCCTCAACGGAGCCAATCCCGTCGTTCGCTGATTCCCGATACCGATCGAACCCATGTGCGTGGCACTTCGTAGCACCACGCACATGGGTTCTGTTGTTCTCAGGGCACGTAGCGGACGGCACCCTTGTCGGCCGACGTCGCCAAGGCCGCATACGCGCGCAGGGCGGTCGTGACCGTGCGCTGGCGGTCCACCGGCTGCCACGGACGCTCGGACGCGAGCATCTTCGCTCGGCGCGTCTCTAGGGTCTCGTCGTCCACCAGAATTTCGAGGGTGCGGGAGGCGACGTCGATCCGAACCTGGTCACCGTTCTCGACGAGCCCGATGACTCCGCCGGCTGCGGCCTCGGGCGAGATGTGCCCGATGGACAGGCCCGAGGTTCCGCCGGAGAAGCGGCCGTCGGTGATCAGCGCGCAGACCTTGCCCAGGCCGGCACCCTTCAGAAACGCCGTCGGGTGCAGCATCTCCTGCATGCCCGGGCCGCCCTTGGGTCCCTCGTAGCGAACGACCAGCACGTCGCCGGGTTGGATCTTCTTCTGCAGGATGGCGGAGACGGCCTCTTCCTGCGATTCGACGACCAGAGCCGGGCCCTGGAAGGCGAACAGGTCCTCGTCGATGCCGGCGGTCTTGAGGATGGCACCGTCGACTGCGATGTTGCCGCGCAGCACCACCAGGCCACCTTCGACCGTGTACGCATGCTCGAGATCGCGGATGCAGCCGCCGGCGGCGTCGGTGTCGAGAGACGACCAGCGGTTGCTGGTGGAGAACGGCTCGACGGTGCGGACGCCACCGGGCGCAGCATGGAACAAATCGACTGCTTCGTCGGACGCCTTTCCGGATCGGATGTCCCAGGTGTCGAGCCACTCGTCGAAGCTCTTCGTGTGCACGGTCGAGACGTCGGTTTCGAGCAGGTTCGCGCGACGCAGTTCGCCGAGCAGAGCCGGAATTCCGCCGGCGCGGTGCACGTCTTCCATGTGGTAATCGGAATTGGGGGAGACCTTTGCCAGGCAGGGGACCTTGCGGCTGATGGCGTCGATGGTCTCGAGGTCGAAGTCGACCTCACCTTCCTGCGCGGCAGCGAGGGTGTGCAGCACCGTGTTGGTCGAGCCGCCCATCGCCACGTCGAGTGCCATGGCATTGCGAAACGCGGCCGGCGTGGCGATGTTGCGGGGGAGAACGGACTCGTCCTCGTCGCGGTAGTACTTCAGCGCTGCCTCGACGATGGTGGTGCCGGCGCGGGTGAACAGCGCTCGGCGGGCCTCGTGAGTGGCCAGGGTGGAACCGTTGCCGGGCAATGCCAGGCCGAGCGCCTCGGTCAGGCAGTTCATCGAGTTCGCCGTGAACATGCCCGAGCAAGAACCGCACGTGGGGCACGCGCTGCGCTCGACCTCGTCGAGGCCTTCTTCGGACACCGCGTCGTTCGCGCTGGCGGAGATCGCGGTGATCAGGTCGGTCGGTGCCTGCGCGACGCCGCCGACGACGACGGCCTTACCCGCCTCCATCGGCCCGCCCGAGACGAAGACGGCCGGGATGTTCAGGCGCATCGCGGCATTGAGCATGCCGGGAGTGATCTTGTCGCAGTTGGAGATGCACACCAGCGCGTCGGCGGTGTGCGCGTTGGCCATGTACTCGACGGAATCGGCGATGATCTCGCGGCTGGGCAGCGAGTACAGCATGCCGCCGTGGCCCATGGCGATGCCGTCGTCGACGGCGATCGTGTGGAATTCACGGGGAACGCCACCGGCCGCGCGGACGGCGTCGGCGACGATCTCGCCCACGTTCTTCAGGTGCACGTGGCCCGGGACGAACTGGGTGTACGAGTTCGCGATGGCGACGATGGGTTTACCGAAATCCGAATCGGTCATTCCGGTGGCGCGCCACAGCGAGCGTGCGCCCGCGGCGTTGCGTCCGACAGTGGTGACCCGTGAGCGTAGCGGCGGCATGTGCGTAGTCCTCGTTCGTTGCAGCGGTTTCTCGCACGGACGAGGGTACTCGCCGTCGGCTACCGGTCGGTCGGTGCCTGCTCGCCCTCGGCGTCTTCGGCTTCCGCTCGGGCCTTGTCTTCTGCAGCAGCGGCAGCGGCGTACGGATCGGTGATGCGGCCGCCGCTGGCAGCCGCGAGTTGGGGGAGGAGATCGAACCGCACCAGCGGCAGCGACTTCTCGCTCTTGTCGCTCAGGACGACGCGCGCCCAGCGGCGATCCGGGAAATGCAGACCCGTCACCGAATTCCAGTCGATCACGTCCGAACCCACGAACCGTCGAGCGGTGATCGCGTCCGGAGTGACGACGGTGCGCACCCTAAGCACCCAGACGAACGCAACGACCGGCAGGATCAGCAGCCAGCCCAGAGCCGCAGGCCAGCTGAACGCCGGCAGTGCTGTGCCGAACAGCAGCAGCGCCACGCCGAGCAGTGCAAGGCGCGGCATACGAATGACCTGCGTGGTCGGCGGTTGCTGACCCTCGGCACCGTTCGGTGCCTCGGAGGCAGTGTGGGATGATGGCCGAGGTGGTTCGGACTGCTGCGGAGACGACACCCATTCATCTTCGCATTGCATCTACGCGATCTCACATAATGGGATTGCGTCGTGACGAGTTTGACTCTTCCCTGTGCGCGCGCCTACCGTCGAGCGCGTGAAGCGGAATTGGATACTCGTAATCGGCCGGCGCGTCAACGCCTGAGCCGGTTGTTCAAACTCGCATCGACGCGCCACCCTCGTACAGCACTCGCTGACGGGGGTTTTTTCTTGCCCAGAGATCGCCCAGCAATTTCACATTCCTGAGGAAGCAATCAGTGAGCGCACCAACCGCACGCCCGGGGCCCACGACTCGTAAGTCGGGGCCGGCCGCAAGCCCGTCGACCAGCAGCCCGTCCGCAGAAGCGGCGACCAACGGATCGCGACGTCACGTCGCGCCCGAGAAGGTCTCCGGCGCACAGTCGGTCGTTCGAGCCCTCGAAGAACTCGACGTCGACACCGTATTCGGCATTCCCGGTGGCGCGGTTCTCCCGGTCTACGACCCGCTCTTCGACTCCGTCAAGGTGCGCCACGTGTTGGTGCGTCATGAGCAGGGTGCAGGCCACGCAGCGACCGGCTACGCCCAGGCGACGGGCAAGGTCGGCGTCTGCATGGCGACCTCCGGCCCGGGTGCGACCAACCTCGTCACCCCGTTGGCCGATGCGCAGATGGACTCGGTGCCCATCGTCGCGATCACCGGTCAGGTCGCGCGCAGCCTCATCGGCACCGACGGCTTCCAGGAAGCCGATATCTCGGGTATCACGATGCCCATCACCAAGCACAACTTCCTGATCACCGACGGCGCTGACATTCCGCGCATCATGGCCGAGGCGTTCTACATCGCGGCGTCGGGTCGTCCCGGAGCCGTGCTCGTCGACATCCCGAAGGACGTGCTGCAGGCACAGACCACGTTCTCGTGGCCACCGGAAATGCGTCTGCCCGGGTACCGCCCGGTCACCAAGCCGCACGGCAAGCAGGTTCGTGAAGCAGCGCGCTACATCGCCGATGCCAAGCAGCCGGTGCTGTACGTCGGCGGCGGCGTCATCAAGGCGAATGCCTCGGCAGAACTGCTCGAGCTCGCCGAACTGACCGGCATTCCGGTTGTCACCACGCTGATGGCGCGCGGGGCGTTTCCCGACACCCACCAGCTGAACCTGGGCATGCCCGGTATGCACGGCACGGTCGCTGCGGTCGCTGCTCTGCAGCGCAGTGATCTGCTGATCACGCTCGGCGCCCGGTTCGACGACCGCGTCACCGGTCAGCTCTCGTCCTTCGCGCCGGATGCCAAGGTCATCCACGCCGACATCGACCCCGCCGAGATCGGTAAGAACCGGTACGCGGACGTGCCGATCGTGGGCGACTGCGGCGAGGTCATCACCGAGCTGATCGAGGCTCTGCGGGCCGATCGCGCGACCGGAACGACTCTCGATCTCGAGCAATGGTGGGTCTACCTCGACGGCATCCGCAAGACGTACCCGTTGAGCTACGACCGTCCGTCCGACGGTTCCATGTCTCCCGAGTTCGTGATCTCCTCGGTCGGCAAGTTCGCCGGTCCCGACGCGATCTACTGTGCCGGCGTCGGCCAGCACCAGATGTGGGCCGCGCAGTTCATCAACTACGAGAAGCCGCGCACGTGGCTCAACTCGGGCGGCCTCGGCACGATGGGGTACGCGGTTCCGGCCGCCATGGGAGCCAAGATGGGCCTGCCCGACGCCGAGGTGTGGGCCATCGACGGTGACGGCTGTTTCCAGATGACGAACCAGGAGCTCGCAACCTGCGCGGTCGAGGGCATCCCGATCAAGGTCGCGCTCATCAACAACGGCAACCTCGGCATGGTTCGGCAGTGGCAGACCTTGTTCTACGAGGAGCGCTACTCGAACACCAACCTCGGTACGCACGGTGCCGTCCGTATCCCCGATTTCGTCAAGCTTGCCGAGGCATTGGGCTGCGTCGGTCTGCGGTGCGAGCGGGAAGAGGACGTCGATGCCGTGATCGCTCAGGCACGCGCGATCAACGATCGTCCGGTCGTCATCGACTTCATCGTCGGTGCCGACGCCCAGGTGTGGCCGATGGTGGCCGCCGGAACGGGCAACGACGAGATCATGGCCGCCCGCGGAATTCGGCCGCTGTTCGACGAGGACGAGACCGTGGGCAGCGAGCCGGGAATCGACGACGCGATGGAACGCGAGCAGGCGCCGCACCCGATGAACAACGACGTGAAAGGCACCGACCTGTGAGCACGAGCCATACCCTCAGCGTTCTCGTCGAGGACAAGCCAGGTGTGCTGGCCCGCGTCGCCGCACTGTTCTCGCGTCGCGGCTTCAACATCTCCTCGCTCGCCGTCGGCGGAACCGAGATTCCCGATATCTCACGCATGACCATCGTCGTGACCGTCGACGAATTCCCGCTCGAGCAGGTGACCAAGCAGCTCAACAAGCTCATCAACGTCATCAAGATCGTCGAGCAGGACGACGATTCCTCGGTGGCTCGCGAGTTGGTGCTGATCAAGGTCCGAGCCGACGCCAGCGTCCGCAGCGAGGTCATCGAAACGGTGAACCTGTTCCGCGCCAAGGTGATCGATGTCTCGCCCGAGGCAGTCACGGTCGAAGCGACGGGCACCCGTTCGAAGCTCGATGCGTTGCTGAAGATGTTGGACCCCTATGGAATTCGAGAAATAGTTCAGTCGGGAGTCGTTGCCGTCGGACGTGGACCGAAATCGATCACTGCGTCGCGGTAGCGGCCCCGGTGACGAACACGCGTAAAACCCAAGAGGAAAGGTAACAACCAGTGGCAGTCGAGATGTTCTACGACGACGATGCTGATCTGTCGATCATCCAGGGCCGTAAGGTCGCTGTGATCGGATACGGAAGCCAGGGCCACGCGCACTCGCTGAGCCTGCGCGACTCCGGCGTCGATGTTCGCATCGGCCTGGCGGCAGGCTCGAAGTCCCGCGCCAAGGCGGAGGAGCAGGGCCTGAAGGTCGGTACGCCCGCCGAGGTGTCCGAGTGGGCAGACGTGATCATGGTGCTCGCACCCGATACCGCTCAGGCCAAGATCTTCTCCGAGGAGATCGAGCCCAACCTGAAGGACGGCGACGCGCTGTTCTTCGGCCACGGCCTCAACATCCACTTCGACCTGATCAAGGCTCCGGAGTTCGTCACCGTCGGCATGGTCGCACCCAAGGGCCCCGGCCACCTCGTGCGTCGCCAGTTCGTCGACGGCAAGGGCGTTCCCGCGCTCATCGCCATCGACCAGGACCCGAAGGGTGAGGGCCAGGCCCTCGCACTGTCGTGGGCCAAGGGCATCGGCGGAACCCGCGCAGGCGTCATCAAGACCACGTTCAAGGAAGAGACCGAGACCGACCTCTTCGGTGAGCAGGCCGTGCTGTGCGGTGGCACCGAAGAGCTCGTCAAGACCGGCTTCGAGGTCATGGTCGAGGCCGGCTACGCCCCCGAGATGGCGTACTTCGAGGTGCTGCACGAGCTCAAGCTCATCGTCGACCTCATGTACGAGGGCGGCATCGCTCGCATGAACTACTCGGTGTCCGACACCGCGGAGTTCGGCGGCTACCTCTCGGGACCTCGCGTCATCGACGCAGGTACCAAGGAGCGCATGAAGGCAATTCTGGCCGACATCCAGTCGGGTGAGTTCACTCGTCGCCTGGTCGCCAACGTCGAGAACGGCAACACCGAGCTCGAAGGCCTGCGCAAGGCCAACGCCGAGCACCCCATCGAGGTCACCGGCAAGAAGCTGCGCGACCTGATGAGCTGGGTCGATCGTCCGATCACCGAAACGGCATGATTCTCGCCGAATCGCGTTCGCACGCACACTGATCGAAGGGCACCGCTACACAAGGTGGCGGTGCCCTTCGGTGCGTGCCCGACGGTGGCGTCGCAGCTCGACGTCGCCGGCCACTAAACTGTTTCTGCTGCACCAGCTCCGAATTTTCACCGACAACAGTCTCGAACCGACTTAGGGAGTTCTTCACGTGAGCCAGCCAGGCCGTCCTGTCGTTCTGATCGCCGACAAACTTGCGCAGTCCACCGTCGAGGCACTGGGTGACGGCGTCGAGGTCCGTTGGGTCGACGGCCCGGATCGTCCCGCGCTGCTCGCCGCGGTTCCCGAGGCCGACGCGATCCTCGTGCGCTCCGCGACCACGGTCGACGCCGAGGTGCTCGCTGCCGGGACCAATCTCAAGATCGTCGCCCGCGCCGGCGTCGGCCTGGACAACGTCGACGTACCCGCAGCCACCGAGCGCGGCGTCCTCGTCGTCAACGCACCGACCTCCAACATCCACACCGCCGCCGAGCACGCAGTCACGTTGCTCCTCGCGGCCGCGCGCCAGATTCCCGCTGCCGACGCCACCCTGCGTCAGCACGAGTGGAAGCGCAGCAAGTTCAACGGTGTCGAGATCTTCGGCAAGACCGTCGGTGTCGTGGGCCTCGGCCGCATCGGTCAGTTGTTCGCGCAGCGTCTCGCCGCATTCGAAACCCACATCATCGCCTACGACCCCTACGTCTCCGCTGCCCGCGCGGCGCAGCTCGGTATCGAACTGGTGAGCTTGGACGAGCTGCTCGAGCGCGCAGACATGTTCTCGGTTCACCTCCCGAAGACGCCCGAGACCAAGGGCATCATCGGCAAGGAAGCCCTCGCCAAGACCAAGCCGGGTGTCATCGTCGTCAACGCCGCTCGCGGTGGTCTGGTCGACGAGCAGGCGCTGGCCGACGCCATCACCAGCGGTCATGTCTTCGCCGCCGGTATCGACGTCTACGCCTCCGAGCCGTGCACCGACAGCCCGTTGTTCGAGCTGCCCCAGGTCGTCGTGACCCCGCACCTCGGCGCGTCGACCACCGAGGCCCAGGACCGCGCAGGCACCGACGTTGCCAAGTCCGTGTTGCTTGCTCTCGCAGGTGAATTCGTGCCCGACGCGGTCAACGTCAAGGGTGGGGCCGTCGGCGAAGAGGTCTCGCCGTGGCTCGAGATCGTGCGCAAGCAGGGCGTACTGCTGGGCGCACTGTCCACCGAGCTTCCCACGTCGCTCTCGGTCGACGTACGCGGCGAACTGGCCGCCGAGGACGTCGAGATCCTCAAGCTGTCGGCGTTGCGGGGCTTGTTCTCTGCGGTCATCGAGGACTCGGTCACGTTCGTCAACGCTCCGTCGCTCGCCGAGGAGCGTGGCGTCACCGCCGAGGTCACCACGGCGTCCGAAAGTGAGAACCACCGCAGCGTCGTCGACGTCCGGGCCGTGTACGGCGACGGAACGGTCCTGAACGTCGCCGGAACTCTCACCGGGACGACGCAGGTCGAGAAGATCGTCAACATCAACGGTCGCAACTTCGATCTGCGCGCCGAGGGCAAGAACCTCATCGTGAACTACGCGGATCAGCCCGGCAGTCTCGGCCGGATCGGCACGCTGCTCGGCGACGCCGGAATCGACATTCAGGCCGCTGCGCTGAGCCAGGACTCCGAGGGTGACGGCGCAACGATTCTGTTGCGCGTCGACAAGGACGTTCCGGCCGAGCTCAGTGCGAGCATCGCCGGTGCGGTCGGTGCATCCACCATCGAGCTGGTCGACCTGTCCTGATCGCTCGTAGCCGATCGGACCAACACGAACTACGAGGAGTGAGATGAAGCTGGCCGTCATCGCCGGGGACGGAATCGGACCCGAGGTCGTCGCCGAGGCGCTTGCCGTGCTCGACGTGGTCGCGCCCGGTACCGAGAAGACCGAGTACGACCTCGGTGCGCGCCGCTACAACGCCACCGGGGAGCTGCTACCGGACTCGGTGTTGGCGGAACTGCGTGAGCACGACGCAATCCTGTTGGGAGCCATCGGTGATCCGTCGGTACCCAGTGGTGTGCTCGAACGCGGGCTGCTTCTGCGCGCTCGATTCGCGCTCGATCACCACATCAATCTGCGTCCGGCCAAGCTGTATCCCGGAGTTGTCGGCCCGCTGGCCGGCGACAAGGAGATCGACGTCGTCGTCGTGCGCGAGGGCACCGAGGGGCCCTACACCGGAAACGGTGGTGCGCTTCGGGTCGGTACGCCGAACGAGGTCGCTACCGAGGTCAGCGTCAACACGCGCTACGGCGTGGAGCGGGTGGTGCGCAACGGCTTCGAGCGAGCGCTCACTCGGAGGAAGCATCTGACGCTGCTGCACAAGACCAATGTGCTGACCTTCGCAGGCAGCCTGTGGGCTCGCACGGTCGACGAGGTCGCCACGGAATTTCCGGACGTCGAGGTCGCGTATCAGCACATCGATGCCGCCATGATTCACCTCGTCACCGATCCCGGTCGGTTCGATGTGATCGTCACCGACAACCTGTTCGGCGATATCGTGACCGACCTCTCGGCGGCGGTGACCGGCGGAATCGGTTTGGCCGCAAGCGGAAACATCGATGCGACCGGTACCAATCCGAGCATGTTCGAGCCGGTGCACGGCAGTGCTCCCGACATCGCAGGGCAGCAGAAGGCCGATCCGACCGCTGCCATCCTGTCGGTGTCGCTGCTGCTCGATCATCTCGGCGACGCGGCAGGAGCGGCGCGTGTGGAAGCCGCTGTCGCAGCGGACCTCGCCGAGCGAGGAACCACCACCGCGTCCACGAAGGACATCGGCGCACGAATCGCCGCTCGCCTGTAACTGGACCGACACGACATGCCACGGTAGGCCGACCGGCCACCGTGGCATGTCGTGTTTCTCGGGTACAGCGCCGTGCTGGATCAGCCGGTGCTGTCGGCCTTCTCGTCGGCAACCTCGGGACGTGGATCGTCGGGGACGATCGGCACGGAGAGTGCGGGGAAGATCGCCGACACCAGGAATGCGATGGGAAAGCTGACCGCCGCCAGTGCCCCGAACACCGGCGGCACGGCCGACGCGAACACATACTGACTCGTGTTCTGCACGCCGAGGGCGCGTCCGCTCCAATACGGCCCTGATATCTCGGCAACAGCGGTGAAGGCAAGACCGTTCGGGGCAACGGTGGCGACCGACGCGACGACGAGCAGGACGATCGCGACGGGGGAGTCGAACCAGTCGGCCACTCCGAGTCCGAGCATGCTGACGGCGGCAGTCACTGCTACCCACCGTAGGGGCCGCATGCGGCTGCCGACCCGATCGGACAGTGCGCCGACGCTCATCCGGCCCAGTGCGCCGAGAATTTGCGTCACCGTGACGAGGACGCCCGCTGCTGCTGCCGTCCATCCTCGGTCGGTCATCAGCCAGACGAGCGCGTAAGTCCAGACCACGTACTGCGGGACCACCAACAGGATCGACGTGGCGTGAATGCGCCACAGTTGTCTGCTGCCTCGGTAGGGATTGTCGAGCAAACCCTGCTCCGCCGCATCGGTGCGATTCGGACGTGGGGGGTCGACGACCGCGAGACACAGGAGTGCGGCTGTTGCGCACACGGCGGCGGGTACGAGCAATGCCGCTCCGACGCCGTGGTCCCGGGCGATGGGTGGGATGGTCAGTGCGGCAACGGCCACGCCCAGCGGCACCGACATCTGCCTGATACCCATCGCCAATCCACGGCGATGCGGCGGGAACCATCCCACCACGACTCGTCCGCTCGCGCTGTTCGCACTGGCGGCTGCCATACCGCCGATCAGCAGAAGCACGGCCAGCACCGGAATGGAGGTGCTGACCACTGCAGCGACACTCGCGGCGGCCGTGAGCCCGAGCCCGATCACCAGGACGAGACGCTCGCCGATCCGGTCGACGAGCACGCCCCATGCGATCAGGGTCAACATGATGCCGACGGTGGGCATCGCAACGACGAATCCTGCCGTGGCAAGGCCGAGTCCCCGGTCGTCGTGCAGCGAAGGTATGAGAAAGGCAGCACCGTTGATGAAGACGGCACCTGCAGTCTGCGCAAGCATTCCGAGTACGAGCATGAACCAGCGCCGTGCTTCGCCGATGCCGGCCAACTGCTCGGTGGTGTTCATTCGGCTCTCTCTGTTCTCTGAGTGTCCCACTATGTGGACTGTACATCTTGAGATGTGGAACTTGTCGAAGACATTACACCGGCGAACGATCCACGGATCGGACGGCGTCGACGTGAGGAGAACGACGGTCGATAGACTTCCGGCATGCGTCTCGGTCGAATTGCAAGTCCTGATGGTGTGGCATTCGTGAGTATCGAAGGTGACGGTGACTCGCAGACTGCGAAGGAAATCGCCGAACATCCCTTCGGCACACCCACGTTCACGGGTCGGTCGTGGCCACTGGCCGACGTCCGACTGCTCGCGCCCATCCTTGCCAGCAAGGTCATCGCCATCGGCAAGAACTACGCCGCTCACGCGGCCGAGATGGGCGGTGAGGCACCGAAGGACCCCGTGATCTTCATCAAGCCGAACACCTCCATCGTCGGCCCGGGTGCGGCCATCGTGCTGCCGTCGTCTTCGAACGAGGTGCACTACGAGGGTGAACTGGCCATTGTGATCGGTCGTCCCTGCAAGGATGTTCCCGCGTCGAAGGCGTACGAGGTGGTGCTCGGATATACCGTGGCCAACGACGTCTCGGCCCGTGACCACCAGAAGAACGACGGGCAGTGGACTCGCGCCAAGGGGCACGACACCTTCTGCCCACTGGGGCCGTGGATCGAGACCTCGCTCGATCCCTCCGATCTGGAGATCAAGACCGAGGTCGACGGTGTCGTCAAGCAGCGGAGCCGCACTTCGCTTCTGCTGCACGACATTCCGAAGATCATCGAGTGGGTGTCCGCGGTGATGACGCTGCTCCCCGGTGACGTCATTCTCACTGGAACCCCCGAGGGAGTGGGACCCATCGTCGACGGTGACAGTGTGTCGATCACCGTCGAGGGAATCGGTACCCTGACCAATCCTGTCGCAGCGAAGAAATAGGGCAACGATGACCACTCCAGCAGACGTTCGCGTTCGATTCTGCCCGTCTCCCACCGGTACCCCGCACGTCGGACTGATCCGAACAGCACTGTTCAACTGGGCGTTCGCCCGGCATCACGGTGGAGCTTTCGTCTTTCGCATCGAGGACACGGACGCCGCGCGCGACTCCGAGGAGTCCTACGCCGCCCTGCTCGACGCATTGCGCTGGCTCGGTCTCGACTGGGACGAGGGTCCCGAGGTGGGCGGTCCGTACGAGCCCTACCGTCAGTCTTTGCGTCGAGATCAGCACATGGCCGTCGTTCGACAGTTGCTCGACGCCGGTGAAGCCTACGAATCGTTTTCCACGCCCGAGGAAGTCGAAGCTCGCCACAAGGCCGCCGGGCGCGACCCCAAACTCGGCTACGACAACTTCGACCGCGATCTGACTCCGGAACAGCGGCAGGGCTTTCTGAACGAGGGGCGTGGAGCCGTCGTACGGCTGCGTATGCCCGATCACGATCTGACCTGGAACGACCTCGTACGCGGGGAGACCACGTTCAAAGCGGGAACCGTACCGGACTTCGCGTTGACCCGCGGTAACGGAGTTCCGCTGTACACGTTGGTCAATCCCGTCGACGACGCACTGATGAAGATCACCCATGTGCTGCGCGGCGAAGACCTCCTGTCGTCGACCCCTCGTCAGCTCGCCCTCTACGAGGCGCTGATCCGAATCGGCGTGGCCGATCGGACCCCGGAGTTCGGGCATCTGCCGTTCGTGATGGGCCAGGGCAACAAGAAGCTGTCCAAGCGTGATCCCGAAGCCGATCTCTTCATCCACCGCGATCGGGGATTCATCCCCGAGGGGTTGCTGAACTACCTCGCCCTTCTCGGTTGGGGCATCTCGGACGACCACGATGTTTTCTCGCTCGACGAGATGGTGGCGGCATTCGAGATCTCGTCGGTCAATTCCAACCCGGCGCGCTTCGACCAGAAGAAGGCCGACGCGATCAACGCCGAGCACATCAGGATGCTGGCAGCGGACGATTTCGCGGTGCGCTTGCGCGAATACCTCGTCGCTCGAGGCCATCTCACCGAGCCGGTCGACGAGAAGATCTTCGCCGTCGCGGCCGATCTGGTGCAGACCCGCATCGTCGTGCTGTCGGACGCATGGGGACTGCTGAAATTCTTGTTCGTCGACGAGGCTGACTTCGAGATCGATCCCGCTGCTGCAGCCAAGAACCTCGGCCCCGATGCCGCACCCGTTCTCGACGCCACTGTCGAGGCACTGACGGCGTTGCAGACCTGGACCACGGCGGACCTGGAGGCGACTCTCAAGGACGCGTTGATCGAGAAGCTGGAGCTCAAGCCGCGCAAGGCCTTTGCTCCGGTTCGAGTCGGAGTGACAGGGTCGCACATCAGTCCGCCGCTCTACGAGTCCATGGAACTGCTCGGCCGCGAGAGGACTCTCGCTCGCTTGGCTGCCGCACGCACTCGTATCGCGTGACGGCGGTTCGTCGCTGGCCGTCACGCTCGGTCGGAGATTTCGACACATGAGCGTCGCCGATCGACTCGACCGACTGCAGCGCAGGCGGCCGGTTCTCGGATATCCCATTGCGGTGGTGTACAAGTTCGTCGACGATCAGGGCGGGTATCTTGCCGCCCTGATCACCTACTACGCCTTCGTCTCGCTTTTTCCCGCGCTCCTGTTGTTCTCCACGGTTCTGGGCATCGTGTTGGTCGGTAGCCCGGAACTGCAGCAGCAGATCCTCGATTCGGCGCTGGGGCAGATTCCGGTGATCGGTGACGAACTCGGTCAGCCGGATCGAATCAGCGGCGGTGTCGTGGGTTTGGTCGTCGGTGGACTCGGATCTCTCTACGGCGGGCTCGGTGTGTCGGTGGCACTACAGAACGCGACCAACACCGCGTGGGCAGTGCCCAAGAACGTGCGCCCCGATCCGATTCGCGCCCGCGTGCGCGGGTTGGGCCTGCTCGGTACTGTCGGGATCGCGACCCTCACGATCACGGCTGTCAATGTGCTCAGTGCCGCAGGATATTTCGGTCCCGAGGCCGGCCCGATCGTGTTCACCGTGGCCACCCTCCTGTACGTCGCGGTGTTCGTCGTTGCCTTCCGCTTGGCGACCGCCAGGCCCCTGTCCACCCGAGACGTCCTGCCGGGTGCCATCGCGGCGGGCATCATCTGGCAGCTGCTGCAAAGCTTCGGCAGCGTCTACGTCAAGTACGTGGTGAGCAATGCGACCGTCACCAACGGAGTGTTCGCCGTGGTGCTCGGACTGCTCGCGTTTCTGTACGTCACCTCGTTGTCCGTGGTGATGTGCATCGAGATCAACGTCGTTCGTGTCGATCGACTCTTCCCACGAGCCCTTCTGGCACCCTTCACCGACGACGTGGAACTGACCGAGGGTGACAAGCTCACCTTTACCGGACAGGCAGAAGCGCAGCGCAGCACCGCATTCGAGGAAATCGAGGTGACGTTCGAGGACCCACCGAGTGCTCAGTCGGCCTCCGACTCCGACTCGGAAGCCGAAACGCCGTAGAAGCGGTCGATTCTCGTCTCCATCGGAAACCTCACGGCCGTATCGCCGAACATCAACCGGGTAGCCGACAATGCCGCCGCTGCAACGGCTTCCGACACCCGGTCTGCATCGACCGTCGGGCAGTGCACCACCACTTCGTCGTGCTGAAAGAACACCAGCTCGCTACTTCCGGCTCCGATCTCGTCCCGCAACCGTCCGCGCAGATCGGCCAACAAGCACAACGCCCATTCCGCAGCGGTGGCCTGTACCACGAAGTTACGGGTGAATCGTCCGCGCGCGTGCGCGTCACCACCGGACCACCACTGCGCCGACGGCGGTGGGCAGGCCCGCCCCAACCACGAGCGGACGACCTCACCCCGTTCGCCGGCGCGGGCGGCTTCTTCGACGAGTCCCACCGCACCGGGGAACCTGGCCCGCAGTCGTGTCAGCAGACCGCGAGCCTCACCCGACGTCGCGCCGTACAGAACTCCGAGAACGGCGACCTTGGCCTTGCCGCGATCACCCTCGAACGACTCAGCTGCCACGGGTGCGTACAGATCAGCGGTACCGGCAGCGGCAACCATGCGGGGGTCGCCGGACATCGCCGCGAGAATGCGGGGTTCGAGTTGTCCGGCGTCGGCGGCGACGAACGTATGTCCGGGATCGGCGATCACGCTGGCTCGCAACGGTTTCGGAATCTGTAGGCCGCCCCCGCCGCGGCTTGCCCACCGGCCCGAGACCACGGCACCGGGAACGTAGACCGGCCGGAACCGATCGCCCCGCACCCACGAGTCCAGCCAAGTCCACCCATTCGTACTGTGCAATTTGGAGAGATCGCGATGGCGCAACAGCAGGGGGACGGCAGGGTGATCGATCTCGCGGATGACGTGGGCGCGAGTGGATGTCAGTTCGATTCCGGAGCGTGCGAACGCGGCCACCACCTCCACCGGAGACGAAGGATTGACGCGTCGGCCGAACGTCGACGAGATCTCGCTTTCCAGGCGAACCAGAGCCGGGGGAAGGGAACCATCGACCGGACGGGCCCCGAGCATCGACTCGAGATGACGCCGGTGCGCCGCTGCCGAGAACGGCAATCCGCTGTGGGTCATCTCCGCAGCGGCCAGACCTCCGGCCGATTCCGCCGCCGCCAGTAGGTGCAGTGCGCGGTCGGCACCGATGTGCTCGAACTGACGCTGGTACTCGGTGACCACTGCTGCAGGGTCGGAGTGCGGATCCGCGTCGAACAGTCCCGGTCGCAGGTCTGCGGGTGCGGATGGGGCAGCTGCGGAGCCGGTTCGCATCGCCAGAATCGCACCGACCAGAGCGAGATCGTGGCAACGGCGCACGCGTATCCCACGTTCGAGGAGACGAGGGTAGATCCGGCTGGTGTCCTCCCATACCCATCTCGGCCGTTCGGACGCCTCGAGATCGGCAACTGCTGCAGCCGGATCCTCGACCACGGTGGGTACGCCTCTGATCGCACAGTCGTCGTCGAGATACGTCAGTACCGCCTGCTCGCCGCGAGGTACGAGCACGACCTTCATCGGACTGTGCGATGTGTGCGAGCGGTCACGGAGACCAAGTCTGCTGTACGTGCGACCCGAGGGGCAGTGCGGGCTCGTGCATCGGCGACAGACGCCGGTCGAGCGCTGTCGGAGCGGGTCCGCAGCGTTGTTTTGGATGCTCTGAGCAGCCGATTTGGAGAATGGGTATGCACCTTTGATAGTCTCTATCCCGGCTCGAAACGCAGTGCACACCGATGTCGGTGAGCAGTTCGATTCAAGTCCATTGGGGTATGGTGTAATTGGCAACACAGCGGTTTCTGGTACCGCCATTCTAGGTTCGAGTCCTGGTACCCCAGCGAGCAGGTAGTGGCGATTTTGTCGCCGGTGCCGAGGCAGTTAAGCTGACTCGGCACTCACAAGCTCGAAACAATGCAGGTGAAGTTCCTGGCCCCGTCGTCTAGCGGCCTAGGACGCCGCCCTCTCAAGGCGGTAGCGCGGGTTCGAATCCCGTCGGGGCTACAGCTGACAACACCCTCTCGATCCTCGGATCGAGAGGGTGTTGTCGTTTCGGACCGGATGCTTCACACGCTCTTGCGACGGAACATCTTCTGATGGTCGGCCGGTCCGTGGGTGCTGTTGACCTTCGGTCCACCGTCTTTGTGCTCGACGGAATTGTGGGCCTTGCTGTTCTTCTGCTCCAGGACCTCGCGGAACTTCTTCTTCAATTCTTCACTGCCGGATTCGGGCATGGGTGACTCCTCGCAGTAGACGACCGGCCGGTGGGGCCGCTCGAGACGAAGGTACTCCATTCTCGCCGCGCGCTCAGCCAATTTTTCGGCTGTCCGACCGTGGCCGGAGAGCATCGGTCAGAGACGCTTGTGCAGCGCGTCGGCTGCTGCGAGAAGATCCGCGGCCCAGCGCGCACCGGGCTTGCGTCCGATTCGATCGATGGGTCCCGATACCGAGATCGCCGCCACCACAGTGTCGTTGCCGTCGCGAACCGGCGCCGCCACGCTGGCGACGCCTGGTTCGCGCTCGCCCGCGCTCTGCGCCCAGCCGCGGCGTCGTACCTCGATGAGGACGCGCTCGCCGAATTCTGCGTCGGGCAGAACGGTTCTTTGAGTGTGCGAGTCTGCCCATGCCAGAAGAACTTTGGCACCGGAACCGGCTGTCATCGGCAGCCGCGCACCGACGAGCACTGTGTCTCGAAGGCCTGTCGGGGGCTCCATGGACGCCACGCAGACACGTACCGTTCCTTCCCGCCGATAGATCTGCACACTTTCACCGGTGATTTCGCGCAGGCGTGGGAGCACGGAGGCGGCGGCGTCGAGCAATGCGTCGGACGCGCTCGCTGCGAGTTCCCCGAGGCCCGGCCCGGTGTGCCACAGGCCGTCGGCATCTCGAACGAGTAGTCGGTGGGTCTCCAGGCCGACCGCGAGTCGGTGAGCGGTGGCGCGGGGGAGGGCGGTGCGAGCGCACAGATCTCCGAGATTGCAGGGCTTCTCGGCCACCGCGTGCAGCACCGCCATTGCCTTGTCGAGTACACCGATGCCACTCGATTTGTCGACGAGGCCGGCCAGGCTATGCTGTCTCATAGAACGATATTAGCCTCCCGAATGCTGAGATTGCACAACTGTGAGATCTCCTGCGTGCCGAGAGGCATGATGTCGAGACGAGACGCGAGGTGAACCAGCGAAGTTCGCCCACGCGACGACAGGAAGGCGAGGTCGACGACACCGATGTCCGAAACACCGAAGACTTTGGCGGAGAAGGTATGGGACCAGCACGTGGTGGTCCGAGGCGGAGGAGAAGGCGGCGCTCGTGAGCCCGATCTGATCTACATCGATCTTCACCTCGTGCACGAGGTGACCAGTCCGCAGGCGTTCGACGGTCTACGGTTGGCCGGCCGCGGGCTTCGCCGCCCCGATCTGACGATCGCGACGGAGGATCACAATGTCCCCACGGCCGATATCTTCGCCCCCATCGCAGATCTCGTCTCGCGTACCCAGGTGGACACCCTTCGCCGAAACTGCGAGGAATTCGGAGTGCGGCTGTACCCGATGGGCGATCTCGATCAGGGCATCGTGCACATCATCGGACCCCAGCTGGGTTTGACCCAACCCGGTATGACCGTCGTGTGCGGGGACAGTCACACGTCGACGCACGGGGCCTTCGGCTCGATCGCCATGGGCATCGGTACCAGCGAGGTCGAGCACGTGATGGCCACACAGACTCTTTCTCTGCGTCCGTTCAAGACGATGGCGATCACCGTCGACGGTGAACTGGCACCCGGTGTGACGAGCAAGGACCTGATTCTTGCTGTCATTGCCCAGATCGGTACCGGCGGCGGGCAGGGTTACGTCCTCGAGTACCGCGGTGAGGCCATCCGAAAGCTGTCGATGGAAGCGCGAATGACCATCTGCAACATGTCGATCGAAGCCGGTGCGAGGGCAGGAATGATCGCACCCGACGACATCACCTACGAATACCTGAAGGGTCGCCCGCACGCACCGCAGGGAGCCGACTGGGATGCAGCAGTGGCGTCGTGGAACGAGCTGGCGACGGATCCGGATGCAGTGTTCGACAACGAGGTCCACATCGATGCCGATACGTTGACGCCGTTCGTCACGTGGGGCACGAATCCGGGTCAGGGTGCGCCGCTGGGAAGTAGGGTGCCCGATCCGGAGTCGATGACAGACGAGGGCGAGCGATTGTCGGCGCAGAAGGCTCTGCAGTACATGGGTCTCGAAGCCGGCACGCCGATCCGTGAGATCGCCGTCGACACCGTGTTCGTCGGTTCCTGCACCAATGGCCGGATCGAGGATCTGCGTGCCGTTGCGTCGGTTCTCGAGGGACACCGAGTTGCCGAGGGAGTGCGAATGTTGGTGGTACCCGGCTCCATGCGGGTGCGAGCGCAGGCGGAGGAGGAAGGCCTCGGCGACATCTTCACTGCCGCAGGGGCCGAATGGCGCCAGGCTGGATGTTCCATGTGCCTCGGGATGAATCCGGACCAACTGGTGGCGGGTGAGCGATCGGCGTCGACCTCGAACCGCAATTTCGAGGGCAGGCAGGGCAAAGGCGGTCGTACTCATCTCGTCTCGCCTCTGGTTGCTGCTGCTACCGCAATTCGCGGAACCCTGTCCTCTCCGGCGGATCTCGCGTAGAACGCGTCCTCGCTCGGATCGATCGAACCCATAGGAGACAATTCGATGGAAGCTTTCACCCGGCACACCGGTATCGGAGTTCCGCTTCGGCGGTCCAACGTCGACACCGATCAGATAATCCCCGCGGTCTACCTCAAGCGGGTGACGCGCACCGGATTCGAGGACGGGTTGTTCGCCGCGTGGCGCTCGGATCCGAACTTCATCCTGAATCTCGAGCCGTACAACCGTGGCTCGGTACTCGTAGCCGGACCCGATTTCGGTACGGGATCGTCACGCGAACATGCCGTCTGGGCGCTGTCGGACTTCGGTTTCAGGGTTGTGATCGCGTCCCGATTCGCCGATATCTTCCGTGGGAACTCGGGCAAAGCCGGGCTGCTGGCGGCCGAAGTGGAACAGTCGGACGTCGAATTGCTGTGGAAAGCCTTAGAAGAACAGCCCGGTCTGGAAATAATTGTCGACCTCGTCGACAAGACCGTAACGGCTGGAACTTTGGTGGTGCGCTTCGCGATTGACGACTACACCCGGTGGCGTCTGCTGGAAGGTCTGGACGACATCGGATTGACATTACGCCAGGTAGAGGCCATTACGGAGTATGAAAAGTCAAGGCCTTCATACAAACCCCTGACGCTCCCAGCGCGGATCGAGACCCCGACCGAAAGCTGACCGGGTGGGGGTCCGACACGCTATGCGGCCGTGAATCATTCCGCGACACCAAAATGAAAATTGGCGTGGCGCATAGACTCTTGACGACTTGGGGTTTACCGTTGTAGTAGTCGGTCCGACGATGGGCCACCATATAGCGGAGGAAATTCCATGAACAAGGCAGAGCTGATCGACGCCCTGACCGAGAAGTTGGGGTCTGACAGGCGGAGCGCCACAGAGGCTGTCGAGAACATCGTCGACACCATCGTGCGTGCAGTGCACCGCGGCGAGAGTGTCACGATCACAGGCTTCGGCGTGTTCGAGCAGCGTCGTCGCGCAGCGCGTGTCGCGCGCAACCCCCGCACCGGCGAGACCGTTCGCGTCAAGCCGACCAACGTTCCGGCGTTCCGTCCGGGTGCGCAGTTCAAGGCAGTCATCGCAGGCGGACAGAAGTTGCCTGCCACCGGTCCCGCCGTCAAGCGCGGTTCCGCAGCGGCTCCGGCCAAGAAGACTGCGGCGGCAAAGAAGACGGCTGCGAAGAAGGCAGCCGTGAAGACGACCGCCCGCAAGGCAACCACCGCTGCTGCCAAGAAGGCAGCTCCCGCGAAGACCGCCGCCAAGAAGGCAGCTCCCGCGAAGACTGCAGCCAAGAAGGCAGCTCCCGCGAAGACCACCGCGCGCAAGACAGTTGCAAAGAAGGCTCCGGCCAAGACAACTGCTCGCAAGGCTGCCACGACGGCTGCACCCGCCAAGAAGGCTCCGGCCAAGACGGCAGCCAAGAAGACCGTAGCCAAGAAGGCTCCGGCGAAGAAGGCTCCGGCCAAGAAGGCTCCCGCAAAGCGCGCAGCGAAGAAGTAGAGCCCGCAGGCTTCACCTCTCGCACGAATGCAAGTAAGGCCCCCGATTCGATATCCGAGTCGGGGGCCTTATTGTCGCTCGTGTTGCGTCCCCTAGGTGCCGGAAATGAGGGTGGGTAGGGGGCTGGCAATGTGGTCGGCCGCAACGAGCCTGCCGTCGTGACGCGAGAGCACCCACACGCTACCTTTTCGATTCCTGTTGGCTGGCAACGTGATTCCGTCCTTTTCGGCCCACCAGCGCATCAGGTCGGGGATCACCTTGCCCTGGCTGCAGACAACGGGCGTGCCGGGCAGTTCGGCTATGTCGCGAGCGCGATGACGCCCCTTGCGCGGGTCATCGGCATACCCCTCCTCGGACAGCAGGTGCTCCGGGACGATCTCCGCTCCCAACGATTCTGCGAACGGAGCGACCGTCTGAACACACCGGGCACGGTCGGCCGCGTACACCGCGTCGGCCCCGAATGCCCGAAGCAGCGAGACCAGTGACTCGGCCTGACGTCGTCCGGTCTTGTCGAGCGGGCGATCGACGTCGTTGCCCTTGTACCGCGAGCGCGAGCCGGCGCTGCCGTGACGGACCAGCAGAACCGTCGAGGTGTCGGCAGGTTTCGCCACGAACCGGCGAAGAATCTTGTGGTCCATGGGATAAGAGAGTTCGCGGCCGATGTCTGCGGGTGCTATCCAGCGCACCTCGTCCACCTCTGCGTTGGGGACGAACTCGCCGCCGGTTGCCTCCGCCGCCCAGTAGAGGACCTTCTTCATCCGGCGGTGGCCCGGGATCGGGTACGTGACGTAGGACAGTGACCGCCCCAGTCGCGAGTCGAATCCGGTCTCTTCCTTGACTTCTCGGACTGCCGCATCGACAGCGGTCTCACCGGGATCGAGCTTTCCCTTGGGGAACGACCAGTCGTCGTACTTCGGCCTGTGTACCAACGCGATCTCGACGGAACCGTCGGTGCGCGGAGATCGTCGCCACAGAACAGAGCCGGCCGCAAAAATGTTGGCGCGAGGGGAGCCATCGGAGGTTCCCATCAGGACGCCTGATTCCTCCGGCTACGCATCAACTCCACCTGATGCTCGCGGACTGTCTCACCCTGCGCGGGTGAAGCGACCCAGCCGCCGTCCGGTCCCAACTCCCAACAGCGCGTGGTGGGATCGAGTGCGGAGTCGAAGATCTCGCTCAGCTGGTTCGCCAGTCGTGTGTCCTTGACCTGGGCCATCACCTCGACTCGGCGATCGAGGTTGCGGTGCATCATGTCCGCACTGCCGATCCAGAACTCGTCCGCACCCTGAAAATGCAGAACTCGCGAGTGCTCGAGGAACCTGCCCAGGATGGAGCGAACCTCGATGTTCTCCGACAGTCCTGGAACTCCCGGCTTGAGCGCGCAGATACCGCGAACCACCACCTTGACCGGAACGCCTGCGATGGACGCGCGGTAGAGCGCATCGATGACCTGCTCGTCGACCAACGCGTTCGCCTTGAGACGAATCCCCGCCGCACGTCCCTGCTTGAGGTGTTCGACCTCGGCCTCGATGCGTTCGACGATGCCGCGGCGCACTCCGTACGGTGCCACGAGTAGGTTGCGGTACTTGGACTTTCGTGAGTAGCCGGTGAGCGAGTTGAACAGATCGGTGAGGTCGGCACCGATCTCCGGGGACGACGTGAACAAACCGACGTCCTCGTAGATGCGCGCTGTCTTGGGGTTGTAGTTACCGGTTCCGATGTGGCAGTACCGGCGAATGACCGACCCCTCTCGGCGCACCACGAGGCAGGTCTTGCAGTGCGTCTTGAGGCCGACGAGGCCGTACACCACGTGCACGCCTGCCTTTTCCAGCTTGCGCGCCCATTCGATGTTGGCCTGCTCGTCGAAACGTGCCTTGATCTCGACCAGTGCAACCACCTGTTTGCCCGCACCGGCTGCATCGACGAGCGCATTGACGATCGGGGAATCTCCCGACGTGCGATACAACGTCTGCTTGATGGCGAGCACCTGCGGGTCGGCCGCTGCCTGCTCGATGAAGCGTTGGACGCTGGTGGAGAACGAATCGTACGGATGATGCACCAGGACATCGCCGTCGCGCAGCGTCGAGAAGACGCTCTTGGGGGTCTCGCGCTCGCCGAACGCCGGGTGGGTCGCCGGAACGAAGGGTGCGTCCTTCAGATTGGGACGGTCGACGCTGTAGACCTGCCACAGGCACGACAGATCGAGCAGTCCGGGTACCTGGATGACGTCGCCGGGGTCGACATCGAGTTCACGCAGCAGCAATTCGAGCATGTGCTCGGTCATGTCGTCGGCGATCTCGAGGCGGACCGGTGAGCCGAAACGCCTACGGGCCAGCTCGCGCTCGAGCGCCTGCAGCAGATCCTCGTCGCGGTCTTCCTCGACCTCGAAATCGGCGTTGCGCGTGATGCGGAACGCGTGAGACTCGACGACCTGCATGCCGGGGAAGAGTACGTCGAGGTGCGCCGAGATCAACTCCTCCATCGACAGAAACGCGTCGATGCGGTGCGAGCCCTCGCCGCGCTTGACCCGCACGAAGCGATCGACGTTGTCGGGGACCTTCACGCGAGCGAAATGCTCACCGGTTGTGGAGTAATCCTTAACCGTCACAGCGAGATTGAGGCTCAGGCCGCTGATGTAGGGGAACGGGTGAGCGGGGTCGACGGCCAGTGGTGTGAGCACTGGGAAGACCTGTTCGGTGAAGTAGTCCGAGAGGCGGGCACGTTCGTCGCTGTCCAGATCCGACCACCGGATGATCGCGATGCCTTCTGCGGTGAGCTCCGGCAGAATCGAATCCAGCAGTACTCGCGCATGTTTGAGCGCGAGCTCCTGGGTGCGCTGGCCGATCACCGCGAGCTGTTCGCGCGGAGTCATACCGTCCGCGGATCGAACCGAAAGACCGGTTTCGTCGCGACGTTTGAGACCGGCCACTCGAACCATGTAGAACTCGTCGAGGTTCGACGCGTAGATCGCGAGAAACTTTGCCCGTTCCAGCAGGGGGAGCGACGAGTCCTCCGCCAGAGCGAGGACACGTGAATTGAAGTCGAGCCAGCTCAATTCCCGATTGAGATAGCGATTTTCGGGGAGCACGGTGGTGATGTCCACCGACTCCGGTGTGGCGGCCGGTAGCGCGGAGGGGATGCTCGGCATCGTCGCTGCGATCGGAGCGCTCCAGACCGGCTCCGAACCGGTGCCTTCCCCGGTCTCCCTCGACGGATCTTCGTTGGCCGGCTGCGCGTCGTCTCTGCTCACCGGACGATCATCCCTCATACCCGGCGTGGGTGAAACTCCGATGGGCGAAACTCGGTCACGCAGTTGTCGCCGATGCGTCGTCACTCCAACCGAGCGAGCGCAGGACAGCAGCCGTTGCGGGTCCGACCCCGAGCCGGTATGCACTGCGGACGTCCACCGCAGTGTCGACGTCGAGCCGCAGACCCGGCCAGGTGCCGTCGAGCTTCTGTGCGCCTGACTCGGCATGGCGGCGTGCGGAATCCACCCCGAACAGTGGTGCGAGCTCGCCGGGGGAGTCCTTGAGGATCAACGCGGCGGTACCGGTGCCGTGGTGATCGACCACCAGTGATCGGCCTCCGCGAGGCGCAACAGCGTATGCCTGAGCGAGTTCGGCGGGACGCATGGCCGGGAGGTCGGCTTGCAGCGCGATGATGTCGATCCGGGCGTCGTCATCGTGCTCTCGTCGCCGGCCGACGACCTCTGCGCGTCGCAACACGGCCGCCGCGGACGCGAACGCGTGGTTGAGACGTGCGTCCGGTGGCTGTGCGGGATCGCCGACCGGCTCGTCGAACACTCGCGCGCCGATTCTGCGGGCGGTCTCTGCGACGAGGGGATCAGGGGTGACCACCGTGACCGAATCCACCACCGATACGGCGTCTGCGGCGGCCACGGTGTCGCTGAGCATCGCGAGCACCAAACTTGTTCGCTCGGAACCCGAGAAGTCCGCCGCCAACCGCGACTTCGCCGCCGCGAGATCCTTCACCGCGATGAGGACGGCGACAACGCGGCGGGCAGGGTCGGACGACGCGGCCACTCGGTCGCCGTCGTCGAATCGGTGTGCACCCATGGTGCTCGATCCTGCCAGCGTCGCGGATCTGTGCCGACTCCGACCGCCCGAGCCGGTGTGCGAGTTAGGGTGATGCCGCGCGAAGAACGAGGGCATCGGCAAGCAGGTGAGGGGTTGGCGGCATGAGCAGAGCAGCGGTGATGGGTTCGGGGTCGTGGGGAACGGCATTCGCCAAAGTGCTGGCCGATGCCGGGACCGACGTCACGATGTGGGCCCGCCGTGACGAGCTCGCTGCATCCATCACCGACGGCCACGAGAACAAGGACTACCTTCCGGGGATCGAGCTGCCCTCGTCGATTCACGCATCGAGCGATCCCGCTCGTGCTCTCGAGGGAGCCGACATCGTGGTGTTGGCCGTGCCGTCGCAGAGTCTGCGGGCCAACCTGGGGGAGTGGACCGACTCGATTCCGCCGCACGCAACACTGCTGTCGTTGGCCAAGGGAATCGAGACCGGCACGCTCATGCGCATGAGCCAGGTGATCGCTCAGGTCACCGGAGCAGATCCGAGTCGGGTGGCGTGTCTGTCCGGGCCCAACCTTGCGCGCCCGATCGCCGAGGGGCAGCCTGCCGCGACCGTCATCGCATGCTCGGACTCCCAGCGTGCCCTCGAGATCCAGAAGTCCTGCGCCACCGGTTACTTCCGGCCGTACACGAACTCCGATGTCATCGGGGCCGAGATCGGTGGAGCCTGCAAGAACGTCATCGCCCTCGCGTGCGGGATGGCCAGTGGCGTCGGATACGGGGAGAACACTCTGGCATCGATCATGACCAGGGGTTTGGCCGAGATCATCCGACTCGGAGTAGCACTCGGTGCCAAGCCGTCGACGTTGTCCGGTCTGGCCGGCGTAGGCGACCTCGTCGCCACGTGTTCGTCGCCCCTCTCGCGCAACCGCACGTTCGGTGAGCGCCTCGGTTCGGGTGGTTCCCTCGAAAGCGCGCAGGAAGCAGCGCACGGACAGGTTGCCGAGGGTGTGAAGTCCTGCACGTCGGTGCGTGCGCTAGCCGAGAGCTACGACGTGGAGATGCCGCTGACCGATGCGGTGCACCGGGTGTGTCACGGGGGCATGTCCGTTCCGGACGCGGTCGGTCACCTGTTGGGACGACGTATCAAGCCCGAGTGAGGCAAAGTTCGCGCGCTCGCGAGCGACAGGGCGAATCCGCGCCGAGCGGGTAGCGACGGTACGGTTTCTCATCGTGAGTACTCCCCGCATCAAAGTCGCCGTCGTCTTCGGTGGCCGCAGCAGCGAGCACGCCGTGTCCTGTGTATCGGCAGGTAGCGTGCTGCAGAATCTCGATCCGGCCAAGTACGAGGTGGTCCCGGTGGGCATCACCCCGGACGGTGCCTGGGTTCTCGGCTCCTCCGATGCCGGTGCACTGACGATTCACGACCGGGTGCTGCCCACCGTGGACAAGGCCGGTGCGGCACTGACCCTCAGTACCGACCCGGGCCACGCCGGTGCGCTGATCGCTCTCGGCGAGGGAGACGGCGCAACGGTCTTCACATCTGTCGACGTGGTGTTCCCGGTACTGCACGGGCCGTACGGCGAGGATGGAACACTCCAGGGCCTGCTCGAGTTGGCGGGCGTCCCGTACGTCGGGCCAGGGGTATTGGCCAGCGCGGCCGGAATGGACAAGGAATTCACCAAGAAACTGCTCGGTGCCGAAGGGCTTCCGATCGGTCGCCAGGTCGTACTTCGCCGCGGTGCCGACAACCTCACCACAGTCGAGCGGGACCGGATCGGGTTGCCCGCGTTCGTCAAACCGGCCAGAGGCGGATCGTCGATCGGTATCTCCCGGATCACCGAGTGGGATCAATTGGACGCCGCGATAGCCGTCGCGCGTGAACACGACCCCAAAGTGATCGTCGAAGGAATGATCCACGGCCGCGAGGTCGAGTGCGGGGTCCTCGAATTTCCGGACGGAACCGTGCGCGCGAGCGCCATTGCCGAAAT
This sequence comes from Rhodococcus sp. 14-2483-1-1, assembly GCF_002259335.1. Classification (NCBI taxonomy): domain Bacteria; kingdom Bacillati; phylum Actinomycetota; class Actinomycetes; order Mycobacteriales; family Nocardiaceae; genus Rhodococcus; species Rhodococcus sp. 14-2483-1-1. Next base: position 226,848 of record NZ_NPFX01000023.1, on the reverse strand, counting down.
CCGCATTCCGGATGCGGAGGTCGACGATCACGCGTTCTACGACTTCGACACCAAGTACCTCGACGATGTCAGCGAGTTCGACATCCCGGCTGCTCTCGACGATGCGACCAGCGACCGCATCCGCGAACTCGCCGTTGCCGCTTTCCGGGCGCTGGACTGTCAGGGGCTGGCGCGAGTGGACTTCTTCGTCACCGAAGACGGCCCGGTCATCAACGAGATCAACACGATGCCCGGATTCACCTCCATCTCGATGTACCCCAAGATGTGGGCGGAATCCGGTGTCGACTACCCGACGCTGATCACCACCCTGATCGACACTGCGCTCGCCCGCGGGACGGGATTGCGCTAGTTCCGTCCGCTACTGCAACGGAGCCGGATCGAGGGCTTGCTGGGGTAGTGCGTTCGACACTGCCGATGACGCATCCTGCAGGGGCGTCGGACCGGAATCACCCGGAATGGTCAGGGCGATGTAGACACCTCGATCGACGACGAACCATGTGCTGGCGTCGATTCCGTCGTCCTCCCCGGACACTTCGAACCATTGGACGCCGTCGATGACCTGAAGCGGCGCAGCCACATCGAACCCGACCGGACGGGTCAGGCCGCAGCGCAGCACGACCGGCTCGGCGTTCTCCTCGGCCGAGACCCACGCGCGAACCCCGGCAGGCGCAGGGTCGGCCAGCTCGGCTGCGGTGTAGTCGCCCAGGTCCTCGGGCAGGGCGTCGAGCAACGACGCACATTGCGCACTCGTGGCGTCCGGGGAGTCGACCGGGCCCAACGCGACCGGATCGTGCACCGGCGAACGGTTCACCGCAATCGCGGCGACCAGAACTCCGACCACCAGCGCAACCGGCAGCGCGATCGCGGTGGCTATCACGGCGGGGTGTCGTTGTTCGCGGGTGCCGTCGGTGTCGGTCTTGCCGTCGGTGTTGTCGTCGTGGGCGTCGTTGCCTGCGTCGGTCGAGCTCACGAGCTATCCGACCGACGCGGTCGGCTGCGGAGCGACCGGACAGGTGAGAGTCCGAGTGATGGCGTCCACCTTCTGGATGCGGGAGACGATCTCGGCGACCTCGGCGTCGGATGCACCGTCGGCGCGCACGATGACGTCGTAGGGCCCGACGACGGCCTCCGCGGAGACCACTCCGTCGACGGCCTCGATCTGCTGCGCGACGGCCCTCGCGCGGCCCACCTCGGTCTGAACGAGAACGAATGCTTGCACCATCGGTGGTCCCTTTCCCTGCCGGACTTCTCGACTGTAAATTGGGTCGACTACGTTCTCTGTGCACGTAACCTGCAGCGTCGGTGCTGTCCCGGCCGCCTCTGAAAGGTACCGCAGGCGGGCCACGCGCTCCGCGCGAGTCCGTCGCGCACGCACCGCGTTCTCGAGGAGGAACATCATCGACGACCCCGGCACCGAGTCGGCCGCAGACGCCGAACCCACCGTCGCGCAGATCGGCGAATTCGAGGTGATCTCCCGCGCCGTCGCAGACCGCGTGCAACCTCCGTCGACCATCGTCGGGCCCGGTGACGACGCGGCCGTCGTCGCCGCGCCCGACGGAAGAATCGCGGCATCGACGGATATGTTGGTGCACGGCAGGCATTTTCGGCTGGACTGGTCCAGTCCGGTGCAGATCGGCCGCAAGGCGATCGCGCAGAACGGCGCGGACATCGCCGCGATGGGCGCTCGGTGCTCGGGTTTTCTCGTCTCTCTCGGATGCCCGGCCGATACGCCGGTGCGTGTGACCGACGGTCTCAACGAGGGCATGTGGCTCGAGGCGGTGGCCGCGGGATCGGCCATCGTCGGTGGCGATGTGGTGCAGTCACCGGAGCTGGTGATCTCGGTCACCGCCCTCGGTGATCTTCAGGGAAGGGCACCGGTGCTGCGATCGGGCGCGCGTGTCGGTGACGTGATCGCTTACGCGGGGCGGCTCGGCTGGTCGGCCGCCGGACTGGCTCTACTGCTTGCGGACACGGACAGAACGGGCCACGACGCTGTGCTCGACGCACACCGAGTTCCCGTCCCGCCGTACCGCGCCGGGGTCGGGGCCGCCGAGGCCGGCGCGACGTCACTCACCGACGTCTCCGATGGATTGCTGTCCGATCTGGGCCACATAGCCGATGCGTCGAACGTCCGAATGGACATCGATCCCGAGCTGTTGGAAATTCCAGTCGAATTGCGTTCGGCAGCAACGGTAATGGGAGTCGATCCGCTGGATTGGGTACTCACGGGCGGTGAGGACCATGCTCTCGTAGGAACGTTCGGTGATCACAGTGCCGTTCCGGCGGAATGGACGGTGATCGGCCGTGTCGAGCACGTCGTTGACGACCGGGCGAGTCGGGTGACGGTCGACGGACGCGTTCATTCGGGTAGATCGGGGTGGACGAGCTTCGAGAGCGAGTGAACGCGGCCGACGTCCGATCGAGTCGGCTAAGTTGCTGAGATGGCTATCTACGCACTCGGTGATCGTGAACCCGACATTCATCCCGACGCCTACGTCCACCCCGACGCGGTCGTCATCGGAGCGGTGACCCTCGCGGCCGGATCGTCCGTGTGGCCCACCGCAGTTCTGCGGGCGGATTACGGCACCATCACCATCGGCGCGGGGACCAACGTCCAGGACGGGACCGTGGTGCACTGCACACCGATCGACGCGACGGTGATCGGCTCCGGATGCGTACTCGGGCACAATGCACACGTCGAAGGTGCGGTCATCGGAGACAACTGCCTCATCGCCTCGGGCTCGGTGGTGCTGAACGGCTCGAAGATCGGGGCGGGTTCGATCGTCGGGGCGGGAGCAGTGGTGCCGTTCAAGTTCGTCGTTCCCGAACGTTCCATGGCGCTCGGTGTTCCCGCGAAGATCCGGGAGGGGTACCAGGTCCCCGAAGGGCATGTGGACATCAACGTACAGATGTACTCGGCCAATGCCGCGTACTACCGTGACGCGCTGCGCCGGATCGACCGATGACGCCCCGGCCGCTCGCCGAGAGCGTCGAATCGGGGTGGGCGGATGCTCTTTCGCCCGTCGAGTCGAATGTTGCCGCGATGGGCGACTTTCTGCGGGAAGAGCTTGCCGCCGGTCGGCACTACCTGCCTGCAGGAGAGAACGTTCTGCGCGCGTTTCGCTATCCCTTCGACCGTGTCCGGGTCCTCATCGTCGGTCAGGATCCGTATCCGACACCGGGACATGCAGTGGGACTGAGCTTTTCCGTCGCACCGGAGGTAAAGCCCGTGCCGCGCAGCTTGAGCAACATCTTCAAGGAGTACTCCGACGACCTGGGGTTACCCACGCCCAGCAACGGAGATCTCACACCGTGGTCGGACCGTGGCGTGATGCTGCTCAACAGGGTGCTCACCGTCGAACCGTCGCAGGCCGCATCGCACCGGAAGAAGGGGTGGGAAGCGGTGACGGAGCAGGCTATTCGGGCTCTCGTCGCGCGATCCGAGAATCCCGACGCGCCGGGTCTCGTCGCGATTCTGTGGGGACGCGACGCTGCGACTCTGAAGCCGATGCTCGGATCTGTGCCGTACATCGAATCTGCGCACCCGTCACCGCTGTCCGCGTCACGCGGGTTCTTCGGGTCCAAGCCTTTCAGTCGAGTCAACGAGTTGTTGGTCGAGGGGGGAGACGAGCCGATCGACTGGACGTTGCCGTGATCGGATCAGGAGAAATCGGGACGACGCTTCTCCACGAACGCGTCGACGCCTTCTCGTCCGGCCGGCGAGGATGCGGCCGCCGAAATCGATGCGGCTTCGGCGTCCAAATGCTCTGTCAGAGTTGCGGATTCGGACGCCTGTAGCAGCGATTTGATTCCCTTGTACGCTGATGTCGGCCCGTTGGCGAGGGTTCGAGCCAGGCGCTCGGCCTCGCTGTCCACGATGTCGTCGCCCACGAGGCGGCTGAGAATCCCGAGACGAACTGCCTCCTCGCCGTTGATGATCGAGTCGTTCAGCAGAATGTCCATCGCGCGGCCCGAACCGACGATGCGGGGCAGCGTCCACGACATTCCTCCGTCCGGAGTGAATCCGATCGAGGGGTACGCGGGGCGCAGCTTGGTGGACGGTCCGCCGATGGCGATATCGGTGAGACAGACCAGGCTCATGCCTGCACCGGCGGCCCAGCCGTGTACACCGGCGACGATCGGGACGCTGACTGTTGCGAGTTCACGAACGAAAGCATGGAACGTGTCTGCGACGGAACCGACGAAGGCACTGCGATCGGCCGCACCGGCGAAATCGCGTACATTGCCGCCGGCGCAGAAATTGGGTCCCCGTCCGATGAGCAGGACGCTTCCGATTGCGGTCGTACCGGCGTTGACGGACCGGAGGGCCGAGGTGCCGTCGGCGATGCCTTCGAGGTCGAGCGAGGCACCGCCTGCCTCGGTGGCGACGACGATGCGCAGTACACCGTCCTCGATGCCGACCTTGCTGGAAATGTCTGCGTCCGAATAAGTCACGTTCGGGACTCTAACCGACTCTTCTGTTCCGCCGTGGGGCCGGCGTGCTCGGGCACGGATGCGCGAGCCCTCTGCCAGGACCGCTACCGGGGTCGAAGACGGGGCAGCTGGACGCTGAATACCGTGCTCGAATCCACCCGGTCGACGGTGATGGTGCCGCCGTGCAGGCGCACGTTCTCGGCGGCGAGGGACAGTCCGAGACCGCTGCCCTCGCTGCGTCCACGAGCGGTGTCCACCTTGTAGAACCGTCGGAAGATCGCGTGGCTGTCCTCCGGTGATATTCCGGGCCCGTGGTCGACCACTGCCACGTCCACCCACTCGGGACGAGCGTGCATCTCCACGCGTACCGGGGGCTCGCCGTGACGCAGGGCATTACCCACGAGGTTGGCGACCACCACGTCGATGCGTCGTGGATCCACGGTGGCGTCGATAGTGTCCGGCCCACGCAGTTCGACGCTCTCCGCCCATCCGCGGCGGGTCAGCGAGTGTCGGACGAGTTCGACGAGGTCTACGTCGTCGAGAACGAGGCGCGCCTGTTGTGCGTCGTGACGAGACATCTCGATGAGATCCTCGACGAGGCGAGTGAGCTTGCCGATCTCACCGCTGACTATTCGGGCGGCTGCTCCCGCATCGGGCGAGAGTTGGGGGATTTCCTCTCGGAGTATCTCGCCGACCGGAACTAGTGCTGCCAGCGGAGTTCTCAGCTCGTGGGAGACGTCGGCGACGAACCTGCGCGCCTGCTCTTCCGACTCCTCCAACCCGCGAATGACCGTCTCGTTTCTGGCGATCATGGTGTTGAAGGTCGTCGTCAGCTCGGCGAGTTCGGTCACGCCCTCCTCGGAGAGTCGGACACTCAGATCACCGTCGGCGGCGCGGGCAGCGGCCCGATCGAGGCGTCGCAGCGGACGCACCAGGGTCGAGGCGATCCACAATCCGAGCAGACCACTGACCAGTACTCCGCCCGCCAGGGTGAGGGCCACGGCGCGCAGAAGATCGTCGAACTTGTCCTGCACGCCCTCGAGCGGCCGAATGGCGACGGCCGTGACGAGGGTTTCGTCGCCGTCCGGGTCGTTCGACTGGAAGACACGGACCGACATGGCCAGCAGGATCCGTTCGGAGTCGAGTCGGACGAAACGGATGATTCCGCGACCGTCCACCCCGGCCAGAAAGTCGGGGGAGAGCGTGGCCGGGTCGACGGATCCCCGTTGCACTTCGTCGTCGCCGACGAGCAACGTCGCGTCGGACGGAAAGAGTTGTCTCAGTTCGGATGCCGTCGTTCGGGTCACCTGGGCCCCGTCGACATCCCGTAGCTCGTCGCGGAACTGCGCCGTCGCCACGTCCTGCGCGTTGGAGTAGATCCACGATCGCGCCATGAACGACACCACACCGGCAGTGGCACCGGCGATGATCACGACGATGGTGATGAACACGAGGACCAGTCGAGTACGTAGGCCGTCGACTCGCAGCCGAGACGGCATCAACGAGCCGGGCCGGGATCGAATCGATATCCGAACCCGCGCACCGTTTCGATGGCTGCCGGTGCAGCAGGGTCGTCCTCGATTTTTCCGCGCAGTCTCTGGATCGCGGCATCGACGATCCGGGAGTCACCGAGGTAGTCCTGATCCCATGCTGCAGACAACAATTGGCCTCGGCTGAGCACGTGACCCACGTTCTCGGTCAGGGCGAGCAGGAGGCGAAGCTCGGTCGGTGTCAGCGTCAGCAGAGTTCCGCCCTTCCTCACCTGTAGCGACGAACGGTCGACGGTCACATCGCCGTACTGTTCGACGATTGCCGTTGCCGTCGCCGCGGCGGGTGTCGTCTCGGTCGATCGTCTGACCACAGCCTTGATACGAGCGTCCAGGACTCGTGGGCTTGCGGGTTTGACCACGTAGTCGTCCGCACCGGCTTCCAGACCCGCGACGGTGTCGATGTCATCGGAGCGGGCCGTGAGGATGATGATCGGGATCGAACTCTGCGCTCGAATCCGTCGACAGATCTCGTAACCGTCGGCTCCGGGGAGACCGAGGTCGAGCAGGACGATCTCGGCGGCGGTGAGCGCGTTGTCGAGATCACCGTTGCCGTCGGGGCGATGGTCGACGCAGTGACCGAGTCGATTCAGCCCCAACGTCATTGCTTCGGCCACAGCTGGATCGTCCTCCACGAAGAGAATGTTCACCATGTCGAAGACCTTGTGTAGTAGGGGCAATCGCGATCGGCCAAGGGTACAGGGCTCACACCTGCGCGAGACGTTCGTTGTCGGGGTCGGCCAGCGTCGAATGTCGGGGGTCGGAGATCCTGATCGGAAATGCGGAGACCGCCAGGGCATAGCATCCGACGAGCAGCAGCGCGCCGAGCGCGTCACTGGGGCGGTGCCATTTCAGGACGACGACCGACACGGCAGTTCCGAGGACGAGCAGTGCTCCGTTGATCGCGACGACGATCCGCCAGGGGCGAGCGGTTGCGAGGTAGACCGCACAGACGACAGCTGTGACGCAGGTGAGGGTGCCGCTGGGAAAGGAGTTGTGCTGGACGAGGCCGTCCAGGTTCGGTCGATCGAGCGAGTACTTGAGAATCCAGGCCGTCGCAATCGGTCCGAGTGTCATGATTCCCACTCGCAGTGTCAGGGCAATCCTGTTGCCGCTGAACATGATCAGAAATGCGACGAGAACCGCTCCTGCGGCCGAGACCGGTGCGACGAGGTCGACGAATTCGGCGCAGACGTCCACGAGGTCTCCGGACAGTGTTTCGGCGCTCACCATCAGTTCCTGATCCACCGTTTGTCCTACGGTCGTCAACACGCCCAGGTAGTAGACGACGACTCCCAGGTTCAGCAATGCCAGCGCGGCGACCAGACGCCTCGGTTCGACCCGTGTCATCGTCGGCCCTCCGCTCGTTCGTCGGACGGGTCGTCGAGTGCGACCGGGCATGTGTCGCCGGGAGTGGTCGCCATCTCGAAGTGCCACATTTCGTTGGCATAGGTCTGGCACAGGCCGTAGTCGTTGCCGTGTCGGCTCATCCAGTCGGCGGCATCCGTCGGTCCGACATCCACCGCCCGTCCGGTGACATGCTTGGAGTTGTTCGGAGTTTGCACCCATCGTCTGGCTTCGTCGGTGCTGCCGTAGCGGCGTACGGCCTCGTCGAACAAGCGTTGCTGGTACGCCGCGGAACGCCATCCGGAGGTGACGTACACATTCACTCCGGACGATGTCGCATCGGCAGCAGCGGAGCGCAGCGCTTTCAGCAGAACGGGGTCGAGACGGGCCAGTGCGGGAAGATGGGTGTTGTCGAGGCCTATCCGGTCGTCTATCTCACCGCCGGCCGGCCCCGAGTCGGGCTGAGTGGCCAGGTAGTGCGCGGCCGTCGGCGTGTCGGGCTCTGTATTCGAGCATGCCGTGAGCGTCAGCATTGCGAGCGCCGAGACGAAGAGTGTGCGTGTGGTCGCCATACGTTCGAGACTGCTCGGCCGGTGTCACCGGCCGGTGCCCGTGATTCGCCATCTTCGTCACGGTTCCGCTCGGCTGTGTAACAGAACAGAACGGGAGCACGAACGACTGTGCCCCGCCTCCGAGTATCCGGGGGCGGGGCACAGTGCTCGCACGCAGTCGAGGCCGTGGAGGAAATCGAAGAGCGAGGCCGAAATCAGCCCCGGACCACCTTGCCTGCCTTCAAGCAGGAGGTGCACACGTTCATGCGCTTGGAGTTACCAGGCGCAACCTGAGCGTGAACGGTCTGGATATTCGGGTTCCAACGACGGTTGGTCCGTCGGTGCGAGTGCGAGACCGACTTACCGAAGCCGGGCCCCTTGGCGCATACGTCGCAGACGGCAGCCATAGTCGCGAACTCCTTGATAGATGTTGATCGATACATGTGGTCGAAGACATCGAAACGAACTACGAGCAGATGCAAGGATTGCAATGCGTGAAGATCGCCTCGAGGCAACCCTGCAAGAATAGCGGCGCAGCACGCAATCACCAAACCGCCACGGCAGACGCTGCGTGAGGGCTCACGGCGGCGCGCCACCGATCCTGCCCGACTAAGCTTCGGGCACTGTCCGCGACCGGAGTACGGACAAGGGTATCGGTGCAACGCGGGGGAGGCTGCTCGACGTGGTCGACGTTCTCGATTCGATCGATGCTGCGGCCCTGCGACGGTGGGCCTACCGGTGCGTGGATTCCCTCACTGCCCGGTGCGACGAGATCAATGCGCTCAACGTGTTTCCGATCCCCGACTCGGACACCGGTACCAACCTGATGTTCACCTTCCGGGCCGCGGTGGAGTCGATGCGAGGGGCCGGACCCGCCGCGGACACCCGTGCCATCGGGCGTGCACTGGCCGTCGGCGCGGTAGCGGGTGCCCGCGGTAACTCGGGTGTGATCGTCTCCCAGTTGCTGCGTGCGGTCGCCGAGGCTGCAGCGGACGGCCCCTTGGACACCGTGTCGATCCAGGCGATGCTGCGACGCGCGCAGGTCCTGGTCTCGGATGCGGTGAGCGTTCCGGTCGAGGGCACGATGCTCACCGTGCTCGCCGCCGCCGACCGCGATGCTGCGGCGCACGACGCCAACGTCGATCTCTCCACGCTGGTGATCGACATCGCCGAGGCCACGGCGCGCGCCCTCGACAGCACGACCGACCAACTCGTCGAACTCCGCGAGGCCGGGGTCGTGGACGCCGGAGCGCTCGGGCTCTCGGTCGTTTTCGATGCGCTGGTCGAAGTGGTGACCGGCCGCATCCCGCCGCGCAGGCGTTACCACCGCCCACAGAGTCGTGAACGGACACTCGTAGGCGACGGATCGAACGCGACCGACGGCTGTACCGGAACACCCGAGACGGTGACGGTGTCCACCCACGGCCGGCCCCTGGGGTACGAGGTGGTCTACGTCGTCCACGGGATCGACGACGCGCAGGCAACTGCCCTCCGCGCTGCTCTGTCCGATCTCGGCGACTCGGTGGTGGTTGCCGGTGACGGATCCGGGGCCTGGTCTGCGCACGTTCACACCGCAGATCCCGGTGCTGCCGTCGAGTGCGGAATCGGCACCGGAAGCGTTCGCGGGGTGCGTATCTCGTGCTTCGGCTTGGCCGAGTTCGATGCTGGGGTCGGCGACGACGCACGCCGTGGACCGGCGTTGTCGGTGGGACGCGATATTTTGGCGCTGGTTGCCGGTGACGGTGCCGCTGATCTCTACGTTCAGGAAGGCGCGACGGTGGTGCGGTGTGACGAGCCGATCGACTCCTCGGTACTGCAGCGAGCAATTGTCGCAGCCAAGCATCGCGAGGTGTTGGTGTTGCCGAACGGGGCGCTGTCGGCGCAAGAACTGGTTGCCGTCGGCGCCGCGGCCCGAGCCGACGGCAAGGACGTGATGATGCTGCCGTGCTCGGCGATGGTGCAGGGACTGGCCGCGCTCGCGGTGCACGACGTCGCCAGGGCCGCGGTCGACGATGCGTTCACGATGTCCGAGGCGGCGGCGGGAACCAGGTGGGGTTCACTGCGCATCGCGCAGGAGCGGTCGCTCACGTGGGTGGGTATGTGCGAGCCGGGCGACAGCATCGGCCTGGCGGGGCAAGAGGTGGTGATCGTTGCCGCGCGCCCGCTCGACGCGGGGTGCCGTCTGCTCGATCAGCTTCTGGCCACCGGCGGAGAGATGGTGACGGTGCTCGTCGGGGCTCAGGCTTCGGCGGACTTCGGTGATCGGCTGGCCGAGTACGTGACGGGTGCGCATCCCGGGGTCGACGTGGTGGTCTACGCAGGTGGGCAGCCCGGAGACCTCGTGCAATTCGGAGTGGAATAGGGAATTTCGGTTATGGCAACGCTGGTGGACCGGCTCGATCACGTTCTCGGAGTCGCGGCGGCGACCCCGCTCGCAGACACCTTCGGTATTCGTACCGTCGAGGATCTGCTGCGGCACTATCCGCATCGCTACATGACGCACGGTTCGGAGCTCGGCGAAACAGAGCCCCCCGAGGGCGAGCACATCACCATCGTCGCCACGGTCGAGTCCGCGACGCTGCGTTCGATGAAGAATCGCAACGGCCAGTTCCTCGCAGTGACCCTCGCCGCCGACGGACAGCGGATCGAGGCCACCTTCTTCAGTCCGCACAAGCTCAAGCACGTAGTCGTGCCAGGTCGGCGGGGAATGTTCTCCGGCAAGGTGAAGTACTTCGGCAAGCGGTGGAATCTCACCCACCCCAGCTACGTGATCCTGGGCGGAGACGACAACGACGGAGCCGTCGTGCCCGCGGGTCGCATCGTCGGCGGCGGAACTCTGGCCGGTCTGGCCCGTGGTGCGGTCGATGCCTCGGGATCCGTCGACATGTCGGTCTTCGATCGGGCGTTCGTTCCCATTTACGCGGCCACCAAGGACGTCGAGAGTTGGACATTCATGCGTTGCGTGCGGCAGGTCCTCGACCAACTCGACGATGTGACCGATCCGCTGCCGGAATCGGTGCGCCGAGAACGTGGACTCGTCGACATCGATACCGCGCTGCGGTCGGTCCACTTCCCCGACACCGCGCAGGACAAGGACTCCGCCCGTGAGCGGCTCAAATTCGACGAGGCTCTGGCCGTGCAGCTCGTCCTCGCGGACCGTCGCCGCGATGCATCGACTCGGGTGGCCGCGCGATGCCCGCCGATCACCGACGGCATCGCCGTCGAGTTCGATCGGCGGCTGCCGTTCGAATTGACCGCCGGTCAGCACGACGTCGCGGCCGAGATCGCCAACGATCTGTCTGCGCCACATCCGATGTCGAGGCTGTTGCAGGGCGAGGTCGGCTCGGGCAAGACCATCGTCGCGCTCCGGGCGATGTTGCAGGTGATCGATGCCGGTCATCAGTGTGCGCTGCTGGCACCCACCGAGGTGCTCGCCTCCCAACATGCACGATCGATCAGGTCGATGCTCGGCAGTCTTGCCGCCGGTGGCGAGCTCGGATCGCACGAACTCGCGACCAAGGTCGCTCTGCTGACCGGTTCGATGTCCACTGCGGCCAAGCGGTCCGCACTGCTCGATGCCGTGACCGGAGACGCCGGGATCGTGATCGGTACCCACGCCCTGATCGAGGACCGGGTGGAGTTTCTCGATCTCGCGATGGTCGTCGTGGACGAACAACATAGATTCGGTGTCGAGCAGCGAGATGCGTTGCGGGCCAAGGCCCGCGGCAACACAAGTCCCCACTTGCTCGTGATGACAGCGACACCGATCCCGCGCACCATCGCGATGTCGACGCTCGGCGATCTCGAAACGTCGGTACTGACAGAACTTCCTCGCGGCCGGTCACCGATCATCAGCAACGTCGTGCCTGCCAGAGCCAAGCCGACGTGGGTGGATCGAGCGTGGCAGCGCATCCGTGAAGAAGTTGCTGCCGGACGTCAGGCCTACGTGGTCTGCTCGCGGATCGGCGACGGCGACGACGCCGAGACGGGCAAGAAGAAGACCGCCTCGAAGTCCGACGACGGACCGGAGACCACGGCCGCGGTGGACATGTACGACACCCTCGTTGCCGGTCCGATGCACGATCTCCGGGTGGGTTTGTTGCACGGGCGACTGTCGGGTGACGACAAGGACATCACCATGTCCGAGTTCAATACGGGCGAGATCGATGTCCTCGTGTGTACGACGGTGGTCGAAGTGGGTGTCGACGTTCCCAATGCGACGGTGATGGTGATCATGGACGCCGACCGATTCGGGGTCAGTCAACTCCACCAGTTGCGCGGTCGAATCGGTCGAGGCGGACACCAGGGTCTGTGCATCATGATCAGCTACCTCAGTCCCATGGGCGGTTCGTTCGCCCGGCTCGAGGCGGTGGCCGCGACCAACGACGGCTTCGAGCTGGCAAAACTGGACCTCGCCACCCGGCGAGAAGGTGACGTACTCGGGGCCGCACAGTCCGGCACGGTCAGCGGCCTTCGGCTGCTGTCGTTCATCGACGACGAGGACATCATCGCCGACGCACAGGACTGCGCGAGGACACTGTTCGCACGGGACCCGTCGTTGGCGAACGATCCTGGCATCGCGTCGATGATGCGGTCGGCCTGGCGATCGGACCGGGTCGACTACCTTCAGAAGTCCTGACCGGACAGGAGTCGAGCCTGCAGGAACGACCAGGGGAGCCAGTAGGCCTTCACTGCACCGTTTCAGTCGAGAGAATCGAACAATTCGTCCCGAATGGTGAGATCAGTACGCCTCGGAGGCCCATGCTGCCGGGTAAGTTGAGCCAATGTTCTCCAAAGTTTTGGTTGCCAACCGCGGCGAGATCGCCATCCGTGCCTTCCGTGCTTCCTACGAACTCGGTGCCTCCACCGTTGCGGTGTTCCCGTTCGAGGACCGAAACTCGGTGCACCGGACGAAAGCCGACGAGGCATATCAGATCGGGGAGAAGGGCCATCCGGTACGGGCGTACCTCTCGGTCGACGAAATCGTCGCCGCCGCCAAGAGGAGCGGGGCCGACGCGGTGTATCCCGGGTACGGATTCCTCTCCGAGAACCCGGATCTGGCCGCTGCGTGTGCCGAGGCCGGCATCACCTTCGTCGGCCCGTCCGCCGATGTACTGGAGCTGACCGGCAACAAGGCACGCGCTATCGCGGCAGCGAAAGCCGCAGGGCTTCCGGTTCTGGCGTCGTCGGAACCCTCGTCCGACATCGACGAGCTCGTCGCAGCGTCGGAGACCATGACCTTTCCCCTGTTCGTCAAGGCGGTGGCGGGCGGCGGTGGCCGAGGGATGCGACGAGTTGCCGAACCGGCGCAGTTGCGTGAGTCCATCGAAGCTGCTGCGCGCGAGGCGGAGTCGGCGTTCGGAGACGCGACGGTATTCCTCGAGCAGGCCGTGATCGATCCCCGGCACATCGAAGTCCAGATACTCGCCGACGGCCAGGGCAATGTGGTGCACCTGTTCGAGCGGGACTGCAGCGTGCAGCGTCGGCACCAGAAGGTCATCGAATTGGCACCGGCACCGAACCTGCCCTCGGAGCTGCGGGAGAGAATCTGCGCCGACGCCGTTGCGTTCGCCAAGCAGATCAACTACTCGTGCGCCGGTACCGTGGAGTTCCTCCTCGACACCCGCGGCAATCACGTCTTCATCGAGATGAATCCGCGAATTCAGGTGGAGCACACCGTCACCGAAGAGGTGACGGATGTGGACCTGGTGCAGTCCCAGTTGCGGATCGCCTCGGGGGAGACGCTTGCGGACCTCGGTCTGCAGCAGGAGAACATCGTGTTGCGCGGTGCCGCGTTGCAGTGCCGTATCACCACCGAGGATCCAGCGAACGGCTTTCGGCCCGACGTCGGCCGCATCACCGCCTACCGCACTCCCGGCGGTGCCGGGGTTCGGCTCGACGGTGGTACGACGCTGGGCGCAGAGGTCGGCGCGTACTTCGATTCCATGCTCGTCAAGCTTACCTGCCGTGGCCGTGACTTCGACACCGCTGTGGCGCGGGCCCGACGTGCGGTGGCGGAGTTCAGGATTCGCGGCGTCGCGACGAACATCCCGTTCCTGCAAGCGGTTCTGGTCGACCCCGACTTCACCGCGGGCCGGGTCACCACCTCGTTCATCGAGGAGCGACCGGAACTACTGACGTCGCGCTCCTCGGGTGACCGTGGCACCAAGATTCTCACCTACCTTGCCGATGTGACGGTCAACAAGCCGCACGGTGAGCGTCCGTCCCCGGTGTACCCACACGACAAACTTCCTGCGGTCGACTTCTCCGCGCCGATTCCCGACGGTTCGCGTCAGCGATTGCTCGCCCTCGGGCCCGAAGGCTTTGCCCGAGATCTGCGCAACCAGAAGGCACTCGGCGTCACCGACACCACCTTCCGTGACGCGCACCAGTCCTTGTTGGCCACGCGTGTGCGCACGAGTGGATTGCTGGGTGTGGCCCCGTACGTGGCACGTACGACGCCGCAGTTGCTCTCCATCGAGGCGTGGGGCGGTGCTACGTACGATGTGGCGCTGCGCTTCCTGCACGAGGATCCGTGGGAACGACTTGCAAGTCTGCGAGAAGCCGTCCCCAACATCGCAATTCAGATGCTGCTGCGCGGTAGGAACACCGTCGGCTACACCCCGTATCCGGAGAAGGTGACCCGCAGTTTCGTCGCCGAGGCCACCGACACCGGAATCGACATCTTCCGCATCTTCGACGCGCTCAACAATGTCGATCAGATGCGCCCTGCAATCGATGCGGTGCGCGAAACCGGAACTGCGCTGGCCGAAGTGGCGCTGAGCTACACCGGGGACCTGTCCAACCCGAACGAAGACCTGTACACCCTCGACTATTACCTGAAGTTGGCCGAGCAGATCGTCGATGCAGGAGCGCATGTACTCGCGATCAAGGACATGGCCGGGCTGCTTCGCGCACCGGCGGCCAAGACGTTGGTGACGGCGCTACGGTCGAATTTCGATCTGCCCGTACATGTGCACACGCACGACACACCCGGTGGTCAGTTGGCCACGTACTTGGCAGCGTGGGAGGCCGGCGCCGACGCCGTCGACGGTGCCAGCGCGGCGATGGCCGGAACCACCAGCCAGCCGGCGCTCTCGGCCATCGTTGCGGCAGCGGCCCACACCGTCCGGGACACCGGGTTGGATCTGCAGGCCGTCTGCGATCTCGAGCCCTACTGGGAGGCCGTGCGAAAGGTTTACGCGCCCTTCGAGTCCGGACTGCCGGCACCGACCGGCCGTGTCTACACGCACGAGATTCCCGGCGGTCAACTCTCCAACTTGCGGCAGCAGGCCATCTCGCTCGGACTCGGTGATCGGTTCGAGACGGTCGAGGCCAATTACGCCGCAGCAGACCGAATGTTGGGTCGCCTGACCAAGGTGACGCCGAGTTCGAAGGTCGTCGGTGATCTGGCCCTGGCTCTGGTCGGTGCGGGAGCATCGGCCGAAGAGTTCGCCGAAGACCCGAGTCGATACGACATCCCCGATTCGGTGATCGGCTTCCTCCGTGGCGATCTGGGAACCCCCGCAGGTGGCTGGCCCGAGCCGCTGCGCACCAAGGCTCTCGAAGGCCGAGGTGCGGGCAAGCCGGTCACGCCGCTGACCGACGAGGACGAGAAGAATCTCGACGGCACGTCGGCGCAACGCCGTACGACTCTCAATCGCCTGCTCTTCCCCGGCCCGACAGCGGAACTCGAGGCACACCGCGAGAAGTACGGCGATACGACTCGGCTGTCGGCCAACCAGTTCTTCTACGGGCTGCGTCAAGGTGAAGAGCATCGCGTCACCCTGGAGAAGGGAGTCGAGCTGCTCATCGGGCTCGAAGCGATCTCCGACCCCGACGAGCGTGGCATGCGCACCGTCATGTGCATTCTGAACGGTCAGCTGCGTCCGGTGTCGGTGCGCGATCGATCCATCTCGAGCGAGGTGCCGACGGTCGAGAAAGCGGACCGATCGAACTCCGGCCACATCCCGGCACCGTTCGCCGGTGTCGTGACCCTGTCCGTCGAAGAGGGACAGAAGATTTCGGCCGGCGACACGGTCGCCACCATCGAAGCGATGAAGATGGAGGCGGCGATCACCGCGCCTCGCAGCGGCACGGTGACCCGGCTGGCGATCTCGGGTGTTCAACAGGTCGAGGGCGGCGATCTGCTCGTCGTCGTCGGTGGGGGGTCGACGGGCGAAGAGGCCGGGAGCGAATGACGCGGATCGTGGCGGGGGTTGCAGGGGGCCGGCGGCTCTCGGTTCCGGGCCAGGGCACCCGCCCGACATCCGAGCGGGTGCGGGAGGCTCTGTTCAGCTCGCTCGAGAGCCGGATGGACTTCGACGGTGCCGCGGTTCTCGATCTGTTCGCTGGGTCGGGTGCGCTCGGGCTCGAAGCGCTCTCGCGCGGCGCATCGTCGGCGGTATTGGTCGAGTCCGACTCACGAGCGGCGGCGGTGGTGCGCCAGAACATAGAGTCGGTCGGACTGATCGGCGCGTCGGTCAAGTGCGCCCCGGTGGCCTCGGTACTGGCTGGGGTACCGGATGCGGAATACGACCTGGTGCTGGCCGACCCGCCGTACGCCGTCACCGACAGTGCGGTGACGGATCTGCTGAACAGGCTCGTCACCGGGGGATGGCTTGCACCGGATGCGGTGGTCGTTCTCGAGCGATCGTCGCGTTCGCCGGAGACGGAGTGGCCGGACGGTCTGGTAGCGGAGAAGTCGAAGAAGTACGGGGAGAGTCGAATCGAGATCGCGGCACGATCGTGACGACCGATCCCGGGATCGGCTGATAAGTTCGCGGGCATGACTGGCGCACTGTGTCCTGGATCCTTCGACCCGGTGACCAATGGTCATCTCGATATCTTCGAGCGAGCCGCCGCCGCGTTCGACGAGGTGGTGGTCACGGTGATGGTGAACAAGAGCAAGAAGGGCATGTTCAGCATCGACGAGCGAATCGAGATGCTCGAGGTGGCCACGGAGCATCTGCCCAACGTCAGAGTCGGTTCCTGGTACGGCCTGTTGGTCGATTATGCTCGGCAAGAAGGCTTTTCGGCGATCGTCAAAGGTCTGCGCAGCTCGGTCGATTTCGACTACGAGTTGCAGATGGCGCAGATGAATCGAACCCTCACCGGGGTGGACACGCTGTTCCTCCCGGCGAATCCAGCGCACAGCTTTCTGTCCAGTTCGCTGATCAAGGAAGTCGCGACCTTCGGGGGAGACGTCACCGGGATGCTGCCGCCGTTCGTGCAGGAGCGACTGACCGCTCGTATCGCCGAGCGCGCCGCCGACTAGTTCGCGGAGCGACACACCGGGAGGGTATAGCGCCGACGCGCGTCTGGGCAGGCAGACTGAATAAGTGCAGCACTGTGTAGCTCGACCGCTCGGCGGTCGGCACGTGCAGTGGCAGATTCGACGATTGGGGTAACCGGTGTACCGCGTATTCGAGGCGCTCGACGAGCTCGTCGCCATTGTCGAGGAGGCGCGCGGCGTTCCGATGACCGCTGGATGCGTCGTCCCGCGCGGCGATGTCCTGGAACTGCTCGACGATGTTCGTGACGCCATCCCCGGCGAGCTCGACGACGCGCAGGACGTTCTGGACCATCGCGACAAGCTCGTGGGCGATGCCCGGGCCACAGCGGAGAAGACGGTCGGAACCGCCAACGCCGAAGCGCAGGACACCGTCGAGAACGCTCGGGATTCTGCCGATCGCATTCTCGCCGATGCCAAGGCGCAGGCGGACCGCATGGTGTCCGAGGCGTCGGCGCATGCCGAGCAGCTCGTGGCCGATGCCGAGGCAGAAGCAGAGCGGACGGTGCTCGAGGGCCAGCGCGAGTACGAGGAGTTGACCGTTCGGGCCCGTACCGAGGCCGACCGAATGATCGAGTCCGGCACGTTGTCCTACGAGCGATCGGTGGCCGACGGCACCGCCGAACAGAACCGGTTGGTGTCCCAGACCGAGGTGGTGCAGGCCGCGCACGCCGAGTCGGCGCGCGTGATCGACAGTGCCCATGCCGAATCCGATCGAATGCGCAGTGAGTGCGACGTGTACGTCGACACCAAACTCGCGGAGTTCGAGGAGTTCCTCAGCGGCACCATTCGCTCCGTCGGTCGCGGACGTCAGCAACTTCGAACCGGTTCCGGTGTCCCGGAATACGGCAGCGAGCCGTACGGCGAACCCGCGTACGGCAGCCAGGAAGGCCGTCGCAGCCGACACTGAGGGCGGTGATTTGCCCTCGTATGCACGCATGCGTATCGTTGTGGGGTTGCTTACCGACAGTAGGCAAACCGACAGTAAGGAAGAACAGCCGTGCCCCCGCCCCAGAGAACGACCCGTCCTGAATTGGACGCCGGATTCGTTCTGGACATCCTCAACCTCGGTCGTCGACCCGGGTCGACGAAGACCGTCGAGCGGACGGTTCCGGCTCCTTCCCGAATCGGCCTCGATGCGATTGCCATCGAAGCCGGAGTCCCGGTCTCGCTCGATCTGCAGTTGCAGGCGGTATCGGAGGGCGTTCTCGTCACCGGTTCCGTACGAGCTGCCACTGCCGGCGAGTGCACGCGGTGCCTCGATCCGGTCAGCGGCAACGTTGACGTCTACTTGACCGAACTGTTCGCATACCCGAACAGCATCACCGAGGAGACCACGGATGCGGACGAGATCCACCGCATCGTCGACGACCTGATAGACCTCGAACCCGTCATCGTCGACGCGGTCGGTCTGGAGCTTCCACTCCACCCCGTCTGCAGTGACGAGTGCGAGGGATTGTGCCCAGAATGCGGCGTTCGCCTGGCGATTGCTGAATCCGGCCACAGTCACGATACAATTGATCCTCGCTGGGCTGGACTTGCAGCCAAATTTGGCGTGGATCCAGAACCGAGCACAGAACTTGTGAACAACGAAGCCGAGGAGAAGTAAGTGGCTGTCCCGAAGCGCAAAATGTCGCGTTCCAACACGAGGTCGCGTCGTGCACAGTGGAAAACCACTGCGCCCACCCTCGTGACGTGCCCCAACCGTGGGTGCGGCGAGAAGACGTTGCCCCACATCGCGTGCCCTTCGTGCGGTACCTACAAGGGCCGCCAGGTCGTCGCAGCGGTCTGATTCCCGCTCCGGTGACCAACGAAGTAGTGGATCGTCGCAACAACGATTCACAGAAGAATAGTTCTACTGCCGTCAGCGGCGGGGACGACCGAGAGTCGCTCCTCGCCGCTATCGGTGTTTCTCTGTCGGAACCACTGTTGACCCTGGCTCTGACCCATCGTTCGTTTGCCTACGAGCACGGCGGTCTTCCTACCAACGAGCGCCTCGAGTTCCTGGGCGATTCGGTGCTCGGTCTGGCGGTGACAGAGCATCTCTACGCGGTGCACCCCACCAAGTCCGAGGGCCAGTTGGCCAAAATCCGGGCAAGCGTGGTGAACATGCATGCCTTGGCGGAAGTAGCGCGCGGTCTCGGTGACGGCGGTCTGGGTCGTCATCTGCTGCTGGGTAAGGGCGAGGAGCAGACCGGCGGCCGCGACAAGCCGAGCATCCTGGCCGACGGTATGGAGTCGATGCTGGGTGCGATTCATCTGCAACACGGCATCGACGTCGCTCGCACCGTCGTTCTGACCCTGTTCGCCGGCCTGTTGGACCGTGCTCCCAAGCTCGGTGCAGGTCTGGACTGGAAGACGAGCCTGCAGGAATTGACTGCAGAACGCGCCCTGGGCGTTCCGGCATACGAGATTGCGTCCACCGGACCCGACCACGACAAGGAATTCACTGCCACCGTGTTGATCGGTGGATTCCCCCGGGGCGTCGGAGTCGGTCGATCGAAGAAGGAAGCCGAGCAGAAGGCCGCCAGTTTGGCGTGGAATACGCTGTCGGGCAACGACATTGCCGTAGCCGACGTGCCCCCGACCGACCCTTCCTGATGCCCGAACTGCCCGAGGTCGAAGTCGTCAGGCTCGGTCTGGAATCTCACGTGGTGGGTAAGACCATCGATTCGGTGGAGGTACTGCACCCCCGTGCCGTGCGTCGTCACGATCTCGGTGGCCTCGATCTGATCGGTCAGCTGCGGGGTCAGCGCGTGTCCTCGGCCCGGCGCCGTGGGAAGTATCTGTGGCTGGTGATGGAGCCCGGCGACTTCGCCACTGTCGTGCACCTGGGTATGAGTGGACAGATGCTGGTGCAGCCGCCGTCCGCGCCGGACGAGAAGCACCTGCGGATTCGGGCACGACTCGACGACGGTACCGATCTTCGGTTCGTCGACCAGCGAACATTCGGCGGCTGGGCTCTCTCCCCGATCGTGACGGTGGACGGCACACCGGTACCCGAACCGGTGGCGCACATCGCGCGAGACCCGATCGACCCGCTGTTCGACGCGGAATCCGTGGTGAACGTGTTGCGCGGCAAGCACACCGAGATCAAGCGGGCTCTCCTCGATCAGACCGTGCTGTCCGGCGTGGGCAACATCTACGCAGACGAGGCTCTGTGGCGGGCGAAGATTCACGGAAACCGCATCGCAGAAACGTTGACCCGGCCTGCTCTTCGTCGACTGCTGACTGCCGTCCACGCGGTGATGGGGGAGGCCCTGGCGCAGGGTGGTACCTCGTTCGATGCGCTGTACGTCAACGTCAACGGACAGTCCGGCTACTTCGACAGGTCGCTCGATGCCTACGGACAGGAAGGTCTGCCCTGTTCACGATGCGGAGCACCGATCAGGCGTGAGAAGTTCATGAACCGCTCCTCGTTCAGCTGCCCCACCTGCCAGCCGAGACCCCGACACATCCGGACCTGACAGCGCACAGGTCATTCCGCTGGCTCCACTCCTGCGCATAGGTCATTCCGCTGGCTCCACTCCTGCGCATAGGTCATTCCGCTGGCTCCACTCCTGCGCATAGGTCATTCCGCAGGCTCCACTCCTGAGCGGCCCGCCTAGTATTTCGGTCATGGCAGAACAGAGCACGCCGACCAACCTCTGGGTCGAGCGCACAGGCACCCGTCGCTACACCGGTCGCAGCTCGCGAGGAGCCGAAGTACTCATCGGTTCCGAGTCGGTCGAGGGCGTCTTCACACCCGGTGAGCTGCTCAAGATCGCACTCGCAGCGTGCACCGGTATGAGCTCGGACGTACCGCTCTCGCGTCGACTGGGGGACGACTACTCCGCCACCGTCGAAGTGTCCGGTGCAGCAGATCGTGAGAACGAGCTGTACCCGGAATTGAACGAGATCCTCCGCGTCGACCTCAGCGCGATGGACCCCGACGCGCAGCAGCGACTGCTCACCGTCGTCGAGCGGGCGATCGACAAGGTCTGCACGGTGGGGCGGACCCTGAAGGCGGGTACGACGATCAACTTGGACATCGACGTGGACGCCTGATGAAGGTGGGGGCAGCCGCCGTCGTGGCGGGCCTTGTTCTCGCAGCGTCGGTTGCCCTGTCTCCCACCGCGGAGGCGTCGAGCACCTGCACTCCGTGGTCGGTGAGCACGGTGGCATCGGGATTCGGGCTGCTCGAGAATCTGGAATTCGACGGCAGAGGCTCGATGATCGTCTCCGAGACCTCGCCGATCGGACCGGGCGCTCTGCGTACTGTCGCACCGAACGGGGACCGGGGCACTCTCGTGTCGGGCGTCGAGTCACCCGGCGGATTGGTACGGGACGGAGACACTCTGTACTTCACAACCGGAAACAGTGCTGCGGCAGGACTTTTCGACATGCGGACGGGAACGATCGAGACGATCGATCTCGGCACGGGTGCCAGGTCGACGTACGCGTCGGGCCTGACCATGCCCAACGGCCTGGCCCGCTCCGCCACCGGCGATCTGTTCACCACCCGGAATCTCGGTGGCGCGTCTGGGCTCACTCGCATCGCAGTCGGCGGCGATGAGACGGTCGGTTCGATGTCGACGGTGCGTACCGATCTGGGTTCGGCCAACGGCATCGGTGTCGGCGGCGGAAACATCTACGTGGCCACTACGTTCGATCCGGAAACGACGGTGACTGTGCTCGACGAGAAGGACCCGGCCGGTCCGTCCACGCGCATTCGCGTCGACGGATTCGGACCGCTCACGATGTCGGACGATCTGACCGTGGCCGACGACGGAACGGTCTATCTCGCACAGAATCTCGCGGGCAGGGTCCTCCGGGTCGATCCCGAGACCGGATCGTCCTGTGTCATCGCGACCGGAGTGCCGTTGACCTCGTCGGTTGCTTTCGGCGGAGTCGGATTCGATTCGGAGGCGTTGTACGCCACGAGTTTCGACGGAACGGTCCGAAAGATGAGTCCGGTATGACGGACGAACGGCTGACGGCATGGGTGCACGGCCTGGTTCAGGGGGTCGGGTTTCGTTGGTGGACTCGCTCGCGCGCGCTGGAGCTGGGATTGGTCGGGCACGCGACCAACCACGCGGACGGACGTGTTCTGGTGATAGCCGAGGGTCCGCGTCAGCGCCTCGACGCACTCCTGGAATTGCTCCGAGGCGGCGGCACCCCGGGCACGGTCACCCTGGTCGTCGAGAGTTGGGAGAGCGCCCGCGGCGGCCTCACAGGCTTCGTGGAACGGTGACCCGCCGCCGCCCGCGGACGGCTCGGCGCACATCGCTACGTCGTACCGGTAAAGTACGGACGCTATGTATCTCAAGAGTCTGACGCTCAAGGGCTTCAAGTCCTTTGCTTCGGCGACGACTCTTCGTTTCGAGCCTGGAATCACCTGTGTGGTCGGCCCCAACGGCTCCGGTAAATCCAACGTCGTGGATGCCCTGACCTGGGTGATGGGTGAACAAGGTGCCAAGGCGTTGCGCGGCGGGAAGATGGAGGACGTCATCTTCGCGGGTACGTCCGGCCGCGCACCCCTCGGCCGCGCCGAGGTGACTCTGACCATCGACAACTCGGACGGTGCGCTGCCGATCGACTACTCCGAGGTCTCGATCACCCGACGCATGTTCCGGGACGGTGCCGGTGAATACGAGATCAACGGCAGCTCGTGCCGGTTGATGGACGTCCAGGAGTTGCTCAGCGACTCCGGTATCGGCCGCGAGATGCACGTGATCGTCGGTCAGGGTCGACTGGCGGCGATCCTGGAATCGCGTCCCGAGGACCGTCGGGCCTTCATCGAGGAAGCTGCCGGGGTGCTCAAGCACCGCAAGCGCAAGGAAAAGGCCGTACGCAAGCTCGACGCGATGCAGGCCAATCTCGCGCGGCTGACGGACCTCACAACCGAATTGCGCCGTCAACTCAAGCCACTGGGCAGGCAGGCCGAGGTTGCGCGTCGCGCGCAGACCGTGCAGGCAGATCTGCGTGACGCTCGGCTGCGGTTGGTGGCCGACGACCTGGTGGCCAGACGTGAAGAATTCGCGAACCAGACCCAGGACGAGGAAGCGGCTCGCGAGCAGTACGCGATGGTGCAGGATGCCCTCGAAGCCGGAACCGTAGCGCTCGCAGAACACGAGCAGGCGGTGGCACGGCTGACACCGAGCGCCGAAGCGGCCGGGCAGACGTGGTTTCGCCTGTCCGCGCTGGCCGAACGCGTGAATGCGACGGTACGCATCGCGCACGAACGTGCTCGGCATCTGGACGCCGTCCAGAGCACCGGTCGCGGGCAGGATCCGGACGAGCTCGAAGCACAGGCCGAGCGCGTCGCCGAGGAAGAAATGGAACTCGTCGAGGCAGTCGAGATGGCGCGGGAAACCCTCGAAGCGGCCCGCGAGCAGCTCGCCGAGCGCGAATCCGCTGCTGCAGCCGCCGAGCGTGCTCACCTCGCCGCTGTTCGCGCGGTTGCCGACCGCCGCGAAGGATTCGCGCGCCTGTCCGGTCGAGTCGACACCTTCAGAACCAAGGTCGAGTCCATCGACGCCGAAGTAGCGCGACTCTCGGTGGCCATCGACGAGGCCAGAGAACGCGGCGAGTCGGCTCAACGTGAGTTCGAGAGCGTCCAGGATCAGATCGGCACCCTCGACGCCAGTGAGCTCAGCCTCGACACCCATTACGAACGAGCGGTCGCCGCATTACGCCATGCCGACGCCCGGGTATCGGAATTGCAGGCCGAAGAGCGCATCGCTGGTAAGAGGGTGGCATCGTTCGAGGCCAGGATCGAGGCGCTCACCATGGGCCTCGAACGCAAGGACGGTGCCGGGTGGCTGGTGGAGAACCAGCAGGACGGTCTGTCCGGTCTGCTCGCCGGCCATCTCACGGTCGAGCCGGGGTACGAGATCGCGGTCGCCGTCGCCATGGGTCCGGCGGCCGATGCTGCGCACGCCGAATCGTTCGACGCTGCGCGCGCTGCCGTGCTGGCCCTACGCGCTGCCGACGGCGGTCGCGCGTCCATCGTGCACGGTAATGCTGTTGCTGCACAACCGATTCAACGGCCTGCGCTAGCGAACGGTGCTCGGTGGGCACTCGACCTGATCGAGTATCCGGATCGGTTGGCCGGAGCGATGGCGGCATTGCTCGACGGTGTGGTGGTTGTCGACTCGCTGGACGCGGCGCACCGGCTCGTCTCGGATTCGAGTGAACTGCGTGCCGTGACCACGGACGGCGACGTCGTCGAGCCGGGCTGGGTCACCGGCGGATCGGACCGTCGACCCAGCACCCTGGAAGTACAGTCGGCGATCGATACGTCGACGGTGGAGCTGACGGCGGCCGTACGCCGGGCCGAGGAGCTCGACGCCGCGCTGTCGGGCGCGTTGGCGGAACAGCGCGACCGGCGTGAATCCGCCGAGCAGGCGCTCGCAGCCCTGAACGAATCCGATGCTGCGATGGCCGCTGTGTACGAGCAGTTGGGTCGCTTGGGGCAGCTGGCACGTTCGGCACACGCAGAATCCGCGCGATTGTCGACCCAGCGCAGTTCCGCCGAAGCGAGCCGCGAAGAAGCGATCGAGCGCCTGGCCGAGCTCGAAGACAGTCTGCGGACGGCAGAGGACGAACAGAACGGTTTCGCCGGAGACGGCGAGAGCGGTGACGCGGCGACCACCATGGAGCGCGAGATGGCGGCTGCGGCACTGACCGAAGTGCGCGCGGTGGAGGTCGAGGCGCGGCTGAACGTACGAACCGCCGAGGAGCGCGCGCAGTCGGTGCGGGGCCGTGCCGATTCGCTGCGCCGAGCGGCGCGAGCCGAACGCGAGGCCAGGGCACGAGCCGAACGCGAAGGCGCAGCCCGGCGGCACGCTGCCGCAGTGGCTGCTGCCGTCGGCGAATCGGGTGAGGACCTCGCCGCTCGATTGGCCTCGGTGGTGGCTGCGGCGGCACGAAGGCGCGATCAGCTCTCCGCCGAACGCGCCACGCGCACAGTCGAACTCGACAAGGTCAAGGAACAGGTTCGGGCTCTTCAGGGCCAGCTTGCGTCGATCACCGACGCCGTCCACCGGGACGAGGTCGCCCGTGCGCAGGCGGCACTGCGAATCGAGCAACTCGAAACGACGATTCTCGAACAACACGGCATCGGCCTCGACGATCTGGTGGCCGAGTACGGCCCCGATGCGACGCTGCCCCCGACCGAGCTCGAGATGGCGGAGTACGAGGCCGCCAAGGAACGCGGTGAGCAGGTTGTGGCCCCCGCGCCCATGCCGTTCGATCGCGCCACTCAGGAGCAGCGGGCCAAACGCGCAGAACGTGATCTCGCCACACTCGGCAAGGTGAACCCGTTGGCTCTCGAAGAGTTCGCAGCCCTCGAAGAGCGCTACAACTTCTTGTCCACTCAACTCGAGGACGTCAAGTCCGCGCGCAAGGACTTGCTCGGCGTGGTCGCCGACGTCGACGACCGCATTCTGCAGGTCTTCACCGAGGCCTGGCTGGACGTCGAAAGAGAATTCACCGGCGTGTTCGCCAAACTCTTTCCCGGCGGCGAAGGACGGCTGATTCTGACCGACCCGTCGGACATGCTCACCACCGGAATCGAGGTGGAGGCGCGTCCACCGGGCAAGAAGGTCAAGCGATTGTCCTTGCTCTCGGGCGGCGAGAAGTCGCTCACTGCAGTCGCCATGTTGGTGGCCATCTTCCGTGCCCGGCCGTCACCGTTCTACGTCATGGACGAGGTCGAGGCTGCACTCGACGACACCAACCTGCGCCGACTGATCGGGTTGTTCGAGCAGCTCCGTGAGAAGTCGCAGCTGATCGTCATCACGCACCAGAAGCCGACCATGGAAGTCGCCGACGCGTTGTACGGCGTCAGCATGCGCGGTGACGGCATCACCACGGTCATCTCGCAGCGACTGAACCGAGAACGCGTGGCGGTGGATGTAGCCGAGCCGGAGACAGCACCCGTGGTCGAACCGGACGCGGTCTCGTAGGTCCGGTCCCGCCTACTGCTTCGGGTAGAGCTGCTCGGTGTACGAGGGCCCGTAGTACTCGCGCAGTTCCTCGACGGTCTCGGGGGCCTGCGGAATCAACGCCTTCGTCAAGGACGCGACATCGGGAATGGACTCCGCATCCCATGTTTCCGGCTGCCACAACTTGGACCGCATGAACGCCTTGGCGCAGTGGTGGAACACCTGCTCGATGTCGACGACGAGGCACATGATCGGCCGGTGGCCCTTGACCTGCAGTTCGTCGAAGAACGGTGCATCGGTCACCAGTGACGCGCGACCGGCGATGCGCAGAGTGTCACCGCGCCCCGGCACGAAGAAGTTCAGTCCGACGAACGGGTTCTCGAGAATGTTCCGGTAGCCGTCCATCCGACGATTGCCGGGACGTTCGGCAAGGGCGATCGTGGCGTCGTCGATGACGTGGACCAAGCTGCCGGGCGGGTCACCTTTGGGGGAGACGTCGCACCGTCCACTCGCGTCCGAGGTACCCATCAGGCAAAAAGGCGAGGCAGCGAGCCATTGCACGTCCAGCGGGTGCAGTGTGCTGCGGTCCTTGTTCGCGGCTCGAAAGCTCGGCTGGCCGAACATCTCCGTCAATCTGTCGGCATCGCGCACCGTCGTCCACTCCATGACTTCAGATGCTATCGACACGGCTGGGGTGGGGGACAGTGCTTTTCTCGGGCGGAGCACCACCGGTGACGAACGGCCGTGAACGCCTGACAGGATGGGGTACGTGAGTAACCAAGCGTGGATCATCGTCGCGGCGATCGCCGCTGTCCTACTGGTCGTTCTCGTCGTCGGGCTGGTGCTCTCCCGTCGACGGAGAGTGTCGCTCAAGTCGGACGAGGCCGCGCGGATCGAGGACGCGGCCACCAAGGACAGATCCGGTGGCTATACGGCGGGCAGTGGTTTCTCGTTCAGCCAGGGCACGGCGACCGCCGAGCCCGTCGCGCCTGCCCCGAAGCCCGTTCCACCTGCGCCGAAGCCTGTCCCGAAGCCCGTCGAGACCTCCCCGGTCGAGCCGACGCCGGTGGCACCCACTCCCACCCAGGACGAGCCGGAGGTGCTCGAACCCGAGGCACCGGTCATCGAGCCTCAGGAGCCGGTTGTCGAGCCCCCCGAGCCGGCCGAGCCCGCAGTGCCGGAACCGGCCGTGGACGCCGAGGCTCCTGCTCCTCGACTGGACACCATCGATCCCACCGAGGGTCGGCTGGATCGGCTCCGCGGTCGCCTGGCGCGCTCTCAGTCCGCGGTGGGCAAGAGCTTGCTCGGATTGCTCGGCGGCGGTGACCTGGACGAGGATTCCTGGGAAGAGGTCGAGGACACCCTGCTGATCGCCGATATCGGTTCTGCGACCACCGCAGAGATCATGCGCACCCTGCGCGAGCAGATGGCGGCGCGCAGTATCCGCACCGAGTCCGATGCGCGAGCACTTCTGCGCGAGATTCTCGTTGCGCAACTTCATCCCGAGTTCGATCGGTCGATTCGAGCGCTTCCGCACGACGGTGCGCCTGCCGTGCTGCTGGTGGTCGGAGTCAACGGCACCGGCAAGACCACGACCACCGGCAAACTCGCTCGCGTACTGGTCGCGGACGGGCGGCGAGTGTTGCTCGGAGCCGCCGACACGTTCCGCGCGGCCGCGGCCGATCAGTTGCAGACCTGGGCCGAGCGAGTCGGTGCCGAGGTGGTTCGTGGCAAGGAGGCCGCAGATCCGGCCGCTGTCGCCTTCGACGCGGTGAGCAAGGGAATCGAGAACGGTGTCGATGTGGTTCTGATCGACACCGCGGGACGGTTGCACACCAAATCGGGTCTGATGGACGAGCTGAGCAAGGTCAAGCGAGTCATCGAGAAGCGGGCCCACGTCGACGACGTTCTGCTCGTTCTCGACGCAACTGTGGGCCAGAACGGACTGACACAGGCCCGCGTCTTCGCCGAGATCGTGAACATCACGGGAGTCGTGCTGACCAAGCTCGACGGAACCGCGAAGGGTGGCATCGTTTTTCAGGTCCAGCGTGAACTCGGAGTGCCCGTCAAGCTGGTCGGTCTCGGCGAGGGTGCCGACGATTTGGCCCCGTTCGAGCCGGGAGCGTTCGTCGACGCGCTGCTCGGCTGATCGAACCCCTGGGGTCGCCTGCGAATCGGTCGAAAAGCACAAACGCCAGCACGAAACCTTTTTGCAACAGAATTCGGTCATGCGTTCACATGTCCGAAACACCCGAGTGTCACGGATGAAACTTCGTGAAACCACTCTTCTTGCGTAACGGCGCGCCAACCGGTGTGCAGGAGAATGGAGGGTGTACGTGAGTCCCGAGGATATGTTGGCCAACTCCGGCAACGCCGCGTGGATGCTGATTGCAGCATCTCTGGTACTGCTGATGACGCCGGGCTTGGCGTTCTTCTACGGCGGTATGTCGCAGTCGAAGTCCGTGTTGAACATGATGATGATGTCGTTCGGAGCAATGGCCGTCGTCTCGATCATCTACTTCCTGTGGGGTTGGTCGATGTCCTACGGAACGCAGGACATCGGTGGGGTGTTCGCCAACCCGTTCGAGTTCTTCGGACTCAAGGATTCGATCACCGATGCCGACGGTAACTACATCGCCGGTGCATGGGGATACGCCAACATCATCGATGTGGCATTCCAGGTCACCTTCGCGATCATCACGGTCGCACTGATCAGCGGCTCCATCGCAGGCCGCGTCAAGTACGGCACGTGGCTGGCATTCGCAGGCATCTGGGTCACTCTCGCGTACTTCCCGCTGGCCCACATGGTGTGGGGTGGCGGACTGCTCTCCGGGTCCGAAAAGGGTCTGGCTGCAAAGATTTTCGGAACGATGGTCAACGACGACGGTGACACTGTCGCCAACGTGGCTCCCATCGACTTCGCAGGTGGCACGGTCGTGCACATCAACGCCGGTATCGCGGGCCTGATTCTGGCGATCATCATCGGCAAGCGCGCCGGATTCGGCAAGGTCGCGTACCGCCCGCACAACCTGCCGTTCGTCATGCTCGGTGCTGCACTGCTGTGGTTCGGCTGGTTCGGATTCAACGCAGGTTCCGCATTCGCAGCCGACGGCATCGCCGGCTTGGCGTGGGTCAACACCACCGCAGCCACCGCAGCGGCCATCGCGGGCTGGCTCATCACCGAGCGCATTCGTGACGGCCATGCCACCAGCCTCGGCGCTGCCTCGGGCATCGTCGCCGGTCTGGTCGCGATCACCCCGGCTGCAGGCGCGCTGACACCGGTCGGCGCCATGATCCTCGGCGTCATCGCCGGTGTTCTCTCCGCTCTGGCAGTCGGCCTGAAGTTCAAGTTCGGCTACGACGATTCGCTCGACGTCGTGGGCGTGCACCTCGTCGCAGGCCTGTGGGGCACCATCGGAATCGGCTTCCTCGGCTCCGAGACCGGTCTCTTCTACGGTGGCGACTACAAGCAGCTCGTCGTGCAGAT
Source organism: Rhodococcus sp. 14-2483-1-1 (assembly GCF_002259335.1). Lineage (NCBI taxonomy): Bacteria > Bacillati > Actinomycetota > Actinomycetes > Mycobacteriales > Nocardiaceae > Rhodococcus > Rhodococcus sp. 14-2483-1-1. The sequence goes on along the minus strand of NZ_NPFX01000023.1, from coordinate 197,260 downwards.
CGTCATCGCGCTCAGCGCGTTGATCTTCACCGCGATCGTCACCGCGGTGATCGCGTTCGCGCTCAAGCCTCTCGGCTGGCGCGTGTCGGACGAGGAAGAGGCCAATGGCATCGACGAAGCCGAGCACGCTGAGACTGCATATGATTTCGCCTGACAAGGTAGAGATAGACGTGAACGCTGCACCGTACGACAACGGGCACTCGAGGTCTTGTGAAGGGAATCAAAAATGAAGCTGATCACGGCAATCGTCAAACCGTTCACCCTGGAGGACGTCAAGACGGGGCTGGAGCAGGCCGGCGTACTCGGCATGACAGTCAGTGAAGTTCAGGGCTACGGCCGTCAGAAGGGCCACACCGAGGTGTACCGAGGTGCGGAGTACTCGGTCGACTTCGTTCCGAAGGTGCGTGTCGAGGTAGTCGTCGACGACGCTGCCGTCGAGAAGGTCGTCGAGGTCATCGTCGAGGCCGCTCGCACCGGCAAGATCGGTGACGGCAAGGTCTGGGTTTCCCCGGTCGATTCGGTCATCCGAGTCCGCACCGGAGAACGTGGCGCCGATGCACTCTGACCCCAAAGGGTCTCGGGCCGGGGGCCCCGGTTCTGGCGCGAAAGCGTCAGGATCGGGGCCTTCGGTCTCCACGGGCTCCGCATCGAAGGGCACGAGCGATGCTGCAGCAGATCTCGCTCGCGCCAGAAAACAACTACTCGACGGCGGCACGCGCAACCGTCGCCTCGATGCTCCGTCGCTGAGGCAGGCTCTGGTCGATCTCCACGAGTTCTGGCTGACCACCAAAGGTGCCGAGCTGGGGATCAAACCGGACTCGGGCTTTGCGATCGTCGCTGTCGGCGGTCTGGCACGCCGTGAACTGCTGCCGTACTCGGATCTGGACCTGATACTGCTGCACGACGATCTCGAACCGCGAATCGTGGCCGAGGTCGCCGACAAGCTCTGGTATCCACTGTGGGACGCCCATATCAAGCTCGATCACAGTGTGCGCACGGTGCCGCAGGCCCTCCAGGTAGCGGCGGCCGATATGACGGCAGCGCTCGGGATGCTCGAGGCCCGTCATATCGCCGGTGACGTCGAGTTGAGCAATCTGCTCATCGGCGGCGTACGTCGCCAGTGGCGCACCGGAATTCGCGGACGGTTCGACGAGCTGATCGAGCAGACCCGCGGCCGGTGGGCACGTAGCGGTGAAATCGCGCACCGCGCCGAGCCCGAGCTCAAGAGTGGCCGCGGCGGATTGCGTGACGTACAGCTTCTCGACGCCCTCTCCATCGCCCAACTCACCGACGGTATGCCCGGTCTCGGCCCCGAATCGCCCGGTGGCGGTTTGGCATTCGCGCACGGAAGACTTCTCGACGTCCGCACCGAACTGCACCGTGTTGCCGGCCGAGCGCGGGATCAACTGCGCGCGCAGGACGCCGATGAAATCGGTGCCGCGCTCCGCATCGGCGATCGCTTCGATCTTGCACGCGTGCTGAGCGATTCGGCTCGCACCATCAGTTACTCGGTGGATGTCGGATTGCGTACTGCCGGCAATTCGCTGCCGAGGAAAGGTCTTTCACGTCTGCGTCGTGTCCCGGTTCGTCGTCCACTCGACGAGGGGGTCGTCGAACACGCCGGTGAGGTGGTACTCGCCCGTGACGCACGACCGAACAAGGATCCGGGCCTGATCATGCGCGTCGCCGCGGCATCGGCACAGACCGGAATGCCGATGTCGGCATCGACACTCAACCGGTTGTCGGACAGCGCACCCGAGCTCCGCGAGCCCTGGCCGAAGGAGGCGCTGAACGATCTGCTCGTGCTGCTCGGATCGGGTCGCAAAGCCATTGCGGCCATCGAAGCGCTCGATCGAACCGGCCTGTGGGGCCGACTCATTCCGGAGTGGGGCGCAGTGCGCGACCTGCCGCCGCGAGATGCGGTGCACACGTGGACCGTCGATCGGCATCTGGTCGAAACTGCTGCCTACGCAAGCGCTTTGACCACCAGGGTCGCGCGTCCGGATCTGCTGGTTCTCGGTGCGCTGATACATGACATAGGCAAGGGGCGCGGCGGCGACCACAGCGTCGTCGGTGCAGATCTCGCAATCCAGATCGGTAACAGGCTCGGGCTGTGGCCGTCCGATGTGGCGCTGCTGACGTCGATGGTGAGATACCACCTGCTGCTGCCGGAGACCGCCACCCGACGCGACCTCGACGACCCTGCAACCGTGCAGACCGTCGTCGACGCACTCGGTGCCGACACCATCCTGCTGGAGCTGCTTCATGCTCTCGCCGAAGCGGATTCGCTCGCCACGGGTCCCGGAGTCTGGGGGGACTGGAAGGCGTCGCTCATTCGCGAGCTCGTGCGACGCTGTCGATTGGTGATGGCGGGGGAGTCTCTGCCATCCCCGGACCCACTCGACCCGGCTCACATCGAGCTGGCCGCGCGGGGAGGTGTGCACGTCGATATCGCGCCGACCGACGGGCTCCACACCTTCGTCGTCACGGTCGTCGCGCCCGACACCCCGGGACTGCTGTCGGACGCTGCCGGAGTCCTGGCGCTGCACTCGCTGCGCGTGCTTTCTGCCTCGCTCGGCAGTCACGAGGGGTCGGCGATCAACTCGTTCGACGTTGCGCCGCTGTTCGGAGCTCCGCCGCAGGCCGGTCTGCTCCGGCAGGAGATCATCCGCGCTCAGGCCGGAGAACTCGACCTCGTCGCGGTACTCGACGCCAAGGAACGCGACGCCAGAGCCGAGACCGTCGAGGACGACGGCGAGGATTCGGCGGTACCGGTTCTCTACGCGCAGGCTCCGCCTCGGGTGCTCTGGTTCGACGACCACGAACCAGGCCAGGTAGTGCTCGAACTTCGAGCAGAAGACCGGCTCGGACTTCTCTGCAGGCTGGCCAGTGCCATCGAACAGCAGGGATCCGATATCCGCTGGGCTCGAGTGTCGACACTGGGCAGCTCGGTGGTCGATTCCTTCTGCATCGACCTGGCGGGAGCGGACAGCAGGGCGGTCCGAGAGGATCTCGAACGAGCCTTGCTCGCGGTTGTACCGGCCCCGGAACCGCCCAAGCCTCCGGAGAAGCCCGAGGGCACCTGACCGCTGGTCGCAACACAACCGCAAACCGACACTCCGTGGTGACTTGTCACGAAGTTACGGCCGGTGGGTTTACCCCCGATATCAATTTGTTATGTTCGTCACCACACGCAGGACGACTCGGCGAGATCACATCCGCAGACTCCACACCGCCGGAACAAAGAGTCGTTTCTGCAGGCTCCACTGCTGCTAATGCGAGAGGCACGAACTGTGGGATCCCACCGACGGTCGAACATCTACACACCGGCCGACACAGCAACGGATACGACGCCCGGTAAGCACCGCGCCGCAGAAGTGACCCCGGACACCGGTCGACGGGCCGCGACCATAGTCGCGGCTACCGGTGCGATCGTCGTCGGCGCGACGTCGATGGGGGCGGGTACCGCGGGCGCCGCTCCGATACCCGAGCCGCCCGCCGCAGGTTTCCCCTTCGCCGTACCGGAGGGGCTGCTCCCCTCGGGATTCGAGCTACCGCAGTTCGTCCCCCCACAGTTCGAGGTTCCGCAGTTCGAGGTTCCGCAGTTCGTACCCCCGCAGTTCGTACCCCCACAGTCGGCACCTCCGTCGCAGCCCGCATCTCCGGAGTCGACGCCCTCCGAGGCCGCACCGGCAGCGGAGCCCAGCGCCGCACCGAGCCCGGGTCCGCTCGCTGCATTCGGAGTGGCCGATCCCGGTGCTGCAGCGCAACAATGGCTCGACGACGTGGGTCTGGGTCAGCTGGGTACCGGTGGTGCGTCACCGCTGGAGAGTCTGCGTTCGCTGAAGAAAGCCACGGTCCAGCCCGTGGCGGGCGTGCTGACGTCCAATTTCGGATCGCGATGGGGCGCCCAGCACAGCGGCCTCGACATCGCGGCACCCATCGGGACCCCCATCTATGCGGCCGCCGACGGCACGGTGTCCGACGCGGGCCCGGCATCCGGGTTCGGTCTCTGGGTGAAGGTGAAGCACGACGACGGCACCGAGACGATCTACGGGCACGTCAACGATTTCTCGGTGCAGACCGGTCAGCGCGTGTCGGCCGGCGAGCAGATCGCCACGGTGGGCAATCGTGGCCAATCGACCGGTCCGCATCTGCACTTCGAGGTGCACGATCCCTCGGGCGTCAAGGTCGATCCCGCATCGTGGCTCTCGACGCGGGGAGTGGCAGTGACATGGAACGATTCCGCGCGCAACGCCTGACTCGGCGCCATCTCCGAGCGACACGTCCGTCTGTCGAACGACACGGCTGCCGCACGCCCCAGCGACGGCAGGTTGTGCTGGCGCTAGTCTGGTGACCGTGCCGGATTCGGCTCGTTTTCGGTGATCGGCTAGCTCAGGAGTGCAATCGGTGTTCGAATCCCTTTCCGACAGGTTGGCCGGGACTCTCAAGGACCTGCGTGGCAAAGGTCGACTGTCCGGTGCGGATATCGACGCCACGGCCCGCGAGATCCGTCTGGCCCTGCTCGAAGCGGACGTGGCCCTGCCTGTCGTGCGGGAGTTCATCAACCGCATCAAGGTCCGTGCCAAGGGCGCCGAGGTATCGGGCGCACTCAACCCGGCGCAGCAGGTAGTCAAGATCGTCAACGAGGAACTCGTCGGCATTCTCGGCGGCGAGACCCGCAGACTCGTCTTCGCCAAGAACCCGCCCACGGTGATCATGCTCGCCGGCCTGCAGGGTTCGGGTAAGACGACGTTGGCAGGAAAGCTGGCCAAATGGCTCAAAGGCCAGGGCCACACTCCGTTGCTCGTTGCCTGCGACCTGCAGCGCCCCGGTGCCGTCAGCCAGCTTCAGATCGTGGGCGAGCGCGCGGGCGCAGCTGTGTTCGCGCCGCATCCCGGCACGTCGATCGGCGGCGGTGACAACGCACTCGGTGTCTCGGCTGCGGATCCCGTCGAGGTCGCGCGAGCCGGCATCGCCGAGGCGCGGAGCAAGCAGTACGACGTGGTCATCGTCGACACCGCCGGCCGCCTCGGCATCGATACCGAGCTGATGAGCCAGGCCGCTGGGATTCGCGATGCGGTGGAGCCGGACGAAACCTTGTTCGTTCTCGACGCCATGGTCGGCCAGGATGCCGTCAGCACCGCCGAGGCGTTCCGCGACGGAGTCGGTTTCACCGGCGTCGTGCTCACCAAGCTCGACGGCGACGCTCGTGGCGGCGCAGCACTCAGTGTCCGCGAGGTGACCGGGCAGCCCATCATGTTCGCGTCGACCGGCGAGAAGCTCGAGGATTTCGACGTCTTCCACCCCGATCGTATGGCCAGCCGGATCCTCGGCATGGGCGACGTTCTCAGCCTCATCGAACAGGCCGAGCAGCACTTCGACGCCGAACAGGCCGAGGCGACCGCCAACAAGATCGGCTCGGGACAGCTCACGCTCGACGACTTCCTCGAGCAGATGATGGCCGTCCGCAAGATGGGGCCCATCGGAAATCTGTTGGGCATGTTGCCCGGTGCGGGTCAGATGAAGGAACTCGCCAACGTCGACGAGAAGCAACTCGACCGCGTTCAGGCGATCATCCGCGGCATGACGCCGCAGGAGCGAACCGACCCGAAGATCATCAACGCATCGCGGCGACTGCGTATAGCGAACGGCTCGGGCGTCAAGGTGTCCGACGTCAATCAGCTGGTGGATCGATTCTTCGAGGCACGCAAGATGATGTCGGCGATGGCCGGGCGCATGGGTATGCCGGGCGCGCGCAAGCAGGTGCGGAACAACAAGAAGGGCAAGAAGGGCAAGAAGGGTGCTCGCGGCCCGACACAGCCGAAGATCCGCGGTGGATTCCCCGGAATGCCGGGCGGAATGCCGGCGGGAATGCCCGATCTGTCGTCCATGCCCAAGGGCCTCGACCAATTGCCACCAGGGCTGGAGGGCATCGATCTCTCTCAGCTGAAACTGCCGAAGAAGTAAGCGCCGCACGTGTCGGCGATGCGGGTGCGGGGCCGCGGACTGCCGGACGGGTCCGAGATCGATCTCTGGATCGACCACGGTCTCGTCTCCGTGGAGCCGATTGCGGACGCGGATTTCGTGCACGACGGTGGTTGGATTCTGCCCGGTCTCGTCGATGCCCACTGTCATGTAGGAATCGAATACGGCGGGGGCCACACGGACCTGAGCGGCTCGATCCGACAGGCACAGACCGAGCGAGGCGTCGGCGCGTTGCTGCTTCGCGACGCCGGGTCTCCGGTCGACACCCGCGAGTTGGACGAGCGGGACGACCTTCCCCGGATCATCAGAGCAGGCCGACACATCGCATCGCCGAAGCGGTACATACCGGGTCTGGCCATCGATATCGAGGACGAGTCGCAGCTGCCCGAGGCAGTTGCACAGCAAGCTCGGTTCGGTGACGGCTGGGTCAAGCTCGTCGGCGATTGGATCGATCGCTCGGTAGGCGATCTTCGGCCGCTGTGGAACGACTCGATCCTCATCGACGCCATAGCCGCTGCTCATGCCGAGGGCGCGCGGGTGACCGCCCATGTATTCGGCGAGGATGCGCTCCCCGGACTGATCGCGGCGGGAATCGACTGCATCGAACACGGCACCGGTCTGACCGACGAGACCATCGAGATGATGGTCGAGCACCGAACTGCGCTGGTGCCGACGCTCATCAACATCGAGACGTTTCCCGGAATCGCGGACTCCGCCACCCGATACCCCGTCTACGCCCGGCACATGCGGGCGCTGCACGCCCGCGTCGCCGACACCGTCGGACGGGCCCATGATGCCGGGATCTCCATCTATGCGGGAACCGATGCCGGTGGGTCGATCGCCCACGGTCGCATCGCCGACGAGGTCGCGGCACTCGCGCGCGTCGGACTCTCTCCGACGGACGCCCTCGGTGCTGCCTGCTGGGACGCTCGGTCCTGGCTGGGACGACCGGGGCTCGAGCACGGCGCACCCGCAGACCTCGTCGTCTACTCCGAGGATCCGCGTGGAGGACCGGACGTGCTGGCCAACCCGGAGCTGGTGATACTGCGCGGACGCGTGACCGACAGAGGAGCCCGCACGACGAGAAGATCGGAGGCCGGTGATGACTGATCCGTACAACAGCGGCGGGCAGTTCGACCCGAACCGCCCGAGTTGGGCCGGATTGGCACCGATGAATCACGTTCAGCAGCAAGGCTCGGGACTGTCCGAGACCTACTGGCGGGCCGAACAGGCCGCTCACCAGCGTCGACTCGGCCAGCGATGGGGACTACCGGCGGCAGCGCTCGTTCTCGGCCTCAATCTGGCGGGCTTCCTGCTTCTCGGACTCGTCGTGACGACCGAGACCTCCTCTCTGTTCGTCGTGGGCATCATGATTCCCAGCCTGCTCGCCGCCGGACTGGCTGTGGCGATCTCGATGTCTCGTGGCAACGGTCCCGTCGTGGATTTCGGTCTTCCCAGATCCAGTTCCGAACTGCTGGGTCAGGTTCGATCCGGACTGGCATGGGGTGGTGTCGCCGTGGTCGGCGGTCTACTGCTCGCGCTGGTGCTCTTGTCGAGCCTCGACCTCGAGGACCAGACCCCACTGGGCAACGTCACGGATACGGCTGTCGGATGGAAAGTCGCTCTGGCCGTATGGATCTGGATCGGCGCACCGATCTGCGAGGAAACGATGTTTCGCGGCATGCTGTGGGGCGCGCTCGAGAAGCGCACCCGCCCGATGCCGATGGCCTGGCTGGGCAATCGATGGGTGGTCCTGGCGATCACGGCGGTCGTGTTCGCCATCTGGCATCGCGAATGGTGGCGCTTCGTGATTCTGCTGTGGGGCGGGCTGGCAATCGGCATCGCCAGAATGCGGACCGGCTCGATCGTGGCGTCGACCACGGCCCACTCGATGAACAACACTCTGCCTGCTCTCGTGATCCTGCTTGCTTGAACGAGTCGTTGCCGAGGGCGATTCACGGTTCGCGGTGCTCGTCTGGCAGAATGAACAGCTGTTCGCCCGTCTTCCGGTTACGTACCGCGCGGCGGTCACAACAACCTTCAACGCAAAACCGGGTTCGCATGCCGTGTGAACCGCTGAATTGCGCCGTGACCAACTTTCGAAAGGCTCCACCAGAACATGGCTGTCAAGATCAAGCTCATGCGTATCGGCAAGATCCGCACCCCGCACTACCGCGTTGTCATCTCCGATGCTCGTACCCGCCGTAACGGCCGTGCGATCGAGACCATCGGCACGTACGAGCCCAAGCAGGACCCCAGCGTCATCGAGATCAACTCCGAGCGTGCGCAGTACTGGCTGGGCGTCGGCGCGCAGCCGACCGAGCCTGTCGAGGCCCTGCTGAAGATCACCGGCGACTGGCAGAAGTTCAAGGGTCTGCCCGGCACCGAGGGAACCCTCCGCCTCGCCGAGCCCAAGCCGTCGAAGCTCGACCTGTTCAACGCCGCACTGGCGCAGGCAGATTCCGAGCCGCAGGGCGAGGCCACCACCGCGAAGAAGAAGAAGGCTCCGAAGTCCGACGACGCCGCTGCGGAGAGCACCGACGCTGCAGCAACCGAGACGGCAGACGCGCCGGCCGCCGAGGCTGCTGAGAAGTGAGTGCCGTTGTCGCCGATGCCGTCGAACATCTCGTTCGCGGCATCGTCGCCAATCCCGATGACGTTCGCGTCGAGATGATCACCGGCCGTCGTGGTCGCACTGTGGAGGTTCACGTTCACCCCGACGATCTGGGCAAGGTCATCGGTCGCGGCGGTCGTACCGCCACGGCGCTGCGCACACTCGTCTCGGGTATCGGTGGTCGCGGCATTCGTGTCGATGTGGTCGACACGGACCACTAGGTCACGCACACAATTATGGAGCTGGTCATCGGCCGTGTTGCAAAGTCGCACGGCATCAAAGGCGAAGTCGTCGTCGAGGTTCGCACCGACGACCCCGACGACCGCTTCGCAGTAGGGACCGTTCTTCGCGGCCGCAAGCCTCGATCGAACGCTGCTCCCGCCTCGTACACGGTGGATGCCGTCCGGGAACACTCCGGGCGGCTTCTGCTGCGTCTGAACGGCATCGACGACAAGACGACCGCGGACCAGATCCGCGGAACGTTGTTCATCGTCGAGTCGACGGACTTGCCCCCGTCCGACGATCCGGACGAATTCTACGATCACGAACTCGAAGGACTCACCGTCGTTCTGACCGACGGCTCGGCAGTGGGAACGGTCCGCGAGGTCCTGCACTCGGCAGCGGGGGAGTTGCTTTCCATCCGGCCTGCCCCTGAATTCGGTCGTTCCGCAGGCTCCACTCCTGCTGCGACGTTCGGCGGAGACACACGCGCCGAAATTCTCGTTCCCTTCGTGGCCGCGATCGTGACGTCGGTGTCGTTGGCCGACAAGACGATCGAGATCGATCCGCCCGAGGGCCTGCTGGACCCGGAGTAGATCGTGCGCCTCGACGTCGTCACCATTTTTCCCGAATACCTGACTCCGCTGCGAACTGCTCTGTTGGGCAAGGCAATCGACCGCGGTCTTGTCTCTGTGGAGGTTCACGATCTGCGATCGTGGACCCATGACGTGCACAAGGCCGTCGACGATTCACCCTATGGCGGCGGACCGGGGATGGTCATGAAGCCGACGGTCTGGGGCGATGCCCTCGACCACGTACTGACCGAGGATTCGCTCCTCGTCGTTCCTACTCCCGCCGGTGTTCCGTTCACCCAGCGCACGGCCGAACGGTGGTCCACCGAGCAACATCTCGTGTTCGCGTGCGGCCGGTACGAAGGAATCGATCAGCGGGTCTTAGACGACGCGTCGCGCCGCGTACGCGTCGAAGAAGTCAGTATCGGCGACTACGTGCTCATCGGCGGCGAGGCGGCCGTCCTGGTGATGGCCGAGGCGGTGGTTCGACTCATGCCCGGAGTACTCGGCAATCAACAGTCGCACCAAGAGGATTCGTTCTCCGATGGTCTGCTCGAAGGGCCGAGCTACACGCGTCCGGCCCGGTGGCGCGAACTCGACGTTCCCGACGTCCTTCTCTCCGGCGATCACGCGAAGATAGCGGCATGGCGTCGGGCTCAGTCGTTGACACGGACCGCCGAGCGTCGCCCGGATCTGCTCGGCGACTGAGCAATTCAGCTGATCGTTCCGCCGGGAAAGAGCATCGAGACGAATCCGGTGAGAGTGTCCCTGGCGTGTAGGGCGCTGGCGTCGTCACTCACGTCCACCACCGCGGTGTCCGGATAGCTCTCCATGTCGTCGGCGTAGAAGATGTCTTCCCGTGACGACAGAGCGAGGACGTAGCGATTGTCGACCCCGATCGTGCCGGTCGACAAGTGCACCCACCGATCGGAAACACAGCACATCCAGCCCTGCTTGACGGCGTGCACGCTCTCGCCCGGTAGACCGTCGACGATTCCGAAATGCTGTTTGTAGCCGTCTGCGGCAATCGGTGCCGAACGCCGCAGCATGCCGATTACGACGTCCGTCGACGCAGTCGTCAGTCCGCCGCTGCCGTTGAGCAAGCCTGCGTAGTACCCGACCAGGTCGCCCGGCGTTGTCTCGGTGTTGTACCACTGATCGTCGCCCGGTGCCGTCGTGCGTTGCAATCCGTATCGGGCCGCGACCGCGCGGACAATGTCGGACGTGCCGTAGCGGTACCACAGGGTATAGGCGGCGTTGTCGTCGGAGAGCTCCAGCATGCTGGTCATGGTGGCCAGTTCGTCGGCCGAGACTGGGCGGTTCTCCGACTGCGCTCGGAACATCACTTCGTCGGCGATGAAGAGCTTGGACACCGACGCGGTTTCGACCTGTGTGTCGGCGTTGCTGCTGTAGAAAGACCCGGTGTCGCGGTCGAGCAACGCGAAGTCGACGTCGGCACCTCGGGCCTGCGCCGACGCGATCGCCATGGGGATTCGGGCTTCCAGAGCGACGCCGTCGACCTTCTGCATGTCGGGAAAGGGCGACGCGGAGGTCTCGGCGGTTGCTTTTGCAGCGGAGTCGCCGGGTTGATCGTCCGGTGGAACCGAGCAACCTGCGGTGAGGAGCAGGGAGGCGCAGACGACAGTCAGGAATCGAGACACCCTGACCATGCGTGCATCTCTCCCAGACGTTGAACCGCTGACCGACCTGTCCCACAGTAGCGGTAGGGTCCATCGCCGTGACCACTGCTCTGAAATCTGTGAACAAGCGCATAGCCGAAGAACTCGACGTTCGTGAGGAACAGGTTCGGGCCGCCGTAGAACTGCTCGACGGCGGCTCGACGGTCCCGTTCATCGCGCGGTACCGCAAGGAGGTCACCGGCACCCTCGACGATGCGCAGCTGCGTCAGCTCGACGAGCGGCTGCGGTACCTCCGTGAGCTCGACGAGCGCAGAGACGCCGTCATCGAATCCATCCGTGGTCAGGGCAAGCTCGACGACGCCCTCGAGCAGTCTCTGATGCTCGCCGATACCAAGGCGCGCGTCGAGGACATCTATCTGCCGTTCAAGCCCAAGCGTCGGACAAAAGCCCAGATTGCGCGTGAAGCGGGGCACGAGCCCGTGGCCGATGCCCTGTTCTCCGACCCCACGACGGATCCGGCGCAGTTCGATCAGGAGCAGCTCGACGGCGCGCGTGCGATTCTCGTCGAGCGTTTTGCCGAGGATGCCGACCTGGTGGGTGAACTGCGTGAACTCATGTGGACCTCCGGCAAGCTCGTTGCCACGGTCCGCAAGGGCAAGGAGGAGGAGGGTGCCAAGTTCTCCGACTACTTCGAGTTCTCCGAACCCTTCACGAGCCTGCCCTCGCATCGCATCCTCGCCACCCTCAGAGGCGAGAAGGAAGAAGTACTCTCGCTCGGATTCGAGCCCGAGCGCGAAGAACCGACGCCCGGGGTGCCGAGCGTCTACGAGGGTCGGATCGCCACCAAGTTCGGGATCGCGAATCGAGGACGGCCCGCCGACAAATGGCTGCTCGATACCGTTCGATGGGCGTGGCGTACCAAGATGCTGGTCACGGTCTCCCTCGATACCCGTATGCGACTGCGTCAATCCGCCGAGAAGGACGCCGTCGACGTGTTCGCGAGCAACCTCAAGGACCTGCTGCTCGCCGCGCCGGCGGGCAACCGCACCACGATGGGACTCGACCCGGGCTTCCGTACCGGCACCAAGGTTGCCATCGTCGACGCGACCGGAAAGGTCGTCGACTACGACACCATCTATCCCCACAAGCCGCAGGGCAAGTGGGATCAGGCGCTGGCCACTCTCGCCGGCCTCGCGGCCAAGCACGAAGTGGAGCTCATCGCCATCGGAAACGGTACGGCGTCACGTGAAACCGATTCCCTGGCAGCAGAATTGATTGCCAAGTTCCCGGCTGCGAATCTGACCAAGGTGGTGGTCTCCGAGGCCGGTGCCTCGGTCTACTCGGCGTCGGCGTACGCCTCGAGTGAACTGCCCGAACTCGACGTCTCGATCCGCGGCGCGGTCTCGATCGCTCGCAGACTGCAGGATCCGTTGGCCGAGCTGGTCAAGATCGATCCCAAGTCCATCGGCGTCGGCCAGTACCAGCACGACATCTCCGAAACCTTGCTCGCTCGCTCTCTCGGGGCCGTCGTCGAGGATGCGGTGAACGCGGTCGGTGTCGACGTCAACACAGCGTCGGTGCCACTGCTGTCGCGGGTATCCGGAATTGCCGGCTCGCTCGCCGAGAGCATCGTGGCGCACCGCGACCAGAACGGACCGTTCGCCAGCCGCAGCACCCTCAAGGACGTACCGCGCCTGGGCCCCAAAGCTTTCGAGCAGTGCGCCGGGTTCCTCCGCATCTCCGGGGGAGAGGATCCACTCGATCGCTCGAGCGTGCACCCGGAGGCGTACCCCGTAGTGCGCCGCATCGTCGGCAAGGCCGGCGTCGGAGTGCGCGAAGTGGTCGGCAACACGGCCCTCCTGCGCCGCCTCGATCCCGCGGAATTCGTCGACGAACGATTCGGGTTGCCCACTGTCACCGACATCATCTCCGAGCTGGAGAAGCCGGGACGCGACCCGCGTCCGGAGTTCAAGACCGCTACTTTCGCGGCCGGTATCGAGAAGGTGGCCGACCTGAAGCCGGGGATGACGCTCGAAGGCGTCGTGACCAACGTGGCGGCATTCGGTGCTTTCGTCGATGTCGGTGTCCATCAGGACGGTCTCGTTCACGTCTCTGCGATGTCGCACAACTTCGTCAAGGACCCGCGTGAGGTCGTCAAATCCGGCGACGTCGTGCGCGTCAAGGTCATGGAGGTCGACCTCCCTCGTCAGCGCATCGGGTTGAGTCTGCGACTGGACGACGAGCCTGGGGCCTCCGCCGGAAAGGACGCCCCACGTGGACAACAGGGCGAACGTCCGCGGGGCCAAGGGCGAGCCGGCGGTGCCGACCAGGGCAGTCGTGGACGAGACTCACGTCCCCAGCGTGAACGCCGCGGCGGCGGCCAGCAGGCCGCACCGGCGGCCGGCTCGATGGCCGACGCGCTGCGGAAGGCCGGATTCGGAAAATAGCGACGGCTCGGTGGTCGATGCCGTCCTGGGCGGCACGGATCACGAATAGTGTGAAGTCCGACTCGCCGGTCGTTCGGTAGGAAGGACGTGAGACGCACGTGAGGTGGTTGCAACACGGGGTCATCGATCACGGTCGTCTGCCACTGCTGTGTTTCCTCCTGGGACTGCTACTGGGTTTTCTGCTGATCCGTCTCAGCGTCAGGATGATTCGCGCAGATGTGAAGTGGTGGCCCGGCAACATCACTCCCGGTGGGCAACACATACATCACGTCGTGTTCGGGATCGTGTTGATGCTGCTGGCAGGGATCGGCCTGATCGCGGTGTACGTCGACGGATCGCAGACGATCGGCGCGGTGCTGGCCGCCGTCTTCGGCATCGGCGCTGCGCTCGTTCTCGACGAGTTCGCGTTGATCTTCTACCTCCGCGACGTCTACTGGTCGGAACAGGGCCGCACGTCGGTCGATGCCGTCTTTGCGGCCCTGGCGTTCACCGGTTTGCTGCTGCTCGGCTTCCATCCGTTGGAGCTGTTGAGCCCGGCAGACTTTCGGTCCGACCCCGATCCGTGGGTGCGCAGCGCGCTGGCGGTCTTGGCGCTGATCAACCTGGCCCTGTGCGTGATCGTCCTGCTCAAGGGCAAGATCTGGACCGGGTTGGTAGGGCTGTTCGTACTGCCGATCCTCGTGTTGGCGGCGATTCGGTTGAGCCGACCGAGCGCGCCGTGGGCGAGGTGGCGCTACACCAGCAGGCCGAAGAAGATGGAGAGAGCTCTGCGGCGCGAGAAGCGCTGGCGCAGACCGCTCATCAGAGCCAAGATCTACTTGCAGGACGCGATCGCGGGCAAGCCCAGCATCGTTCATGCACGCGAGGCCACCGAGGACGAGCTGGCGCGTGTCGTGGTGCCGGCACCGGTGTCGGGCGCCGGCGTCTCACCCCGCGCGGAGTCGATTTCGCCGTAGGCATGATGGTCTGGCACAATGGTCGGGTTGCCTCTAGCAGGCACGGACCTCACTCGGAGTACGAACCAGTCGAGCCGCGCAGTGCGCGAGCCGCTCGGTTCCTCTACTCAAGCGCAGAACGCAAGGATGGCACAACCGATGAACACTCTGGACTTTCTCGACAATCAGTCGCTGCGTGGCGACATCCCCGATTTCCGCCCCGGCGACACCCTGAACGTGCACGTCAAGGTCATCGAAGGCTCGAAGGAGCGTATTCAGATCTTCAAGGGCGTCGTCATCCGACGTCAGGGCGGTGGCGTTCGCGAGACGTTCACGGTTCGGAAGGTCTCGTTCGGCGTCGGCGTCGAGCGCACCTTCCCGGTGCACAGCCCCAACATTGCGCAGTTCGAGGTCCTCACCCGCGGTGACGTCCGTCGCGCCAAGCTCTACTACCTCCGCGATCTGCGTGGCAAGGCTGCCAAGATCAAGGAAAAGCGCTGACCGGTTCCGCCCGGCTCCACATAGCTCCCATCATGCCGCGTCGCCCCTTCGGGCGGCGCGGCATGATGCGTCTCGGCCGGTCCGAAACGCCGGTGCACAGACCGTCCGGCCGTGCAGACGAGCGTTCCGGCTAACCTGTTGACGTGACGCAGTCCCCACAGGATCCGACCGATGAGCCCGACGACGAGTCTTCGCAGAACAAGCGTCGGGATCGCAAGCCCCGATCGTTCTGGCGAGAGCTTCCGATTCTCATTCTGGTAGCGCTCGTGTTGAGTTTTCTGCTCCAGACATTCGTCGCTCGGGTGTACTTGATCCCGTCCGAATCGATGGAGCCGACTCTGCACGGCTGCGCGGGCTGTACCGGCGACCGGATCGTGGTCGAAAAGATCGGTTACCGCTTCGGAGACCCGAAGCCCGGCGACATCGTCGTCTTTCGTGGTCCGGATTCGTGGAACGACGAATTCGTCTCGCAGCGCTCCGACAATTCGATTGTCCGCGGGGCTCAGGAAGTGGGCTCCTTGATCGGCGTCGTCGCCCCGGACGAGAACGATCTGGTCAAACGCGTCATTGCAACCGGTGGTCAGACCGTCGAGTGCTGTGACGATCAGGGCCGAGTACTCGTCGATGGGAAGCCGTTGGACGAGCCGTACATTCAGATGGATTTCCCGTTCGCCCCGGGGACGATGACCTGTGACACCGAACTGAAGTCGGGACGATGCTTCGACCCGGTGACCGTTCCGGAGGGCAACATCTGGGTGATGGGAGACAACCGGAGCAACTCACGAGACTCCCGCTATCACATCACGGACGAATTCACCGGTACCGTTCCGCTCGACAACGTGATCGGCAAGGCCGTCTTCATCGCGCTGCCACCGTCACGGACCGGCCTCCTGGATTCTCCCGACATCCAAGGTCGATGACGACGGCCCCCCGCCGCGTGCCTCGTGCACGAGCGACTCTGACGCGGTCGTCGTGGCCGCCACGTCCGGTCATCCGGCGGGCTGCCGGTTTGCGGACGATGGAGTCGGCCTTGGAGCGCGGAGGTCTCGGGCCGGTTGCGGGTGTGGACGAAGCAGGTAGGGGAGCGTGCGCCGGTCCGCTGACGGTGGCGGCCTGCGTACTCGGCGCACGAGCCCACGCAGCGCTGGCCGATCTGGACGACTCGAAGAAGTTGACCGAGCGTCGGCGCGAGGAACTGTTCCCCAAGATCCAGAAGCTGGCTCTGGCATGGAGCGTGGTGTTCATCGATGCTGCCGAGGTCGATCGCATCGGGGTGCACGTCGCGAACATCGAGGGAATGCGTCGCGCAGTTGCCGGGCTCGGAGTGCCCCCCGGGTACGTGCTCACCGACGGCTTTCGGGTGCCCGGCCTGCCGGTTCCGTCACTACCGGTGATCGGCGGCGACGCCACCGCCGCGTGCATCGCTGCCGCGAGTGTGCTGGCGAAGGTCTCACGCGATCGGCTGATGGTGCAGATGGACGAAGAGATTCCGGGCTACGGGTTCGCCGTCCACAAGGGCTACAGCACGCGGGGTCATTCGGCCGCCATGATCGCTCTCGGCCCCAGCCGAGAACATCGAATGTCGTATGCGAATGTCGCTGCGGCGGCCGCGGGCTCGGCTGGGGATCCACCTGTGGGTCGTGCCGCAGGCACCACTCGGAACGGCGACGCCGTGGGGCGAATGGACTGCCGCGACGCAGGTGCGCGATGATTGCTTTTCACGCCCGACTGGAGGATGAAAGAGACCGATGAGTGCCGAAGATCTCGAAAAGTACGAAACCGAGATGGAACTCTCGCTGTATCGCGAGTATCGGGACATCGTGGGTCAGTTCAACTACGTGGTCGAAACCGAACGTCGGTTCTATCTGGCGAACTCCGTCGAACTCATTCCGCACAACGCCGACGGTGAAATCTACTTCGAATTGCGGATGTCGGATTCGTGGGTGTGGGACATGTATCGCCCCGCCCGTTTCGTCAAGCACGTCCGAGTGATCACGTTCAAGGACGTCAACATCGAAGAGTTGGACAAACCAGACCTTCGCCTTCCGGAATAGCTCGCCGCGGCGAACGCCGCGGCACGCGGCAGTCGACGACGGCTCGCGGGCGTGTGAAACACACCAGGCCTCGCGCCGACGAGTTGCCGAACCGGTGTTCGCCGATTACGACCGTGATTGTTCGAGAAATTGGACAGCCGACCAAATCGTTCCGCATGTCCTGTTTCATCGTCGGTTTCGACGGGGGCCAGCTCCGGCAGGTAACGGCACGGTAGATTCTCGTTGCGAAAGTAACTGCGTAACAAAGGCATTCGATTTCGACGTCTATTTTCTCGAAATGTGCTGCCATATCCGGACTGATATTCGCCGATTCGACACGTTGCGTAACACCTGCACTTCTTTGCGCCGATACGAGAATCGGTGGTAGAACTTGAATATCACATCCCCCAGACGTGTAAGAGGTACGAGATGGCACGCAAGACGCTTGTGCAGATGATCGACGATGTCGATGGATCGGTAATCAAAGACGGCCAAGGTGAATCCATCGAATTCGGCATCGGTGGAAACCAGTACCGCATCGATTTGAACCTCAAGCATGCAAACGAATTGCATGAACAGTTGGCTTTCTGGATCGAGCACGCAGAGAAGGTCTCCGGACGCCGTACCCGTAAGGGCGGCGCTGCTCCGGCACCGGCTCGCGGAAAAGTCGATCTTCAGGACATTCGGGCCTGGGCACGCGAGAACGGCCACGAGGTCAGTGCTCGCGGCCGCATCAGTCAGGACGTGCAGGCGGCATACGAGGCCGCCCACTGATCATCCGGTAGCGCCGACTTCGTCGGTGCCCCGAAACGCTCCACCGGCACCCGTTTCCTGGTGTCGACGCTCGGCATCAGCTCCGTCCGAATTCTGAATTCGGGCGGAGTTTTGTGCGTGGGGGCCACTGCCACCGGGCTGTTGTAACTCGCCGACGTTGCCACTCGCCCACGCTGTAACACGAAGGTCCGACAATGCCGACAATTTGTCCCCGCACATCTGCCCGTTCGTGCACAGGCGAGCAGTTGTCCACAGGGTAATCGCCCACCTGCGCATTCTTTGTTTCTCCTCGATTCGGACGTGCCACCTTCGGTAGCACCGAATCGGCCGCGAAGTACGGCCGGAGAGTGGAGGAATGCGGATATGGCGACCAATCAGGAACTCGGTGCGCGCGGTGAGGACCTCGCGGTGCGCCATCTCGAGGACATCGGGCTCGAGGTGATCGAGCGGAACTGGCGGCATCGATCCGGTGAGCTCGACATCATCGCGCGCGAGGGTGACACCATGGTTTTCGTCGAGGTGAAGACGCGTTCGGGAATCGGTTACGGAACGCCGGCCGAGGCTGTGACGTACACAAAGCAGGTGCGGATCAGAGGGCTTGCGCTGTCGTGGCTTGCCCTGCAACAGGGTCCGTGGGTGCAGATCAGATTCGACGTGATCGCGATCGTGGTCGGGAGAGACGACAATCCGGTGATCACTCACATCCGGGCTGCGTTCTGATGCCGCTCGGGAGAGCGCATTCGGTTGCGGTCAACGGTGTCGACGGTGTGCTGGTGGAGATCGAAGCCGACATCGGGCAGGGCTTGCCCGGCACTCATCTGGTCGGTCTGCCCGATACCGCGCTGAACGAGTCGCGAGATCGCGTGAAAGCTGCCGTGAAGAACTCGGGTGGCACGTGGCCGGACAGCCGGGTGATTCTCGCGCTGTCGCCCGCAACGTTGCCCAAGGGTGGATCGGTGTATGACCTCGCTCTCGCGTTGTCTGTTCTCGATGCGGCGAAGGCCATCCCGCGCGGGAGTCTGTCGGAGACGGTGTTTCTGGGCGAACTCGCTCTGGACGGCCGGCTCAGGGCAGTTCGCGGGGTCTTACCCGGGGTGCTTGCGGTCAAGGGTGCAGGTTGGCAACGGGTGGTGGTCCCGATGCAGTGTCTACCCGAGGCGGGCCTGGTGGACGGTATCGACGTGCTGGGCGCAGGCTCGCTCGGGGATGTCGTGGCGTGGCTTCGCGGCGAGCAAGCCCTGGAATCGCCGGTGCCGACCGAGTGGCATCAGGAGATCTATCCGGATCTCAGTGATGTAGCCGGGCAGGCGGATGCGCGGTGGGCTCTGGAAGTAGCGGCGGCCGGAGCACATCACATCATGCTGACCGGTCCGCCGGGAATCGGCAAAACAATGCTGGCGCAGCGTCTTCCGGGAATTCTGCCGCCGCTGACCGAGTCCGAGGCGCTCGAGGTGACGGCCATCCATTCGGTGGCCGGGTTGTTGACCACCGCGCGACCGCTCATCACATCGCCGCCGTTCATTGCACCTCATCATTCGACGTCGGTGAGCGCTCTGGTAGGTGGTGGAACGGGAATGGCCAAGCCGGGAGCGGTCAGTCGCGCACATCGCGGAGTCCTGTTTCTGGACGAGTGCGCCGAGATGAGCGTTCGCGTACTGGAGGCTCTGCGGACTCCGTTGGAGGACGGTGAGATTCGCATTGCTCGTCGAGACGGTGTGGCGAGATATCCGGCTCGATTTCAGCTGGTTCTGGCGGCGAATCCGTGCCCGTGCGCACCTGCGCGACAGGTCGATTGTGTCTGTGCGCCCACTGCTCGGCGCAAATATCTCGGAAAGCTCTCGGGGCCGTTGCTGGACCGTGTCGATCTCCGCATACAGATGATGGGCGTCGCGACGGGAGCACTGGTCGACGAGGTGGGGGAGGGAACGAGTGAGATCCGCGCACGCGTGACCGGAGCCAGGGACGCGGCCGCCCACCGGTGGCAGGATTTCGGCTGGAGAACAAATGCAGAAGTCCCGGGACCTGCGCTACGGCAACGGTTTCGGCTGGCGCGCTCGACGCTCGCGCCGGTGGAGCGTGCGCTGCGGAACGGATCGTTGACCGCGCGGGGAGCAGACAGGGCGATACGGGTGGCGTGGACGCTGAGCGACCTCGCAGGTGGCACGGTTCCAGGTGCCGACGAGGTCGGTGCAGCACTGGATTTCCGCGACAGGGGAGTGGCATGACCCACGACGCACGCCGACTCGCGTGGGCATATCTGTCGAGGGTGGCGCAGGGCCCGCATCGACTCGTGGTCGACCATGCCGCGGCGCACGGCCCGGAAGCGGCCGCTGCGGCGGTGCGGGCAGGCCGATTGGGCGAGCGGCTCGAGGTACGTGCCCACATCGACACCGCTGCAGCCGATCTCGATCACATCGGCGCGCTGGGTGGCCGGTTGATCACTCCCGACGACGACGAGTGGCCGGCGTGGAGATTCCTCGGCTTCGACGGATCGGGTCTGACCGCAGGGGTGGACACCTGTCCTCCGATTGCGTTGTGGGCGCTAGGAAGTCGGCCCGTCGCAACTGCCACCGAACGATCGGTGTCGATCGTGGGGACCCGTGCATCGAGCCCGTACGGGGATCACGTGACCGCAGAAATTTCGGCAGACCTCGCACTCGACGGTTGGACCATCATTTCGGGAGCGGCCTTCGGGATCGATGCCGCGGCGCATCGGGCGGCTCTCGGAGTAGAGGGAACGACGATGGCGGTGCTCGCCTGTGGCGTCGACCGTGCGTATCCGGCGGGGCATTCGCGATTGCTGCGACAGATAGCCGATCACGGGCTGGTCCTGAGCGAATACGCACCGGGCACCACCCCTGCCAAGCATCGCTTCCTCGCTCGCAACAGACTCGTTGCGGCACTCGGATCGGCAGTGGTGGTGGTCGAGGCAGGGTGGCGCAGCGGGGCTCGCAACACTGCGGCATGGGCCAAAAAACTGGGTCGTCCGGTACTCGCGGTCCCCGGACCGGTCACATCACCGACGTCCAAGGGGTGCCATCGCATGATCCGCGACGGCGAGGCCGTGCTGGTGTCGAGCTCGCACGATGTCGTTGCCGAGGCCGGTGCCCTCGGGTCGCCGGAGGAATGGCGGCCCGATCTCTTTCGTGAGACGGATGCGCTCTCGGAGACCGGATTGTTGATCTACGACGCGTTGCCGGCAACCGGGTCGCTGTCGAGCCGCGAGTTGTCCGAACAGTCCGGTGTGCCGATCGGCAAGGTGCGCGCTGCACTGCCTGTGCTGGAAATGGACGGCTTCGTTGCCAGCGACGAGACGGGGTGGTTCCGCGTGGTGCGGGGATGAACACCACGTTCGCCGAGCCTCGAAGGTAGGGTGTTAGGTAATGCTTAGTCGGTGCAGCACGCATCGACGTCGTTCGCTCGAAGAGGGGTCCGAAGTGTCACGCAAGAAAACCACCCTGTCCGTCCTGCGCACCGAGGCGCTCACCCCGCACATGTACCGGGTGTACCTCGGCGGAGACAATTTCGACGACTTCGACGCGATCGACGAGACCGACGCCTACGTCAAGCTGTTCTTCGGAACCGACGACGATCCGATCATGCGCACCTACACCGTTCGATCCGTCGACACGAGTGCGCGCGAGATCGCGATCGACTTCGTGGTGCACGGCGACGAAGGAGTTGCCGGGCCGTGGGCCACCAAGGCGAAGTCGGGGGACGAGATGTCGTTCTTCGGCCCGTCCGGCGGGTACGCCCCTCGACCCGACGCGGACTGGCATCTGTTCGCAGGTGACGAATCGGCGATTCCCGCTATTTCGGCCGCCGTGGAGGCGCTGCCCGAAGACGCCATCGCCAAAGTCTTCATCGAAGTTGCCGACCGTCACGACGAGATCTACATGGAGACGCTCGCCGTCGTCGATGTCACCTGGGTTCACCGGGGTGCATCCTCGAACGACGTCAGCGACGACCTGGCCGGCGACAACGCTCCCTTGATCGCAGCAGTCAAGGGTACGGAATGGCTGCCCGGCCAGGCACAGGTTTTCGTGCACGGTGAGGCGCAGGCCGTGATGCACAACATCCGGCCCTACATTCGCAAGGAGCGTGGGGTCGGTGCCGAGTGGGCATCGATCTCGGGCTACTGGCGTCGAGGGCGGACCGAGGAGAACTTCCGAGTGTGGAAGCGCGAGCTCGCGCAGGCCGAAGCCGGTGTCGACGCCTGAACGGGCGACGGCTCGTGACGGTCGGCGTGTCCGGTTGTCGCGGAGCGTGGGAGCGCTCAAGCTGAGCCGATGACCGATTCGCTGCCGCCCCACCTCGGCATCCACATCGAAGAGTTCGCCGAACACCTTCGACTCGGTCGAGAGCGCTCCGAGCACACCATCCGCGCCTACGTCGCGGATGCTCGATCGCTCCTCGCGCATCTCGCGGACTGCGACCCCGAAGCGACCATCGCCGATCTCGACCTCCGCGCTGTGCGCTCCTGGTTGGCGAAGTATTCGGCGGCCGGCGCGGCCAGAACCTCGATGGCCAGGCGAACCTCGTCGGCGCGGACCTTCGGCAAGTGGCTCGAGCGGGTGGGAGCGGTGCAGGTCGGGCCCGCAGAACGGCTGGCAGCACCGTCGAGTCACCGGACTTTGCCTGGTGTACTGCGCCACAATCAAGCGGCCGAGGCGTTGGCCGCTGCCGAATCGGGTGCTGCCGAGCTAGATCCGATCGCGCTGAGAGATCGGCTCATCGTCGAGTTCCTGTACGCAACCGGGGTCCGCGTCGGAGAGCTGTGCGGACTCGACATCGACGACGTCGACACCGATCGCCGCCTGATTCGCGTTCTGGGTAAAGGAAACAAGGAACGCTCTGCGCCGTACGGCATGCCGGCAGCAGACGCTCTGGAGAACTGGCTCGTCAGTGGCAGGCCGGAGTTGGTCGATGAGCGATCCGGGGCCGCGCTGTTGCTGGGTAGGCGAGGTGGGCGGCTCGACCAACGGCAGGCCAGAACAGCAGTTCATGCGGTGCTCGACGCCGTTCCCGGTGGCCCCAGCCTCGGTCCGCACGGCTTGCGCCACACAGCAGCGACCCATCTCCTCGAAGGCGGTGCCGATCTCAGGGTGGTGCAGGAGTTGCTCGGGCACGCCTCCCTCGCGACCACGCAGATCTACACCCACGTATCGGTCGAACGGTTGCGCGCCGTGCACGATCAGGCTCACCCCCGAGCGTGAGTCGAGCGTCGGCGGCGCTACGTTTGGTAGCGTCATCACCGACCAACAAGACCGAATACGGGGGACCGTGGACCGCGACCGACCGCAAGGTACTTCGGAGCCGTGGTCGATGCATGGCCGTCAGGACTTCGCGGCGCACGGCCAGGAGCCCGGCGACCGAAGCGGCACGGCACCGGAGAACGGTTCTCGGCCCGCACCACCGGAACCGATTCCGCGATCACGTTCGACGCCTCGGCAGCCGCCACCCTGGCAGACGCCCGATTCGATCGACCGACGGACCGTTCCGCCCCGATACAACCCACCCGTGCCGCTCGAGCCGGGGCCGGTGGCCGCAGAGCCCAACCGACACTTGCCCGCACAGTCGCGGCCCGAGGAGTTCCCGGCACCGACAGGAGGTTGGTCGCCCCAACCGTGGGCGGGTGCCCCCAATCCGTATCGGCCCAACAGTCAGGACCTCGGCGCGGATTCGCTGCTCAAGCGTCCCAAGCGAGCGTCGAACTCCGGATGGCGTCGAGGCGTTCACCGGCTGACCGGTGGTGTGATCAATCCGGGTGAGTCGACCGCAGAGGAGCGGTACCGAAATCAGGTCGAGCGCATCCGCCAGCCTGTGCTCGGTGACTACCGGATCGCGTTCCTCTCGCTCAAGGGTGGTGTCGGCAAGACGACGACCACTCTCGGCCTCGGCTCGACGTTCGCGTCGTTGCGGGGAGATTGTGTCATCGCAGTGGACGCGAACCCCGATTTCGGCACCCTCGGAGAGCGGGTTCCGCGGCAGACGTCGTCTACCGTCCGAGACCTGTTGGCCGCCGCACCGAACATTCGGCGCTACTCCGACATTCGCGAGCACACCTCGCAGGCACCGAGTCGACTGGAAGTGCTTGCGGGAGAGCGCGACCCGGCGGCGTCGGAAATGTTCGGCGAAGAGGACTACCGAGCCGTCATCGACATGCTGCAGGTCTACTACAACCTGATCCTGACCGATTGCGGAACCGGCATCATGCACTCGGCGATGAACGGTGTGCTCCAACTGGCGAACGCGCTGGTTCTGGTCAGCTCGCCGGCGGTCGACGGTGCGCGCAGTGCAGCGGCGACATTGGACTGGCTCGAGCTGCACGGTTACGGACACCTGGTCGAGCGAACGGTAGTGGTGATCAGCTCGGTTCGTCCCGGCTCGTCGGCAGTGGACATGAACCTGCTGCAGCAGCATTTTCTCGAGCGCTGTCGAGCCGTCCTCGTCGTTCCGTTCGACGAGCATCTGGCCGAGGGTGCCGTGGTCGATCTCGACATGTTGCGCCCCCAGACCAGGAGCGCATTCGTCGAGCTCGCCGCCATGGTCGCGGACGATTTTCCCGCAGCGTCCGGCAGGCACTCCGGCCCCCCGCGCTGACGGTCACCGGCTCGGTCCGTCCACTGGTTTCAATCTGATCGGCCGTGTGCGCACCAGAGCCGTCGGATCGAGGTATTCGCGGCCCCGCCTGATGCCCCAGTGCAGACATGCGGACGAGCAGCCCTCGTGTCCGGACGCCAGTGAACCCAGCACCGTTCCGCGGCGGACCCGGGTTCCTGCTGTAACCGAGGCCGTCACCGGCTCGTACGTCGATCGCAGTCCTCCCGGATGGTCCACCGACACGACGGGTTTTCCCGCGATCGAACCGGCGAAGACCACCGTGCCGTCGGCCACCGCCAGTACCGATCGGCCCTCCTCGGCGGCCAGGTCGACACCGCGGTGTCCGGGAAGCCAATTCTGGTCGGGGCGGTCGAACGGGGTGACGATTCGGGGCTTCGGTTGCAGCGGCCAGGCGAAGTCGCCCGGGGCGGCCGATGCCACCGCCGTCGAGAGCGAGAGGGCGACCACGACGCCGATCGACGATGCTCGTAGTGCGAGACGAATGTTCACCCGTCGACCATCTCCCGAATCCGAGCACACGAACGACAGCGAACGTCGATTGTGGACGGCGGACTTGTTTGTCCACAGGTAGCGGAATCTCTTGACAGTCGGGCCTGGTTATGACGGGGGGCGCGGCAGGTCTACACTCGTCGATGCGGCCTGTGCGTGCACGGGTCGACTTCGCGCGTCCGCTTTCTTCGCATCGACTGCCACGGCAGAACTACCGATACGAGAACCGGTTGTCGGCGGTCCTGAGGATCCTCGAGATCCGCAGGTCCGGCAACTCCAGCGGCCGCCAGGGCAGAGGTCACCGACACTCTGCGTCAACCGCACCATCGAAAGAGAGTTCTTCAGCCATGGCTGTAGTAACAATGAAGCAGCTGCTCGACAGCGGCACACACTTCGGACACCAGACCCGTCGCTGGAACCCCAAGATGAAGCGATTCATCTTCACCGACCGCAACGGCATCTACATCATCGACTTGCAGCAGACTCTGACCTTCATCGACAAGGCCTACGAGTTCGTCAAAGAGACCGTCGCCCACAATGGCACGGTTCTGTTCGTCGGAACCAAGAAGCAGGCACAGGAGTCCATCGCCGCTGAGGCGACCCGCGTGGGCATGCCCTACGTGAACCAGCGCTGGCTCGGTGGCATGCTCACCAACTTCCAGACGGTGCACAAGCGTCTGCTCCGCCTCAAGGAGCTCGAGGCCATGGAGCAGACCGGTGGCTTCGAGGGACGCACCAAGAAGGAAATCCTCATGCTCACGCGTGAGATGACCAAGCTCGACCGCACCCTCGGTGGCATCCGGGACATGGCCAAGGTTCCGTCGGCCATCTGGATCGTCGACACCAACAAGGAGCATCTCGCCGTTGCCGAGGCTCGCAAGTTGAACATCCCGGTCATCGCGATCCTCGACACCAACTGCGATCCCGACGTGGTCGACTACCCGATCCCGGGCAACGACGACGCGATCCGTTCCGCTGCGCTGCTGACCAAGGTCGTCGCATCCGCAGTCGCCGAGGGCGTGCAGGCGCGAGCAGGTCAGAACACTGCATCCGACGCCAAGCCCGAGGTCGGCGCAGGCGAGCCCCTCGCCGAATGGGAGCTCGAGCAGCTCCAGCAGGCGTCACCGGCAGCCGACGCACCGGCAGCAGAGGCACCGGCAACCGAGGCTGCGGCAGCAGAGGAAGCTCCGGCAACCGACGCTCCCGCTGCAGAGGCTCCGGCAGCAGAGGAAGCACCGGCCGCTCAGGCTTGATCGAATTCGGTCCCGGTTCACCGAAGTGGGGTGGGCCGGGGCCGCTTCGGTATGTCAGGGTGGTCGTCGCGTCAGCTCTGAAATGAGCCCGTCGATCACGCCCTGAGAACAGCATTTTTCGTCAACGCCCGTAACCAGACTTTGAGGAGGCTCGCCCACGATGGCGAACTACACTGCCGCCGACGTCAAGCGGCTCCGTGAGCTCACCGGCTCCGGAATGATGGACTGCAAGAACGCGCTCGCCGAGAACGACGGCGACTACGACAAGGCCGTCGAGTACCTGCGTATCAAGGGTGCCAAGGACGTCGGTAAGCGCGCCGAGCGCAACACCGCCGAGGGCCTCGTCGTCGCCGAGGGTGGCGTGCTCGTCGAGATCAACTCCGAGACCGACTTCGTGGCCAAGAACGCCGAGTTCCAGACGTTCGCCGCGTCCGTCGCGTCGACGGCTGCAGCAGGCAAGCCGGCCGATGTCGACGCACTCAAGGCGCTCGACCTGAACGGCAAGACCGTCGAGACGGCCCTGAACGAGTTGTCGGCCAAGATCGGCGAGAAGCTGGAAATTCGCCGCGTCGTGTCCTACGACGGCCACACCGCGACGTACCTGCACAAGCGCAGCGCGGACCTGCCGCCTGCCGTCGGCGTGCTGGTCGAATACACCGGTGACGGCGACGCCGCAGGCGATGCCGCTCGCGCGGCCGCCATGCAGATCGCCGCGCTCAAGGCCAAGTACGTCAGCCGTGACGAGGTCCCCGAGGATCTGGTTGCGGCCGAGCGTCGCATTGCCGAAGAGACCGCTCGCGAAGAAGGCAAGCCGGAGCAGGCTCTGCCGAAGATCGTCGAAGGTCGCGTCAACGGATTCTTCAAGGACGTCGTTCTCACCGAGCAGAAGTCGGTTCAGGACGGCAACAAGACCGTGAAGGCCATTCTCGACGAGGCCGGCGTGACCATCACCCGCTTCTCTCGATTCGAGGTCGGCGCCAGCTAGTCTGCGCACCTGTCGGTCGAGGCGATGCCGTTCATTCGATTCCATCGAGTGGGCGGCATCGTTCGTGCGCAGGGCAGGTGGGTGTGCAGGTCGGAGCCGTGTCCACCGATCGGGTGTCGATAGGGCAGGATGATCGGTGAGTAAACCGTAGTGTTCGACGAGTACCGAGGAGAGCTATGACCGATCCGGCCCCTGACCGTCCCGGGTTCCGACGTGTGATGCTCAAACTGGGTGGGGAGATGTTCGGTGGCGGCCAAGTGGGGCTCGACCCGGATGTCGTGAACAACGTTGCCGAACAGATCGCCGAGGTGGTGGCCACCGGAGTTCAGGTCGCCGTGGTGATCGGTGGCGGAAACTTCTTCCGTGGTGCCGAACTGCAGCAGCGCGGAATGGATCGATCTCGCTCGGACTACATGGGCATGCTCGGCACGGTCATGAATTGCCTTGCGCTGCAAGATTTCCTGGAAAAGCAGGGAGTGGCAACCAGGGTGCAGACGGCAATCACCATGGGCCAGGTCGCGGAGCCGTACTTACCACTACGCGCGCGCAGGCACCTGGAGAAGGGCCGCGTCGTGATCTTCGGGGCCGGGATGGGGATGCCGTACTTCTCCACCGACACCACGGCCGCACAGCGCGCTCTGGAAATCGGAGCCGAGGTGCTGCTGATGGCAAAGGGCGTCGACGGCGTCTACTCGGCCGATCCGCGTCTGGACCCCGACGCGACGATGTTCGACACGATCACTCACCGCGAAGCGATCGAGCAGGGACTCAAAGTCGCCGACGCGACTGCTTTCAGCCTCTGCATGGACAACCAGATGCCGATGTTGGTGTTCAATTTGTTGGTTCAAGGAAACATTGCTCGCGCCGTGGCGGGCGAGAAGATCGGCACGCTGGTCACGTCGTGAACGTCACCGACAAGACCGCGGGTGAATCGAGAACGAAGACGATGGAGGACAGATCGTGATTGACGAAGCGCTCTTCGACGCCGAAGAGAAGATGGAAAAGGCCGTATCGGTTGCACGTGACGATCTGTCCTCGATCCGTACCGGGCGTGCCAACCCCGGAATGTTCTCGCGCATCGTCATCGAGTACTACGGAGCGCCGACGCCGATCACTCAGCTGGCGAGCATCAGCGTTCCGGAAGCTCGTCTGGTCGTGATCAAGCCGTACGAGTCGAATCAGCTGGGGCCGATCGAAACTGCGATCCGCAACTCGGACCTCGGGGTGAACCCCACGAACGACGGCAACCTGATTCGTATCGGTGTGCCGCAGTTGACCGAGGAACGACGCCGCGAATTCGTCAAGCAGGCGAAGGGCAAGGGCGAGGACGCGAAGGTCTCCATTCGCAACGTTCGCCGCAAGACGATGGAAGAGCTCAAGCGGATCCAGAAGGACGGTGAAGCGGGCGAGGACGACGTCGTGCGCGCGGAAAACGAGCTCGACAAGACGACCGCCAAGTACACCGCGTCGGTGGACGAACTCGTCAAGCGCAAAGAGGGCGAGTTGATGGAGGTCTGACCTCCGAGAGGAATGGCTTTCACGACGGCAGACGATGAATCGCGAGGAGTTGACGACAGTGGTGGGACCGGATCGGCAGGAGGGCAGCGGTACGCCCGCTGCCTCGTCCGGGGTCGCTGCCGCGAAGTCCGCCGGGAAAGCCGGCCGTAATCTGCCTGCCGCGATCGGCGTCGGCGGCAGTTTGGGTATCGGGTTGATTCTCGTGCTCGTGTTCGTCCCGCTGGTGTGGATCGGGGTCGTCGCGGTTGCGTTGGCCGTCGCGACGTACGAGGTATCCAAGCGGCTCCGTGAGGGCGGTGTGCTGGTTCCGCGTATCCCGCTGATTCTCGGCGGTCAGGCCATGATCTGGCTGGGCTGGCCGTTCGGTGCCGTCGGAGTACTCAGTGCCGCGGTGGGCACCGTTGTGGTCTGCATGGTGTGGCTGTTACTCCGTCAGGGGTTCGGCACCGCACCGAAGAATTACCTCGAAGAACTCTCGGTCACCGTTCTGGTGGCCTGTTGGTTACCGCTCCTGGCCTCGTTCGCCGTTCTGATGGTTCTGCAGGACAACGGTGCCGGCCGCATCCTGGTGTTCGTCATCGGCGTCGTCTGTTCGGATGTCGGCGGCTACATCGCCGGCGTGTTGTTCGGCAAACACCCGATGGCACCGGCGATCAGCCCGAAGAAGTCCTGGGAGGGGCTCGTCGGGTCGCTCATCTTCTGCGTCATCGGTTGCCTGCTGACGGTGACCCTGATCCTCGAGGCGAACTCGATGATCGGTGTGTTGCTGGGAGTCGTGCTGGTCGTCACGGGCACCCTGGGCGACCTCATCGAATCGCAGGTCAAGCGCGACCTGAGAATCAAGGACATGGGCTCGTTGCTCCCCGGGCACGGCGGCATCATGGACCGACTCGACTCGCTGCTGCCGTCGGCGTTCGTTGCCTGGCTCGTTTTCACCGTCTTGCTCTGAAACGACTCGATCGGACGATGCGCGCAGATCGCGGCGGGGTGATCCCCAGTCCCAACATCTGGCACTGGCCACACTTGTACGAGGCGGAGAACCGTGCTCAAGATGTCGACGGTGCCGTGTTCGAGGCGATCAGGTCGGTCGCGAACTGGGCGTCCAAGGCAGTTGTCGACGTGGGCTGCGGAAGCGGATTTCACCTTCCGATCTTTGCCGCCGACGCCGCCGATGTGCTGGGCGTGGAGCCGCACGAACCGCTTGCGGCCGCGGCGAGATCGCGGGTGGCCGACCTCCCGAACGTCGACGTGAAGGTCGGTCGAGCAGATTCGCTACCCGCCGCCGATGGGAGCATCGACCTCGTTCATGCCCGCACGGCGTACTTCTTCGGCCCCGGCTGCGGTCCGGGTATTCGCGAGGCGATGCGCGTCCTCCGGCCCGGCGGCGCACTGGTCGTGGTCGACCTCGACGCGACGGCGTCGCCGTACGGTGACTGGATGCGTGCGGATCTTCCGCAGTACGATCCTGCGGCCGTCGAGGCATTCTTCGATGCGCAGGGGTTCGAGCTGCTTCGCGTCGGCACCAGATGGGCGTTTCCCGACCGTCGGACCTTGCGCGAGGTAATGGGAATCGAGTTCTCCCCGCGAGTAGCGCGTATGGCAGCACGGGAGGTCGACGGACTCGCTCTGAATGTGCGCTATCGCATCCACGTTCGGTACAAACCGGCGGGAGTCGAATTGCGCTGAGGTGGGCCCGCGCACCTCAGCGCCGAGTGATCAGGACGCGCCGGAGATTCCGAAAACCTCGGCGAGTTCGCTGATCTTGAGCGCCTTCGCCAGCCGAGGCAGGTCGCTACCGTCTTTGACGTGGGCACCGTCGGCGCCGAGAGCATCGATCACGTCGCGTGCCCAGGACACGTCCGTGGGTGAGGGTGCCAATTCGCGGTTGACGATGGCCACCTGATCGGTGTGCATGCACAGTTTGCCTGCCATGCCCATCGACAGCGTCAAGGCTGCATCGCGTCCGAGGATGCTGTCGTTCGCGGTCAACGTCGGACCGTCGATGGGTCCGGGCAGTCGTGCCACCCGTGAGGAGACGACCAGGCGCGAGCGGGGGTAGGCCATCGCCAGTGGATCGTCACTCATACCGGTGTCGCGTCGGAAGTCGCCGCTGCCGAAAGCGAGACGGAAGGTCGAATCCGCGCGGGCGATCTCGGTAGCCGCTTCGAGGCCCATGGCCGACTCGACCAACGCCAGAATCGGGGTACCGGGTGCCAGGCGGGCCGCGGTCGCCTCGACCTGGCCACCGCTTTCGGTCTTGGCGAGCATGACGCCGACCAGACCGGGGAGACCGGACAACGCGGCGAGATCGTCGGCCCAGTACGGGGTCGTTGCATCGTTGATGCGCACCCATGCGGAATTGCCCTGGCTCAGCCACTGAACAACAGCCTCGCGTGCGGCGGGCTTCTTGGCCGGAGCGACGGCGTCCTCGATGTCGAGGATGACGGCATCGACTCCCGACGCGACTGCATCGCCGAAGGTGTCGGGCTTGGTTGCGGGCACCAGCAGCCAGGAGCGCGCGCGGTCGGGGGCAACGCCGGATGCCACTGGTGTCTCCATGAAAGTTGTCACGTCATGCTCCTCGAGTGAAGTGGGGCACCCACAGCCTGATCGATTCAGTGAGTCAGCGCCAGCTTCTGTACATAGTGTTCACGAGCCGCGTTACTTCTTTTTCGCGGAGCGCCGTACCTGAAGGATTCGAGCCCCTCCCACCATGGCCATCACCAGTGCGCCCGCGATCGCGGCCAGCAACATGCTGATGCCGAGCGGAAGATCGAGCTGCCACGCGAAGATCTGCACGGTGACCGAGTCGAGGTTCTGCACGATGAACACGAGGAGAACGACCAGAACCACGGCTCCCACCACGAGGCCGGTCCACAGGGCAGCGGTGCGAGTGTGGGCTATGTCGTTCGAGCCGGCGGCCTGCCGCTCGGGAACGAACTCCGGATCGGGCGCCGAGTGACCGTCCGAATCCGGGGTGGTGATCGGAGCGAGGTCGCCCGAGGCCCTGTGTTCGCCGGGGAGGCCCGCGCTCGACTTGTCGAGCGATGTCTCGTGACTGTCTTCAGCTCTGGTGGCCATGTCGATGATCCTTCCGCACGTGGAGGTCGAATGCACGCGCATCCGGCCACGTCGCCAGTACCCGTCGGACAACGGTCGGAAACCGACGCGAATAGGACTGCGAGGCAAACGGGTGGACAATGGAGGCATGAGTGAGGCCGCCGACGCAACGAACACCTCGACCGAGCAGAAGAGACCGAATCTTCCCTTGGTCTTCACTGCGCCGCGCCGGGGCATGCCGTCGCGTCACCTCGCCGACCTGGACAAAGAGGGCCTCCGGGAGGCGGTGAAGGCGCTCGGACTGCCTGCATTCCGGGCGGATCAGCTGGCGCGCCACTACTACGCGCGGCTCGAAGCCGACACCACCAAGATGACCGACCTTCCGGCCGAGGCTCGCGAGAAGGTCGGTGCCGATCTCTTCCCCACGTTGCTGACGCCGATCAAGCACCTGGCATGTGACGACGGTGACACTCGAAAGACCCTGTGGAAGGCCAACGACGGGACGTTGCTCGAGAGCGTTCTGATGCGATACCCGGATCGGGCCACTCTGTGCATCTCCAGTCAGGCCGGGTGCGGAATGGCCTGTCCTTTCTGTGCGACCGGCCAGGCCGGTCTGACGAGAAACCTGTCGACCGCCGAGATCGTCGACCAGGTCCGTTCGGCTGCGGCCGATCTGCGTGACGGCGTGGTTCACGGCGGCGAAGGCCGACTGTCGAACGTGGTGTTCATGGGGATGGGCGAGCCGCTGGCCAACTACAAACGCGTCGTCGCTGCAGTGCGCAAGATCGTCTCACCGGCACCCGACGGTCTGGGACTCTCCCAACGTTCGGTCACCGTGTCGACGGTCGGTCTGGCTCCGGCCATTCGCAAGTTGGCCGACGAGGGATTGTCCGTCACGTTGGCTGTGTCCTTGCACACGCCCGACGACGAGCTTCGCGACACGTTGGTTCCGGTCAACAACCGGTGGTCGGTGGCGGAGGTTCTCTCCGCCGCTCGGTACTACGCCGATCAGACCGGTCGACGCGTCTCGATCGAGTACGCGATGATCCGGGACGTCAACGATCAGCCGTGGCGAGCGGACATGTTGGGAAAGAAGCTGCACAAGGCGCTCGGATCCCGGGTCCACGTGAACCTGATCCCGCTCAATCCGACTCCGGGCAGCGAGTGGGATGCCAGCCCGAAGCCGGTGGAGCGAGAATTCGTCAGACGAGTGATTGCGCAGGGTGTCTCGTGCACGGTGCGCGACACCCGTGGCCAGGAGATCGCCGCGGCGTGCGGTCAGCTGGCAGCCGAGAACTGACCGGCAGCTAGCGGGGCTTGCGGCGAACGATCACGTCACGCACGACCAGTCCGACCAGAGCGACGGCGAATCCGATCAGCCACAGGTCCTCGACCTTGCCGGTGTGGTTGCCGATGATCATGAAGAGCAGGAACGCGGCGACGACGATGGCGGCCACTCGCATCGCACGGTTCGACTCGCCACTCCATCCCCACTCGGCGGACGGCACGTCCGGAACCTCGTGACGGGTATCGACGACCTGGTCGTACGAAGCGGTTTCCAGTTCGTTGTTTGCCACCGGTCGGTCCTCTCGAGTGATGATTCACGTTGACGTGCGCACGAGGCGTCGAGGCTGCCGCGTTGCGACAATATTGGCATACGACCGCCCGTCGTAGCCATCAGGGTTGCGCTCACCCGGCGCGAGTATCTACTTCGGTGAGAGACTGCCTCGGTGACGTCCGAGCGCCTTCCGCACCCGTTGACCCAGTTTCCGCTGAGCTACCCCCGTGACATGGTCGGGTACGGCCGAACACCACCGGATGCCCAGTGGCCGGGAGAGGCGAACATCGCCGTCCAATTCGTCCTCAATTACGAGGAGGGCGCGGAGAACAATGTGCTCGACGGCGACACCAAGTCCGAGACGTTCCTGTCGGAAATGATCGGGGCACAAGCGTTTCCGAACCGTCACATGAGCATGGAGTCCCTGTACGAGTACGGATCCAGGGCAGGTGTGTGGCGAGTACTGCGAGCATTCGAGAAACGAGATCTACCTCTGACGGTGTTCGCCGTCGCGAAAGCCATGGAGCGAAATCCGGAAGTGGTTGCCGCGCTGGCAGAGCTGGGCCACGAGATCGCCTGCCACGGCCTGCGGTGGCTGTCCTATCAGCAGATCGACGAGAACGTCGAGCGCGAGCACATGGCCGAGGCCGTGGCGATCCTGACGGAGCTGACCGGCTCGGCCCCGCTGGGGTGGTACACCGGCCGCGATTCACCGAACACGCGATCACTCGTCGTCGAGCACGGTGGATTCGTGTACGACTCCGATTCCTACGCCGACGACCTGCCGTACTGGGAGAAGGTGTCCACGGGCAATGGGGCGGTCGATCACCTGGTGGTGCCGTACACCCTCGACACCAACGACATGCGATTCGCCTCACCGGGAGGCTTCTCGACCGGGGACGAGTTCTTCGCACATCTTCGGGACGCGTTCGACGTGCTCTATGCCGAAGGCGAGCACGGCAGCCCCAAGATGCTCTCGGTCGGATTGCACTGTCGACTGGTCGGCAGGCCGGCTCGTATCGCGGCCCTCGAACGGTTTCTCGATCACGTGCAATCCCACGAGAAAGTATGGGTCGCCAAGCGAATCGACATCGCCGAGCACTGGCGCGCCGTACACCCGCCCGGCTCCTGACTCAGCGCGGCGAACGGCAGGCCTTCGCCAGCGCAGTCAGATACCGGTCGGTGAACAGAGCCTGGACGCGCCTTCCCACCGGGCCGCCGAGCCTGGTGTACCAGCGGCCGGGGCTCGAGAACGCGGTGATGTGAGCGGTGACGGTTCCGTCCGCGGGGGAGTAGTCGACGTGGAACAGCTCCTCCCCGGACTCGGGATGCCCGTCGAGTGTGCCGTAGGCGAAGCCCTGTCGGTTGGCCTCGTCGATGACGTAGACGACCTTGCACGGGATACGGATCGGACCGAGCGTCAGAACGACCACCGCGTCGGGAACGGCGGAATCTTCGCTCGAATGGATCTTCAGACCGGCACCGCGATGCATGTCCCACCGCATCAGGGCATCCGCTGCGGCCAGGAAGTCGTCGAGCCCCGACCCGACCACTCGCGACCTCTCGACGTAGTGGTAACCCGGCGGGAAGGGTCCCTTCGTCGCCCCCACATCGGTGTAGTTGAACGATGCTGCGCTGTACTTCGAGACGTCCATGCCTTCCACCCTGCCAGCATCGGCGGAGCGCATAGGGGTTTCTCAGGCTCGGTAGGCAACAATGGACCGGTGCCAGACCATAGTGAGCGAACGACCACCTCGGATCGCCCCGAGCCGATTCGCGTGCTGCTGCTGGGGAGTACCGGTTCGATCGGCACCCAAGCGCTCGACGTCATCGCAGCCAACCCGGATCGCTTCGTTGTGGTCGGTCTCGCAGCGGGCGGCGGAAACATCGACCTGCTTCGTCGTCAGATCGCCGAAACCGGTGCCCAGCGTGTCGCAGTCGCCGACTCGGACGCCGCCGCCGCACTCGATTTTCCCGGAACACTCAGTGGGCCACGGGCAGTCACCGAGCTCGTCGAGACGACTCCGGCTGACGTCGTGCTCAATGCGCTGGTGGGTTCGCTCGGTCTCGAACCGACGCTCGCGGCGCTGAAAACCGGTGCCCGGCTCGCATTGGCCAACAAGGAATCACTGGTGGCGGGCGGCGAGCTCGTACTGGCCGCTGCCGCCCCCGGGCAAATCGTGCCGGTCGACTCGGAGCACTCCGCCTTGGCGCAGTGCCTACGAAGCGGCACCCGCAGCGAGGTGGATCGGTTGATCCTGACTGCGTCGGGTGGACCGTTCCGAGGGTGGACCGAGACCGAACTGAAGTCGGTCACCCCGAAGCAGGCCGCGGCCCATCCCACCTGGTCGATGGGTCCGATGAACACCTTGAACTCGGCGACCCTGGTGAACAAGGGGCTCGAGTTGATCGAGGCGCATCTGCTCTTCGGAGTGCCCTACGACAAGATCGACGTGACCGTTCACCGGCAATCCATCGTGCATTCCATGGTCACGTTCGTCGATGGCTCCACCATCGCCCAGGCCAGCCCGCCGGACATGAAGCTGCCGATCGGTCTGGCGCTCGGGTGGCCCGATCGGGTGTCCGATGTCGGTCGCGCACTCGACTTCACCTCGGCGTTCTCCTGGGACTTCGAGCCGCTGGACGATCGAGTGTTTCCCGCCGTACAGCTCGCACGCGAGGCCGGCATTCTGGGTGGTTGCACGACTGCGGTGTACAACGCGTCCAACGAGATCGCGGCCGAGGCATTCTTGGCCGGGCACATCGAATTCCCGCAGATCGTGCACACGGTGCGTGCGGTGGTCGACGACGGCAGGGCGGACTGGTCTGCGGTGCCGACTACCGTGGACGATGTTCTCGCGGCGGATTCCTGGGCTCGCGCACATGCGCGTGAGCTCCTGAAGCAGAAGGGCCTCTGACTCACATGGTGTTCGCACTCGGCGTCGTGCTGTTCGCCATCGGCATCGGTGTGTCGATCGCACTGCACGAGGCAGGACACATGTGGACCGCAAAAGCGCTCGGCATGAAGGTCCGTAGGTATTACATCGGTTTCGGTCCCAAGATTTTCTCCTTCCGGCGCGGCGAGACCGAGTACGGCCTCAAGGCGATTCCAGCCGGAGGATTCTGCGACATCGCCGGAATGACGGCGATCGACGAGCTCGCACCCGACGAAGTCGAGCGAGCCATGTATCGCCAGAAGACGTGGAAGCGGATCGTCGTCATGGTCGGCGGCATCGCGATGAACTTCGTGCTCGGCATCGTGCTGGTGTACGCGTTGGTGCTCGGCTGGGGAACCCCGGATCGGGTGACGCCGCCGACCGTCCAGGTCAGCGATGTCGTGTGCATCGCACCCTCGCAAACCGAGGACGGCGAACTCGCGCCGTGCTCGGGAGTGAGCCCGGCTGAGCAAGCGGGGCTCCGCAAGGGCGACGTGGTCACCGCAGTGAACGGCGAGCCGGTGCAGTACTGGTCCGAGGTCGTCGAAACTGTGCAGGCGTCTTCGGGGCCGGTGGATCTGACCGTCGAGCGAGACGGTTCGTCGCTGGACCTGACTATCCCGGTGACCGAGGTTCAGCGCTACGTCACCGATCCGGACACCGGAGCCAAGGAGTCCACGACCGTAGGCGCGGTCGGCGTCAGCGGTTCCACGATCGCGCCGCCGAATGTTCGGTACAACCCGATCGAGGCGGTACCCGAGACGTTCGTCTTCACCGGCGACATCTTCGTCCAGACCGGCAAAGCGCTCGTGCAGCTTCCCACCAAGGTGCAGGCGCTGTGGGAGTCGATCTTCGGTGGCGAACGTGGCCTCGACACCCCGATGAGCGTCGTGGGTGCGAGCGTGATCGGAGGTCAGGCCGCCGAGAACGACAACTGGGCAACCTTCGTGGGACTTCTCGCCTCGTTGAACTTCTTCCTCGGAGCGTTCAACATCGTTCCGTTGTTGCCGCTCGACGGTGGACACATCGCCGTGACCATCTACGAGCGCATCCGCAACATCTTCCGCAACCGCCGCGGCCTACCCGACGGCGCTCCGGTGGACTACATGAAACTCATGCCGGTCACCTACGTGGTCATCGTCGTTTTCATCGGGTTCTCCTTGTTGACGCTCACGGCGGACATCGTCAACCCCATTCAGATCTATCAGTAGACTCGTCAGTCGTAGCTAGGAAAGAAGGCCACTGTGACCGTGTCAGTCGGATTGGGAATGCCGGCACCGCCGGTGCCCGTGCTCGCGCCACGTCGAAAGACCAGGCAGCTCCAGGTCGGCACGGTGGGAGTGGGTAGTGACAGCCCCATCTCGGTGCAGTCCATGTGCACCACCAAGACTCACGACATCAACGCCACGCTGCAGCAGATCGCCGAGCTGACGGCGTCGGGCTGCGACATCGTGCGTGTGGCGTGCCCCACACAGGATGACGCCGATGCGCTGTCGATCATCGCCAAGAAGAGCCAGATCCCGGTGATCGCCGACATCCACTTTCAGCCCAAGTACATCTTCGCCGCGATCGATGCGGGCTGCGCCGCGGTCCGCGTCAATCCCGGCAACATCAAGGAATTCGACGGTCGCGTCAAGGAAGTCGCCAAGGCTGCAGGCGATGCGAACATCCCGATCCGCATCGGTGTGAACGCTGGATCACTCGATCCCCGCCTGATGAAGAAGTACGGCAAGGCCACTCCCGAGGCACTCGTCGAGTCGGCGCTGTGGGAGGCCGGACTGTTCGAAGAACACGGGTTCGGCGATATCAAGATCTCCGTCAAGCACAACGACCCTGTCGTGATGGTCGCCGCCTACGAGCAGCTCGCCGCGCAGTGCGACTACCCGCTGCACCTCGGCGTCACCGAGGCCGGGCCCGCGTTCCAGGGGACCATCAAGTCCGCAGTCGCCTTCGGCGCGTTGCTGTCCAAGGGGATCGGCGACACCATTCGCGTCTCCTTGTCGGCGCCGCCTGCGGAGGAGATCAAGGTGGGCAACCAGATTCTGCAGTCCTTCAATCTCCGCCCCCGCAAGCTCGAGATCGTCTCGTGCCCGTCCTGTGGGCGTGCGCAGGTCGACGTCTACACCCTTGCCGACGAGGTCACTGCGGGCCTCGAAGGCATGGAGATCCCGCTGCGCGTTGCCGTGATGGGCTGCGTCGTCAACGGACCGGGCGAGGCGCGTGACGCTGATCTGGGCGTGGCATCGGGCAACGGCAAGGGCCAGATCTTCGTCAAGGGCAAGGTCATCAAGACCGTGCCCGAGGCGCAGATAGTGGAGACCTTGATCGAGGAAGCAATGCGCATCGCCGAGGAATTCGAGAAGGACGAGTCTGCAGACGGTGGCGCTCCGGTGGTGACCGTCAGCTGAGCAGGACGAACCCGGTCGTCATCCGGTTTGTCGCACTGCCACCGGGGGAACACGTTCTCTGGAATGATTCGGTGCACGCTCGGTCGATGTGTACGCGGTAGGTGGGTCAGGAGGTCGGTAGGTGCTCAAGCTCCTCGGTGCGAAGCCTCTCGGTAATCGAGACACCGCACACGTGCTGCGGGTGCTCGACGCCGACCCGGTCGCGACCTGCATGGTTGCCGCCCGGGTGCAAGAATCCGGACTGGATCCCAGGTCGTTTCACGGTGAGATGTGGAGTAGGGGCGGCCCGGACGAATCGTTGTGCTTCTACGGAGCGAACCTCGTCCCACTGCTCGGATCGGGCGACGACCTCCGGTCGTTCGCAGACCGTGCGTGCCGCGGCCCCCGATTGTGTTCCTCGCTGGTCGGGCGGGCCGAACTGACGCTGCCGCTGTGGGAGATGCTCGAGACCGACTGGGGCCCCGCCCGGGAGGTCCGCGGTGAGCAACCACTGCTGGCCACGTCGGTGCGCTCGTCTTTGCCACCCGATCCTCAGGTCCGTCTCGTTCGACCCGACGAGCTCGACGTGTATCTCACTGCGGCCGTCGCCATGTTCATCGAGGAAGTCGGAGTCGACCCCCGGCAGAACGACGGCGGCCGTGGATACAGACGCCGGATCTCGAGTCTCATTGCGGCGCAGCGTGCCTGGGCTCGATTCGAGGACGGCCGAGTGGTGTTCAAGGCCGAGATCGGATCGCAGTCGGCGACGGTGGGCCAGATCCAGGGCGTGTGGGTTCACCCCGACCGGCGTGGACACGGTCTCGGTGCGTCCGGTACCGCCGCAGTGGTCGACTCGGTCGTTCGTCAGGGCCGCACCGCCAGCCTGTACGTCAACAGCTTCAACTACGTCGCCCGGCGGGCGTACGCGAAAATCGGGCTGACTCAGGTGGCAACCTTCACCACGGTATTGCTCGATTAGCTTGTCGCGAACCGCGTTTCGTTGCCATCGGTCAGGGGTGCGCCCTATTACGATGGGGCGCAATGAGATCACGTGGTGCAACCGAGATGCGGTATCGAGTCGGCGTGGTGCTGGCGATCGGAGCCGTGGTTGCTGCCTCGCTCACCGGGTGTACCCCCAAGCCCGACGGCCCGGAGCCCGCGGCCCAGGCATTTCTCGCCGCCTTCGAGTCCAATGACATCGCAGCTGCCGCTGCGGACACCGACAAGCCCGATGCCGCCGCTACCGCACTGACCGAGGCGTGGACCAATCTGCAGGCCGAGTCCTTGGACGCGCAGACGACGTCGGTGCAGGTCGACGGAGATACCGCAACAGTCGGTTACACGTACACGTGGCAGCTGCCGAAGGACCGGGTGTGGACCTACGACGGTCAGCTGAACATGGGGCGCAGCGAGGGCGACTGGGTGGTGCGCTGGACGGCGTCGGACATCCATCCCAAGCTCGGTGACACCCAAACCATGTCGCTGCGCTCGACGGCGGCCCCGAGGGCCCGCGTCAACGAGCGTTCCGGAACCGACGTTCTGGTGCCCGGCGTCGTGCATCGAATCAAGTTCGACGCAGCGAATGCGAACAACGTGGTGGCATCGGCGACTGCGTTGTCGACGCTGCTGACTCCGTTCGACGCGTCGATCACGGCTCAGTCCATCGTGGAGTCGGCCACCTCGGTCGACGGCGACTATCCGGTGGCGTTGCTGCGTGAGAGCGACTTTCAGCCCATCTCGGCCGCGCTCACCGAGATTCCCGGTGTCACGGCATCCGACGAGTCGGATCTGGTGTCCACCGACCCCACGTTCGCGCCGGATCTGGTGGGTCAGGTCAAGAAGGCCGTCATCGACGAGGTCGACGGTCAGGCGGGCTGGAGCGTGGTGACCAGCAACCGCAACGGCGTCGACGTCGACGTTCTGACCGATACTCCGCCGCAGCCCGCTCCATCCTTCTCGATCAGCCTCGATCGCA
Organism: Rhodococcus sp. 14-2483-1-1; assembly: GCF_002259335.1. Taxonomy (NCBI): domain Bacteria; kingdom Bacillati; phylum Actinomycetota; class Actinomycetes; order Mycobacteriales; family Nocardiaceae; genus Rhodococcus; species Rhodococcus sp. 14-2483-1-1. The sequence continues at coordinate 156,752 of NZ_NPFX01000023.1, read as the reverse complement.
ATATCCAGGTCGCGGCGCAGCGAGCAGTGAACGCGCGCACCGAGCAGGCGATGACGGTGGTCATTCAACCGTCGACGGGTGCGATCCTGGCGGTAGCGCAGAACCCGGCTGCCGACCGGGACGGACCGGTGGCGTCCGCCGGTCTCTACCCGCCCGGATCGACGTTCAAGATCATCACCGCCGGCGCGGCCATTTCGAGCGGACTGGCGACCCCGGGCAGCACCGTTCCGTGTCCGGGTCGCATCGAGATCGGCGAGCGCAGTGTGCCCAACTACAACGAGTTCTCGCTCGGCGACGTCACGATGAGTACCGCGTTCACTCGATCGTGCAACACCTCGTTCGCGAAACTGGCCAGCGAGATGTCGCCCGACGCGTTGACCGTCGCGGCATCTCAGTTCGGCGTCGGCCCGGATTACGACGTCGTCGGGCTGCCGACCGACTCGGGTTCGGTGCCCCCGGCGGACGAGCTCGTCCAACGCACCGAGGACGGCTTCGGGCAGGGCAAGGTGGTCGTCTCCACCTTCGGCATGGCCTTGGCCGCGGCGACGGTGGCCCACGGTTCGACTCCGGTGCCGAACCTGTTGGTGGGACGCGACACGGTGATCACCGGTGATCACCCGCCGATCGAACCGGCGATGGTCGACGGACTACGCGGGATGATGCGATCGGTGGTCACCAGCGGTACGGCCGAGCGCATCGCAGACCAGGGTGAGGTCTACGGAAAGACCGGTGAGGCCGAGGTCGAGGGCGGCTCGCACTCGTGGTTCGTCGGCTATCGAGGCGACATTGCGTTCGCCACGCTCGTGGTGCGCGGGGGAAGCTCGGACAACGCTGTCGCGGTGACCCGGGAGATGTTCGAGCAGCTGCCGCCGGGGTACTGAGAGCGACCGGCCGGTGCGGCGGGTCAGGACGTCACGATGCCCAGCCGACGGCACGCCACCACGGCTTCGTATCGGGTATGCGACTCGGTTTTTCGCATCACGCTCCGCAGGTACGACTTGACCGTTTCGGCACCGATCGACAGGCGCTGTGCAACCTCGATGTTGGTGCAGCCCAACGCAACCTGTGAGATCACGTCGATTTCGCGTGGTGTCAACAGGGGTCGAGACTGCGGTACGGTGCCGTCCGGCTGTATCTCTGTGGACGACACTCCCTGGCCGAGGGTCGCTGCCATGCGAGCAGTGACCAGATCGAGTCTGCGCCGGATCTTCTCGTCACCCACGGACCGAGCGAGATCGGCCAGCTCCTCGTGAACGCTGCGCAGTTCGGCGGCCCGCGACAGGTCCGAATCGACAATCGAACGGGTGGTCGCCAGTAGACGAACCCTGCGGTCGACCTCGTCGCGAACGGCGATCTCCTGCCCGAGGCGTCGCGCGGCTGCCGTCATGATGTCGCCGACGCGATCGCCGAGCGGGCCTCGCTCGCGTACCGCGGCGTACATCACTATCCGAGCGACTCCCGCCACCACCACAGGCATCGCGAGGATCGATTTGAGGCCTTCGCCGAGCACCGGTCGATCGAAGTGATGGGTGATCGACATGGACGATCCGTAGTCGCTCACGGCTGCCGGTCTGCGCTGCTCCATGACGCGTCCACCGAGGCCCGACCGAGGTGGGATGGCGAGTCCGTCGAGACCGCGGGTGCGGGTGCCCTGGAACTCGCTCAGATACAGAGTTTCCGAAGAGACTTCGCCGCCGAACACGACGGGCACATTCGACGTTGCCGCCACCTGGCGTAGTTCGGCGCGCAGAGCGTCGCCGTCACGAGGGCGCAGCAGATTCGAATGAACCATGGTGCTTCCCTCCTTCGAGTCGGCAATCAGCGTCGGCAGTCGGCATTGAACGTGACCCAGATCATATCCGCTCGAGAGAACGATGATTCGATTGCCCGGGCACCCTGCGCTGGGCGGAGTGTCGGTACGGGGCCGACTACTCTGGGGCACATGTCTGTGACCGCCGAGAGCAAGCCCCGTCAGCCACTCGTACCAGGCGTCGTATCGCCCGTCCTCGCGGTGCCCAAGTCGATCGAGCGGCCCGAGTACGCGTGGAAGTCGACTGTCGCCGAAGGCAGCGAACCGTGGGTGCAGACTCCCGAGGTCATCGAGAAGATGCGGGTGGCATCGAAGATTGCGGCCAGGGCCCTACAGGAAGCGGGCCGGGCGGTGGCACCGGGAGTGACGACCGACGAGCTCGACCGCATCGCTCACGACTACATGATCGATCACGGCGCATACCCGTCGACGTTGGGCTACAAGGGTTTTCCGAAGTCGTGCTGCACCTCGCTCAACGAGGTCATCTGTCACGGCATCCCCGACTCGACGGTGATCGAGGACGGCGACATAGTCAACATCGACGTCACCGCGTACATCGACGGAGTACACGGAGATACCAACGCAACGTTTTTGGCCGGCAACGTCTCCGAGGAGGCCCGCCTACTCGTCGAGCGCACGCACGAGGCCACCATGCGGGCCATCAAGGCCGTCAAGCCGGGTCGCGCACTGAACGTGGTGGGCCGCGTCATCGAGTCGTATGCGCACCGGTTCGGCTACGGAGTGGTCGAGGATTTCACCGGACACGGCATCGGTACCACCTTCCACAACGGTCTCGTCGTTCTGCACTACGACCAGCCGTCGGTGGACACCGTCATCGAGCCCGGGATGACCTTCACGATCGAACCGATGATCAACCTGGGCACGATCAACGCCGAGATGTGGGACGACGGCTGGACGGTGGTCACGCACGACAAGAAGTGGACCGCGCAGTTCGAGCACACCCTTGTGGTCACCGAGACGGGCAGCGAGATTCTGACCCTGCCGTGAGCGGAGCCTGCGGAGTGAACAGAAAAAAACGAATGCCGTGAGTCTGAAAGGTGCCCTGCTGGTTGCGGGGACGACGTCGGATGCTGGTAAGAGCGTGTTGGTTGCCGGTCTGTGTCGCATGTTGGCGAGACGGGGCGTGCGGGTGGCTCCGTTCAAGGCGCAGAACATGTCCAACAATTCGGTGGTCACGCTCGACGGCGGTGAGATCGGTCGGGCGCAGGCGATGCAGGCGGCGGCCTGCGGCCTCGAGCCGAGTGTCCGCTTCAATCCGGTGTTGCTCAAACCAGGAAGCGACCGGGCCTCGCAGTTGGTGGTGCGCGGGCGCGCGGTGGCGCAAGTGAGTGCGAGCAACTACATCGAGCATCGGACAGCGCTGCGAACCGTGGTGGCCGACGAGCTGGCCTCTCTGCGTGCAGAATTCGATGTGGTGATCTGCGAAGGAGCGGGTTCGCCCGCCGAGATCAATCTGCGTGCAACCGATTTGGCCAATATGGGACTGGCGACGGCGGCTGCTCTGCCGGTGATCGTGGTGGGCGACATCGACCGCGGGGGAGTGCTCGCCCACCTGTTCGGCACTGTTGCCGTCCTGTCTCCGGAAGATCAGGCGCTCGTCGCGGGATTCGTGATCAACAAGTTTCGAGGCGATCCGGCGCTGTTGGCACCTGGTCTCGATCAGATGCGTGCACTGACCGGGCGGCCGACCTATGGAGTCGTCCCGTTCGCGGACGGATTGTGGATGGATGCGGAGGATTCCCTCGGTACGGTTGCCGACGCTCCGGTGGGCAGGCCGCGTCCTCCCGTCGGGTCCCAGTGGCTACGGGTGGCAGCGGTGCGGTTGCCGAGAATCTCCAATACGACCGATGTCGAGGCGCTGGCGTGCGAGCCCGGAGTGTCGGTGCACTGGGTCACCGAGCCCTCTCGGCTCGACGATTTGGATCTGGTGGTCGTCCCCGGCAGCAAGTCCACGGTGTCGGATCTGGAGTGGTTGCGGCGCAGCGGTCTTGCTCGTGCCATTTCCGAGCGCGCCGCCGCGGGTCGGCCGGTTCTGGGTATCTGCGGCGGATACCAGATGCTCGGTCGAACCATCTCGGACGCGGTGGAGTCGGGTGTCGGTGTCGTCGAGGGGCTGGGTCTGCTCGATCTCGATATCGAGTTCGCAGCCGACAAGGTACTCGCGCAGGTGACGGGTCGGGCACAGCGGTTCGGCGCACATTCTTTGTCCGGGTACGAGATTCATCATGGACGAGTTGTTCGTAGCGGGGACGATGCACTGCTGACTGCAGCGTCGGGTGTTCGCGAGGGCAGTGTGCGTGGCAGCGTCGTCGGAACTCACTGGCACGGCCTTCTCGAATCCGACGATTTCAGGCGATCCTTCCTTGCCTGGGTGGCGGCGAAGTCGGGTCGCGAGGGATTTCTGGTGGCCCCTGCTACGTCGGTCGCGGCACTGCGGGAGCAGCAGTTGGACCTGCTGGCCGATCTGGTGGAAGACAACCTCGACGTCGACGCCGTACTCGATCTCATCGAGCACGGCGTCGATCCTGCGTTGAAAAAGATTGTCACGCAGTTGCTTTGAGAAGTCCGACCCAGCTGGCTGCGGACAGCACCGCGGTGATGATCAAGGGGATGATCACGAGCAGCAGGATGCGTGGGGTGTCGGTGAAGAAGCTTCCGACGTTGGGCCACCAGTTCTGCCAGGTCACGAGTACAGAGCCGCCGCCGAAGAGCACGAGCGCACCGAGTCCGAGGGTGAACAGGCCATTGGTGCGGTAGCGCCGGTAGACGACGCCGATGAATGCGCCGATCCCGCCGATCAACAGCAATCCGGTCACCAGAGTTGCCCACTGTAGAACTTCGTTGTCGGTCGCATAGCGGGCGAGGCCGAACATGCGAAGCTTCTTCCCGAAGCCTCCCGTCGCGGCCTCGACTACCGACAACAGGTACACGATGGTGCCGATCGCGAACGATTGCGTGACGCCCACGAGGGCTGTGGCACTGAGGAATTCGCGCCGCGTGACACTCAGGACGAGCGCGTACGGAAAGCATTGTGTGATAGCGGTGATATAGAACGCGATCCCGAATCCGTACACGGAAAACACTCCACCGGTGAAGGTGAACTCGGATTCGTTCACGGGAACCACGAGGAAGATGCCGTACGTGATCACGAAGACGACCGCGAGAATTCCCAGTGGCCACGCGAATGTGGTTGCCCAGGAGGTGTTGTGGATTCGAGCGACGTTCAGTATTCGTTTCATGACGCTGCCTCCTCGATTGCGACATTGGTGCGTTCGATGATCAACTGCTGCAATGGAATTGCTTCGATAGTGAGCCCCGCTGCGGCACCGTCCGACTTCTGACTGTCGGTGAGTCGGCCGTCGATCGTCGCCCGCGCGCTGGCGCCGAGGCTGGTTCGGTGCAGAGTTCTGTGTCCCGAGATGAACGAGTCGACCGCCTTGGCGGGACCGGTGATCTCGAATGCGCCCTCGCGCAGCGCATCCGAGTCGGCGTCGAGCACGATCCTGCCCTTGTCGATGAGGATCACGTGTTCGATCAGATCACTGACCTCGTCGATCAAATGGGTGGATAGGATCACTGTCCTGGGATTCTCGGCGTAGTCGGCCAGCAATCTGTCGTAGAACATGTGACGCGAGACCGCGTCCAGTCCCAAGTAGGGCTCGTCGAAAAAGGTCAGTGGTGCACGCGACGCGAGTCCGATGACGATTCCGAGAGCCGACGTCATTCCTCGCGAGAGCTTCTTGATCTTGCGGCCGAGGGGCAGGTCGAAGTCCCGCAGTAATTCGGCCGCGAAGTCGTCGTCCCAGTGCGGAAGAATGTGGGATGCCTGCGAGATGGCGTTCTTCACCTTCAGATCGTCCGGATACTTCTGGCTTTCCTTGACGAAGCACACGTGACTCAGGGCATGTGGGTTCTCCCACGGCCGCTGTCCGAGTACCGACACTTCGCCGGCGCTCTGGCGCATCTGCGCGGTCATCATCTGCATGACGGTGGTCTTGCCCGCGCCGTTGCGGCCGAGAAAGCCGTAGATCTTGTTCCGTTCGATCTCGAAACTGACATCGTCGACAGCGGTGAACGTGCCGAACTTCTTGGTCAGGTGAGTGGCCGACGCGGCGATGGTGCCGGGTTCGCCGATCGAGCCGAGAGTGTGGACGCTCATCGTGCTGCCTCCCAGTTGTCGAGCATGGTCTTGAGTTCGTCGACGGTCATGCCGAGCTTGCGTGCCTCGGTGACCAACGGATCGATGTACTGACGGGCGAAGAGGTCGCGGCGACGGAACCGGAGAGCGTCGCGAGCCCCTGTGGTGACGAACATGCCGATTCCTCGCTTCTTGTAGACGATGCCGTCGGCGACGAGTTTGGCGAGCCCCTTGCCCGCGGTTGCCGGATTGATTCGATGGAACGCGGCGAGCTCGTTCGTCGAAGGGACCTGCTCTTCCTCGGCCAACGATCCGTCGATGATGGAGTTCTCGACGAGCTCGGCGATCTGCAAGAAGATCGGCCTGCCCTCGTCCATCAGAACTGCCGCCGATGCGTGGAGGTTGCTTGCCTCACTGGTTCATTACTCATGTAACTAACCATAGAACCGATGCGGAGCATGCGCAAGAGGCAGTACCGTCGTCGTCATGGAGTTCACGCATGTGAGTGCTGCGGGCGGGCAATGTTCGGTGCGAGTGGCGGGCCCCGACAGCAGGCACGCCGTCCTGTTGCTTCCCGACGCAGGTGATCCGGTGGATGTGTACGACGCAGTCAGTGAACGGCTGCACAACTCGGATCTGAAAACCGTTGCGCTGGAAAGCATCGACGGCGTCACCGACGACGCCATCCTGGCTGTTCTCGACGAGCTGAAGCTCTCGTGGGTGCACCTCGTCGGCAGCGGCGCGGGCGCAGAACCTGCGTGGACGCTGGCCGCGAAAACCTTCGGACGGTTTGCCAGCCTGATCGCGGTGAACCGTTGCCACCCCGCAATCGCGGACGAGCAGGGCACCGTCCGCGCGGCGGATTGCCCCCCTGTCGAGCTACCGACGACATTGGTCGTCGGGTCCTCGTTGGGTCGCGCATCCGCCGACGCGAGTGGCCGGTTCGTCTACTCGGATTTCCGAGTGGTTCAGCTCGACGGTGCCCGGAACATCCCCGTCGACGCATCGGCCGAGCTGGCCACCGAGATCGTGCTCCGCACCAGTCCCTGGTAAACGGTCGAAATTACAGTTCGAGACCGAGCAGAGCGTTCTCGACCACCTCGGGCAGTCCTGGATGAATCCAGTACTGGCCCCGAGCCATGTCCTGGGCAGACAACCCGAAGCTCATGGCCTGGATGAGTGGCTGAATCACCGTGGGTGCCTGTGCGCCGATGATGTGAGCTCCGAGGATCTTGCCGGTCCCCTTTTCGGCAATGATCTTGCACAGACCTTCGCTGTCCTCCATCGCCCAGCCGTAGGCGACGTCGCCGTAGTTCTGCACTTTGACCGTGATGTCCAACCCCGCGTCGCGGGCTTGTTCCTCGGTCATGCCCACCTCGGCGATCTGCGGATCTGTGAACACGGCCGCAGGAACGAACCGATGGTCGTACTCGCGCAGTGTCGAGGTGTCGCCGTGCCACGCGTCCTGCAGCAGGTTGTACTGCACGGCCCGAGCTTCCTGGTTGGCCACGTGCTTGAGCTGGTAAGGGGACGAGACGTCGCCGAGTGCGAACACTCCCTCGGCCGTGGTGCGGCCGAATTCGTCCACCACGATGCGGCCCTCGTCATCGAGCTCGATGCCTGCCGTGCCCAGATCGAGTCTGTCTCCGTTCGGTTCCCGGCCCACGGCGACGAGAAACGCGTCGCCCAGGACCTTGGTGCCGTCGGCCAGTTCGACGCCGTGCAGCGTCCCCTCGGTCACAGCACGGGTCTCGCCGGCGTCGAGATGGACGTCCCACTTGGCGCGCGCCAGTTCGGTGAAGCGCTTGGAGATATCGGCGTCGAGCGCGCGCAGGAGCCCGTCCTTCCTGGCGACGATCGAGACCTTGGACCCGAGGGCCGAGAACACGTGCGCGAATTCTGCTGCGATGTAACCGGATCCGAGAATCACCAGATGCTCGGGAAGCTCCGGCAGTCGCATCACGTCACTGTTGGTGTGATAGGAGACACCCGAATCGGCAATGGCCTGTGGCACCGTCGGACGTGACCCGGCCGCAATGACAACCTGGTCGGCGGTGATGACGGTGCCGGTGCCGGTGTCGATCGTGCGGGAGCCGACGAACGTCGCGTGTCCCTCGAACAACGTGACGTTGGGGCTGCCCTCGGCGCGGTATCGCTTACCGCCCTCGGAGATGGGGTCGATCCGTCCGAAGACGCGGTCGACGATGTCCCGCCAGCGCACCGCGTCGACGTGGGCGTCGACTCCGTACTTCGCGGAGTCTCGCACCGTCCGAGCGACTTCGGCTGCATAGACGAACATCTTGGTGGGGATGCACCCGACGTTGAGGCACGTGCCACCGAACGTGGAATTCTCCTCGAGCAGAGCGATCTTCTTGTCGTCGAAGCGTGAATCGGCGATCGAGTTTCCCGATCCGGAGCCGATGATCGCGATGTCGAAATGCTCGGTCATGAAATGTGCCCGCTCTCGCTGTGGTCCTTGCCCGACGCATGGTCGGTGCTCTCTCCTCGGTGCAACCACTCGAGCCATTCGTCCATTTCCTCGAATGCCCGTACCCGTGGGCCCTCGGTGGACAGAAACACGTCGTGGCGGGCTCCCTCGATGGGCACGATCGTCGTACGGTCGCCCAGGCAACCGGCCCACCGCGCGATCTGTCGAACGTCCAGAACGGCATCCGCGGCGTCGACGGCCGAGCTGTAACGGCGGGAGAAGTGCGTCACCTTCGACCGAAGAATCAGCGAGGGAATGCCGATGTCGAGGCCCCGGTGCAGCTCGGCGTGTCCGTGGCGGACAGCGCGAATCCACCCGAAGGTGATGGGAAAGCCCGCGAGCGGTTTCCAGTCGAGGTCGTAGTCCCATTCGCCGTTCTCCGACGCAGCGAGCGACAGCCCGTATGTGTCGAGCCCGCTACCGGGGACCTGCGTCTTGGATCGGAATCGGCCGATCACATCGATCGCTGCGGTGCCGACACTGCGAATGGCGGGTGGGCCCTGCAGGTCGAACCACGGGCTGTTGAGAACGACTCCTGCCAAGCCCAATCCGGCCGACCCGCCTTCCTGACGGTTGAGGCGGTTCAGCCACAGGGGGAGAACGAGGCCGCCCGTGGAGTGCGCCATCAGCAGCACCGAGGCGTCCGCGCGCTCGGCTCGTACCAGGCTCAGTGCTTCGTTCAACTCGGCGTCGTACATCGCCAGATCGGTCACGAAATGCGCAGTCTGGCCCTCGCGGCGCGAACGCCCGCACTTACGCAGGTCGAGGGCGTAGAACGCGTATCCCTTCGCCGCGAAGTGCTCGGCGATGTGTCGCTGGAAGAAGTAGTCGGTGAAACCGTGAACGTAGATCACCGCACGCTCGAAGTTCGAGGCACCGGACGGTTGATACCGCACCAGAGTGGCCTCGACCTGCCCCTCTCCGTCCGGATCGTCACCGAGTGGAATGGTCGTCTGTTCGTAGCCGTCGCCGAGGACGTCGGGCACCCAGGTAGTCACAGATCACAACTGTAGTGGGCGCCGTGAGCGGCGTCCGAGGAGCACAATCGAGAGCAGGTTGACGTGGTGTCCGATGGGGTAGGCCCAGCTAGTAACCTGACCGCATCGGGTGAATAGCCCTCTACAGCAGAGTTCTCCGGTCGAGACCTCCACAGACAAGGAAGTCGATTCTCCAGTGTCCAAAGAAGAGCAGGGTAAGCGGATCAAGACCGACGTCGTTCTGGTCGGTGCCGGAATCATGAGCGCCACCCTCGGTGCGCTGCTCCGTCAGCTCGAGCCGAACTGGTCGATCGACGTCTACGAGCGCCTCGATGCTGCCGCGGCCGAGAGCAGCGACGCGTGGAACAACGCGGGTACCGGCCACTCGGCACTGTGCGAGTTGAACTACACGCCGCAGAACAAGGACGGCAGCGTCGACATCGCCAAGGCGCTCAACGTCAACGAGCAGTTTCAGGTCTCGCGTCAGTTCTGGGCCCACGGTATCGAGACCGGCGTGCTCTCCGACGCCAAGAACTTCATCAACCCCATTCCGCACGTGAGCTTCGTGCACGGAGCAGACAACGCGAAGTACCTGCGCGCGCGGTACGAGGCGCTCGTCGGCAACCCGCTGTTCGCCGGAATGGAGTTCATCGATTCCAAGGACGAGTTCTCGGCGCGACTGCCGTTGATGGCGAAGGGCCGCGACTTCTCCGATCCGGTAGCGCTGAACTGGAGCCAGGAGGGCACCGACGTCGACTTCGGCGCACTTACCAAGCAGCTGCTCAACTACCTCTCGTCCGCGGGCGGCACCGTGCACTTCGGCCACGATGTGCGCAACATCACCAAGCAGTCCGACGGCACGTGGGACGTCAAGGTCGCAAACCAGCGGACCGGAGCCAAGAAGACCGTCAACGCCAAGTTCGTGTTCGTCGGCGCAGGCGGCGGAGCACTGCACCTGCTGCAGAAGTCCGGCATCGCGGAGATCAAGGGATTCGGCGGCTTCCCGGTCAGCGGCGAGTGGCTGCGGTGCACCAACCCCGAACTGATCGAGCAGCATTCGGCCAAGGTGTACGGCAAGGCCTCGGTGGGCGCGCCTCCCATGTCCGTGCCGCACCTCGACACTCGGGTGATCAACGGTGAGCAGGGTCTGCTGTTCGGCCCGTACGCCGGCTGGTCGCCCAAGTTCCTCAAGCAGGGCAAGATCACCGACCTGCCCGGCTCGGTCAAGCCCGGCAACCTGATGTCTATGCTCGGCGTCGGTGTGACCGAACTCGGGCTCGTCAAGTACCTCGTCAGCGAGCTGGCGCAGTCGCAGGCGGATCGGGTGGAGACTCTGCGAGAGTTCGCCCCCTCGGTCATCGGTAAGGACTGGGAGCTCGTCACCGCAGGTCAGCGAGTGCAGGTCATCCGTAAGAAGGGCCGCGGCGGTGTGCTCGAGTTCGGCACCGCTGTGGTCAACGCTGCGGACGGCACGATTGCCGGATTGCTCGGCGCCTCGCCCGGTGCGTCCACCGCCGTCCCGGCCATGCTGGACGTGCTCCAGCGGTGCTTCGGCGACAAGTACGACGCGTGGCAGCCCAAGCTCAAGGAAATGGTCCCGTCGCTGGGGGTCAAGTTGGCCCAGAACAGCTCGTTGTTCGACGAGGTCTGGGCCTGGACCTCGAAGACACTGGAGCTGGAAAACTCGCGTGAGCTCGCACAGCCCACGGGTGTGTGATAGCAAAAGGTATGAATACGCAAGCAGCAGCTCTCAAACGATCATGGGCACTAGACCTGTCCAACAACACGTTGTACGACCTGTTGAAGCTGCGTGTCGAGGTGTTCGTGGTCGAGCAGGCATGTGCTTATCCGGAGTTGGACGGGCGTGACCTGCTGACCGAGACGCGACACTTCTGGCTCGAACGGGACGGCGAGGTGGTGTGCACCCTCCGTCTGCTCGAGGAGCACGACGACGGGGAGAAGGCGTTCCGCATCGGTCGCCTCTGCACCCAGCGCTCGGCCCGAGGGCAGGGCCACACCACGCGGATCCTGCGGGCCGCGCTGGCCGAGGTCGGCTCCGCGCCGTGCCGCATCAATGCTCAGAGCTACCTCGTCGACATGTATGCCAAGCACGGCTTCCTGCCCGACGGTGAGGAAGTTCTCGAGGACGGTATTCCGCACACCCCGATGCGTCGTGGCGGCGGCACCGCCTGGAGCGAGGCCTGACCTTCCGCAGTACTCGATAATCGGTGAGGTCGTTCCGCAGGCTCCACTCCCGGAACGAATGCCACACACGGACCTACCGTGTGTGGCATTCGTTCGTTCGGCGGTAGTGTTCCGTTCGAAGTCGGTTGCGGAGAAGTCCTGTACGAATCAGGCGCGGTCCCGCCACTGTGTTCAGGAGTTTCTTCGCATAAGCAGATTCTCCTGTCAGCCAGATCGCCGCCCGGCTTCGCGTTTTTTTACCGAACGCCCGGCGCGGAACTCCGGGCACGAAGGGACATAGCTGTGCAGCAAGGTGGAAGTGTTCCCGAACCGGGATATCCGTTCAGTGCGATCGTCGGTCAGGACCAACTGCGCCTGTCGTTGATTCTGTGCGCCGTGCATCCCGGCATCGGCGGTGTGCTGGTCCGCGGAGAGAAGGGCACCGCCAAATCGACGGTGGTGCGTGCGCTCGCGACGCTGCTGCCGGCAGTGGACGACGAGGACGGATCCCGACCGGCAAAGCTCGTCGAGCTTCCGGTGGGAGCCACCGAGGATCGAGTGGTCGGGTCCATCGACCTCGAGAAGGTGCTGCGTGACGGCGAACGCGCCTTCCAGCCCGGCCTGCTCGCAGCTGCGCACCGCGGAGTTCTCTACGTCGACGAAGTGAATCTGCTGCACGATCATCTGGTCGACGTACTGCTCGACGCGGCCGCAATGGGCCGCGTACACGTCGAGCGCGACGGTGTATCACATTCGCACCCAGCACAATTCGTCTTGGTCGGCACGATGAACCCCGAGGAGGGTGAGCTGCGACCGCAGCTGCTCGACCGGTTCGGTCTCGCAGTGGACGTGACGGCCTCGCGCGATGTGGATGTTCGGATGAACGTCGTCCGCCGCCGGATGAACTACGAGCGCGATCCGCACGCGTTCGCCGCCCAATTTCGCGACGACGACATCGCGGTGGCCGAGCAGATTCTGGCCGCCCGGAAGATCCTCGACGATGTGGAGTTGAGCGACAAGGAACTTCGGCGCATCGCCGCGTTGTGCGCGTCGTTCGACGTCGACGGCATGCGCGCCGATCTGGTGCTGGCACGCACTGCGTCCGCCCACGCCGCGTGGCGGGGCGCGAGCGAGGTGGCAGAGGAAGACGTGCGGGTCGCTGTGGAACTGGCGCTACCGCATCGGCGTCGACGCGACCCGTTCGACGAGCCGGGCATCGACGACAAGCAGTTGGACGACGCCATGCGCGACGCCGCGGAACAGGCAGAGCAGCAACCGGATCCAGATCCCGACCCGACGCCCGACGGCGACGGGGGAGCGCCGGTGCCGGACGGTGCCGAAGGGACCGAGCGTTCGGAGTCGTCCCCGTCGTCGCCCGACACCGAGACCTCGGGCACCCCTGAGCCACAGCCCTCTGGAACGGGCAAGAACAAGCAGGCAGGAACTCCGGGTGCCCAGTTCAAGGCCCGGCTGCTCGAGGTTCCCGGAGTAGGAGAGGGCGCGCCGGGTCGACGCTCGCGGTCACGCTCCTCGCACGGACGGTCGGTGCGGCCCACTGTCGAGCGAGGCAAAGGCCTGCATCTGATCGGCACGTTGTTCGCCGCCGCCGAGCATCAGGTCGTCCGCGGCCGTACCTCCGGCCGGCTGAAGCTCGAGCCTGCGGATCTTCGGGGCGCGATCAAGGAGGGGCGCGAGGGCAACTTGATCGTCTTCGTCGTCGATGCCTCGGGATCGATGGCTGCACGAGATCGACTCTCGGCGGTGACCGGTGCGGTGCTGTCACTGTTGCGCGATGCGTATCAACGCCGTGACAAGGTCGCCGTCATCACCGTGCGCGGCAAGGAAGCCGAGACGGTATTGCCGCCCACGTCTTCGGTGGATGTGGCCGTGACGCGGTTGCGCAACATGAAGACCGGTGGTCGGTCTCCGTTGGCGCAGGGATTTCTGAAAGCGCGGGATCTGGTTCTGCGAGAACGGGTTCGAGACCCGCTGCGCCGCGCACTGGTGGTTGCGCTGACCGACGGCCGAGCAACCGGAGGTACCGACCCTGTCGGCCGAGCGCGCATTGCCGCAGGACGTATCGCGTCGGACAAGATCGCCTCGGTCGTCGTCGACTGCGAATCGGGAATGGTCCGTCTCGGCCTGGCCGCCGATTTCGCAGCCCGTCTCGGTGGTGGCTACGTGGCGCTGGAGGATCTGTCGGCCGAACAGGTCACCGCCGTCGTCCGCGCAGCGGCGTAGGGGCGCGCGATGCCTCAGGGTGTACCCGCTCCCGGCACCGTTCCGCAGGACGGCCTCACGACGCGTCAGCGCCGCAATCTGCCCGTCCTCGCCGTTCATACCGGCCCGGGCAAGGGGAAATCGACCGCTGCGTTCGGCATGGCGTTGCGGGCGTGGAACCAAGGGTTCGACGTCGGAGTGTTCCAGTTCGTCAAGAGTGCCAAGTGGAAAGTCGGCGAGGAAGCGGCGTTCAGAACTCTCGGCGACCTGCACGAGAGCACCGGTGTCGGCGGAGCCGTCGAGTGGCACAAGATGGGCGAGGGCTGGTCGTGGACTCGCAAGAAGGGCAGCGACGTCGACCACGCCGAGGCGGCAGCAGAGGGCTGGCGGGAGATCGCCCGGCGGATGGAGCAGGAGTCACACCGCTTCTACGTGTTGGACGAGTTCACCTACCCGCTCAAGTGGGGTTGGGTCGATGTCGCGGAGGTGGTCGAGGTTCTGACCCATCGACCGGGCAACCAACACGTCGTCATCACCGGACGGGATGCGCCCCGTGAGCTGATCGAGGCCGCGGATCTCGTCACCGAGATGGCCAAGGTCAAGCACCCGATGGATGCCGGCCGCAAAGGACAGCGAGGCATCGAATGGTGACTCCGTCGTGCCCCGCCGTGGTCATTGCGGCCCCCGCTTCGGGCAGCGGAAAGACGACGGTGGCCACCGGGCTGATGGGCGCACTACGTGCTGCCGGCCGAAAGGTCGCACCGTTCAAGGTGGGTCCGGATTACATCGACCCCGGCTATCACGGTCTGGCGGCCGGGCTGCCCGGACGCAATCTCGATGCGGTCATGGTGGGTGCCGATCGAATCGGGCCTCTCTTTCGGCACGGCAGCCGGGGCTGCGACATCGCGGTCGTCGAAGGAGTCATGGGACTGTTCGACGGCAAGATCGACATGACCGGCCCCGGGGAGGCGTCCGCCGAGGGATCGACCGCACGGGTGGCGGCAATGCTCGGTGCCCCGGTCATTCTTGTGGTCGATGCCCGCGGCCACAGTCAGTCGCTCGCGGCTGTGCTGCACGGGTTCTCGACGTTCGACCCCAGCGTCCGCATCGGCGGGGTGATCCTCAACCGGGTCGGCAGCGAACGCCACGAGGATGTGCTGCGTCGAGCGTGTGAGCGGGTGGGTGTGCCGGTGCTCGGCGCGTTGCCGAGAATGAGCGAATTGGTTGTGCCATCACGACATCTGGGCCTGATAACCGCCGTCGAACACGGTGGTGCCGCCACCGATGCGGTCGACGCGATGAGCGCGCTGGTGGCGCAGTTCGTCGATGTAGAGGCAGTGAGCGCCTTGGCTCGCTCGTCGATACTCGCGCCGGAGTGGGATCCGGTAGACGAGGTTCGTAGGTCCGAAGGATCGCCGGTCGTCGCGGTGGCAGGTGGTCCAGCATTCACCTTCGGCTACACCGAGCATGTGGAACTTCTGCGCGCAGCCGGGGCCGACGTCGCTGTGTTCGACCCACTTCGCGACGGATTGCCCACCGGTACAGCAGCAGTCGTGCTGCCCGGTGGATTCCCGGAGGAACACGCTGCCGCGCTGGCAGCGAACGAACTGTTGCTGACCGACATCAGGACGGCCGCGGCCAGGGGTCTGCCCGTTCACGCAGAATGCGCCGGATTGCTCTATCTGGCCACACAATTGGACGGTCATGCAATGGCAGGCGTCATCGACGTCGACGCGGAATTCGGGAACACGCTCACTCTCGGGTATCGAGACGCGGTCGCCCTCGAGGCGTCGTCTCTGTTCGACGCGGGAACCCGTGTCACCGGCCACGAGTTCCATCGCACGAAGCTCGTCGCAGTGCGCGAGCCCGCCCCGGCGGCCTGGGGTTGGCATCGGCAGCGACCGGACGGCAGAACCGCCGCTCGCGAAGGCTTCGTCCGCGGCGGAGTGCACGCGTCCTACCTGCACACACACGCTGCGGGCAATCCCGAGTCCATCACTCGATTCGTTTCCGCCGCAGTCGATTACGCGCGCGTCTAGGGCTCGTCGACGATGCGGGTCGTGGTCGGAATCGGTGCCCGGTCGGGTGTTGGGGCCGACGAGATCGTGCGCGTGATCTCGACCGTCCTGCAACCGAATTGGCGCGTCGAGGCCATCGCCTCGATCGACCGGAAAGCGGATCTGGTGGCGGCGGTGGCGTCGAGCATGGGGGTTCGGGGGGTGACCTACTCGGCCGATGAACTGTCGACCGTCGTCACGCCCACCGTGTCGGTCCGAGTGCTGCGTGCCGTCGGAAGTGCCAGCGTCGCCGAAGCAGCGGCACTGCTGGCCGGCGGTTCGACGGAGTTGACGGTACCCAGGTTCGGTCTGGACGGTGTCACCGTTGCCGTTGTCGAGCTCTGCCTTGACGGTGGACAGGGGGGTCGGGCCATCCTGTAGGTATGACCGAGACGATGAAAGCCGTTGCCTACACCCGCTCGCTCCCGATCGACGATCCCGCCAGCCTCACCGATGTGGTTGTCGACGTGCCGAGCGTGCGACCGAGGGACATATTGGTAGATGTCAGAGCCGTGTCGGTGAACCCGGTGGACGTCAAGGTCCGCGCAGGCAACGACCCGCACGGCGAACCGAAAGTCCTCGGGTTCGACGCGGCCGGTGTTGTGCGTGCCGTCGGTGCCGACGTCTCACTGTTCACCCCGGGCGACGAGGTCTACTACGCGGGCGACCTCGGCAGACCCGGGACCGACTCGGAGTTGCATGCGGTGGACGAACGGATCGTGGCGAAGAAGCCGACCACTCTCGATTTCGCAGAGGCCGCGGCGTTGCCACTCACTGCGATCACTGCCTGGGAAGGATTGTTCGACAAACTCCGCATCACTGCCGAGTCCACCGGCACGTTGCTGATGGTGGGGGCCACCGGTGGCGTCGGATCTCTGGTGCTGCAATTTCTTCGGGTTCTCGCTCCCCGAGTGAGGGTGATCGCGACAGCAGCGGACGAGGATGCGGAGAAGTGGGTCCGTTCTCTCGGCGCAGCCGAGGTGGTGAACCATCGGCGCGATCTTCGGGGCGACGTACGTCGAGTCGCTCCGGACGGCATCGACTACGTGTTCACTGCTCATTCCTCCGGCCAGGTCGAGATCTATGCGGACCTGTTGACGCCGTTCGGCCAGATTGTGGCAATCGACGATCCCGAGACCCTCGATGTTCTCCCGCTCAAGACGAAGGCGATCTCGTGGCACTGGGAGTTCATGTTCGCGCGTCCGATGCACGACGCTTCGGATCTTGTTCGCCAGCACGAGTTGTTGACCAGGGTGGCCGAGCTCGTCGACGCGGGTGCGGTGCGGACAACCGTCACGACTGTCCTCTCTCCTATCGATGCCGAGCAGCTGCGCGAAGCGCATCGGTTGGTCGAGACCGGGCACGTACGGGGAAAGGTCGTGGTGGCGGCCCGCTCGTGAGGACCGATCCGCGCCACTGACTGGCGAAAGCGGGCCGACGCAGGCAATGTGGATCCAATGACTTCCGACAGCCTTGTCCTGCTCGGCCCGATCGTCCGGTACGTCGGCACCGAGACCGCGACCCTGTGGTTCGAGATGGCCGAAGCGTCGACCGTAACGGTCGTCACCGATGCCGGCGTCCGCGCGGCGGAACGCACGTGGGGTGTCCACGGCCACCACTACGCGCTGGTTCCACTCGAAGGCCTGCCCGCCAATTCCGCGGTCTATTACGAGGTGTTCGTCGATGAGCGCAAGGTCTGGCCGCGTGAAGGCCATACTGCGGCCATCCACACTGTCGACGCCCAGGGACCCGTCACATTGGCCTTCGGATCGTGCCGGCGAGGTGACAACTACAGCGAGGAATCTCTGAAGCAGATCGGAGCCGACGCGTTGGCCGGACTGGGCAACGCCTTGATCGAGGAGGATCCGAGTCGGTGGCCGCAGGCATTGCTGCTTCTCGGTGATCAGGTCTACGCCGACGACCCGTCGCCCGAGATCGTCGAACGGCTGCAGGCTCGGCGTCGATCCGGCGAGGGCCCGCGGAGTGCCGTCGGAACCGACGCGGAGAACGAGATCTGCGACTTCGAGGAGTACTCGTGGCTGTATAGGGAGTCGTGGGGACTGGAGCCGGTACGGACACTGATGGCGAGCATCCCGTCGTGCATGATCCTCGACGACCACGATCTGCGGGACGATTGGAATTCGTCCGCGTCCTGGCGTCGGGACATCGAAACTCGGCCGTGGTGGAACGATCGCGTGATCGGCGCGTACTCGTCGTACTGGGTGTACCAGCACCTGGGCAATCTGTCGCCGAAGGAATTGGCGCAGGACGAGATGTACGCCGCGGTCCGGTCCGCTGCTAGTGACGCGGATCGCGAGAAGTTGTTGGCCGACTTTGCATTACGGATCGACCGCAATCCCGAGACGGGGCGCTGGAGCTTCTACCGCGATTTCGGTGACACGCGTCTGATCATGATCGATTCGCGGTGCTCGCGAAATCTGGATCCGAACAACCGAGAGATGGTGGACGAGAAGGAGTGGGCGTGGGTACGCGAGCGCGCGCTCGAAGCCACTCCGCGACACCTGCTGTTCGGTTCTTCGCTGCCCTACCTCATGCTGCCCGCTCTGCACTACCTGGAACAGTGGAACGAGGCTGTGGCGCAGGGGAGTTGGGGTTCCATGCCGGCGAAGGTGGCCGAGAAGATGCGGATCGGCCTCGACCTCGAACACTGGGCGGCGTTCACCAATTCGTTCAACGACATGGCGGCGTTGACGCGTGAGCTCTCCCGCGGTGAGAACAAGCCTGCGTCCATCATGTGGCTGTCCGGCGACGTGCACTGCTCCTACGTGGCGAACGCGAACTTCGGTGTCGGTGGGCGAGATGTGCCTGCCACCTATCAACTGACCATGTCTCCGTTCCGCAATCCGCTCGATCTCCCTATCCGCGCGGTCAACAAGCTGGCCATCAAACGTCCAGCAGCTCGGATCCTGTCGAAACTCGCTCGAGCTGCGCACGTGGGCCCCTCGGGAGTCGAATGGGAAGCCGAGGCGGGACCGTGGTTCGACAACGGCGTCATGTTGCTGACCCTGCACGGTGATTCGGCGCGGTTGCAGGTGCGCCATGCTCACGTCGACGATGCCGGTGAGCAGGTTTTGACCGAGACATCGACCCTGGCCCTCGCCTAGAGAAGACTTGGCCCTCGCCTGAAGATAGAGACGGGCGCAGTGGTAAACGATTGGCCATCGCGGTGCCGATGAGGTTGGCTGGTTCGTTGTGGCCCACCTCGAACTCAACGACATCGTGTATTTCCTGCCCGACGGCAGGCAGCTGTTGAACGGAGTCGGATTTCGAGTGGGCGACGGTGCCAAGACGGCGTTGATCGGCCCGAACGGAACCGGCAAGACGACGCTGACGCGGATCATCGCCGGCGACGAGATCGCCGACGAGGGTTCGGTGTCGAGTTCCGGCTCGCTCGGTGTGATGCGACAGTTCGTCGGTCAGTTGCGCGACGACTCGACCGTGCGCGACCTGCTGCTCTCGGTTGCGTCGCCGGCCGTCCGCGTGGCGGCTGCGGCACTCGACGACGCCGAGAACACGATGATCGAGATCGACGACGCCGAGAACACGATGATCGAGATCGACGACGAGAAGACCCAGATGAAGTACGCCCAGGCACTGTCGGATTGGGGTGACGTCGGCGGTTACGATCTCGAGCCGTTCTGGGACAAGGTCACCACCGCCGCACTTGGCATGCCGTTCGACCGGGCCAAGTGGCGTGCCGCATCGACGCTCAGTGGTGGTGAACAGAAGCGCCTGGTGCTCGAAGCACTCTTCGCCGGGCCCGACAACCTGTTGCTGCTCGACGAGCCGGACAACTACCTCGACGTGCCGGGCAAGCGTTGGCTCGAGGCGACCATTCGCGACTCGGACAAGTCGGTGCTGTTCATCAGCCACGATCGTGAGCTGATCGCCAACGCTGCGAATCGGATCGTCACCCTCGAACCGGGAGTGAGCGGTGCTACGTCCTGGGTGCACGGTGGGGGATTCGCGACCTATCACGCCGCCCGCGAGGACCGGAATGCTCGGCTCGACGAATTGCGGCGGCGGTGGGACGAGGAACTGGTCAAACTTCGTGCGCTGGTGTTGCGACTGCGTGAGAAGGCGAAGTTCAACGACGGGGTGGCCGCCCGATACCACGCGTCCCAGACCCGTTTGGCCAAGTTCGAGGAGGCCGGACCCCCGGAGGCGGTGCCGCTGAAGCAGCACGTCACCGTTCGACTACGAGGCGGTCGGACGGCCAAACGAGCGCTGGTGTGCACTGCTCTGGAACTGACCGGTCTGATGAAGCCCTTCGACACCGAAATCTGGTATGGAGACCGCGTTGCGGTGTTGGGGTCCAACGGTTCCGGCAAATCGCACTTTCTGCGGCTGCTCGCCAACGGTGGCACCGATCCGGAGAAGGAGCACGAGCCGGTCCAGGAACTGGCACTCGACCCGGTGCCCCATACCGGCACGGCGGTCCTCGGTGCGCGAGTGCGTCCGGGACTGTTCGCGCAGACCCACACTCGCCCGGACCTTGCGGGCAACACGTTGCTGGACATCTTGCACATGGGCAACGAACACCGTGACGGCATGGGCCGGGAGGCCGCGGGCCGGGCGTTGGACCGCTACGGTCTGGCCCGTGCTGCCGAGCAGTCCTACGACAATCTCTCGGGCGGTCAACAGGCCCGCGTGCAGATCCTGCTTCTCGAACTCTCGGGCGCAACGCTGTTGCTGTTGGACGAGCCGACCGACAACCTCGACCTCATGTCCGCCGATGCCCTGGAGGACGCGATCGCGGCGTTCGAAGGCACGGTGATCGCGGTCACTCACGACCGCTGGTTCGCCCGCAGTTTCGACCGATTTCTGGTGTTCGGCAGTACCGGGCAGGCTTACGAATCCGGTGAGCCCGTATGGGACGAAAAGCGAGTGCAGCGCGCGCGGTAGCGTTTCTTCCCGTGAACGCGACTGACTCTCCCTATCTGGTCGGCCTGAATCTGGACGGTCGACGCGTCGTCGTGGTCGGAGGCGGCACCGTCGCGCAGCGCCGATTGCCGCTGCTCATCTCCTCCGGCGCCGTGGTGCACGTGATCACTCGCGAGGCCACGCCTGCTGTCGAGGCAATGGCGACCGCGGGCCAGGTGACGCTCGAGTTGCGCGACTACCGCGAGGGTGACCTCGCCGACGCCTGGTACGCCATCGCCTGCACGGACGAGGCCGACACCAATGTCGCCATCGTCGCCGAGGCCACCGCGTCCAAGATCTTCTGCGTCCGAGCCGACATCGCCAAGGACGGAACGGCGGTCACTCCGGCCTCGGCCGAGTGGGACGGCCTGACCCTCGGTGTGCTCGCGGGCGGTGAGCATCGGCGGTCCGCGGCGGTGCGTAACGCGGTGATCGAGGCCCTGCAGTCCGGGGTCGTCGCCGACTCGGCCCACGCGCCGATGACCGGCGTCGCGCTGGTCGGTGGAGGCCCGGGCGACCCGGATCTCATCACTGTCCGGGGCCGCAGACTGCTTGCCTACGCGGACGTCGTGGTGGCAGATCGCCTTGCTCCCCCCGAGCTGCTCGCCGAACTGGGTCCGCATGTCGAGGTCATCGACGCCTCGAAGATTCCGTACGGCCGTGCCATGGCGCAGGAAGCGATCAATCGGGCATTGATCGACGGTGCGAAAGCGGGCAAGTTCGTCGTTCGGCTCAAGGGCGGCGACCCCTATGTGTTCGGCAGAGGATACGAGGAGCTCGAAGCGCTGGCTGCCGAGGGAATCCCGGTGACCGTGGTACCCGGCATCACCAGTGCCATCTCGGTGCCCTCGTCCGCAGGCATCCCGGTGACGCATCGCGCCGTCACCCACGAGTTCGTGGTCGTCAGCGGCCATGTTGCACCCGATCACCCCGATTCGCTGGTCGACTGGGACGCGCTCGCCAAGCTCAAGGGCACGATCGTGCTGCTGATGGCCGTCGAGCGGATCGGGAAGTTCGCCGAGGTGCTCGTCGCCGGTGGACGGCCGTCCGACACCCCGGTCATCGTTGTGCAGGAGGGCACCATGCGTACGCAGCGTGAAGTTCGGGCGGACCTGAGCACCGTTGCCGAGGCCGTTCGTGAAGCAGGGATCAGGCCTCCTGCCATCGTCGTTATCGGGACCGTTGCCGGTTTCTCCGTGAACGCCGGTAACGTGAACGCTCGTGCCTGAGTCATCGATGTCCCAGACCTCCGCCACCGAGATCAAATATCCGGTGACGACCCGAGCGTTCGGGATGGCGATCATCGTCCTGAGTGGCCTGCAGCTGATGGTGGTGCTCGACGGCACCGTCGCCAACCTGGCCCTGGCACCCCTGCAGGCCGATCTCGGGCTGTCCGACGCCGGCCGCAACTGGGTGCTGACGTCGTACGCTCTGGCGTTCGGCGGACTGATGCTGCTCGGCGGCAGGCTCGGCGATGCATTCGGTCGCAAGAAGATGTTCCTGGCCGGCGTGGTGCTGTTCACGATCGCGTCGCTGTTGTGCGGTCTCGCGGTCAACGAAGCCACGCTCGTCGCTGCCAGGGCCCTGCAAGGGGTCGGGGCCGCGGTGGCGTCGCCCACGGCGTTTGCGCTGGTGGCTACCACCTTCGCGCCCGGCCCGGTGCGCAATCAAGCCATTGCGATCTACGCGGCCATGACGGGTGTCGGCTCCATTGCCGGGCTCATCATCGGCGGCGCGTTGACCGAGGTGTCCTGGCGCTGGATCTTCCTGATCAACGTGCCGATCGGCGTGGTCATCGTGGTGCTTGCGGTCGTGTCGCTGCAGGAGACGGTGGGCGCAAAATTGCCCCTCGACGTTCCCGGCGCGATTCTGGCCACACTGGGTTGCACCGGCGTGGTCCTGGCCTTGAGCGAGGGCACCGAACTGGGCTGGACCAACCCGATCGTCATCGTCTCGCTGATCGCGGGGTTGCTCTTCCTCGGACTGTTCCTGTTGGTCGAGCGTCGTGCCGACAATCCGCTGCTGCCGTTTTCGCTGTTCCGCAACCGGGATCGGGTCGCGACCTTCGTGGCCATCTTCTTCGCCGGCGGCGTGATGTTCTGCCTCGCCGCGTACGTGGCCCTGTTCGTCCAGGACATCCTGGGATACAGCCCGCTTCATGCCGGTCTGGCGTTCGTGCCGTTCGCCTTCGGACTCGGTGCCGCGGCGTTCCTGGCCTCGCAACTGGTGACCCGAATCGCTCCCCGCTGGTTGATTCTGAGCGGTGCCGTCATCATGGTCGGCTGGCTCATGGTGTCGGTCACGACGATGAACGCGGACTCGTCGTATTTCCCCGGACTGTTCTTTCCCGTCATCGGCATCGGCTTCGGTGTCGGCCTGACGGTGGTGCCGCTACCGCTGTGCGCCATCGCCGGGGTGAGCCCCACCGAGATCGGGCCGTTGACGGCGATTTCCCTGGTTGCCCAAACCCTCGGCGGCCCGTTGGCCCTGGCCGTCATCGGAGCGCTGGTCACCTCGCGCACCATCTCGCTGGGCGGAATCTCCGGGCCCGCGACACTGATGAACGAGAGCCAACTCGATGCACTGAGCTCGGGATACATGTTCGCTTTGTTCTGCTGCGCCGTCTGCGCCGTGATAGCCGGCTTCGCGGCCCTCTTCATCCGATTCACCCCGCAGCAGGTCGCCCAGGCCCAGGCAGCTCAGGAAGA
This sequence comes from Rhodococcus sp. 14-2483-1-1, assembly GCF_002259335.1. NCBI lineage: Bacteria > Bacillati > Actinomycetota > Actinomycetes > Mycobacteriales > Nocardiaceae > Rhodococcus > Rhodococcus sp. 14-2483-1-1. Next base: position 133,205 of record NZ_NPFX01000023.1, on the reverse strand, counting down.
CGCCCAGAAAGGCTGACGAGCAGGGCTGATCACACGCCGAGAACAGCCTTGGCGATGAGGAAATACACGATCAGACCCGTTGCGTCGCAGAAGGTCGAGATGAACGGCGTCGAGAACACAGCCGGATCGACGCCGATCTTCTTGGCAACCAACGGCATGGCACCGCCGACGGTGGCCGCAATGGTGCAGATCGACAGCAGAGTGGTTCCGATGACGACCCCGAGGTGCCAGTCGTAGACGAGTCTTGTGATGGCGAAGCCGAGGGTGCCGAGCATCGCACCCATGGTCGCGCCGACCCGAACCTCTCGAAACAGCACTGCGGCAATGTCGCGCGGACGGACGTCGCCCAGTGCCAGGGCTCGGGTGACGGTGGTCGCTGCCTGCGAGCCCGTGTTGCCTCCGGTCCCGGTCAACAGAGGGATGAACAGGGCGAGAGTGACCACGGCGGCAAGAGCATGCTCGAAGATCTCGAGTACCTGCACTGTGAGAATTGCCGACAATGCCAGGACCAGTAGCCACACCACACGGGAGCGAACGATGGCGAGCACCGGCGTGGACAGGTAGGGACGCCGTAGTGGCTCCGAGCCGCCTGCCCGGGCGGCATCCTCGTCCTCTGCCTCCTCGAGGATGCGCGCGGACTGCTCGAGAGTGAGAATGCCGATCAGCCGTTCCTCGGAATCGACGACCACCACCGCGGGACTCCGGTGCTCGAAGCACAGCCGGGACGCGATCTCGGCGGACGAGTCCGCCTTGACCACCGGGTGATCCGAGTACAGATCGCCCACCGGGGTCGTCGGTGCCGCGGTCGCCAGGTCGGCAAGAGTCACCACACCGACCAGCGTGCGGTGCTGGTCGGTGATCGGTAGGAGGTAGACCGATTCGGCATCCGCGCCGGTACGACGAACGGCATCGAGTGCCTCGACCACCGTGGTATCGGAGTGCACGCGTACGTATTCGGGGCTCATCCGCCGACCGACCGATCCACGGTCGTAGCCCAACATGGGTGCCGTCAGCGCTCGCTCCGCGGCGGACAGTCCGCTCATCATCCGGTGCGCGACATTGGACGGAAGTTCGTCGAGCAGTTCGACTCGGTCGTCCGGGTCGAGGTCCTCGAACAGCGCGATGACGTCGTCGCTACGCAGGCTCTCGAACAACTCGCTGCGCACCGTGGCGTCGAACCGCTCGAACACCGACACCGCCTCGTCCTTGGGCAGTAGGCGAAAGAGCACCGCGCGGCGAGCGGAGTCGACTCGCTCGAGTATCCGCACCGCGTCGGTCGTCGACACGCCTGCCATCAACGTCGACAGCGCGGCCATGTTGCGCTCGGAGAGCAATTCCGAGGTTCTTGTCATGATGTCGTCGAGAGTGTCGGGCACAGAATCATTTTGCCTTGCGGACCGGCAGTGACATCACACCTCAGCGCGAGAGGTCGGCCCGATCCGCAGCCGCCTGGCCCGAGTCCCAGCCCTCCGCGTCCAGACGCGGACCGCGCATCGGCTTCGCCGTCGGGAACAATCGATCGAACTCGGCCTCCACTGCGACCGTTTGCGCCGCCAGTATCGGTAGTAGATCACCGGAGTCGTGGCGCGCCTCCTCGAGTGCGTGCGCATCGGCGTCGGTCAAGCGATCTCCGACTCGGATCGCATATGCGTACAGGAAGGCCTTACCGAAGGCAGCCGAGCCGGCTTTCTTGCGCTTCTTCGCTTCCGGCGAATGACCGAGGGCGCGGGTTGCCTGGACCAGCAGGGAGGTGAACAGCAATTCGGTCTGTTCCACGTCCACCGGGGCACCCACCAGGGTTGCGACGGCGAACTCGGAGTCCCAGATCGCCTTGACGCGGTTGGCAGTTCCGACGACATGCAGCAGTTGCGCCTTGGCTGGGGCATGGGGGCCGTCGACATGTACCCGTCGGCCGTGAATGTCGATGTGTCCCTGGGAGAGCAGCATGGTGTCGATCGAGTAGCGCGTCATCAGCTCCTGCGCCTTGGCCGTCAACGTCTCGGCTTCCTCCTCGAAGTCCGTGGCGTCGGCTTTGGCCAACAGGCCACGAATCTTGCTCAGCATCTTGGTGTTCGGTGAGTCGGGGCCGGCGACACCCGACACCGTGGGACGAGTGCGCGGCCACTGGGACGGCTTGGGGCCGAGCTGAGGCCACCGGGGGAGTGTCTGCCATTGACCGAGCAGGGTCAGCACGTCGAGCCACTGATCACTGGCGGCGATGTAGTCGGACTTGCCGGAGGAGGTGAGGTATGCGGTCAGGAAGTCGGGGGTGGACTCGACCCTCGTCGCAACTTTCGGGAACTGCTCGCAGATGGACGACATCTGATCCACCCAGTCCTGCGGGGCCCGTGAATCCGCATCGGTGAGATCGGCTTGATGGAGTAGTGCCGCCGCCGCGAGGGTGGTCACGGCCATCGTGTGCTGACGCCGCACCACGTGCACCAGATCCAACGGCTGCCAACCGTTTTCGTACAGGGTCTCGATCATGTTCGTCAGTGCCAGAGAGCCGAGTGCGGTCGCGTCCATCGACACCAGCCGATCGGCCACGTCGTCGGCGACGCGTTGGCTCTTGGTCTTGCCCACGGACGCGTCGGCTCCCGTGCGGAGCAGACCGGGGACATCGCTCATTCGGTGAGCACGATCAGCTCGGTCGTCGACGCCACTTCGACTCGAAGACCCGCTTTCGATGCGACGCGCGCAACGGCTTTCACGTCTTTCGGTTCGGCGGTGGTCAGGGTCAATGCACGTGCCAGCAGTCCCTTGTGATGCTTGTTGAAGTGGCTCACCACCGATCGGCTGCCGTCGGGCTTCTCGGTGAGCACGGTAGCGGTGATCGCGCCGGGAACGGGACCGAGCTGTTGATAGGTGCCGGAGCGGAGGTCGACGACGATGCCCTCGTCCTCGGCGAGGATCGCGTCGGACAGTTCCGGCTTCCAATGCGATCGCAGTGTGCCGAAGTCGGGAATCGTCGATCCGCCGGAGAGCCGGTACGACGGAATCGGATCGGACGCCCGGACGGCTCCGAACAGCGCCGATCCGATCCACAGTCTCGTGTGTGCTCGGGCGCGACCGGCCCTGGTGAACGACGGCGCATCGAGGGCGTCGTAGAGCACGCCGGTGTACCGCTGCAGGGCGGGCGTGGTGGGGGAGGTCCACAATCGGGCGTTGCGTTCGATCTCGTCGACCTGGGTGGGACCGAGGCCGAGCGCCGTGATGGAGGCGTCGACGTCGCCGGACAACTCGACCAGGGCATCGGCGAGCTTTCGGCGAAGGGGCAACAACGACGGCAACGCCAATCGGTCCAGATCGAGGGGTGCTCCGGAACCGCCGTCGGACTTCGTCTCGGAGGGAGGAAGGAGAATCAGCACGGTAGTCAAGGCTACTCACTGCACGGCCACCTGCTCACAGGTGCTGCGCAACCGACTAGTCTGACAACCCGTGATCACCCGTCTTTCGCAGCTGTTCCTCCGTACCCTTCGCGACGACCCGGCCGACGCCGAGGTCGACAGCCACAAGCTGTTGGTTCGCGCCGGCTACGTTCGTCGTATCGCGCCGGGTGTCTACTCGTGGCTTCCCCTCGGTTTGCGGGTCCTTCGCCAGGTCGAGCGCGTGGTACGCGAGGAGATGAACGCCATCGGTGCGCAGGAGATCTCGCTGCCCGCCCTGCTGCCGCGCGAGCCCTACGAGACCACGAATCGGTGGACCGAGTACGGCGACGCACTGTTCCGGTTGCAGGACCGCAAGGGCAACGACATGCTGCTGGGGCCCACCCACGAAGAGCTGTTCGCGCTGACGGTGAAGGCCGAGTACAACTCCTACAAGGATCTTCCGGTCACGCTGTACCAGATCCAGACCAAGTACCGCGACGAGGAGCGTCCCCGCGCAGGCATTCTGCGCGGACGCGAATTCGTCATGAAGGACTCGTACTCCTTCGATATGGACGAGGACGGACTGAAGAAGTCCTACGCCGCCCACCGTGAGGCCTACCAGCGCATCTTCGCCAGGCTCGGCGTCTCCTACGTCATCGTCGCTGCGACGTCCGGTGCCATGGGCGGCAGTGCATCCGAGGAATTCCTCGCCGAGAGCGACATCGGCGAAGACACGTACGTCCGGTGTATCGAGTCGGGTTACGCGGCCAACGTCGAGGCCGTCACGACACCGGCACCCGAGCCGCTCCCCATCGAGGGGCAGCCGGCTGCAGTCGACTACGAAACGGGCGATACCCCGACCATCGCGACTCTGGTCGAGTGGGCCAACGGTGCCGATCTGGGCCGTACCGTCACCGGGGCCGACACTCTCAAGAACATTCTGCTCAAGGTTCGTAATGCCGAGGGGGAGTGGGAGTTGCTCGCCGTCGGGCTGCCCGGCGACCGCGAGGTGGACGAGAAGCGGCTCGAAGCATCGCTCGAACCCGCCGAGTTCGCCTTGCTGACCGACGCGGACTTCGCGGCCAATCCGTTCCTGATCAAGGGGTACATCGGACCGCGCGCGTTGCAGGCCAACGGTGTTCGCTATCTCGTTGATCCGAGGGTCGTCGACGGGACGTCGTGGATCACCGGCGCGGATGTCAAGGGCAAGCATGTGGTGAACCTCGTGGCCGGTCGTGACTTCGTTCCCGACGGCACCATCGAAGCGGCCGAGGTACGCGACGGTGACATATCTCCCGACGGTCGTGGTCCGCTCGTCAGTGCCCGCGGGATCGAGATCGGACACATCTTCCAGCTCGGCTACAAGTACACCGACGCGTTCTCGGTCGATGTCCTCGGCGAGGCCGGTAAGCCCGTCCGCCTGGTGCAGGGTTCCTACGGCGTCGGTGTCTCGCGTCTGGTCGCTGTGATCGCCGAGCAGATGCACGACGACAAGGGCCTGCGGTGGCCGTCGGAGGTAGCGCCTGCCGATGTTCATCTGGTGATCGCGAACAAGGACGACGCTGCGCGCGCCGGTGCGGAATCCATTGCAACGCAACTGGATACGCAGGGAATAGAGGTACTGTTCGACGATCGCAAGGCGTCGCCGGGAGTGAAGTTCAAGGACTCGGAACTGATCGGCGTTCCGCTCGTGGTCGTTCTCGGCCGCGGCTGGGCCGACGGCAAGGTCGAGATCCGCGACCGCTTCTCCGGTGAGAGTCGCGAACTGGACATCGATTCGGCGGTCGAGGAGATCGTGAAGGCCGTGCGGCACACCCCGTAGGACTTCTCTCGCGATCTTTCTGCGCGGTCGTTTACCCGCTGGTAGCTTCGGGGCAACGACTAGGAGAGGTCACACCGTGGCTCAGTATGCGCTGTTCGATCCGACGACTTTCGACCCGGCCGAGCTCGACGAAGACTCTCGCCGACAGCTGCGCGCACTGATCGAGTGGTTCGAGAGCCGCGGTAAAGGCAGGCTGCTGGCGGACGATCTCGACAGCGTCTGGCCCGCAGACTTTCTGGAATTCGTCGCCGAGCAGAAGTTGTTCGCGACGTTCTCCACACCCGCCGCGTACGCCGACGGATTGCCGAACACACGATGGGACGCCGCGCGCAACGCTGCGCTCAGCGAGATTCTCGGGTTCTACGGTCTTGCGTACTGGTACACCTGGCAGGTCACCGTCCTCGGGCTCGGGCCGATCTGGATGAGTGCGAACGACGACGCCAAGCGCCGTGCCGCAGTCGAGTTGGACCGCGGCGGAGTCATGGCCTTCGGCTTGTCCGAGCGGGCACACGGTGCCGACGTGTATTCCACCGACATGCTGTTGACGCCCTCGGCCGACGACGCCGACCTCGAGTTCACCGCGTCGGGGGAGAAGTACTACATCGGAAACGGCAACGTGGCCGGGATGGTGTCGGTGTTCGGTCGGCGTACCGATATCGAGGGACCGGATTCGTACGTGTTCTTCGTAGCCGACAGCGCGCATCCCGCGTATCAGTTGCGCGAGAGTGTCGTGCACGGCCAGATGTACGTCAGTACGTTCTCGCTGGAGAGCTACCCCGTCCGTGGGCAGGACATTCTGCATACCGGTGCCGATGCCTTCTCGGCTGCACTCAACACGGTGAACGTCGGCAAGTTCAATCTCTGCACCGGTTCGGTCGGTATCTGCGAGCATGCGTTCTACGAGGCGATCACACATGCGAACAACAGAATTCTCTACGGAAATCGCGTCACCGATTTTCCGCACGTGCGCAGCGCATTCGTCGACGGTTACTCGCGTCTGATCGCGATGAAACTCTTCAGCGCCCGCGCGGTGGACTACTTCCGCGCTGCCGGACCCGAGGACCGGCGCTACCTGCTGTTCAATCCGATGACGAAGGCGAAGGTCACCTCGGAGGGCGAAACCGTCGTTCGGCTGTTGCACGACGTCATCGCAGCCAAGGGGTACGAGAAGAACACCTACTTCCGTGAGGCCGCCCAGCTGATCGGAACGCTTCCCAAGCTCGAGGGCACCGTGCACGTCAACGTTGCGCTGATGCTCAAGTTCATGCCGGCGTACATGTTCTCGCCCACCGACTACCCCGACGTCGGCACCCGAACCGAGCCGGTCGACGACAGTTTCTTCTTCGCTCAAGGCCCGGCCAGAGGCGCGAGCTCGGTGCGGTTCCACGACTGGAATCCGGTGTACCAGAAGCACTCCGGTATCCCCAATGTCGGACGGTTCTACGAGCAGGCGCAGGCGTTCAGGTCGTTTCTCGCCGAGTGCGCGCCCGACGAAGCGCAGCAGAAGGACCTCGATTTTCTACTCGTGGTGGGCCACCTGTTCTCGCTCGTCGTCTACGGCCACCTCCTGCTCGAGCAGGCCGACGAGATCTCGAACGAGATGATGGACCAGATCTTCGATTTCCAGATCAGGGACTTCTCCGGCTATGCCGTCGCGCTGTACGGGAAGCCGTCGTCGACCGCTGCGCAACAACAGTGGGCTCTGGATTCGATTCGTAAACCGGTGGTCGACGGCCACCGTTTCGAGACGGTGTGGAACGAGGTCGTCTCGTACGACGGTCGGTACGAGATGCGTCCCTAGCCTTCAGAGCAGTCCGGGATCGGCTGGAACGAGCTTGGTTCCGAACGCGCACATCGTCATCTCGTGCAGTCCAGCGCTGTCCTCCGGATGCTCCGGTGCCTGCATCGATATCAAGACATTGAGCAGCATTCCGTGCGCGATGAATTGCCGAGCCTGATCTTCCGAACACCCGGTCCCGTTGCGGATCTGGCTGTAGATCGCGCCCATTCCTTCTCGTGCCTGACGGCCGATCTCGGGTACCGACCCTGCGCCGAACCCGTGCATCATGACCATCAGCAGGTCGCGATCGGCCACCAGATCGGCGTAGGCACCGCCGAGGTCGGCCCAGGTCTCGTCGTCGGCTGGGTCCAGGGGCCCCGAGGCCAGCACCGCGTCGAATGCCGTCATGATGCCGTCGATGGAGCGTTGGAAGACCAGCCGAAACAATTCGACTTTGGTTCCGAACATCCGGACCACGTACGGCTGCGACACGCCCGCTTCCTTCGCCACTGCATCGGTACTCGTTCCGGCAAAGCCCCCGCGTGCGAACGCACGTGTTGCGGCGTCGAGGACGAGTTCTCGACGGTCGGCCGCGTCCATCCGGGTTGCTCTGGGCTTGGGCGTGGGAGTGTCGGACATGTTGACAGGTTATCAGTCGATAACTTACGGTCGTTCGTAAGTAATCATTCGATGCTTACAAACTCGAGACGGGACGTTCGCCGTGACCGCTACAGCCTCTCCGCCTGCACATCATCCTGTCGCTCGGTCGATTCCGGTGTGGCTCGGAATCCTCGCGGCTTCCCTACCGATGTTCATGGCAACACTCGACAATCTGGTGATGACCAGCGCGCTGCCGGTCATTCAGCAGGATCTGAACGCGTCGGTCGGCCAGCTGCAGTGGTTCCTCAACGCCTACACCCTGAGCTTCGCCACGTTCATGCTCACCGCGGCGACGCTCGGTGACAGGTGGGGCAGACGGGCGGTGTTCCTCGGTGGCATCGCGATCTTCACCGTCGCCTCGGTGGCCAGTGCACTCGCCACGAGCCCGGCCATGCTCATCGCGGCGCGGGCTGTGCAGGGCGTAGGTGCTGCCGCGATCATGCCGTTGTCGTTGACCCTGCTGGCCGCGGTGGTACCGATGGGCAAGCGCGCCATGGCAATCGGGATCTGGGGCGGAGTCTCCGGCCTCGGTGTGGCCCTGGGGCCGGTCGTCGGTGGAGCCGTCGTCGACGGCATCTCCTGGCAGGCGATCTTCTGGATCAACGTTCCAGTGGCACTGGTTGCAGTACCGCTCGCCTACACAGCGCTGAAAGAATCGACGGGACGGACCCAGCCGCTCGATCTGCTCGGTGTGCTGCTTGCCGGCGGTGGCGTCTTCCTGTTGGTGTGGGCGGTGGTTCACGGCAACGACGACGGATGGGCGTCGACCACAGTGCTCAGCAGTGCCATCGGGTCTGCGGTGTTGCTCGTCGCGTTCGTCGCGCGAGCGTCTCGCACCCGGTATTCCGTACTGCCGTTGGCGCTGTTCCGATCACGCAGTTTCACCCTCGCCAACGTCATCGGAATCACGTTCTCGCTCGGCATGTTCGGAGCTGTGTTCCTTCTTGCGCAGTACCTGCAGATAGTCATGCACTACACACCGTTCCAGGCAGGCCTGCGTACGCTGCCCTGGACCGCAGCGCCGATGGTGGTCGCGCCGATTGCGGGCCTGTTGGCGGAGCGCGTCGGGCTCCGTGGATTGCTGGTCAGCGGCTTGGCGCTGCAGTCGGTGTCGCTGGTGTGGATGGCTCTGATCCTCGGGCCCGACACCGAGTACCTGTCCATGGTCCCGGCGCTGCTCATGGCCGGCGTGGGCATGGGCCTGACGTTCGCGCCGTCCGCGACGGCAGTGTTGCGAGACATGAAGGTCGACGATCACGCCACGGCGAGCAGCGCGAACTCCACGATGCGCGAAGTGGGTATCGCGCTGGGGATCGCGGTGCTGACCGCCGTGTTCATCGGTAACGGCGGATCGTTGACGCCCACCGGCTACACCGACGCTCTGGCACCGGCCCTACTCGTCGGCGCAGGAGCAGTCGGGATCGGACTGGTCGCGGCACTGTTCATGCCGGGTCGTTCCGCCGCTGGGGCGGAGGCCGTCACGGTCGACCGGGAAATGCCGTCGACGACGGTGTGACTCCCAGGATCTGTTGCCACGTCGCGAGCCGAACCGCGGCGTCGGTCAACGCCTGGACTCCCATCTCGCGCGTACCGCCGGACTGGCTGCGTTCGATCAGCGAACGCCACGCCACACACGTGTCGATCTCGGCCTGGGCAGCCAACCGAGTGGCCGAGATCGCGTCGGTTACCGGAAACGGTGATGCGTATGCAGGATCGGGGAGGGGGACGGCGACACTGGCTGCCTGGAGCGCGTCGATGGTTGCGTCTCTGCGTGCACGATGGGCAGCAGTGTTCGTTGCGACCAGGTCGGCGCGCGTGGGGTTGGAGAACGCCGCGACGACGCCGTAGGCGAATACCGCCGCGTACTCGGCTTCGAGGGCGTCGACCAGACCTTGCTGTTCCGGACCGAGATCGCTCATGCCAGCACCACCAGAGCCGACACTGTGCACGACGCACTGATCGAACCGAGAAGACCGGCCCGATAACCGCTTTCGTTTCGAGCCGCGTCCGCTGCATTGCGAGCGGACGTGGTCAACATCTCCCGCACCGCCGCGATGTCCGGTGGCGGAGCCGGGGGAGCGACGGTGGTCGTGCTGGCTGACGTGGAGGTGTCGGTCGTTGCACCGGTGGCGCGGGCGATCTCGGTGTCGAGCGCATCGGCGTGCTCTGTCCGCTGAGCCGCAACGACTCCGAGCGCAGCTGCGTAGTCGGGAATCGCGGTCGCTGCCGCTGTGGCATCCGTTGCGTCGCTACGGGCAGCACGCAGCTGTGCGGTCAGAGAATCGAGCGCGGGGCCGGAGATCTCGTCCTGGGCGCAAGCCGCAACGGTGGAGACGGTGGCCGCAGACAGGGCTGCGGCACCGGCGAGTCGGAACAACCCGCGGCGACTGAGCGCAAAGGGGGCGATCGGCGTGGGCACCCCGACATCGTGCCAGACCGCAGCGCCTGCACGTGCCATGCCCGCGTGTCGTGACGGCGTGCGTGGTCACGAGCAGTGTCTGCGGGGCGGTACTCTGTTGGTTCGGCAAACGCAGTCCGGCTGCCGCTCGTCGGACCGCCCACAACTACACACGAGGAGTTCGCGACATGCCTGTTCCGTCCAAGGAGAGGGTTGTCGAACTACTCGCCGACCTCGTTCGAGAACGGGGCTACGACCTCGAAGACGTGAACGTCGTCGCAGCAGGCAAGCACAGCGCGGTGCGCATCATGGTCGATCGAGAAGAGGGCATCGACCTGGACGCGCTCCCTGAGCTGAGCCGAGAGATCTCCGACGCCTTCGATGCGGTGACGGATTTCGGTGAAGCGCCGTACACGCTCGAAGTCACCACTCCCGGAATCGACCGGCCCCTGACCGAGCCGCGGCATTGGCGTCGGGCCCGCGGACGCAAGGTGCGCATCGAGTTGGCCGAGAGCAAGCTGGACGGTCGGGTCGGTCTACTCGACGGAGATTCGGTCACCGTGGTGACCAAGGAGAAGGGCGTGCTGTCCACGCGGTCGATAGTGCTGACAGACGTCGTGAAAGCTGTTGTACAGGTGGAATTTTCAAGGCCCACCGCCGAGGAGATGGACTTGGCGGGTGGCGTGGTCGGCAGCAGGCCCTCGCCTGCGAACACCGACGAAATCGTGGATGTGGAAGCACCGGAAGAAGGGTCGAACAAGTGAATATCGACATTGCCGCACTGCGGGCGATCGAGGCGGACAAGGGAATTCCGATCGAGATGGTGATCTCGACTATCCAGACCGCGTTGTTGACCGCCTACCGGCACACCGAGGGGCACCAGTCCAACGCGTGGATCGATGTCGATCGCAAGACCGGATCCGTTCGCGTGATGGCCAAGGAAATCGACGCCGACGGCAACGTGATCTCCGAGTGGGACGACACCCCGGAGGGCTTCGGGCGTATCGCAGCCACCACCGCGCGCCAGGTCATTCTGCAGCGCCTGCGCGACGCCGAGCACGAGCGGTCGTTCGGTGAGTACTCCACTCACGAGGGTGAGATCGTCAACGGCGTCATCCAGCGCGACACGCGCGCCAACGCCAAGGGCACCGTCATCGTGCGCATCGGCAGCGACGCCAACGGGGCCGACGGACTCCTGCCTCCCGCCGAGCAGGTTCCCGGTGAAACGTACGAACACGGCGAACGCATCAAGTGCTACGTCGTCGGAGTCGCTCGGGGCAACCGGGGTCCGCAGATCACACTCTCACGCACCCATCCGAATCTGGTGCGCAAATTGTTCGCCCTCGAGGTACCCGAGATCGCCGACGGTTCCGTGGACATCGTGGCGGTCGCACGCGAGTCGGGTCATCGGTCGAAGATCGCTGTCGCCTCCACGGTGTCGGGCCTCAATGCCAAAGGTGCCTGTATCGGACCGATGGGGCAGCGGGTGCGGAACGTGATGAGTGAACTGGCGGGCGAGAAGATCGACATCATCGATTTCGACGAGGACCCGGCCACGTTCGTCGGGAATGCGCTCTCACCGTCCAAGGTTGTCTCTGTGACGGTCGTGGATGCTGCTGCTCGCGCGGCTCGTGTGGTGGTTCCGGAGTACCAGCTCTCTCTTGCGATCGGCAAGGAAGGACAGAACGCTCGACTGGCTGCTCGACTGACCGGTTGGCGTATCGATATCCGCAGCGATGCGGCGGCACCCGAGACGACCAGCGCATAGGGCCGGAATGCGGAGTTCGAGGCAATACAGCGGTAGAGTGGTCGATGGTTCGGTAACGAAGTCTCTTCCCAGAAGCATGAACGCGAGTATCCGGTTGTGAAAGCCCGGCCGATTCGTACATGCGTCGGGTGCAGGGAGCGAGTTCCGGCCGCCGATCTGTTGAGGATCGTGGTTCGAGAAGCTGGTTCGCACGAATTCGCTCTCGTCCCCGACATCCGGCATTCGATGTCCGGCCGTGGTGCGTGGTTGCACTACAGCCGAGAATGCCTGCACAATGCGGAGCGACGCCGAGTTTTCGGTCGTGCGTTTCGGATATCGGGAAATGTGGAATCGTCCGCAGTGACAGCCGTGCTCGAAGAGCACGGCCCACTACCGGCCGAGGATACGACAAGAGCAACACCCGTCGACAAGAACAGGCAACAGCACTGATGAGCACACCGTGAAGCACCAACGATGAACGTCCATCGGAGATAACCCGAGGTCGTGCGGGCACCAAGCCTCGCTCGGCCTCTCAGTGAGGAGAGCAGTGGCAGGCAAGGCCCGCGTGCACGAGTTGGCAAAAGAACTCGGTGTCACCAGTAAGGAACTACTCGCACGGCTCAAAGAGCAGGGCGAGTTCGTCAAGTCCGCATCATCCACAGTCGAGGCCCCGGTGGCCCGTCGACTTCGTGAGTCCTTCCCGTCCGAGAACGCGGACGCGTCGGCACCCGCCGCAGCAGCACCCAACGGTCGCGCAGCGGCCGATCGCGCCGCCAGCAGCACCGCGAAGCCGGGCGCAGCGAAGCCTGGTGGACCCCGTCCGGGCCCCAAGCCTGCACCCCGCCAGGCAGAGCCGGAAGCACCCGCAGCTCCGGTAGCACAGGCACCCGTCGAAGCAGCTCCGGCTGCACCCGCTGCTCCGGCACCGGCCGCGCCCGCCGCGCAGCCCGCTGCTCCGGTCGAGCAGGCTCCGGCCGCGTCGGCCGACACCGCCGACGCAACCCAGGCCCCGGCAGCACCCAAGCCCGCAGGTCCCGGCCCCAAGCCAGGCCCCAAGGCTCCGCGTGTCGGCAACAACCCCTACTCCTCGGCCCCCGTGGAACGACCGGCTCCTCGGCCGGCTCCCGGAGCCCCGCGTCCCGGCGGCGGACGTCCCGCTCCCGGACAGGGTGGGCCTCGTCCCGCCACACCGTCGGCCGGCAGCCGTCCGGCTCCCGGTCAGGGTGGGCCTCGTCCCGCTCCGGGCCATGCCGGACCTCGTCCGAGCCCGGGCTCGATGCCCCCTCGCCCCAATCCGGGTGCGATGCCGACCCGTTCGGCTCGTCCGGGACCCGCAGCAGGACGCCCCGGTCGCCCCGGTGGCGCACCGGGCGGACGTCCGGGTGGTGGCGGCGGCGGTGGCTACCGCGGCGGTGGCGCTCCGGGCGCTCCCGGTGGTGCCCCCGCAGGCGGCGCTCCCGCAGGCGGCTTCCGTGGCCGTCCCGGCGGCGGTGGCCGTCCCGGTCAGCGTGGCGCAGCAGCAGGTGCCTTCGGTCGTCCCGGCGGAGCGGTCCGTCGTGGCCGCAAGTCGAAGCGGGCGAAACGCGCCGAGTACGAGAGCATGCAGGCTCCCGCAGTCGGCGGCGTCAGGCTGCCCCGCGGCAACGGCGAGACCATTCGTCTCGCCCGCGGCGCTTCGCTGTCGGACTTCGCGGACAAGATCGACGCGAACCCGGCCGCACTGGTGCAGGCCCTGTTCAACCTCGGCGAGATGGTCACTGCGACGCAGTCGGTCAACGACGAGACGCTGGAGCTGCTCGGCGGCGAGATGAACTACGTCGTTCAGGTCGTCAGCCCCGAGGACGAAGATCGTGAACTGCTCGACTCGTTCGACCTCACCTACGGCGAGGACGCCGGCGGCGAGGACGATCTCGAACAGCGTCCCCCGGTGGTCACCGTCATGGGCCACGTCGACCACGGCAAGACTCGACTGCTGGACTCGATTCGTAACACCACGGTGCGCGAAGGCGAAGCAGGCGGCATCACGCAGCACATCGGTGCCTACCAGGTGTTGACCGAGCTCGAGGGCAACGAACGTCTCGTGACGTTCATCGACACCCCCGGTCACGAGGCCTTCACGGCCATGCGTGCCCGTGGTGCCAAGGCCACCGACCTCGCGATCCTGGTGGTTGCAGCCGACGACGGCGTCATGCCGCAGACGGTGGAAGCCATCAACCACGCCCAGGCGGCCGATGTGCCGATCGTGGTTGCGGTCAACAAGATCGACAAGGAAGGCGCGAACCCGGACAAGATCCGGCAGCAGCTGACCGAATACGGTCTGGTCGCCGAGGAATACGGCGGCGAGACCATGTTCGTCGACATCTCCGCCAAGCAGGGCACCAACATCGATGCCCTTCTCGAAGCGGTGCTGCTGACGGCCGACGCGTCGCTCGATCTACGCGCCAACCCGGACATGGACGCTCAGGGTGTTGCCATCGAGGCCCACCTCGACCGTGGTCGTGGGCCGGTCGCGACCGTGCTCATCGCCCGCGGAACGCTCCGTGTCGGTGACTCGATCGTTGCCGGTGACGCGTACGGACGCGTCCGCCGAATGGTCGACGAGCACGGCGAGGACGTCACCGAGGCGTTGCCGTCCCGGCCCGTTCAGGTCATCGGCTTCACGTCGGTGCCCGGTGCAGGTGACAACCTTCTGGTCGTCGACGAGGACCGGATCGCCCGTCAGATCGCCGATCGTCGGAATGCACGCAAGCGGAACGCGCTCGCAGCCAAGAGCCGTAAGCGCATCAGCCTCGACGATCTCGATGCAGCTCTGAAGGAGACTTCGCAGCTCAACTTGATCCTCAAGGGTGACAACTCGGGAACCGTCGAGGCTCTCGAAGAGGCGCTGCTCGGGATCCAGATCGACGACGAGGTCGAACTTCGGGTCATCGACCGCGGTGTAGGTGGCGTCACGGAGACCAACGTCAACCTGGCGTCGGCATCCAACGCGATCATCATCGGCTTCAACGTTCGAGCGGAGGGCAAAGCCACCGAGCTGGCCAACCGCGAAGGCGTCGACATCCGGTACTACTCGGTGATCTACCAGGCGATCGACGAGATCGAGAAGGCCCTCAAGGGCATGCTCAAGCCGGTGTACGAGGAGGTTGCCCTCGGGCAGGCCGAGATCCGCGCGCTGTTCCGTTCCTCCAAGGTCGGAAACATCGCCGGTTGCCTCGTCACCTCCGGTACGATCCGTCGCAACGCGAAGGCACGACTCATCCGAGACAGTGCCGTTGTTGCGGAAACCGTCACGATCTCCTCGCTCCGCCGCGAGAAGGACGACGCGACGGAGGTCCGTGAGGGATACGAGTGTGGTTTGACGGTGACGTACTCCGACATCAAGGTGGGCGATGTCATCGAGGCGTACGAACTCCGTGAAAAGCCGCGCGACTAGAACGGATGCGGAGCCGTTCGGCTCCGCATCCGGTCGCGTCGGCTCGGTGGTGAAGCCAGGGGAGTGACACTGCGCTCCGACTTTCGAGCCGGTGGTGGTACGACAGTTGTACCGCCACCGGCTTTGTCGTCGGAGCCGATCGAAGGACGTCAGCGTGTATCTGGGTGCTCTGGAGTTGGACGTGTTGTTGGGGGACGTACGTTCGCTGGCCGAGAAGCGGTCGATGATGGAACCGGTACTGGGTGATCTGCAAAGGCTGGGAGTGTCGGCTGCGGAAACCGGTGAACGAGAACGTATTCGACGGTCGTTGCTGGGAGTCGCGGCCGCTGGTACCGATGTGGACCTGCTGCACGACAAGCTGGACGAATGCGAACGGCACGTCGCCGAACGCCACGATCTGGAATTGTTGGCAGTACGTCGGAGAATATTCGGACCCGAGGATTGATTCGGGAAGTCCTGTCGAGCACTGTTCGGCAGGCGTGTACAACGCAGCCGCCGGGACGTCGCACTTCGGTCGACGTCCGGCCATGAAAGAGGAGTGTGATTGTCGTGGTGGATCAGGCCAGGGCTCGTAAGTTGTCCAAGCGAATCGCTGCCATCGTTGCGACGGCGATCGATCACGAGATCAAAGATCCGCGGCTCGCGTTCGTGACCATCACCGACACCAAAGTCACCGCTGACCTGCACGACGCCACGGTGTACTACACCGTGATGGGTGAAGACCTCGATACTCCGCCCGACCTGCAGGCTGCCGCGGCAGGACTGGAGAAGGCCAAGGGTGTGCTGCGCTCGAAGGTCGGAGCCGGAACGGGTGTGCGGTACACACCGACCTTGACGTTCGTGACCGACACGGTGCCCGACACCGCGCGCCACATGGAAGACCTTCTCGAACGCGCCCGCGTGGCCGACGAGGAACTGGCCCGTGCGCGTGCGAACGCCAAACCTGCCGGAGACCCGGACCCGTACAAAGCTCCGCGCGAAGTCGCAGACTTGGATGGTCATTCCGCAGGCTCCACTCCTGCAGACGTCGAGCCAGCCGAAGCCGACTGACATGTCCGATGGTTCGGGGGCAGAGTCGCAGCAGGACGAGGATCTGGCGCGGGCGATCGAGATGCTCGAACGTGCATCCTCGGTGACCGTTCTGTGCCATGTGCAGCCCGACGCAGACACGATCGGTAGCGGGCTGGCGCTCGGCTCGGTACTCGAACGTCGTGGCACCGATGTGCAAGTGGCCTTCGCAGCGCCGGCTTTTCTGCCCGAGTCGATGAACGAGCTGCCCGGCCGGCACCTGCTGGTCGACGCCGACAAGGTGGCCGACACGGTGGATCTGGTCGTCACGGTCGACGCCGGAAGTCGGGGCCGGCTGGGGTCGTTGGGTGACCGGCTCGATTCTGCGTCGACCAGCCTCGTCATCGATCATCACCGCAGCAACACCCGATTCGGAACGGTCAACGTGGTGCATGCGTCAGCGGAGTCGACGACTGCTGTGATCGCGCGGCTGTTCGACCAGTGGGGTGTCGAGATCGACGCCGATCTGGCGCACCTGCTGTTCGCCGGCCTGGTCACCGACACCGGTTCGTTCCGATGGGTTCGCCCGGGTTCGCATCTGCTGGCCGAGCGACTGCTGGCGACGGGGATCGACGGCGCACACATCGCGCGCAAGCTGCTCGATACTCACCCGTTCGAGTGGCTGCCGATGCTCGGGTCGGTGCTCGGTTCGGCATCGTTGATTCCCGAGGCGGCCGACGGGCGCGGGTTGGTGTACGCGGTCATCCGCAGTGAAGACGCGGCCGGATTGCGGTCGGAAGAGATCGAGAGTGTCATCGACATCGTCCGCACCACGTCCGAAGCCGAAGTGGCTGCCGTGCTCAAGCAGCAGGACTTCGGCACGGTCTGGGTGGTGTCGTTGCGGTCCAAGACCGAGGTGGATGTGTCGGCGGTGGCGTGTGCCCTCGGAGGTGGCGGACACCGCAACGCGGCCGGCTACACCGCGACCGGTGAACTCGGCGATGTGATCGACGCTCTGCGCGGAGCCTTGTCCACGTCGTGAGTTCCTCGCCGGTCACTGCTCGTCGAATACTCGGCTTGTCCCTTCCCTCTCTCGGCGTCCTCGCCGCAGAGCCTCTCTACCTGTTGTTCGATGCCGCGGTGGTCGGCCGACTCGGCGCCCTGGCGCTCGCCGGCTTGGCAATCGGTGGTTTGGTACTCGCACAGGTCAGCACCCAGTTGACCTTCCTGTCCTATGGCACGACTGCCCGAGCCGCTCGTATGCACGGTGCCGGGCGCGAACACGACGCCGTAGGCGAGGGGGTTCAAGCAACCTGGTTGGCATTCGGGCTCGGGGTCGTCATCGTGGCGGTCGTGCAACTCGCGGCCGAGCCTGTGGTGTCGGTCTTGACCGGAGGTGGCGACATCGCCGCCGAGGCGATCGCGTGGCTGCGCATCGCGCTGTTGGGTGTGCCGTTCATCCTGATCTCGTTGGCCGGAAACGGGTGGATGCGCGGTGTTCAGAACACCGTGACACCGCTACGTTTCGTTGTGCTCGGCTTCGGTGTGTCGGCGGTACTGTGCCCGCTTCTGGTTCACGGGTTGTTCGGATTCCCACGATTGGAGCTGGTCGGATCGGCTGTGGCCAACGTGATCGGTCAGGGCGTCGCCGGTGCATTGTTCGTCGTCGCAGTGGTTCGAGAAAGCACCGAACTGCGTCCGCGATGGTCGGTGATGCGTGCGCAGTTGGTACTCGGTCGCGATCTCATCGTGCGCAGCCTCGCGTTTCAGGCCTGCTTCCTCTCTGCAGCCGCGGTCGCGTCGAGATTCGGGGCCGCCTCGGTCGCCGCGAACCAGGTGGTGCTGCACATGTGGAACCTGGTGTCACTCATGCTCGATTCGTTGGCAATTGCCGCGCAGACCCTCGTCGGGGCTGCGTTGGGTGCCGGCCGAACCGAGGATGCGCGCGCACTGGCATGGCGCTTGACGGCATGGTCGACCGTATTCGCCGTGGTCCTGGCCGGTGTGTTCGCCGTCGGGCGTTCGTTCGTCCCAGGCCTGTTCACCACCGATGCGTCGGTCGTCGATCAGATGCATGCGATCTGGTGGATCTTCGTGGCGATCATTCCCATTGCCGGCGTGGTGTTCGCGTTGGACGGAGTGCTGCTCGGCAGTGGCGATGCAGCGTTCCTGCGGAACGCCACCATGGCATGTGCCGTCGTGGGGTTCCTGCCGTTCATCTGGTCCGCTCTGGTCTTCGACTGGGGCTTGGTGGGGATCTGGATCGGACTCGGTGTTTTCGTCGCCTTGCGCATGCTCGCGGTGGCCGGACGAGTGCTGTCCGGTAAGTGGCTGGTGATCGGCAGCGATCGTCAATTACGACGGTGACGGCAACGCGGGATGCAGAGCAACTTCGAGGCTCTTCACCACGAAATACACGCTGCGCCCCGGCTCGAGCCCCAGATCGGAGACCGCTGCGGGGGTGATGTCGGCGGCCATTCCGGGCGAGCCGTCGGGATGCGGACGAGATCGGACGCGAATGCCGGAGCCCTGCACCTCCATCTCGTCGATCACGACCTCGAAAACGTTCCGTGGGCTGGCATGGGGGGCTGTCGGGTGCACCGAGACAGCGGCGGGGGAGAAGACCGCGACCAGCGACGTCCCGGTGACGTGTTGCCCTGATCCGTGGACCGTCAAGCCCCAGCTCGTGGTCAGTGCGGTCGTGCCGTCGGCGTCGGCCGCACGGCCGGAGAGCAGGTTGACTCCGGCGATTCGGGCACCGAATTCGCTTCGGGGAGCCGCGAGTACCTCGGCAACCGAGCCCCGCTCCACCACGCGCCCGCCGTCGACGATCGCGACGGAATCGGCCAACGCGACGACGTCGAGCAGATCGTGGGTGACGATCAGCGCCGTGCGGGACCTGTCGCGCACTACCGATCGCAGCACTCTGCGGAGCGCCGGTGCTGTCTCGACGTCCAACGCCGCAAGGGGTTCGTCGAGCAGCAGTAGTCGAGGATCGGCGGCAAGAGCGCGTGCGATCGCTATGCGTTGGGCTTGGCCACCGGACAATTGGTCCGGGCGACGGTCGGCCAGATGAGAGGCTCCTACCGCGGCCAGCCACGTATCGGCCACAGTCTTCGAGGACGCTCGGCTCTCACCCGCGCTCCGCGGCGCGAAGGCGACGTTCGTTCGAGCGTCCATGTGGGGAAACAGGAGTGCGTCCTGCGCGAGAGTGGCAACACCTCGCGCGTGGATCGGAACGAAGGTCTTCGACGAGGTGTCGGTCAACGTGTCCTCGCCGAGTCGGACGATGCCGTCGTCGGGCACCACCGACCCCGACACCAGCTCCAGCAGTGTCGATTTGCCGGCCCCGTTGGGGCCGAGGACGGCGACCGTCTCACCCTCTTCGACGTCGAGTTCGATGTCGACGCCGCGGACATCGACAGTGGCGCGAACGTGCAGCGAGCTCACAGCGAACCCGACGATCGAGTACCGCGCGCGGTGACGACGACGACGGCAGCAACCAGGATCAGCACCAGCGACAGCGCCACCGCGGCATCGGGATCGGCCTCGCGCTGTAGATAGATCTCCAGCGGCAGGGTTCGGGTGACTCCTTCGAGCGAGCCCGCGAAGGTCAAGGTCGCTCCGAATTCGCCGAGTGCGCGTGCGAACGCGAGAACGGTACCGGATATCAATCCAGGCAAGATCAAGGGAACGGTGACGCGGCGTAGAACAGTGGTCGGCGTTGCCCCCAGAGTCGCCGCAACCACGTCGTAGCGACTTCCGGCCGTACGCAGTGCGCCTTCGACGCTCACGACGAGAAACGGCAGCGACACGAACACCTGCGCCAACACGACGGCGGAGGTGGTGAACGCGATTCGGATTCCGAACGCTTCGAGATGTTCGCCGAGCAGGCCTTGACGGCCGAATGTGTAGAGCAACGCGATACCGCCGACCACCGGAGGCAGGACCAGAGGGAGTACGACCAGGGAGCGGAGTACCGACAGGCCACGAACAGTGCTGCGGGAGAGCACGATTGCCATCGGTACACCCAGCAGCACGCACATCACCGTACTGGCTGTGGCCGTCTTCAGGCTCAGGACCAGCGCTGCGACCGCAGACTCCGAGGTGACGAGACCGACGAAGTTCGACCAGTCGATGCGGGTGAACATCGCGGCAAGGGGTGCCACGACGACCAGCGCGCCGACGGTCGCCGGAACGAAGATCCACAGCGGTACCCCTACCGCCGATCGCCCGCCATCGGCGACGCGTACGGTCACGGAGCGGCGAAGCCGGCTCGGGCGAGGACGTCTCGGCCGACCGGTCCGGTGACGAACTCGGCGAACGCGCGAGCGGTGGCGTCGTTCTCGGACCCATTCAGTGTCGCAACCGGATAGGTGTTGACGGCTTCGCTCGATTCCGCGAACGGCACTGCTGTCACGGAGTCACCCGACCCTGCTGCGTCTGTGACGTACACCAGCCCGGCATCGGCTTGACCCGACGTGACTTTGCCCAGTACATCGGTGACCGACGATTCCTCGCTCACCGCCGGGATGTCCGTGCCGGTCGCGGCTTCCACGGCTGCCGTCGCCGCACCGCACGGCACCTGAGGTGCACAGATCACCGTCAGAATGTCGGGGTTCGCCAGATCGGCGAACGACGTGATGCGATCCGGGTTGCCCGGCGCGGTGACGATGGTCAGGGTGTTCGAGGCGAAGTCGACGGGATCACCTGCCACCACGCCGGCGTCGACCGCCTTCGTCATGTTCTTCGTATCCGCGGAGGCGAAGACATCGGCGGGTGCGCCGGAGATCAGCTGCGTGGCCAGATCGGAGGATCCGGCAAAGCTGAACTCGACCGAGGTGCCGGGGTGCTCGGCCTCGAAGCGCGTACCCAGTTCGGTGAACGTCGCTCGCAGGGATGCTGCGGCGAAGACGGTGATGTCACCCCCGACGGTATTGCCGGTCGCGGCCGGATCGGAGGCACCGGATTCGGATGCCCTGTCGCATCCGGTGAGGACAAGAGTGACGGCAACGAGAGCCACGAATGCCGGTCTGAGTGTCTGCACTGAAATCTCCTGCGATCTAGGGTGTCTCGACGATGACCGTGGTGGCTTTGACGACCGCGACGGTCACCTTGCCCGGCTCCAGTCCGAGTTCACGAACGGACTCGGTACTCATCAGGGACACGATGGAAAAGGGCCCACACTGCATGGTGACCTCGCTCATCACCGTGTCCGAGACGAACCCGGTGACGAGCCCGACCAGTCGGTTGCGGGCAGAACTGCCGCCGGAGGCCACTTCGGGTGGGGGCGCGGCATGCTGGCGGGCATAAGCGGCGAGGTCACTGCCGGCGATCACCTTGCGCCCTGTCTCGTCCTCGAACGAGGCGAGTGTGCCGCCGTCGATCCACCTCCGCACGGTGTCGTCACTGACGCCGAGCAGTGCGGCAGCGTCTCGAATGCGGACCGGAGGCACCGTCATCGCGACACCCGCGCTGTCTTGGTCGTCCGCAAAAAAGTCATGAAAGGCACCATATACCCGAATCTGCGGTTACGACGAGCGGATTGCCTCCAGTGCGGCCGGGACCGTCGGTCATGACGGGAGCTACCGCTTCACCCCGCCTGGATGCGCCGCGGAATCTCCGTGGAGGATTGAGCGTTGATACGTTCTCGGACGGTTCGGCGACTCGACGTCGACGGCCGAACGGATCGGAAGGGGTCATCAGTGGCAGCGAAGCTGTGGGCAGTGAGCGACATTCACGTCGGACATCGGGGCAACAAGCCCGTCACCGAGGACATCTTCCCCGAGTCTCCCGACGACTGGCTGATCGTGGCCGGTGACGTGTCGGAGAAGACCGACGACATCAAGTGGGCGCTCGAACTGCTGCGCAGTCGTTTCGCGAAGGTCATCTGGGTTCCCGGAAACCACGAGCTGTGGACGACGGTGAAAGATCCCGTCCAGATCCACGGAGCAGCCCGATACGAGTACTTGGTCAACCTGTGCCGTGAGATCGACGTCGTCACTCCGGAGGATCCGTACCTGCTGTGGGAGGGAGAGGGTGGTCCGGCGACGATAGTGCCGATGTTTCTGCTGTACGACTACACCTTCCTGCCGCAGGGAGCTCGGGACAAGGAGCACGGGCTGGCGATCGCGCGAGAGAAGAACGTCGTCGCCACGGACGAATTTCTGCTGTCCTCGCAGCCGTATGCCACGCGGGATGCGTGGTGCCATGCGCGCATCGACTCCACTCGTGACCGGCTCGATGCCCTCGATACAACCGTTCCCACGGTGCTGATCAACCACTTTCCGATGGTCCGTCAGCCGACCGAGGTGCTCTTCTACCCGGAGTTCGCGCTGTGGTGCGGGTCGACTCTCACGGCGGATTGGCACACGAGGTACAACGCGATCTGCTCGGTGTACGGGCACCTGCACATTCCGCGTACCACCTACTACGACGGCGTTCGCTTCGAGGAGGTGTCGGTGGGCTACCCGCGCGAGTGGCAGCGCCGTGGACTGCCGAAGAACGTTCTGCGGCAAATTCTTCCGGTTCCCGAGTATCCGCCGGGGTCGTTGAACAAATGGGGCGGGCACTTCACCGTGACTCCCGAGATGGAAGCAGAAGTAGAGAAGATGAGGGCGGGCAAGTGATCGAATCCATACTTCCGAACGGTGTGGTCTCGGCCGAACTGTTCGTCGACCCACCGGACTTGGTGCCCCATCCACTCGAAGCCCCGTTGGTCGCCAAGGCTGTGGACAAGCGCAAGCGTGAGTTCACCTCGGCTCGGCACTGTGCTCGAGTGGCGATGGGAAAGCTGGGCGTGGAGCCCGCACCGATCATGCGAGGCAAATCCGGTGCGCCACAGTGGCCGAAGGGTGTGGTCGGATCGTTGACGCACTGCGACGGTTATCGCGGTGCCGTATTGGCCTATTCGATGCAGGTGCGATCGGTCGGCATCGACGCCGAGCCGCACGGGCCTCTACCCGACGGTGTGCTGGAGGCGGTGAGCCTGGAGGCAGAGCGAGACTGGCTCGCGACCGCGGGCCGCGAGGACGTGCACTGGGATCGAGTGTTGTTCTGCGCCAAGGAAGCGACGTACAAGGCCTGGGAGCCGTTGACCGGACGGTGGCTCGGTTTCGAGGACGCGCACATCACCTTCGAGCGCACCGGCTCCGGTGACGACATCTCCGGGACGTTCAGATCCGAACTGCTGGTGCCCGGCGATACCGTCTCCGGGCCTCCTCTGACGTCGTTCGACGGTCGATGGATGGTGGCCAACGGACTGGTGATGACGGCAATCTCGGTGATGTGACGACCGGCTGGTCGCGCCTGGCACAATGCTCTCTCGTGAGTGCTCGCGAAAAGATTTCGTCCGGTCTCGTCGGTGCCGGCTTATTGGTGGTCGACAAAGGACCGGGCGTGACGAGTCACGATGTCGTGGCGTCGTGTCGAAAACTGTTGCGCACCAGAAAGGTCGGCCATGCGGGAACTCTCGACCCCATGGCGACCGGAGTGCTGGTGCTCGGTGTGGAGCGGGCGACCAAGATGCTCGGGCTGCTCTCACTGACCACCAAGTCGTACACCGCGACGGTGCGGCTCGGCCGCAGTACGACGACTGACGACGCCGAGGGTGACGTTCTGGCGGATGTCTCGGCCTCGCACCTCTCCGATGCGGACATCGCGACCGCGATCTCGGCGTTGACCGGTGACATCGAGCAGGTGCCGGCGAGTGTCAGTGCCATCAAGGTCGACGGACAGCGAGCGCACAAGCTGTCTCGAGCCGGCGAGGAGTTCACCCTTGCCGCCCGGAAAGTCAGTGTCACCCGATTCGATGTGACGGCCAGGCGTGATGTCGTCGAACACGAAGCCACCTTCGTCGACCTCGATGTGGAGGTGGAGTGCACGTCGGGGACGTACGTGCGCGCGCTGGCGCGAGATCTCGGTGCGGCGCTGGGCGTCGGCGGTCACCTGACCGTGCTGCGCCGCACACGCGTCGGTCCCTTCACCCTCGAGCATGCGCGGACACTCGAGGAGTTGGCCGAGGATCCGGCCGTCAGTCTCGATATCGACGAGGCCGCACGCACCGCTTTTCCGCACCGGCAGATCGATGCAGGCGAGGCGGAATCACTGAGCCAGGGCCGGTGGCTGGATCCGATCGGAATCGATGGGGTGTACGCAGCCGTCGATCCGACCGGTCACACCATTGCTCTGCTTCAGGAGAAGGGCAAGCGGGCCAGTTCGGTCATGGTCGTGCGGCCCGCGACCTTGCGCGGGCACTGAACCGGCCCGGCAATCAGTTCGCGGGAACCATCCAGATCGCCTCGGCGGCGCGATGGCCCAGGTCGATGGAGTCCGTGGCATCGTCCCGCGCGAGTTCGATGGCAACCGTGCCGGCGTAGTCACGTCGTTCGATCACCGTGATCGGCAGGTCGAGCGTGATACCGACCGAATCGAAGTAGCGAAGCATCGCAGGATCGGAGTCGGAGATTCTGGCGACTCGGCCGGACTGTCCGTCGAGGTACTCGCTCAGGCGGGTCGCGGACGGAGTCTCGATCGCACCGTCGACCGACGGAATCGGATCTCCGTGCGGATCGCGTTCGGGGTGGCCCAATTTGGCGTCGATCCGGTCCATCATCAGGTCCGAGACGGCGTGTTCGAGAATCTCCGCCTCGTCGTGCACTTCGTCCCAGCCGTAGCCCAGTTCGCGGACCAGATAGGTCTCGATCAGCCGGTGCCGACGCACCATGCCGATGGCAGCCAGGCGACCTTTCTCGGTCAAGGAAATGGCTCCGTAGCGGGCGTGGTCGACCATGCCCTGATCGGCGAGCTTGCGAATCGCCTCGGACACCGTCGAGGCGGAGACGCCGATGCGCTCGGAGAGCATCTTGGTGCTGACGGAGTCCTCGCTCCATTCGCTGGCCGTCCAGATGACCTTGAGATAGTCCTGCGCAACCGCGGACAGCTGGACGCCCTCGTCGGCCGGTGCGGGATCGGTTCTTTGTTGCGCCACGCCGCCGAGCTTAGGCAATCCAATGGAAAAAGACATCTCACCCGGCCGGAGCAGCCGGCACCTGTCGGCGTTGTCGCAGGGCGCGGACGACGATGCCCTGTGATGGGCTCAGCAGGTAGGCAAGCACGAAGACGAGTCCCTGGGTGAGCACGACGCTGCCTCCCGAGGACACGTCGAGGTAGAAGCTGGCATAGATCCCCACCAGCGCGCACCCCACCGAGATCAGCGGTGCCAGCACGAGCATGCGGCCGAAGCTGTGTGTGAGCAGGTACGCCGACGCGCCGGGAGTGATGAGCATCGCGACGACGAGAATCACTCCGACGGCCTGGAGTGCAACCACGGTGGTCAGCGCCAGCAGGGTCAGCATCACGGCCGAGATCACCGTGGGATTGATTCCGACGGCGCGTGCCTGGGTGCGGTCGAAGGCGAAGAGCGTGAAGTCGCGACGCTTGACGATCATGACGGTCAGCGCGATTCCACCCAGGACGAACACCTGCACCATGTCGGCCTGCGAGACGCCCAGCAGATTGCCGAACAGGATGTGATTGAGGTCGATCTGGCTGGGAAACTTCGAGATCAGGACGACGCCGAGCGCGAACAAGGTGGTGAAGACGACGCCGATCGCAGCGTCCTCCTTGACGATGGTGGTGTTGCGGACGACTCCGATGGCACCGACCGCGATGAGAGCGAACAGCAGCGCTCCGATCGCGAACGGTGCACCGAGCAGATACGACAACGCGACACCGGGCAGAACGGCGTGCGAGACCGCGTCGCCCATCAGGGACCAGCCGATGAGGACGAGCCAACAGCTCAGCACCGCGCACACGATCGAGGCGGTGACGGTCACCAGGAGCGCGCGTTGCATGAAGGTGTATTCGAGTGGGTCCACGAAAAAGTCGATCACGTACACGGTTCAGCTCGCTTCCGAGGTTCGGGCCGGTCGTAAAGAACCTGCGCCCAGCTCGTCGATCCTCGTCGGATCTATGCCGAATGCCAGAGCGAGGTTCTCGGGGCGAAGTACCTCGACCGGACTGCCGTGCATCAGCACCCGCTGTTGGAGCAGGATCGCCTCGTCGCACAGGTCCGGCAGGGCATGCAGATCATGGGTGGACACGAGAACCGATGCACCGTCTGCTGCGAGTTCGCGCAGCAGCCGGGTAATGGTTGCCTCGGTCTTCTTGTCCACTCCGGCGAAAGGCTCGTCGAGCAACAGCAAAGACGCCTCCTGGGCAATGGCGCGGGCAACAAACGCGCGCTTGCGTTGGCCACCCGAGAGCTGGCCGATCTGTCGGTTCGCGAGATCGGCGAGGTCGACGCGCTGCAGGGCCTCGTCGACGGCGCGCCGATCGGCCGCTCGAGGAGTACGGAGAAGATTCTGCTTTCCGTATCGGCCCATCATCACCACGTCCCGCACACTGATCGGGAACGTCCAGTCGACCGATTCCGCCTGGGGCACATAGCTGACAGTGCCTGCTTTGCGCGCCTGGGCGGGGTCGCCGCCGAACACGGTGATCGAGCCGGAGTTGGGCTTGACCACGCCCATGACGGCCTTGAACAGCGTCGACTTGCCCGATCCGTTCATGCCGACCAACCCGCACACCCGCCCTGGTGCAAGCGTGAGGCTGGCATCGACGAGAGCCACGACGTCGCGGTATCGCACGTTGACGGTGTCGACCGTCAGCGCTGCTCCGTTCTCGTGCGGGGCCCTGTCGTGCTGGGTCCCAGTCTTCCGGGTCATTGTTCTCCTACCAGTGCGTCGGTGATCAACCGTGCGTCGTAGCGCAGTAGATCCAGGTATGTGGGTACGGGGCCGGACGCATCGCTCAGCGAGTCGACGTACAGCTTTCCCCCGAATCGAGCGCCGGTGTCCTCGGCGACCTGCAGCTGCGCCTTGTCCGAGACGGTCGACTCGCAGAACACCGCGGGTACAGCGTTGTCGCGAACGAAATCGATGGTGCGCACCACCTGCTTCGGCGTTCCTTCCTGCTCGGCGTTGACCGGCCACAGGTAGGCCTCCTGCAAGTCGAAGTCACGGGCCAGATAGCCGAAGGCACCTTCACAGGTGACGAGTGCACGCTGACGTTCGGGCAGTGCGGAGAGGTCGGCGTCGAGTTCGGTACCGACCTCGCGGAGTTGTCCGATGTACGCGACCGCGTTCGCTCGGTAGTCGTCGGTGTTGGCGGGGTCGAGTGCGACGAACGCGTCGGCGATGTTCTGCACGTAGGTCTCGGCGACGACCGGCGACATCCAGGCGTGTGGGTTCGCCTTTCCCGCGTAGGCATCGTCGCGAATGTAGACCGGCTCCACGTCCGCACTCACCACGGCGTGCGGTGCGGGAACACGTTCGACGAACTTCGCGAACCATGATTCGAGTCCGAGTCCGTTGTCCAGGATCAGCTCGGCCTGCTCGGCAGTGCGGAGGTCTCCCGGGGTCGGCTCGTAGCCGTGAATCTCCGCACCGGGTTTTGTGATCGATTCCACTCGCAGGTGTTCACCGGCGACGTTCGCGGCTATGTCGGCGAGGACGGTGAACGTCGTCAGTACGAGCGGTCTGCCGTCGTCGAGTGCAGCCGGATCGTCGTCGCCCACGGCGCGGGCACAGCTGGTCGACGCCACGACCAGGAGACCGGCCACCACCCAGCTCACGACGACGCGTCGAGTGCGAAATCCACTCGTGCGAAGAAAAAAGTTAGGCACCCCGAAATATTTACCGTGGGGATACCTTTTTGTCCATACCTGCCAAGTGCGACACGCCTGGCCGAGAGTGACCGAGCGTCCGTCGGGCCGTAGGCTTCGCGGTGTGCAGAGATGGCGAGGTCTCGACGATGTACCTGCCGACTGGGGTCGGTGCGTGCTCACGATCGGCGTCTTCGACGGCGTTCATCGCGGACACGCGCAACTGATCGGCCGAGCGGTGGCCGCTGCGAAGAAGCGCGGCGTTCCCAGCGTGCTCATGACGTTCGATCCTCACCCGATGGAAGTCGTGCGGCCGGGGAGCCACCCTGCTCAGTTGACGACCCTGACGAGGCGAGCCGAACTCGCCGAGGAACTGGGAATCGACGTGTTCTGTGTCATGCCGTTCACGCCCGAGCTGATGAAACTCACCCCCGAGCGATACGTCCACGAGATCCTGATCGAACGCCTGCACGTTGCCGAAGTGGTCGTAGGCGAGAATTTCACCTACGGGAAGAAGGCACTCGGTACCGTCCCGATGCTGCGCAAGATCGGCGAACGGTCCGGATTCGCAGTCGACGGAGTCAACCTGCTCGCCGAGCACGCCGTGACGTTCTCCTCGACGTACATCAGATCGTGCGTGGACGCCGGTGATGTCGCTGCAGCCACTGCCGCGCTCGGGCGACCGCACCGCGTCGAGGGTGTCGTTGTGCACGGTGACGGCCGAGGTCGCCAAATGGGTTATCCGACAGCCAATGTCGCGCCGCCCATGTACTCCGCCATTCCCGCCGACGGCGTCTACGCGGCATGGTTCACCGTGCTGGGGCCGGGTCCGATCATGGGGACGGTCACGCCGGGGGAGCGACATCCTGCCGCGGTGTCGGTGGGCACCAATCCCACGTTCTCGGGTCGTACCAGGACTGTCGAGGCGTTCGTGCTCGACGGTGAGGCCGACCTGTACGGGCAGCATGTGGCGGTCGATTTCGTCGAGCGGCTGCGCGGGATGGAGAAATTCGATTCGATGGAAGCGCTCGTGGAGGAAATGGGCCGCGACGCCGATCGTGCCCGCTCCATTCTGGCGACGAGCACAGCCTGATAGGCTGTCCCCTCGGTGCTCGCTGCGGTCCGCGGCGGCTGTACCGGCTTCGATCCCGCTCGTTCGTTCGGCGGGACGCGTTGCTTCCTTTCACGCGGACGTCATTGATCAGGAGTAGTACCAGTGGCATTGACCACCGAACAGAAGAAGGCCGTTCTCGGCGAGTACGGCTTGCACCCCACCGACACGGGCTCGCCCGAGGCGCAGGTTGCAATGCTCACCAAGCGCATCGTCGACTTGACCGAGCACCTCAAGATGCACAAGCACGATCACCACTCCCGCCGCGGCCTGTTGCTGCTGGTCGGACGTCGTCGTCGTCTGCTCAAGTACATCGCCAAGGTCGACGTCACCCGCTACCGCTCGCTCATCGAGCGTCTGGGTCTGCGTCGATAATTCGCATCGACGCGAGGTTGTCACCGATGCACGGTTCGACGCGCCGGTGTACACCGGACTCGCAGCAATAGTGCAGTAGCCAACGAGGCAGTGCTTAGACTGTTCCTCGTTGGCTATCTGTGTTTGTACCGCAAGAACAGTTTCGCCAGCACGAGAAAGCGGATGCACGGCATCCGCACACCGCCGTGTATGCCTGTCACGCCGTGGTGACGGTCTTCGGTAGTGGCCTTTCGGATACGAGATCCGGTGGGCTTCGATCGATGGCCGCCTCCGCGCAGCCGCGTCCCGAGAGATCTCGGAGATGGACGGCACAGGTATGCCGCCACAGCCAGGAGGGCTCGTGGTGTGTCCACGCGGGCACGGCAAAGACGAGAGGACGAGAACAGAACACATGTCGGAAACCACAACCTTGGACGTCGAAGAAGGCGTCTACGAAGCCACTGCGATCATCGACAACGGCACGTTCGGCAAGCGGACCATCCGCTTCGAGACCGGCCGCCTCGCACAGCAGGCCGCGGGCGCAGTCGCCGCGTACCTCGACGAGGACACCATGCTGCTGTCGGCAACGACCGCAGGCAAGCACCCCCGTGAGGGATTCGATTTCTTCCCGTTGACGGTCGACGTCGAAGAGCGCATGTACGCCGCGGGCCGGATCCCCGGATCGTTCTTCCGCCGTGAGGGCCGTCCGTCCACCGACGCCATCCTCACCTGCCGCCTGATCGACCGGCCGCTGCGTCCGACGTTCGTCGACGGACTGCGCAACGAGATCCAGGTCGTCATCACCGTCCTGAGCCTCAACCCCGCCGATCTGTACGACGTCGTCGCGATCAACGCGGCATCGGCCTCGACTCAGATCGCCGGCCTGCCGTTCTCCGGCCCGATCGGTGGCGTTCGCGTCGCACTGATCGACAAGCAGTGGGTCGCCTTCCCGACCAACGAGCAGCTCGAGAAGGCAGTGTTCAACATGGTCGTCGCGGGTCGCATCGTCTCCGGCTCCGGTGCTGACGCAGATGTCGCCATCATGATGGTCGAAGCCGAGGCCACCGAGAACGTCATCGAGCTCATCGAGGGTGGCGCTACCGCCCCCAACGAAGCAGTCGTCGCCGAGGGCCTCGAGGCCTCGAAGCCCTTCATCGCTGCCCTGTGCACCGCACAGCAGGAGCTCGCGTCCAAGGCCGCCAAGCCCACCGGCGACTACCCGGTCTTCCCGGCGTACCAGTCGGACGTCTTCGAGGCCGTCGAGAACGCCGCCAAGATCCCGCTGAACGAGGCGCTCACCATTGCAGGCAAGGCCGAGCGCGAGAGCAAGCTCGACGAGGTCAAGGCTCAGGTTCTCACCTCGGTCGGAGACAGCTTCGCCGGCCGCGAGAAGGAGATCGGTGCCGCATTCCGTGCACTGACCAAGAAGTCGGTTCGCCAGCGCATCCTCACCGACCACTTCCGTATCGACGGTCGCGGCATCACCGACATCCGGTCGCTGTCCGCCGAGGTCGCGATCATCCCGCGTACCCACGGATCGGCTCTCTTCGAGCGCGGCGAGACCCAGATCCTGGGCGTCACCACCCTCGACATGGTCAAGATGGCGCAGCAGGTCGATTCGCTCGGGCCCGAGACGTCCAAGCGCTACATGCACCATTACAACTTCCCGCCGTACTCCACCGGTGAGACCGGCCGCGTCGGTTCGCCGAAGCGTCGCGAGATCGGTCACGGCGCGCTCGCCGAGCGCGCTCTGCTGCCGGTTCTGCCCAGCCAGGCAGAGTTCCCGTACGCCATCCGCCAGGTCTCCGAGGCGCTGAGCTCCAACGGCTCGACCTCGATGGGCTCGGTCTGCGCCTCGACCCTGTCGCTGCTCAATGCCGGTGTGCCGTTGCGTGCCCCGGTTGCGGGTATCGCCATGGGCCTCGTGTCCGACGAGGTCGACGGCGAGACCCGTTATGTCGCCCTCACCGACATCCTCGGTGCCGAGGATGCGTTCGGCGACATGGACTTCAAGGTCGCCGGAACCAAGGACTTCGTCACGGCGCTGCAGCTCGACACCAAGCTCGACGGCATCCCCTCCAAGGTGCTCGCCGGCGCGCTGTCGCAGGCCAAGGATGCTCGCACGACGATCCTCGAGGTCATGGCCGAGGCCATCGACACCCCGGACGAGATGAGCCCGTACGCACCTCGCGTCACCGCGATCAAGGTGCCGGTCGACAAGATCGGCGAGGTCATCGGGCCCAAGGGCAAGATGATCAACTCCATCACCGAGCAGACCGGTGCCAACATCTCGATCGAAGATGACGGCACTGTCTACGTCGGTGCAGCGGACGGCCCGTCCGCACAGGCCGCGATCGACATGATCAACGCCATCGCCAACCCGCAGCTGCCGAAGGTCGGCGAGCGATTCCTCGGAACCGTCGTCAAGACAACGGCTTTCGGTGCGTTCGTCTCGCTGCTCCCGGGCCGCGACGGACTGGTGCACATCTCGAAGCTCGGTAACGGCAAGCGCATCAACAAGGTCGAGGACGTCGTGAGCGTCGGATCCAAGTTGCGCGTCGAGATCGCCGATATCGACAACCGCGGCAAGATCAGCCTCGTTCCCGTCGAAGACGACAACGCAGCTGCTCCTGCCGACGCTCCCGAGGCACCCGCCGAGGTCAGCGCTGAGTAAGAAGCAACCGAGCCGAACGGTACGTCCCCTCGGGTCGTACCGTTCGGCCGTTACGGACAACGTCGCCATCGATGCCGGCGTGCAACGCACGACTCTGCCCGGCGGGCTTCGGGTCGTCACCGAGTTCGTTCCCGGCGTTCGCTCGGCGTCGGTCGGAGTGTGGGTCGGAGTGGGCTCACGCGACGAGCAACCGAGTGTTGCCGGAGCCGCGCACTTCCTCGAACATCTGCTGTTCAAGTCGACGCCGACGCGCAGTGCGCTCGAGATCGCCCAACTGATGGACGGTGTCGGGGGAGAGCTGAACGCATTCACCTCCAAGGAGAGCACGTGTTTCTATGCGCACGTGCTCGACGAGGACGTGGCACTCGCCATCGATTTGGTCAGCGATGTGGTGCTTCGCGGTCGGTGTAGATCGGCGGATGTGGACGTCGAGCGGCAGGTGGTTCTCGAAGAGATCTCCATGCGCGACGACGATCCCGAGGATCTGCTGGGAGATGCCTTCCTGGAAGCGATGTTCGGTGATCACCCCATCGGGCGTCCGATCATCGGATCCGTCGAATCCATCGAATCGATGACCCGTTCTCAACTGCACTCGTTTCACGTTCGCCGCTACACCCCGCAGCGCATGGTCGTGGCGGTCGCAGGCAACGTCGATCAAAAGCAGATCGTCTCGCTCGTGCGCCGCGCATTCTCCGGCCATCTGGAGAAGGGTGCGCGGCCGGCCGAAAGGCGCGGTGGCACAGCACGATTACGCAACGCTCCCACGTTGAGCCTGACCACCCGTGACAGCGAGCAGGCGCATCTGTGCCTGGGTGTGCGGGCGTTCGGTCGACACGAAGGGCATCGCTGGGCGTTGTCCGTGCTCAATTCGGCTGTCGGCGGTGGGCTCAGTTCTCGCCTGTTCCAGGAGATCAGGGAAGAGCGCGGACTGGCTTACTCGGTGTACTCCTCGGTGGACACGTTTGCCGACAGCGGTGCGTTCTCGGTGTACGCGGGATGCCAGCCGGAGAACCTCGGCGAGGTCACCACGGTGATTCGTGAGGTCTTGGCCAAGGTTGCGGCCGAGGGCATCACCGATGCGGAGTGTGCTCGCGCGAAGGGCTCGTTGCGCGGCGGACTGGTTCTGGGCCTGGAAGATTCGGGCTCCCGGATGAACCGTATCGGTCGTAGCGAACTGAACTACGGCAATCACCGCGACATCACCGACACGCTCTCGCGTATCGACAGCGTCGGCAACGACGAGGTGCGCGAGGTCGCCGCCGTGCTGCTCGATCGTCCGTTCGGTGCCGCGGTGGTCGGTCCGTACAAGAACGCTCGTCAGTTGCCGGCATCGGTCAGGTCCCTGGTCCGCTAGCGTCTGCGATCACGTCGCGCACTGCACAGCGGATCAGGTCCGGCACTGCCGAGGTGTCAGTGATCGGTTCGAATGCTCGGGTGGAGTGCAGCGCGGCTATTCCGTGCACGGAGGTCCACAGTCTCAGCGCTGTGAACTGTGGATTTTCCGGCGCGACGGTGCCGAGTGTCGAGGTGAGTGCTTCGAAGAGGGGGCGCGACTGTTGTCGCAGATTCTCACCGGAGCCGGCGAGCAGGTCGTGTCGAAAGATGAGAGCGAACATCGCCGGGCGCTGCGCTGCGAATTGCACGTACGCGTGCGCCATCGCATCCACAGCATCTCTGGGTGAATCCGACTGTTGTGCAGCAGAATTCAGCGCGGTCCCGAGATCGACGAGGCCGACTCGGGCCACGGCCGCGGCGAGTGCGCTCAGCGTCGGAAAGTACCGCCTGGGAGCGCCGTGAGAGACGCCGGCCTCGCGAGTGACCGCTCTGATGGTCAACCCTTCCGGTCCCTCGCTGTCGAGTAGGCGTACACCCGCGTCGATCAGCCGCGTCCGAAGGTTGTCTGGCACGTAGACATTGTCTACTCTCGGCCGTGACGATGTCCAGCCGAGAGGATCGATCGATGTGGTATCTGCTCTTCAAATATGTGTTGATCGGCCCGATTCTCCGAATCCTCGGACGCCCGTCGGTGGTCGGTGGAGGCAATCTCCCGACGACGGGACCGGTGATCATCGCCGGCAACCACCTCACGGTCGTCGACTCGTTCTTTCTCGTCCTCCTGGTTCGTCGCCGGGTTACGTTCATTGCCAAGAGCGAGTACTTCACCGGCCGGGGAATCAAGGGCGCGGCGCTTCGTTGGTTCTACAGCGCGACTGGTCAGGTTCCCGTCGACCGCCGCGGGGCGGATGCTTCTGCTCCGGCGCTCGATGCTGCGAAAAGCATTCTGCGACAACGGAAAGTGTGGGCGGTGTATCCGGAAGGGACGCGATCTCCCGACGGCCGGTTGTACAAGGGCAAGACCGGGCTGGCGAGAGTGGCGATCGAGACCGGAGCGCCCGTAGTGCCGGTGGTGATGCACGGGACGCTCGGAGTCAACCCGGTGGGTTCGAGGATGTGGCGTCCGGGAAAGGTGCGCATGGTCGTCGGCGAACCATTGGATTTCACGAGATACGCAGGGGGAGAGAACAGTAGAGCCATTCTGCGGGCTACCACCGATGAGGTGATGGCAGCGCTGGCGACCCTGTCGGGGCAGGAGTACGTCGACGTGTACGCCGCGACGGTCAAGGACGCGGCATGACCTCGGACGCGCACGCACGCGGCAGAACAGTCCTCGTGACCGGCGTCGGTCGGCGGGAGGGAATCGGTTTCGCCATCACCCGCCGGCTGTTGCGTGACGAGAGCACCCGCGTCTTTGCGCACTCGTGCGACGGCTACGACATCACCGAGCCGTGGGGAGCCGGCACACCGGGAGCACAGGAGGTGTTGGCCGAGTTGTCCACCGCCACCGACAGGCTCGGCCACCTCGACATCGATTTCGTGGATCCGGCGGCACCGGCAACCCTGTTCGACGCGGCGGAATCCACGCTCGGCAGCATCGATTCTCTGGTGGTCAACCATGCGCGGTCGCAGCTGGGTGATCTGGGTTCGATGACGGCGGAATCGCTCGACCGGACGTGGGCGGTGAATGTGCGAGCGTCTCTGCTTCTGGTGCAGGAATTCGCGCGGCGCTACGTCGATCATCCCTATGGTGGACGCGTCGTACTGTTCACCTCTGGCCAGGACCAGGGGCCCATGCCGACAGAGATTCCTTACGCGGTGAGCAAGGGTGCCATCGCGTCGATCACCCCGACCCTGGCCGATGCGGTGATCGAGCGAGGCATCACGGTCAACACGATCAATCCGGGTCCCACCGATACCGGCTGGGCCAGCGCAGATCTGAACGAATCCGTAGAGCGTCACATGCCGCGCGGTCGGTGGAACTCACCGGAAGAGGCCGCCGCCGTCGTGGCGATGTTGCTCTCGCCCGATTCGGGTTCGATCACCGGTCAGGTCATCGGGGCCGAAGGTGGATTCCGACGCTTCACGCCGTGATGGCGGCCGGTGCGCCGGTTACAGCTTCTTCTTGCCCAGCAACAACTTCCACGGCACCAAGGCCGATTCGAGCTGGACCGACAGGCTCATCTTGGATTCGCCCTCGCTACGCTCCTCGAACGTGATCGGCACCTCGGCGAGAGTGAGGCCGTGCTTGACGGTCCGGTAGTTCATCTCGACCTGGAACGCGTACCCGTTGCTCTCGACCGACGCCACATCGATGGTGCGCAGGGTGCGCGCGTGCCATGCTTTGAATCCTGCTGTCGCGTCCTTGACGCCGAGTCGCAGAATCGTGTTGACGTAGAAGTTCGCCCAGGCCGACAGCGCTTTGCGGTGCCAGGGCCAATCTGCGGCAACGGCACCGCCGGGAACGTATCGCGATCCGAGAACCACGGCCGCATCGGTGGTGTTCAGCTTGTCGATCATTGCCGGGATCACCTCGGTGGGGTGCGAGAGATCGGCATCCATCTGGATCACGATGTCCGCGCCTTCGTCGAGAGCCCGCGTCATACCCGCGACGTATGCGCGGCCGAGTCCGTTCTTCTCGGTGCGGTGGAGAACACTGATGTCGAGAGGGCCGTCGATGGCCAGTTTGTCGGCGATGTCGCCGGTGCCGTCGGGTGAATTGTCGTCGACGACCAGCACGCCGAGCCCCTCCACCTTCAACCCGGCGAGCAACTCGACGAGCTTGGGAAGGTTCTCGCGCTCGTTGTACGTCGGTACAACGACGGTGGTCTTCGGGGCGACTCGTTCCGTACTCACCACCGTATGATCCGTGATCAGGGGTCCCGATCCAAATATCGGACATAATTGGCCGTGTCGGCTCGGCGATTCAGCTCTCTGTCGAACCCGCGATCGTCCGTCGACGAGTTGCGTCGACGAACATTCCGTCGCGCAGAATCGGAACGCAGCCACTCGAGCCGGTCTCGGCGGCGATCACCACGTCCTCGGGATGCCCCATCGCGTTCAATTCCTGTCCGGACGCGCATCGCAGCAGCTCGGAGGCCACATCCTGCTTCACGGCCCGCCACGCCGCTGCTGCCGCCACCGCCTCCGCAGACGCGTCGGCTGCTCCGGAATCGAGAAGTTCGGCGATGAACGCACCCGCTCCCCACAGGTCCTCGACTGCGGGACGAAGTGATGCGTCGGGCCACCGTTCACCTGACGCTATGACGGCAATCACGGCGGTCGGGTTCTCGGCACGTATCCACGTTGCGACCGCCGCGGCATTTCTCAACGATGCGCCTATGCACAGCCCGGCCCGGCTCGCGAGTTCGTAGGCGATGGTGGAGCCGTTGGGTGACGGCAACACCAGACGGGCTGGTGGTGGAGTGTTTCGGATACTGGCCGGGCACAGGCTGATCCGGCCCGGAGAGCCTGCCGAACGGCCGACGGCGAGGACTGCGTCGAACTCCTCGGCCAGCTGCGAAGCTCGGTCGTCGCGCCATCGGCACGGAATCACGTCGATACCCGCATCCATCGCCACCGTCAGCGTCGTCGTGAACGACAGGACGTCGACGATCACGGCGATGTCCGCCCCGTCGACGATGGCATCGGCCCCCGAGAGACCCCACTCGAATCTGACTCCGTGCGCGCGCTGGGACAGTCCGGGATCTACAGGCATTGCCGAACGGTAACAAAGCAGGCGACGGTGCTACCTTCGGCGCGTAATCGAGTGGGGGAGCCGAAGATGCAGTTGGAGCTGGATACGAAGGTGATCGTCCTCGCGGCCGGTCTTCTGTTGCTGTGGGCTCTGGGGTTGGGGGTGCTGAAATATCGCCAGATGTCGACCTCGGCGGACGGGACGGCGCATCGATACGTCGACATCGCCCACCGAGCGGCGCTGATGTACTCGTTCGCCGCGCTGGTGCTGGCAGTCCTGGCGCATTTCAGTGCCTGGCCGGTGCCGGTCGATCTGACCGCGGCATCGGTGGTGTTGCTGTTCTTCGTGGGCGCGATCGCCGGATACACCGTGCACGGTATTCGGCGTGACACCGAGAACCAGTTCGTCCACCCGGTCGCGGGAACTCACGTGTTCATGGTGGCGCTGATCATCGGCGAAATCGGAGGAACTGCCGTGTTGGTGAGCGGCTTCGCAGTGGGGCAGTTCCGCCCGATCTGAGGACCGTGTGACGACAGCTACTACCGGGGGTCGAGGTAGAGCTCTGCGGTCTCGGTGGCGACCGCGGAGACCGCGGCGGCCAGTTCGGGCTCCAAGTCGAGTGCCCGGGTGAGACCATCGCCGCGAAGTCCCTGTGACCGAAGGAGCTCCCAGGCCTGTTCGACGAGCCGAACCGAGGTGGGGTGATCCAATTCGGGGCGGTTGGACCGCAGTGCTGTCGCAGCCCAATCTGCGTCGAACGTCCCGTTGGGTGGACCGAACACACGCTCACCGGACGAATAGCTTTTCGGCTCCATGCTCCGACGCTAGCAGGATCGACAGTCGGCGCAATCGTGACCGAATCGCGTCGAAGCACCACTACCGAACCGAACGGTTTCTTCGGTACGGTACGGCGATGCACGAAGGTCACCGCAGCGAGCCGGCCGCGTCCTTGGCGGCCTGGCCACTACTGGTCGTCCTGCTCGCCGGCTGCTCCGGTGCCGACGTCACCACCGGGATCGACGAGGTCTCGGCCGGCACGAACTACACGACGGTCACGGGTTCTCTGGTTGTCGGAGATCCGTTCGCTGTTCCGGGTCCCACCGCCGCTCCGACGGCCGTGATTCCCTACGTCGACGAGCTTCCTCCGAGTCTCGAAGGTGCTCGATACCCGGGAATGTCGCCGGTCGGGGTCACCGATGTCGTGTTCGTAGGGGCTTCGGCCGTCGAATATCGGCTGGAAGGCAACGGTCCGGTGTCGTACACCGTGAGGTACGTCGACGAGGCGGTGCGGTACGGCACAAGTGAACCCGTCGCGGTGCCCGGGAAATCGATAGTGCAGGTCGACCTGTCGGGCACGTCGACGGAATCCGATGACAGCGTGGCGGATTATGCCGGGCCGGAACGAATTCGCAACGATGCAGGTTCCGCCGTGGTCTCGGTCGACTTTCTGGCCGATCCCGGCGGAATCTCGCAGTCGTTCATCGGTGTGGGTACCGATCGACCCGAGTTCACGGTGACCACCACGGAAAATCCCGCCGCGGTGGTCGTCACCATCGCATCCTGATCGACACTGTGAACGTCGAATGCACTTCCGCCCTGGCTGTTTCGGCCCCTCCTCGTCGGCCGCGCGGTAGCATCGCCGGTGTGTCCGACGCCACTGCGAGAGAGAATCGACCAGCTCGTGTGCGGGTGCTCGTCTACAGCAGCAACGCCGAGACTCGCGCTCAGGTTAAGTCTGCAGTGGGAACTCGACCGGATCCGGCGCTCGGCGAGATCGACTACGTGGACGTCGCTACGGCGGCCGTCGTCATCGAGCACTTGGATGCGGGCGGAGTCGACTTGGTCATCCTCGACGGTGAGTCCTCCCCCGTCGGGGGCCTCGGCCTGGCGAAGCAGCTCAAGGACGAGATCGACCCGTGCCCGCCGGCGCTGGTTCTCATCGGACGCCCCGACGACAGATGGTTGGCAGACTGGTCACGCGCCGAGGCTGCTGTTCCCCATCCGCTCGATCCGATTCGGCTGGGACGGGCAGTGGTCGATCTGTTGAGGCAGCACTCGGTACGCGTCGGTGCCCCGGTCTCTCGATCGCGGTAGGTCAGACCGTCTTTTCCGATGCGGGCACCGTCAGCACGAACCGGTGGATCGAGCCGGCTATGACAGCTCCGAGCACGGGAAACACCACGAACACCCACAGTTGTGACAGGGCAGGACCGCCGGCGACGAGGGCTGGGCCGAAGGACCGAGCAGGGTTGACCGAGGTCGAATCGATTCCGATGCCAAGCAGGTGGACCACGGTCAGGGTCAGGCCGATCGGTATGCCGGCCGCCACGACGGGGTGAACGGTGGGGGCCGTGGTGGCCAGTACGACGAGGACGAGCAGGCCGGTCGCGATCGTCTCGAACACCGCTACCGACGCCAGCCCGTATTCTCCGGGCGAGGAGGTGCCGAATCCATTGGTGCCCAGACCGTCCGACGGCATGTCGTATCCGGGACGGCCGGACGCGACGAACAGCACGATCAGCGCGCCGATCACTGCACCGACGGCCTGGGCGGCGATGTAGAACACAGCCTTGATCGGGGTGACGGCGCGAGCTATGAGGGCTCCGATCGTCACGGCCGGGTTGATGTGGCAGCCGGAGATCGGGCCGATCGCGTAGACGAGGGCGAGCAAGGTGAGCCCGAACGCGAGTGCGATGCCAGGGGTCCCGACGGTGTCTCCGGCGATGACGGCAGTGCCGACACCGAAAATGACCAGCAGGGCAGTGCCGAGTCCCTCAGCGGCGAGCGCTGAGACGGAAATCGACTTCATCGTGTCTCCTTCGTGATGTCGGCAGCCCGGGTCGGGCGGCCGGAAATGTTCGCAGATTGGTCGTCGCCCGTGGAATGGACCGCATGTGAAGGTCACGTGATATGGGTCACACTCATGAACGGGGCCGGAAGCTGTGCGGCCCATGCGCGTCAACGGTTTACCGAAACTGGACTGCTCGAAATCCCGCGAGATCCGTACCGAACCCATACTGTGTGGTTCAGGTCACATTGGTACGGTCGTCGCATTTACCTCGCGTCGGCGCGGACGTCGATCGAGGGAGCGGATGCCCGAATGAACGCCTACGTTCCGATTCTCGTTCTCGGTGTCATTGCGATCGCGTTCGCGGTGTTCTCGGTGATGGTCGGCACCATGGTGGGGCCCGCGCGATACAACCGCGCCAAATTCGACGCCTACGAATGCGGTATCGAGCCGACGATGCATGCGCCTACGGGCCAACGATTTCCGGTGAAGTTCTACCTGACCGCGATGCTGTTCATCATCTTCGACATCGAGATCGTCTTTCTCTATCCGTGGGCGGTCCACCTCGACGTTTTGGGAGCATTCGGGCTCGTCGCCATGGCGCTGTTCGTCGTCAACGTGTCGGTCGCCTACATCTACGAATGGCGGCGAGGCGGACTCGGTTGGGACTGATTCGACGAAGAACGGTGCTTGTTCTCAATTCTGCGAAAGCGAAAGAGCGTGATCGATGGGACTCGAAGAGAAGCTACCCAGTGGATTTCTGCTGACCACGGTCGAAGGGTTGGCCGGATACGCCCGTAAGGGTTCGCTGTGGCCGGCCACATTCGGTCTCGCGTGCTGCGCGATCGAAATGATGGCCACTACGTCCGGTCGGTTCGACCTCGCCCGATTCGGTATGGAAGCGTTTCGCGCGTCTCCGCGCCAAGCGGATCTGATGATCGTGGCGGGGCGCGTCAGCCAGAAGATGGGTCCGGTGCTGCGGCAGGTGTACGACCAGATGGCCGAACCCAAATGGGTGCTGGCCATGGGGGTCTGCGCGTCCTCGGGCGGAATGTTCAACAATTACGCGGTGGTCCAAGGCGTCGACCACATCGTTCCCGTCGACATCTATCTGCCGGGTTGCCCGCCGCGGCCGGAGATGTTGCTCAACGCAATTCTGGAGCTGCACAAGAAGATTCAGGAAATGCCGCTCGGCGTCAATCGAGAGCAGGTGCGCGCGGCAGCCGAAGCCGCGGCGCTGTCGTCCACCCCGACGATCGATCTCAAAGGCCTGCTGCGATGACCGCGCACGGACCCCGCGGGATGTTCGGTGTCCAGGGCACCGGTGACACATCCGGTTACGGCCGACTGCAGCCTCCGGTCGCAGCGATCGACACCGCCGTGCGGCCCTACGGCGGCTACTTCGATGCAGTGGTCGACCGGCTGGCCGCGGTTCTCGAAGCCGGTGCTGTGTCGTACGAGGACGCAGTCGAACGCGTGGTGATCCATCGGGGCGAGTTGACGTTGCATCTCACGCGGCAGCTTGTTCCCGTGGTGGCCCGTGCGCTGCGTGACGACGAGGAGCTCCGATTCGAGTTGTGTACGGGCGCGTCGGGTGTGCATTACCCGGATCAGGTCGGCCGCGAATTGCATGTGGTCTATCACCTCGTCTCCATCACACACGGACGTCGCCTGCGACTCGAAGTCGCCGTGCCCGATGCAGATCCGCATACGCCCTCGCTCTGCGGGGTGTATCCCACCAACGACTGGCACGAACGCGAGGTCTACGACTTCTTCGGCATCGTGTTCGACGGTCACCCTGCACTGACGCGTATCGAGATGCCCGACGACTGGGTCGGTCACCCGCAACGCAAGGACTATCCGCTGGGTGGAATTCCCATCGAGTACAAGGGCGCTCGGGTCGCGCCCCCGAACGAGCGCAGGTCGTACAGCTGATGAGCGCAACAGACGAAACCATCTACGCGGTATCGGGCCAGGACTGGGACGACGTCGTCGAACTGGCCCGCGGGTCCGGCACCGAACGGATCGTGGTGAACATGGGTCCGCAACACCCGTCCACCCACGGGGTACTGCGGTTGATTCTCGAGATCGAGGGCGAGACCGTCACCGAGGCTCGATGCGGGATCGGCTACCTGCACACCGGAATCGAGAAGAACCTCGAGTATCGCAATTGGACCCAGGGCGTCACGTTCGTCACCCGTATGGATTACCTGTCGCCGTTTTTCAACGAGACGGCGTACTGCCTCGGCGTGGAAAAGCTGCTCGACATCACCGACGACATTCCCGAGCGCGCGACGGTGATCCGGGTGATGCTGATGGAGCTGAATCGAATTTCGTCCCACTTGGTTGCATTGGCAACGGGCGGAATGGAATTGGGTGCGGTAACAGCGATGCTGTTCGGCTTCCGTGAGCGAGAACTGATCCTCGACGTCTTCGAGGCCATCACCGGGCTCCGGATGAATCACGCCTACATCCGTCCGGGAGGGCTGTCTCAGGATCTCCCGGACGATGCGATCGAGAAGGTGCGCGAGCTTCTCCGGGTGCTGCCCGGACGCCTTCGAGATCTCGAACTCATGCTCAACGACAACCCGATCTGGAAGGCCAGAACCGAGAACGTCGGCTACCTGGACCTCACCGGATGCATGGCCCTCGGCGTCACCGGCCCGGTGCTTCGATCGACCGGACTGCCCTACGATCTGCGCCGCGCCGATCCCTACTGCGGATACGACAGCTACGAGTTCGACGTGGTGACCGACACCGGAAGCGACTGTTACGGGCGCTATCTGATCCGGGTCGAGGAGATGAAGGAGTCACTCAAGATCGTCGAACAGACCCTCGATCGCCTCCGTCCGGGGCCCGTCGTCATCGACGACAAGAAGATCGCCTGGCCTGCCGATCTGGTGTCGGGACCCGATGGCCTCGGCAACTCGCAGGATCACGTGCGCACAATCATGAACACCTCGATGGAATCACTGATCCACCACTTCAAACTGGTGACCGAGGGGATGCGAGTCCCGGCCGGGCAGGTGCTGTCGTCGGTGGAGTCACCTCGCGGTGAGCTGGGCGTCCACATCGTCAGCGACGGCGGGACACGGCCGTACCGAGTGCATTTCAGAGACCCTTCCTTCACCAATCTGCAGGCAGTGGCCGCGATGTGCGAGGGCGGCATGATCTCCGACGTCATCGCCGCGGTCGCCAGTATCGACCCGGTGATGGGTGGGGTGGACCGATGACCACGCAGCCGCACTCGGAGCCGGTGCTGATTCAACTCGGAGCCCGCCCGGACGAGGCGGTGCAACTGGCCGGCCGCGGTGCACGAACGTCGTATGCCCCCGAGGTGCTCGCCCGGCTGCACGCCGACGCCGCCATCGTAGTCGCGCGCTATCCGCAGGCCAGATCGGCACTGCTGCCGTTGTTGCACCTCGTGCAATCCGAGGACGGCTTCCTCACCCCCGCAGGAATCGAATTCTGTTCCGACGTAATCGAACTCACCGGTGCGGAGGTCACTGCCGTCGCAACGTTCTATTCGATGTACCGCCGCGAGCCCACGGGGACGTACCGCGTCGGCGTGTGCACCAATACCCTGTGCGCCGTCATGGGCGGCGACGCCATCATGGACACCCTGCGCGACCACCTCGACATCGAGCATGGCGAGACGACCGCCGACGGCACCATCACTCTCGAACACATCGAATGCAACGCCGCGTGCGACTACGCACCGGTGATGATGGTCAATTGGGAGTTCTTCGACAACAGCACCCCGTCGTCTGCGCGGGATCTGGTCGATGCACTTCGATCCGGTGCTCAGGTCACCCCGACGCGTGGAGCGCCACTGTGCACGTTTCGTGAGACCGAACGAATTCTCGCCGGATTTCCCGATGACCGCCCCGAGGCGGTCGAATCATCCGGTGGCGCAGGCGAAGCCACTCTCACCGGTCTGCGCTACGCCCGAGAGCACGCGATGTCTGCTCCCGAGGTCGCATCGAATCCGGACGACGGGCACCCCGATGTCGAGACCCCCGATGTCGGAGCCGAAGCAGTAGCGGAGACGGTGCGAGACAAGCCTGCGCCGGCACCCTCGGCCACCGTGCCACCACAGCCGAACACCACCGAGACCGATCCATCGACGAAGGGGGAGTGACATGGCCCTGACGCCGGTCTTGAGCGAGTTCTGGGACGAGAAGGACTCGTGGACTCTCGACACCTACCGAAGTCACGACGGATACGCGGGGCTCGAGAAGGCCCTCGCGATGGACCCCGACGACCTCATCGCCTTCGTCAAGGAATCCGGCCTACGTGGCAGGGGTGGTGCGGGCTTTCCTACCGGAACGAAGTGGAGCTTCATACCCCAGAACGACGGCAAAGAGCACTATCTGGTGGTCAATGCCGACGAGTCCGAGCCGGGTACCTGCAAGGACATGCCACTGCTGATGGCGAGTCCGCATACGCTGATCGAGGGAATCGTGATCGCCGCGTACGCAATTCGTGCATCCCACGCCTTCGTATACGTCCGAGGTGAAGTGGTGCCGGTGCTGCGCAGGCTGCAGGCCGCGGTCGCCGAGGCCTACGCGGCGGGCTATCTGGGAAAGGGCGTTCTCGGATCGAGTTTCGACCTCGAGTTGGTGATCCACGCCGGAGCCGGTGCGTACATCTGCGGCGAGGAGACAGCCCTGCTGGATTCGTTGGAGGGTCGGCGGGGGCAACCTCGGCTGCGGCCACCGTTCCCCGCAGTGGCGGGCCTGTACGCGCGCCCGACCGTGGTGAACAACGTCGAATCGATCGCCAGCGTTCCAGTGATCCTGCGCAAGGGAATCGAGTGGTTCCGGTCGATGGGCAGCGAGAAGTCGCCCGGATTCACGCTGTATTC
This sequence comes from Rhodococcus sp. 14-2483-1-1, assembly GCF_002259335.1. NCBI lineage: Bacteria > Bacillati > Actinomycetota > Actinomycetes > Mycobacteriales > Nocardiaceae > Rhodococcus > Rhodococcus sp. 14-2483-1-1. The sequence continues at coordinate 88,498 of NZ_NPFX01000023.1, read as the reverse complement.
CATCTCTGGCCACGTCTGCCGTCCGGGCCAGTACGAGGCACCGCTGGGAATCACGCTGCGGGAGTTGCTCGGCTGCGCGGGCGGGATCAGACCGGGACACGAATTGAAGTTCTGGACGCCGGGAGGATCCTCGACACCGATGTTCACCGGCGACCATCTCGATGTCCCACTCGACTACGAGGGCGTCGGTGCCGCCGGATCGATGTTGGGTACCAAGGCACTGCAGATCTTCGACGACACGACATGTGTGGTGCGAGCGGTGTTGCGGTGGACCGAGTTCTACGCACACGAATCCTGCGGGAAATGCACACCGTGCCGGGAGGGGACCTACTGGCTGGTGCAGATCCTCAGGCGCCTCGACGGTGGTACCGGTACCGAGGGTGACCTGGCCACTCTGCTCGACATCGCGGACGGCATCGCCGGAAAGTCCTTCTGCGCGTTGGGAGACGGTGCCGCCAGCCCCATCGTGTCCTCACTGAAGTACTTCCGCGACGAATACATCCGTCACGTCACCGAGCAGGGATGCCCGTTCGACCCGCACCGATCGACCCTGATGGCAGAGGAGCTGACGTCATGACTGCACCGACACCCGGTCGTTCCGCTGGCTCCACTCCTGCTAGCCCCGATCAGTCGGTCACCGGGGTAGAGATGGTGACGTTGACCATCGACGACCACGAGGTCAGTGTTCCCAAGGGCACATTGGTGATTCGCGCTGCCGAGTTGATGGGAGTGCAGATTCCGCGTTTCTGCGATCATCCGCTGCTCGATCCGGTGGGGGCCTGCCGGCAATGTCTGGTCGATGTCGAGGGGCAACGCAAGCCGTTGGCGTCCTGTACGACGACGGTGGCCGACGGCATGGTCGTGCGTACTCAGCTGACGTCGGAGGTCGCGGACAAGGCACAGCGCGGGGTCATGGAGTTGTTGCTCATCAACCACCCCCTCGATTGCCCGGTGTGCGACAAGGGCGGTGAATGTCCACTGCAGAACCAGGCAATGGCTGCGGGCCGCACCGAGTCCAGGTTCACCGAGACCAAACGTACCTATCCCAAGCCGATTCCGCTGTCGGCCGAGGTTCTGCTCGATCGGGAACGTTGTGTGCTGTGCGCTCGGTGCACTCGCTTCGCGGCTCAGGTTGCCGGAGATCCGTCCATCGAGTTGCTCGAACGAGGTGCGGTGCAGCAGGTGGGCATCTTCGGTAACGAACCGTTCGACTCCTACTTCTCGGGAAATACCGTCCAGATCTGCCCGGTGGGGGCACTGACGAACACCGAGTATCGGTTCCGAGCCCGACCCTACGACCTGACCTCGTCGCCGAGCGTTTGCGAGCACTGTGCAGGAGGTTGCGCTCAACGTACCGACCACCGACGCGGCAAGGTTCTTCGACGTCTGGCGGGAGACGATCCCCAGGTCAACGAGGAATGGAACTGTGACAAGGGCCGCTGGGCGTTCCATTACGCCACCGAGCCGGACCGCATCACCGCCCCGATGATCCGAGACGAGTCGGGCGCTTTGATCGAGACGTCGTGGTCGGCTGCACTGGCGGCCGCAGCAGCCGGATTGGCCGCGTCCATCGGTCGTGCCGCGGTACTCGTGGGCGGAAGGTCGACCCTCGAAGACTCCTACGCGTACGCCAAGTTCGCTCGAACGGTTCTGCACACCAACGATATCGACTTTCGCAACCGTAGTCACAGCGCAGAGGAAGCCGACTTCCTGGCCGGTCGAATCGCAGGGACCGGGTTGGGAGTCACCTATACCGACCTCGAAAATGCGCCCGTGGTGGTGTTGGTCGGCTTCGAGCCCGAAGAAGAATCGCCTCTGGTGTTCCTGAGACTGCGCAAGGCGCACCGTACTCGGGGTCTGGTGGTGGCTTCGATCGCGCCCTGGGCCAGCCGAGGTCTACGCAAACTCGATGGTGTTCTGCTGCAATCGGTTCCAGGCGACGAGCCACACTGGCTCGACGCATTGCACGTCGGCGATCGAGGCACCGAATCCATTGCCCAACTCCTCCGCGAGCCCGGATCGATCGTTCTCGTCGGAGAGCGGCTCGGCGCAGTCTCCGGCGGACTGTCCGCAGCGTCGAAGTTGGCCGACGACACCGGAGCGCAGTTGGCGTGGATTCCGCGACGTGCCGGAGAACGCGGCGCGCTCGACGCCGGCACACTGCCGAATGTGCTGCCGGGCGGGCGGCCTGTGGCCGATGCGTCGGCGCGCGCCGAGGTGGCAGCCCTGTGGGGAGTGGCAGAACTTCCCGCTGACTCCGGTCGCGATACCGCCGCGATACTGGCGGACGCCGGTCCCGATCGCGTTCTGATCACTGCTGGAATCGACCCGCACGATCTACCCGATCCGCGCGCCGCGCTCGACGCAGTGGATCGATCGGCGTTCGTGGTCAGTCTCGAACTTCGACACAGCGCGGTCACCGAACGCGCCGACGTGGTGTTCCCGGTGGCACCGGTAGTCGACAAACAGGGAACCTTCGTGGACTGGGAGGGAAGACCGCGCGCATTCGACACTGCACTCGGGGCAGGCGCGGTACTGCCCGATCAGCGCGTTCTCGATGCCATCGCCGAACAGATGGGGGTCGAGCTGTTGCTGCCCGACGCGGCTGCAGCTCGCGGTGAGCTGGCCCGTCTGGGTGGCTGGAACGGATCGCGGATCGCCGTGGCCCGAGTGCGTCCGCGCGCCGAAACGCCGTCGCTCGCGCCCGGGGAGGCGATTCTGGCGACGTGGCGGATGCTCATCGATTCGGGGCGGATGCAGGACGGCGAGGTCGATCTCGCGAAGACCGGTCGCCCACCTACGGTCCGACTGTCCGCTGCGACTGCGTCGACGATCGAGGCGATCGACGGTGATCGGGTGAGTGTCGAGACGGACTGTGGCTCGATCACGTTGCCGCTGAAAGTAACCGATCTACCCGACAACGTGGTGTGGGTACCGATGAACTCGCCCGGTTCCTCGGTGTACCGCTCACTCGGCGCGGAGTCGGGTGCGGTGGTCAGGCTGCGCAGGGCGGAGCCTGCGGAACGACCCGAGGGAGAGGCATTGTGATCGTCTCCGCGCCGACCGATCTGTCGATGTTCGGCACCGACCCGTGGTGGTTGGTGATCGGCAAGGCCTTGGCGGTCTTCGTATTCTTGGTTCTCACACCGCTCGTTGCGATCTATGCCGAACGCAAGATCATGGCGTGGATGCAGATGCGCGTCGGGCCCAATCGGGTCGGTCCGTGGGGACTGTTGCAGTCGCTGATGGACGGGATCAAGCTTGCTCTGAAAGAGGGAATCACTCCGACCGGCGTCGACAAGCCCATTTACATTCTGGCTCCCATCATTTCGGTGGTCCCTGCCTTCATGGCGTTTGCGGTGATTCCGTTCGGGCCCGAGGTGTCGGTGTTCGGTACCACGACTCCGCTGCAGATGACCGACCTGCCGGTGGGGGTTCTGTACATCCTCGCGGTCACCTCGGTGGGTGTGTACGGAATCGTCCTGGCCGGCTGGGCGTCGAATTCGACGTATCCGTTGCTGGGTGCACTGCGTTCGACGGCGCAGGTCATTTCCTACGAGGTTGCGATGGGCCTGTCGTTCGCTGCGGTATTCCTGTACGCGGGGACCATGTCGACGTCCGGAATCGTTGCTGCGCAACAGAACACCTGGTACGTGCTCTTGCTCTTGCCGTCGTTCCTGGTGTACGTGACGGCGATGGTCGGTGAAACCAACCGCGCTCCTTTCGACTTGCCCGAGGCCGAAGGGGAACTGGTGGGCGGGTTCCACACCGAATACTCCTCCTTGCGATTCGCGATGTTCATGCTTGCCGAGTACATCAACATGGTCACGGTGTCGGCGCTCGCGACCACGTTGTTCCTGGGCGGCTGGCGGGCTCCGATTCCGTTGAGTCTGTGGAGCGGTGCCAATTCGGGATGGTGGCCGGTGCTGTGGTTCGTCGTCAAGGTGTGGGTGTTCCTGTTCGTCTTCATCTGGTTGCGGTCGACGTTGCCGAGGCTGCGGTACGACCAATTCATGAACTTCGGCTGGAAGATCCTCATTCCCGTCGCTCTGATCTGGGTGATGGTGATCGCGACGGTGCGCGTACTCGGGGCCGGTAGGTACGACGTGCCTCTGGTCACGTTCGTCGTGTCGATGATCTTCGCGGTCGCCGTTCTGGGTTCTCTGCTGCTCATGCTGCGAAGGCGCGCACGTGTCCGGAACCTTCCGCCTCCGCCGCCCACCGAAGAATTCGATGCCGCGGCAGGCGGATTCCCGATTCCTCCCATCCCCAAGCAGGGCGCGACGATTGCGAGCCGGCACGCCGGAGCGCGGTCACACCCGGCCCGGTCACAGAAGGAGAACGCCGATGCCTGAATTCCTCGGTCCCATCGCCGGATTCGGTGTCACCTTCGCCACGATGTTCAAGAAACCCGAGACCGAGCTGTATCCGGAGGAGAAGAAACCGACCGAGGTTCGCTACCACGGTCGGCATCAGCTCAACCGATACGCCGACGGCCTCGAGAAGTGCATCGGCTGCGAGCTCTGCGCGTGGGCCTGTCCGGCCGACGCGATCTACGTCGAAGGAGCCGACAACACCGAGACCGAGCGATTCTCGCCGGGCGAGCGATACGGCGGGGTCTACCAGATCAACTATCTTCGATGCATCGGCTGCGGATTGTGTGTGGAGGCCTGTCCCACAAGGGCTCTGACGATGACCAACGAATACGAGCTCGCCGGTGACAACCGAGCCGACCTGATCTACGAGAAGGACTCGCTGCTGGCACCGCTGGAGCCGGACATGGTGGCACCACCGCACGCGATGGCACCGGGGCGTTCGGCGGAGGACTACTACCGCGGCACCGTCACCGGGGCCGAGAGCGAGGCCGACACCGATCGCGGTCCGGTTCGATGACTGCCACAGTGCAGCTCGCCCTCGAGGCAACCTCCACCGGTGAGGCCGTGCAGTTCTGGACCCTCGGTGTCGTTGCGGTCCTCGGCGCTCTCGGTGTGGTGATGAGCACGAAAGCTGTCTACTCGGCACTGTTTCTCGCCGCCACCATGGTGGTGCTCGCAATCTTCTACATGGCGCAGGGGGCGCTGTTTCTCGGTGTCGTGCAGATCGTCGTCTACACCGGCGCGGTCATGATGCTGTTTCTGTTCGTCCTGATGCTCGTCGGGGTCGACACCTCGGAGTCGTTGACCGAGACATTGCGAGGGCACCGTATCGCGGCCGTCGTCATCGGAATCGGCTTCGGGCTGTTGATCATCGGGGTGCTGCTGCGCGACTCGGCACGCGCCGGTCGACTCGATTTCGTCGGGCTCGACGCGGCCAACTCCACCGGAAACGTCGAAGGCCTGGCCGAGCTGATCTTCGTCGAGTACGTATGGGCGTTCGAGCTGACCGGAGCGCTGTTGATCACGGCCACCATCGGGGCGATGATCCTGGCGCACCGGGAGGCTCTGGGACCGGTGAAGGGTCAGCGAGAGATGTCGCAGGACCGGTTCCGCGACGGCTCCCGGGTGACGCCGCTGCCGAGCCCCGGTGTGTTCGCCCGTCACAACGGCGTGGATCGCCGCGCTCTGCTGCCGGACGGAAGCGAGTCGGAGTCGTCCGTCAACGCCCTGTTCGCCGATCGACGGAGCCAGTACAAGGTGGACGGGGGTGACGACTGATGAATCCCGAGAACTACCTCTATCTGTCGGTTCTGCTGTTCACGATCGGCGCGGCGGGAGTCATCGTCAGGCGCAACGCCATCATCGTGTTCATGTGTATCGAATTGATGCTCAACGCAGTCAATCTCGCGTTCGTCACGTTCTCGCGCATGCACGGCAATCTGGACGGCCAGTTGTTCGCGTTCTTCACCATGGTGGTCGCTGCTGCCGAGGTGGTGGTGGGCCTGGCGATCATCATGGCCATCTTCCGTTCTCGTCGCTCGATCTCGATGGACGAGAACTCTCTGATGAAGAACTGACGGGGGAGCAGAAACGATGTCGATCCTGTGGCTTCTCCCGGCTCTGCCGGCGGTCGGCGCGGCCGTCCTGCTGCTCGGTGGCCGGCGTTGCAATCCGTGGGGGCACCTGGCTGCGACGGCAGCAGCGGTGTCGTCGTTCGTGGTTGCAGCACTGGTGTTCGCCTCGATGCTCGGGCGTGACGAGTCGAACAGAGCGGTCACGGAGACTCTGTTCCGCTGGGTTCCCGTCGACGAATTGCAGGTCGACTTCGGACTGCGCGCCGATCAGCTGTCGATCTGTTTCGTCCTGTTGATCACCGGAGTCGGGTCGCTCATTCACGTGTACTCGATCGGATACATGAGCCACGACGTAGAGCGTCGGCGCTTCTTCGCGTACCTCAATCTGTTTCTCGCCGCCATGCTGCTGCTGGTGCTGGCCGACAACTTCCTCGGCCTGTATCTGGGGTGGGAGGGTGTCGGCCTGGCGTCGTACCTGCTCATCGGATTCTGGCAACACAAGCCGTCGGCCGCTTCGGCAGCTCGAAAAGCGTTCGTGGTCAACCGCGTCGGCGATATCGGCCTGGCCATCGCCCTGATGATCATGTTCGTGAACTTCGGATCGGCGCAATACGACGTGGTGTTCGCCGGAATCGGGGATGCGAGTGAATCGGTGGCCACCGCGATGGCGCTGATGTTGCTGCTGGCCGCCTGCGGGAAGTCGGCGCAGGTGCCGCTGCAGTCGTGGCTCGGCGACGCCATGGAGGGCCCCACTCCGGTCTCCGCACTCATTCACGCGGCGACGATGGTCACCGCCGGGGTGTATCTCATCGTCCGATCCGGACCGGTGTTCGAGGCGTCGCCGGCCGCCCGTGCAGCGACCGTCACGGTTGGTGCGGTGACATTGCTGTTCGGTGCCGTGATCGGTTGTGCGAAAGACGACATCAAGAAGGCGCTCGCGGCCTCGACGATGAGTCAGATCGGGTACATGGTGCTCGCGGCCGGACTCGGCCCGTCCGGCTATGCCTTCGCGATCGTGCTGTTGCTCTCGCACGGGTTCTTCAAGGCAGGCTTGTTCCTGGGTGCCGGCTCGGTGATGCACGCGATGAACGACGAGACCGACATGCGACGGTTCGGCGGGCTCCGCGCCGCGATGCCGATCACGTTCGTCACGTTCGGTCTCGGCTACCTCGCCATCATCGGAGTACCGCCCTTCTCCGGCTTCTTCGCCAAGGATCCGATCATCGAGGTCGCGTTCGCGGCGGGGGGAGCGGTAGGTGTGGTGCTCGGCTGCGTGACGTTGCTCGGTGCAGGTCTGACGGCCTTCTACATGACTCGAGTGATGTTGATGACGTTCTTCGGCCCGAAACGGTGGGCAGCGCAGGCACATCCGCACGAGGCGTCGGCGACGATGACGGCTCCCATGATTCTGTTGGCCGTCGGCTCGGTGGCATCGGGAGCATTCCTCGCGGTGGGTGGACGCCTCGAAAGCTGGCTGGAACCGGTGGTGGGATCGGCGCACGAGGAGCACGCGATTCCTGCCTGGGTCGTCACTGTCGCAGTTCTGGCAGTGGTACTCGTGGGCGCAGGCGTGGCTTACCGGAAGTACATCGCGCGCGACGTTCCCCCGACTCCACCCGAGGACGTATCGGTGCTGACCAGAGCCGCACGCGCCGATCTGTACGGCGACGCCTTCAACGAGGCAGCATTCATGCGACCCGGTCAAAAGCTAACGAACACAATGGTATTCGCCGACAAGGCGGGTATCGATGCGGTCGTGGATGGGGTGGGGAGATCGATCGGCGGAGTGTCGAGTCGATCCAGGCGGTTGCAGACCGGTTTCGTACGGTCCTATGCGTTGGCGATGTTCGCCGGGGCCGTTCTCGTCGTGCTGATGGTGGTGGTCCTGTGACGATCCCCTGGTTGACCGTCCTGTGGGTTCTGCCGGTACTCGGCGCGATCGTCGTCGCCCTGGTGCCGGCGGATCGTCCGACGATCGCGCGTGGTGTCGCCGTGGGTTTCGCCACCGGCACACTCGCGGTGTCGGTGGTACTCGCGGTCGCGTTCGACTCCGGTGGCGATCGATACCAGTTCCTCGAAGACCATTCCTGGATAGCGGCATTCGGTGCGCGCTACACGCTCGGCCTCGACGGAATCGGTCTCGTGCTGGTGTTGCTCACCACCGTCCTGACCCCACTGCTCCTCGTTGCGGGCTGGAACGACGGCAGCCGCGTGGCGAACTACGGTTCGCGCCGGGTCTCGCACACCTACATGGCGTTGATCCTGGCGGTCGAGTCCATGGTGATCGTCTCGTTCCTCGCCTTGGACGTACTGCTGTTCTACATCTTCTTCGAGGCGATGCTGATTCCGATGTACTTCCTCATCGGTGGTTTCGGCGGTGTTCAGCGCACGCGCGCCGCGGTGAAGTTCCTGCTTTACAACCTGTTCGGTGGCCTGGTGATGTTGGCTGCCGTCATCGGGTTGTACGTCGTCACCGCCAGGGCGGGTGGCCCGTTCGACGGCGGTACGTTCGATCTACGCACGATCGCGGATGCGGCGGCATCGGGCGGGCTCGGCGTGGATCCGGTAGTGCTGAACGCGTTGTTCCTCGGTTTCATGCTTGCGTTCGCGATCAAGGCGCCCCTGTGGCCGTTCCACACGTGGTTACCCGACGCCGCAGTGCAGTCCACCCCCGCAACGGCGGTGCTGATGATGTCGGTGGTGGACAAGGTCGGCACCTTCGCGATGTTGCGCTTCTGTCTCGAGCTCTTCCCCGAGTCGTCGCAGACGTTCGCCCCGTGGATCATCACGCTCGCTGTGATCGGCATCGTGTACGGCGCGATACTGGCGATCGGTCAGACCGACATGATGAGACTCATTGCCTACACCTCTATTTCGCACTTCGGTTTCATCATCCTCGGCATCTTCGCGATGACCGGTCAGAGTCAGGCCGGTGCGACGCTGTACATGGTCAACCATGGAATCTCCACCGCCGCATTGTTCTTGATCGCAGGCTTTCTCGTGTCCCGTCGTGGTTCACGGGCGATCGCCGACTACGGCGGCGTCCAGAAGGTCGCGCCGGTTCTCGCCGGAACGTTTCTGATATCTGGTCTGGCCACGCTCTCCCTACCCGGTCTTGCCCCATTCATCAGTGAATTCCTGGTGTTGATCGGCACATTCGGTCGATACGGCGTCGCCGCGATCGTGGCCACCGGTGCGCTCGTGCTGTCGGCGATCTACATTCTCTGGCTCTATCAGCGGGTGATGACGGGGCCGGTCCGAGAGGGCAGCGAGACGATCTCCGATCTCGTTCCCCGTGAGGCGTTGGTGGTGGTCCCGTTGCTCGCGTTGCTGATCCTGTTCGGGGTGTACCCGAAACCGGCACTCGATGTCATCACTCCGGCAGTGCAATCCACGATCGTCGACAGTGCAGGAGGTCAACGATGACCACTCCCGAGGTGCAGTACGGACTGCTGTCGCCCATGTTGATCGTCTTCGGTGTCGCGGTTCTCGGGGTCCTCGTCGAAGCGTTCGTGCCGATGCGGGCACGTCGTGGGGTCCATCTCGGCCTTGCGCTGGCCGGTTTGGTGGCGGCTCTCGCGGCCGTTCTCGGGCTGGCGGGCACCGAGGCATATGCGATGAACGGGGCCGTGGCCATCGACGGCCCGACGCTGTTTCTGCAGGGAACCATCGTGCTGGTGGCAATCCCGGCCGTCGCTTTGCTGGCGGAGCGCACAGTCGCCGTCACCGGGGCCGGAACCGAGCGCCGTATCGATTCGTTCACTCCGCAGGCCTCGACCACTCCGGGCAGCGTCGCGGAGAAGGAGGCCATCGACGCAGGCGTTGCCCAGACGGAGGTCTTTCCACTGGCGATGTTCGCGATCGGCGGCATGCTGTTGTTTCCGGCGTCCACCGATCTGCTGACGATGTTCGTCGCGCTGGAGGTACTGTCTCTGCCGCTGTATCTCCTGTGTGGTCTGGCCCGGCGACGGCGGCTGCTCTCCCAGGAAGCGGCGCTGAAATACTTTCTCCTCGGCGCATTCTCGTCCGCGTTCTTCCTGTTCGGAGTCGCGTTCCTTTACGGCTATGCCGGTACCGTCGGATTGGACGGCATTGCCGACGCCATCGCCGCAGACGGTCAGGGCAGATCGCTCGCGCTGATCGGAACCGCACTGCTGGCTGTGGGTTTGTTGTTCAAAGTCGGTGCGGTGCCCTTTCATTCGTGGATTCCAGATGTCTACCAGGGTGCCCCCACGCCGGTGACCGCACTGATGGCCACGGTGACCAAGGTCGCGGCGTTCGGTGCGATTCTGCGAATCTTCGGAATGGCACTGCCCGGTCTCGAGTCGAGTTGGCGGCCGATGCTGTGGGTGGTCGCCATCGCGACGATGGTGCTCGGTTCGGTTGTCGCGGTGACGCAGACCGACGTCAAACGCATGCTGGCCTACTCGTCCGTGGCGCACACCGGGTTCATCCTCACCGGAGTGACCGCGCTGGGTAATTCAGGTGATGTGGGTGATTCGGGTGTCTCGGCCACGATGTTCTACCTGCTTGCTTACGCCTTCAGCACGTTGGGTGGATTCGCCGTCATCGGTCTGGTCCGAGACGAACGTGGTGAGGTGGGCGACCTGGAGCGGTGGGCCGGTGTCGGTCGACGCTCACCGCTCGTTGCCGCAGTGTTCGGATTGTTCTTGCTCTCGTTCGCGGGTATCCCGCTCACCAGCGGCTTCATCGGCAAGTTCGCGGTGTTCAGCGCGGCCTCGGGTGCCGGGGGAGCAGCATTGGTCGTGGTCGGTGTGGTGTGCAGCGCGATCGCGGCGTTCTTCTACGTGAGAGTGATAGTGCTGATGTTCTTCACCGATCCCACGGACCGGACCGTCACCATGGTGCGGCCTACCGCGTCGGTGTCATGTGCGATCGGGGTCTCGGTGGTCGTCACCGTGGCACTGGGAGTCTTTCCTCAGCCCGTTCTCGATATCGCCACGCGAGCTGGTAACTTCCTCTAGCTCGTACGGGCCTACTGCGCGGACTTCATTCGCTGCTTCCAGGTGTGTGAGCCTGTGCCGATCGGGATTCCACCGATGGCTCCAGCGAGGCCGAACGACGGCATGTTGACGTAGATCGATTCACTGTTCTGTGCTGTTGCCGTATAGGTTTCGTGCCATACCCCGACATGGCCGGTCGCAGCGACCGATCGGTTGAAGGCGCGCCAGGCGGGCGCATGAGGTGCGTCGGGATCGGAGGCGAATCGCGTCAGGTCTTCCGCGTTGCGCCAATAGCTGACCAGCATGGTGGTGCGGCCCAACCAGGAGTGGTAGCCGAGCAGTCCGGAGGCGGGATCCTGCTCGAGATGGCTGAGCATCCGCGGCATCGCGCGCACCGCGGGAAGCCAGGAGCGAACGGCAAGGGGATTGTTGATGCGCATTCCGATGAGGAAGACCGTGACGGTGTCGCGGTCGGCGTCGACCGTGCGGCGGCCGTCGATGATGGGTTGCATGACGTGTTCCCGTCTGTTCGAGGGATCGTACATTTATGTGACACTGTTATAAAACACTGTTGTGGTAAGTTTCGCAAGTGGCGAGACCCAGAATTCACGATGCGGAACTACGCACCCGGCTACTCGAGGCCGCGGCGGAAAGCGTTGCCCAACACGGCGTCGACTCGCTGTCTCTCCGTAAGCTGGCTGCCGCGCAGGGCACCTCGACCACGGCGATCTATTCGCTGTTCGGTGGTCGTGCCGAATTGCTGGTGGCCCTGTTCGCTGCATCGTTCTCGAGTTTCGGTGACGTGCAGCGCAGCGTGCCCGTCACCGGCGACCCCGAGGTCGATCTACGCGAACTCGGCGTTGCCTACCGGCACTGGGCTCTGCACAACCCGCATCTGTACGCGGTGATGTTCGGCGGCGTACTCGGTTCGGTCGATGTATCCGGAGAGGCGCAACTCGCCGCCGCAGCGATGGACCCGCTTCGGGCCGCGGTAGCGCGCGCCGTCGCGGCCGGCACCATGAGCGGCGCATCGGTCGACTTGATCAGCCATTCGTTCTGGGCGATCGTGCACGGGTTGGTGTCGCTGGAGTTGGCGATGCCCACGAACCCCGACGACGAGGTTCGTCGTGCGATGTTCGACGCCGGTACGGAGTCGGTGCTACGGGGGTGGACGCGTCAGTAGGTGCGCGGTATCCCGAGGATCTTGGTGGCGTCGACGGTCATGCCCAACCGTGCCGTTGGAGCGAGCGCAGGCAGATCCGGGAGATCGTCGGGAGTGGCTGTCGCAGCACCGATCACGTCGGCACCGGCGATCTCGAAATCGGAGATCGCTCGCCGAAGATGGCTGGGAGTTGTTGCGAGCAAGAGATTCTCAGCACCTATCTCTGCAGCCAGCGAGGTGGCGCGCTGCGCGTTCTGTACCGTCGAATTCGCGGTGGCCTCGGTATGAATGCGGTCGTCCGCGATCGCGTTGTCGATCAGCCACTTCTTCATCGCTTCGGCCTCGCTGATGCCGCTCTGCGGATTTCCACCGGTGACGATGACGGGCGACTCGGGGGAACGCTCTGCCACCGCGACGGCGGAGCGCAGCCGCTCGACCAACTCCGGGGCCATACTGCCGTCGCTGTTCAGGCCGAGACCGAGCACCACGATCGCGGTACGCGGTCCGTCGGTCGTCGGCGCGAAGTCGATCGTCCGGGTCGCGGCGTCGTCGATGACGGCGATGGCTCGATCGACAGCGTCTGCGAGCCCAGGGGACAGGGTGCGTAGACGGGCCGAGTGCTGCGCACGCGCGGCGGCATCATCGGTTGCGTTGGCATAGAACGTCTGCAGCGCTGCCACATTGGCATCGTTCGGTGCCGCGGCCGCAACGGCATCCAGCGAAGCGAAACCGGCGTCGTATCGGCCCTTGACCAGAGCATTCTGTGCATCGTTGTACTGCTGCGCGTCGGCGGAACGTGGTGCGTCTGCAACCGTTGTGACCTGGGTCGACGGGTCGGGCTGAGCCATCGCCGCGCCCATGCCCGTGCCGAGGGCAAGAGCAGCCGCACAGGTGACAACGGCAACGCGAATCGTCGGTTGTGCTCGGCCGGATCGCACTGTCGGTAGCCCTCCTGAGCGGTGACAAGTTTCCGCCACCCTAGCTCAGTTCGGTACCAGTGTGACTGGTGTGATCCAAGTTTCTGAAGTTACATCGATGTACTTCTGAGCAGGCCGTATCCGGCCGTCACAGGGTGACGGGGGCGCGTCCGCGATCGGCCGGTTCGATGGTCACCTCGGCGTCGGGAAGAAAGACACGCTCGGTCGTGGTGGTTCCGTCGACGCCGTCGGTCACCGTCACCGCCACGTTCTCGGCAACCTGTCCGGCGCTTTCGATGAACCCGGTCGCGACACCCTCCTCGATGAGGAGATGATCACCCACCAACAGAAGAAGCTCGTCCGCCGTCACCGTTCGCCTGCCGCCCACATCTTCGATAGTCATGAACCCCACCGTAATGCGAATTGTCCGAATGGGTCGTTCCTCGGGCTCCACACTTTGTTTCGGGCGGGTCTGTCCGCAGTGCTCGACAATTGCAGCATGACCTTCACAGCGCCCACGCCCGATCCCGTCGACGGTCCGCTCGTCGGTGACGACAGACCGATGCTCGAAGGAGTGCTGCGCTGGCATAGAGCCACGTTGCTGAACATCTGCGCCGGTGCCGATGCCGAACAGCTTGCGCGCCGTCCTTTCTCGCACTCGACGGTCTCCCTTCTCGGACTCGTCCGTCACCTCGCGAAGGTCGAACGCATCTGGTTTCGAGAGCGACTGGCTTCGATGTCGTTCGACCCGATGTACGACGCCGCGTTGGGTAAGGACTCCGACTTCCTGGGAGCGGCGGCATCGGGTGCCGAGTCGGACTTCGCGCGATTCGCTGCCGAGTGTGCTGCCTCGGACGTGGTCGCTGCCCGACACTCGTTCGAGGATCCGGTCGACTTTCGAGGCGGACCGATGTCACTGAGGATGGTCTACGTGCACATGATCGGCGAATATGCGCGGCACAACGGGCATGCGGACATCATCCGCGAGCAGATCGATGGAGTCACCGGCCGCTGAGGGCATACCGTAGACACACGATCAGGCCCACACACGGAAGAAGGTGTCGAGTGACCGACTCCGATGCAGGATTCGATCCGACCGCATTGCGCCCCTCGTTGTTCGTCGATGGGCAGTGGCTGGGGTCCGGTGACGGTGGGACCCGCGACATCGTCGATCCGTCCAACGGCAGCACGGTGGCCGTCGTGGACGAGGCCACGCCCGACGACGCTTTGCGCGCGGTGGCAGCGGCGCGGTCCGCGTTCGACGACGGGCCGTGGCGCTCGGTGACGGTGGGTGAGCGCAGTGATCTGCTCAATCGCATCGCAGACTTGCTCCAACGGGACAAGGCGAAGTTGGCGCACATCGAGACCCTCGATACCGGAAAGACGTTCGGCGAGAGTGAGATCGACATCGACGACGTCACGTCGGTGTTCCGCTTCTATGCCGATCTCGCTGTGGTGCAGGCGGATCGACTGATCGATGTCGACCGGCCCGAAATTCTCAGCCGCGTGGTACACGAGCCGATCGGTGTGTGCGTCATGATCGCACCGTGGAACTACCCGCTGCTGCAGATCTCGTGGAAGATCGCCCCGGCGCTTGCGGCCGGTTGCACGATGGTACTCAAACCGAGCGAAGTGACCCCACTGAGCACCATCGCATTCACCAAGCTGGTCGAGGAAGCAGGAGTACCTGCGGGTGTGGTCAATCTGCTGCAGGGGAGCGGCGCGGTTCTCGGAGATGCGCTCACCCGAAACCGTGACGTCGATTTCATTTCCTTCACCGGTGGGCTGGCGACAGGCAGACATATCCTGGCCGCTGCCGCCGAGAACGTCACCAAGGTAGCCGTCGAACTCGGCGGTAAGAATCCACACATCGTGTTCGCCGACGCGGTGGCCGACGAGCAGTCGTTCGCCGACTCGGTCGACAACGTGCTGACCGGGGTGTTTCTGCATTCCGGTCAGGTGTGTTCGGCCGGAACACGACTGATCGTCGAGGAATCGGTAGCCGACCGTTTCGTGGCCGCCGTGGCAGAGCGCGCGAAGACCATCGTGATGGGTCCGGGTATGGACCCGGCCAGCGAGACCGGACCGCTCGTGTCGCAGGCGCAACGCGAGAAGATCGAAGGATTCGTCGCGGGTGGCATCGAAGAGGGTGCAACGCTGGTCATCGGTGGAACGAAACCGGACGATCCCGCTCTGGAGAAGGGTAGCTATTTTCTGCCCACGATTTTCGATCATTGCGATCGGTCCATGAATATCGTGCAGGAGGAGACATTCGGGCCCATACTCACTGTGGAGCGCTTCGACACCGAGGCCGAAGCGCTGCTGCTGGGCAACGATACGAATTACGGTCTCGCTGCAGGAGTTCGGACGTCCGACGCCGCGCGAGGCGAAAGAATGGTGCGTGGGCTGCGCCATGGAACGGTGTGGCTCAACGATTTCGGTGTCTACACGGCGGGCGCGGAATGGGGCGGCTTCAAACAGTCCGGGAACGGCCGTGAACTCGGTCCGTCCGGTATGTCCGAATATCAAGAAGCGAAGCATATTTGGCACAACACCTCACCTACAGCGGCGGGGTGGTTCGGTACCCGATAGTGCACGATGGGAAAGGCCAGGAACATGGCATTACTGAACGACAGCTCGAGCGGAATGGACGATTTCGGGTACAAGGAATCGCTCGACCGCAGTCTCGGGAAATTCGCCAGCTTCGCCGCCGGCGTCAGCTACATCTCGATCCTCACCGGCACGTTCCAGCTGTTCTACTTCGGTTTCGGCACCGCCGGTCCGGCGTACCTGTGGTCATGGCCTGCAGTCTTCGTGGGCCAACTCTGCGTAGCACTGTGCTTCATGGAGTTGGCCGCGAAGTATCCGGTGGCGGGATCGGTGTACAACTGGGCGAAGCTGTTGGGCCGCAGGATCGTCGGTTGGTCGGCGGGCTGGTTGATGCTCACGGCATCGATCGTGACACTGGCCGCCGTTGCCCTCGCTCTGCAGCTGAATCTGCCACGTATCTGGAGCGGGTTCCAGATCATCGGTGACGGCTCGGGCGACACCGACTTCGCGGCCAACGCAGTGCTGCTCGGTGCGATTCTGATTGCGATCACCACCACGATCAACGCGCTCGGCGTTCGGCTGATGGCGATGATCAACAGTGCGGGTGTGTTCATCGAACTCATTGCGGCCGTCCTCATCGCGATCCTGCTCGCCGCCAACATCACTCGGGGGCCCGAGGTGTTCTTCTCCTCCAACGGCTACGGTGCCGGTGAGAGCGGCGGTTACCTCGGTGCCTTCCTGGTCGCGTCGCTGGCGTCGGGTTACGTCATGTACGGATTCGACACCGCGAGCTCGCTCGGCGAGGAAACCGTCGAACCTCGGCGCACCGCCCCCAAAGCGATCTTGCGCGCCATCCTCGCCTCGTTCGTCATCGGCGGAGCCATCCTGGTGTTCGCCGTCATGGCCGCGCCGGACCTGAACGATCCTTCCCTCGGCAGCCCCGACGGCAGCCTGCAGTCCATCGTCGAATCGGTGATGTGGGGCCCGCTGGGCACCGTCTTCCTCATCTGCATCGTCATTGCCGTCTTCGTCTGCTCACTGGCCGTGCACACCGCGGCGATCCGGCTCACGTTCGCCATGGCGCGAGACAACGCGTTGCCCTTCGGCGAGAGTCTGGCCAAGGTGAATCCGAAGACCCAGACCCCGGTGGTGCCCGCGGTGACCATCGGCGTGCTGGCCATCGTCATTCTCGTCGTCAACATCGGTCAGCCGCAGATCTTCACGGTCCTGACCTCGATCGCGATCATCATGATCTACCTCGCGTATCTGATGGTGACCGGGCCGCTGTTGGTCAAACGAGTGAAGGGTGAGTGGCCGCCGGCAGATCTGAAGCCCGGCGGGTACTTCACGATGGGCAGGTGGGGCCTGCCGGTCAACATCGCGGCAGTGGTGTGGGGCGCAGGGATGGCGATCAACCTCGCGTGGCCGCGCGAAGCCGTGTACGGAACCCCCTGGTACAACACGTTCGGCGCATTCGTCTACATCGGCGGCATCCTGGGCGTCGGCCTGTTGTGGTACGCAATCAAGGGGCGCAAGCACATCGGCACTCTGAAATCACATGCCTCCACGGGCAACTAGAAGGAGCGTGCAGTGACAGACACCCAGTTCGATTACGTCGTCGCAGGTGGCGGGACGGCGGGGTGTGTCCTCGCTGCGCGGCTGAGTGAGGACCCCTCCGTCAGTGTCTGCCTCGTCGAAGCAGGTCCGACCGACGTCGGCGACAAGGCAATTCTCGAATTGGCGGAGTGGATGCATCTGCTCGACTCCGGCTACGACTGGGACTATCCCGTCGAACCGCAGGAGCGCGGCAACAGCTTCATGCGGCACGCGCGGGCAAAAGTGCTCGGCGGTTGCTCGTCGCACAACTCCTGCATCGCCTTTCACCCGCCTGCGGAAACCCTCGACGATTGGGCCGCGGCCGGTGCGACGGGCTGGGGCGCGTCGGACATCCTTCCGTTCGTCGCGCGCGTGGAGAACAACGACACCGGCCGCGGTCACGACGGGCCCGTGCGGATACGCGACGTGCCACCGAACGATCCGTGCGGTGCGGCAGTGCTCGAATCGGCCGCCGGGATAGGTCTTCCCACGGTCGCATTCAACCGCGGAACGCCTGTACTCAACGGTGCGGGTTGGTTTCAGATCAATGCGGGTGAGGACGGCTCGCGTATGTCGACCTCGCATGCGTACCTGCACCCGATCATCGGATCGCGGCCCAACCTCGAGGTGCGCACCGACTGCTGGATCAGCGAGATTCTGATCGACGATTCACTGACCGCGACGGGTGTGCGGTACCAACGTCCCGACCTGACCGGCTACGACACCGTCTCGGCGCGTCGCGAGGTGATCGTCACCGCCGGTGCCATCGACACGCCGAAGTTGTTGATGCTCTCCGGAATCGGACCGGCGGCACAGCTGCAGGAGATGGGAATCACCGTTCGGGTCGATTCACCCGGAGTGGGCGAGAACCTCGACGACCACGTCGAAGGACTGGTGTTCTGGGAGGCGTCCAAGCCGATGGTCACCACATCCTCGCAGTGGTGGGAAATCGGGGTGTTCGCGCAGACCGACTCGTCGCTGAACTATCCCGACGTCATGATGCATTACGGCAGTGTTCCGTTCGACATGAACACCCTCCGCTGGGGCTATCCGACCACCGACAACGGCTTCTGTCTTACGCCCAACGTGACCCAGGGGCGCTCGCGTGGCACGGTTCGATTGCGCAGCAGAGACTTTCGTGATCGGGCAAAGGTGGATCCGCGCTACTTCACCGACCCGGACGGCCACGACGACGCCGTGATGCTTGCCGGTCTGAAACTGGCCCGTTCTATTGCCGCAGACGGTCCACTGTCGGAATGGATCGAACGCGAACTCGCCCCCGGGCCCGAGGCCGTGACCGACGAGGACCTGCTCGACTACGTGCACAAGACGCACAACACGGTCTATCACCCGGCCGGAACTGCTCGGATGGGATCGGTGGACGACGCCATGGCCGTTCTCGATCCGGAGCTTCGCGTCAAGGGAATTTCGCGTCTGCGCGTCGTCGACGCGTCGGCGATGCCGAAGCTGCCCTACGTCAATCCCAACATCACGGTGATGACGATGGCGGAGAAGTGCGCCGACCTGATCCGTGGAGGATAGATCGGCGCTGGCCGACTTCCTCGGCAGGTATCCACCGTTCCAGGGCGCGCCGCCGGTTGTGCTGGCCGAGATGGCCGCAGCAGCCGTCGAACGCGAGTACGGCAGTGGTGCATGGGTTGTGGACCGTTCACCGATGGATGCCTCGGCCGATGCCGACACCGTGTGGGTGGTGCGTACCGGGCGTGTGGTGATCACGCACCCGGACGACACCTCGCGCACCGACGTTCCCATCGACACGATAGGTCCCGGTGGGGTATTCGGATTCTCGGCGCTGCTCTCGGGTGGCACCGTCGAATTCTGTGCGCGCGCTACCGAACCGAGTGTCGTTCTGCAGTTGCCCGGTGCGCTGGTTCGGCCGTTGTTCGCAACGCCCACCGGTCTGGCGTTCCTGGCCGATGCCGTCAACTCCTCTTCTGCATACCGTGGGGGACCGGTGGAGGGCAGCGCCGGCCGGACCGTCGGTGAATTGGTCTCTGCGCCTGCGGTGTTCACCTCCGCCGGTACTACTGTTCGAGATGCCGTCCGGCACATGACCGAGCAGGGCAGCTCGTATGTCCTTGTTCCGCTGCGAGGGTCGCGCCACGGCATCTTCACCGATCGAGACCTCCGAGTTCGCGTGGTGGCCGCCGGGATCGGCGTCGATACTCCCATCGAGAAGGTGATGACGTCGCCCGCCGAGACCGTCACGGCGGACCGACTTGCCGGCACCGTCCTGATGGACATGCTCGAGCTGGGGCTGCGGCACATGCCCGTGCTGTCCGATCGGGGCGAAGTTCTCGGTGTCGTCGAGGATTCCGATCTGCATGCTGCGTCCACCCGGCGTAGCTTCGTGGTCCGCCGGGCAGTGACGTCCGCAGCGACCACCGCCGAACTCGCCGACGCAGGAAAGCTCGTCCCGCGCTTGGTGGTGGATCTGTTCCGAGGCGGCACCGACGCCATGGCGGTCAGCGCGATCCTGTCCGTCGTGGTCGACAGCCTCGTCCGCCGTGCCGTCGAGATCGAATGGTCGGCGCGGCCGGAAGTGCCGCGCGACCGGTTCGCCTGGATCACCCTCGGCAGTGTGGCGCGTCGGGAAGCCATGCCGTCCTCGGACGTCGACAGTGCATTGACCTGGTCCGACACCACCGCGGACCCCGGCACGCGGGGGACATCGAACACGGTGCCGCGAACCCGCGACGAGGCGCTGATGGACTTGGCCGCCCGCGTGCACGTGAGCCTGGACGGTGCCGGACTGCCGTCGGACACCAACGGCGCGGTCGCGAGTTCGCCCCGATTCGCACGCTCGGCCGGGCAGTGGGAAAGGGCCGCAGCTCACTGGCTCAGCAACCCCTTCGGTGACCGTGGCAATCCGGCAGAAGACTCCGGCCTGATCATGTCCTCACTGATGATCGACGGAAGAGTGGTGTGGGGCCCGAGGACACTGCACACCGTTCCCGAGGCCTACCGCCGACTTCTGGTCGATCACCCGGACGCATTGCGGTTGCAACTGCGAGACGCGTTGGCGGGTCGGGCCCGGCTGCGCTCGTTGCGAGACGTGCTGGCCCGGCGCGGCGGCACATTCGACCTCAAGGCTCACGCTTTGACCCCCATCGTCAACCTCGCTCGCTGGGGTGGGCTCTCGGTCGGCATGGCCTCCGCCTCGACCCCGGCACGACTCGCGGCAGCGTCGGGCAACGGAATGCTTTCCGACGACGACGTATCGGTGCTCACCGAAGTGTTCGCCCTGCTTCAACGCTTACGGCTTGCGCATCAGATCGATCAGATCACCGCCGGCCACCGGCCCGGTGACGTGCTGGTCATGGCCGATCTGTCACCCCTGGAGCGCAGTCTGCTCACCGACGGAGTCCGAGAGATTGCCGCGGTGCAACGCCGGGTCGGATATCTGGCCGCCAATGTCGGCGTGCATCGCTGACCGCCAACCACCAGACTGTGTGCCGTGACCACCAATCCCGTGAGCGTTCCTACCCCGTCCACCGTCGAGCACTCTCGGTTGGCGGAATCACCCGGCGTCAGCGGCCCGTGGCGTCAGTGGGGGCCGTACCTGGCAGGACGGCAGTGGGGCACGGTGCGCGAGGACTACTCGGAGGACGGAAACGCCTGGGCGTCGTTCCCGTTCGATCAGGCGCACAAGCGGGCCTACCGCTGGGGTGAGGACGGCATCGGCGGAATCTGCGATCGCTTCGGGTTCCTCAATTTTTCGTTCGCGCTGTGGAATCGCAAAGATCCGATTCTCAAGGAACGGCTGTTCGGTCTGGCCAACGAGGAGGGCAATCATGGCGAGGACGTCAAGGAGTACTTCTGGGCGGTCGACGGAACACCGACGCACAGCTGGATGCAGTGGCTCTACCGCTATCCGCACGCGGAATATCCCTATGCCCAACTGAGGGAAGAGAATGCCCGACGCGGCCGTGACGACCGCGAGTACGAGTTGGCCGACACCGGCATTCTCGACGAGAACAGATTCTTCGACGTCCAGGTCACGTACGCGAAGGCCTCACCCGACGACATCTGCATCACCATTTCCATCACCAACAACGGCCCCGAGTCGGCGTCGGTCGATCTGCTGCCGCACCTGTGGTTGCGCAACACGTGGTCCTGGGGACGCGACGACCGGGGCGGTGTCCTGGATCGGTTGACCCCACCGGACCTGCTGGCCGGCGGCCTCGAGGCCATTGCCGTCGACCACGGGTTTCTAGGACGCTACTACCTCAGCGCCGAGGGCACGCCTGCAGTTCTGTTCTGCGACAACGAAACCAACGCGGAGGCGCTGTGGGGCCAGGAGAACCTGTCGGCCTATCCCAAGGATGGGATCGGGCGGCGAGTCGTCGACGGCGACGTCGATGCCGTCAACCCCGAGCAGACCGGAACGAAGGCTGCATTCTGGTATCGGTTCGACGACATCGCGCCCGGGGCAACGGAATCGGTGAAACTGCGCCTGTCGCCCAACCGGCCGGACGAGCAGACGTTCGGGACCGGATTCGACGCGGTCAACATCGATCGCCGAGTGGAGGCGGACGAGTTCTACGGCGCAGTGATCGGTGCCGAGCTCACCGACACCGACCGGCACGTGGCACGGCGCGCCTACGCCGGACTGTTGTGGACGAAGCAGCTCTACCGGTACGACGTCGAAGAATGGATCGAAGGCGACAAGGTGGGGGCACCGGCCCCGGGATCGAGGCAGGACCCGGGCGGTCGTAATGCGCACTGGCGGCACCTCGCGCTGGCCGATGTGATTTCGATGCCCGACGAGTGGGAGTACCCCTGGTTCGCGGCCTGGGACTTGGCCTTTCATGCGATTCCGCTGGCGCACGTGGACGCCGATTTCGCCAAGGAACAGTTGGTTCTGATGTGCCGAGAATGGGCCATGCACCCCAACGGTCAACTGCCCGCGTACGAATGGGAGTTCGGCGACGTCAATCCACCCGTGCATGCGTGGGCTGCGTGGCACGTCTACCGCATCGACGGTTATCGCGACCGCGAATTTCTGGTTCGGGTGTTCACCAAGCTGCTGCTCAACTTCGCCTGGTGGGTCAACCGCAAGGACTCCGAGGGGTCGAACATCTTCGAGGGTGGATTCCTCGGAATGGACAACATCGGATTGTTCAACCGATCCGCACCGCTGCCCCCGGGGTTCCGACTCGAGCAGTCCGACGCGACGAGTTGGATGGCGTTCTACTGCCAGCAGATGTTCAAGATCGCCCTGGAGCTCGCGCGGCACGACAGCGCCTGGGACGACGTCGCAACCAAGTTCTTCTCGCACTTCCTCTCGATTGCGAAAGCGGTCAATTCGTTCGGTTCGCAGCATATTTCGTTGTGGCACGAGGAGGACGGGTTCTTCTACGACGTCCTCGTCCAGCCCGAGGGCGACGCGGTGCCGATGCGCGTCCGGTCCATGGTCGGTCTGCTGCCCATCCTCGGTGCCACCGAGATTCCGCCGTGGGTCGAGGAAGAATGCCCCGATCTCACCGCCCGCCTTCGGTGGATCCAGCGTCGGCGACCCGAGATGGTCAGTCCGCTGTTGGCGCGGCGTGAGGGCGGTGAGGTGCGAATGTTGCTCACGCTCGTCCAGCCCGAGCGGCTGAAGCGAATACTCGCGCGCATGTTCGATTCCGAAGAGTTTCTGTCGCAGTTCGGAATTCGATCGCTCTCGGCCTCGTACCGCGAACCGGTCACGTTCGACGTCGACGGCCGCAGCCTGTCCATCGAGTACGAACCGGGGGAGTCTCGCACCGGAATGTTCGGCGGCAATTCCAATTGGCGAGGTCCGGTGTGGTTCCCCGTCAACGTGCTGCTGGCCGACAAGCTTCGCGCCTACGGCCGGTACTACGGCGACTCGTTCACCATCGAGATCCCCACCGGCTCGGGCAACCATCGCACCCTCACCGACGCGGCGGATTTGATCGACAACGGTCTCGCCGGCCTGTTCCGGCCGGTGGACGGCAAGCGGCCTGCCGACGGCAATCGCATCGAGTCCAGTGCCGACCCACTGTGGAGCGAGCATCCCAGTTTCAACGAGTACTTCGACGGGGACACCGGCGAGGGACTCGGGGCAACGCACCAAACCGGGTGGACGGCGCTGGTTGCGCACCTGCTCAGGCCACGTTTGCCGCTGTGAGGGCCTACGGCCCATGTGCACGGAAACTCGTAGCCCACTACGAAGTTCCACTCACATGCGGCGCAGCCGCATAGTCTGGCGGGATGAAGATTCGCGGCGCAGTACTCGAAGAAATCGGCCGATCTCGTCCCTTCGCGGACTCGCATCCCATTACCGTCTCCGACCTCGAGCTCGGCTCGCCGGGCGACGGTGAACTGCTGATCAGAATCGAAGCCGCGGGGCTGTGCCACTCGGACCTGTCGGTGGTCGACGGCAATCGCGTTCGTCCGGTCCCGATGCTGCTCGGCCACGAGGCCGCGGGCCGCGTCGAGGAAGTGGGCGCGGGCGTCGACGACATCGCAGTCGGGACCCGCGTGGTGATGACCTTCCTGCCGCGCTGTGGTGAGTGCGCCGGGTGCGCCACCGACGGCCAGATGCCGTGCATCACCGGCAGTGCGTCGAACAATGCCGGGACATTGCTCGGCGGCGGCATCAAATTGCACCGGGACGGGGAAGAGGTCAAGCATCACCTCGGAGTCTCCGGATTCGCCACCCACGCAGTGGTGAGTCGAAAGTCCGTGGTTCCGGTCGAGGACGACATCCCGGCCGATATCGCCGCCGTCCTCGGTTGTGCGGTATTGACCGGCGGCGGGGCGGTGCTCAACGCCGGAACTCCGAAGCCCGGGCAGTCGGTGATGGTGGTCGGCCTCGGCGGAGTGGGCATGGCGGCGGTCCTGACGGCTGTATCGGTCGGTGCCGGTGAGGTGATCGGTGTCGACGGCGTGCCGGACAAGCTGTCCACCGCGACCGATCTCGGTGCGACACAGGTCTACTCGCCCGCCGAGCTTGCAGAGAAAGGCATCAAGGCCGACATCGTGATCGAGGCTGCAGGTAATGCCCGCGCCTTCGAGACTGCAGTCGCAGCAACCGCTCCCGGGGGAAAGACCATCACCGTCGGACTTCCCGCACCCGACGCACGGTCGTCCATCTCGCCGTTGGGCCTGGTGGCGGAAGCGCGCACGATCATCGGCAGCTACCTGGGCTCCGCCGTCCCGGCGCGCGATATTCCCACGTACGCCCAGATGTGGCGTGAGGGTCGGCTTCCCGTCGAGAAGCTGATCTCCT
Organism: Rhodococcus sp. 14-2483-1-1; assembly: GCF_002259335.1. NCBI lineage: Bacteria > Bacillati > Actinomycetota > Actinomycetes > Mycobacteriales > Nocardiaceae > Rhodococcus > Rhodococcus sp. 14-2483-1-1. Next base: position 64,098 of record NZ_NPFX01000023.1, on the reverse strand, counting down.
CGCGTATCACGTTGGACGAGATCAACCGCGGCATGGACGAATTGGCCGACGGTAACGCGATCCGTCAGGTCATCGTCTTCGACTGAGCATCAGCTCTGCGAGGCCGTGGCCACCCAACGGCCACGTTGCTTCGAGATCTCGATGGGATGATCGAAACAGACACTGATGTTCTCTGTGGTCAGCACAGTGTCGACAGACCCTTGCGCCTGTACTTTTCCGTTGCGGACCAAGAGCGCGTGCGTGGTCGAGACCGGAATTTCCTCGAGGTGGTGCGTCACCAGGATGCTCGCCAGGTTCGGGTGCTCGGCCCGCAGCGAATCGAGCGCACTCAGGAGTTGTTCGCGGGCAGCGAGATCGAGTCCGGTGGCGGGTTCGTCGAGCAGCAACACGGCAGGGTCGGGGAGCAGGGCGCGCGCAATGAGCGCTCGGCCACGTTCTCCCTGCGAGAGCGTGTGCCATGACGCCTCGGTGCGATGGGCGACACCGAGGGACTCGATCAGCCGGTGAGCGCGGGCGATCTCGTTCTCGGTGGCCGACCACCTCGGGATCAGGTCGGGAGTGTTGGTCAGCCCGGTCAGCACCACCTGGAACAACGTCAGCGGAGCGTCGATCCTCAGCCGTGGATCGACGTGGCCGATGTGCGTGCGCAATTCCCGCATGTCCACCCGGCCGAGGCGATGACCCAGAACGTGCACGGCACCGTGGGTGGGATGGACGACGGCACCCAGCAAGCTGAGCAGGGTGCTCTTGCCGGCACCGTTTGCACCGAGCAACACCCAGTGCTCGCCCTCGTCGACCCTCATCGTTGCGTCGCTGAGCAGGTATCGGCCCCCGCGAACCAGATCGACTCGGTCGGCGAACAGAACAGTGGACGTCACCGGACGACCGTAGCTGCCGGTGCGGACCACGGGGAAAGTAGGCTCTGAGGTCGGTAGGGCCTCGAGACGACGAAGAAACGAGTGTGGGTACGACGTGAGTGCAACGGCACCTGTTCGAGTAGGGGTACTGGGATCGCGAGGCAAGGTCGGGCAGGCTATTTGCGCAGCCGTCGAGGCAGCCGACGACCTCGAGCTCGTGGCAACCGTCGACCAAGGCGATCCGCTGGCGAACCTGGTAGACAGCGGTGCCCAGGTGGTCGTGGATTTCACCCACCCCGATGTGGTGATGGACAACCTACAGTTCCTGATCGAGCACGGCATCCATGCCGTAGTCGGCACCACCGGTTTCGACGAGCCGCGGCTCGAACAAGTCCGTGAATGGCTGGCCGGATCACCGGAAACGGGAGTGCTGATCGCCCCCAACTTCGCCATCGGTGCAGTGTTGTCGATGCGCTTCGCTCAGCAGGCCGCTCGGTTCTTCGACTCGGTCGAGGTGATCGAACTGCATCACCCCAACAAGGCCGACGCGCCGTCGGGCACGGCGTATCGCACTGCTGCGCTGATCGCCGAAGCACGCGCCGCCGCAGGCACTGCGCCCAGCCCCGATGCGACGACGACCGAACTGGACGGCGCACGCGGTGCGGATGTCGACGGAGTGCGTGTGCATTCGATCAGGCTCGCGGGACTCGTTGCGCATCAAGAGGTTCTGCTGGGGACACAGGGCGAGACGCTGAGTATCCGACACGACTCGTTGGACCGAACGTCGTTCGCTCCGGGCGTGCTCCTCGGAGTCCGAGAGATCGCAGCCCGACCGGGGCTGACTGTCGGCCTCGACCCGCTACTGGATCTGTGAGCTGATCGACTGTGAACAAAGCGACCAAAGTCGTCGCCATCATCGCGGTGATGGTGCTGATCCTCGGCTTCTACTTCTTCCTGCTCGGCCAGCGCGGAGTGACGCTGATCCAGAACGGCGGGGTAGCCAGTATCGCTCTGGGGATCGGGGTCATCCTCCTGCCGATCGTCGGGTTGTGGATCGTGTGGGCGACGCTCAAAGCGGGCTTCGACCATCAGCGGCTGGCATCACGTATGCGGGAGGAAGGCCTCGAACTCGACGTCGACGACCTTCCTCGGATGCCGTCGGGACGAATCGAACGCGATGCCGCCGACGAGCTGTTCCAGCAGATCAAGGCCGAGTGGGAAAAGGATCCCGACAACTGGCGAAGCTCGTACCGGCTTGCGCGGGCCTACGACTATGCGGGCGATCGTGGGCGAGCTCGCGAGACCATGAAACGCGCGGTGGCACTGGAACGCGCAGAGAGCTGACGGTCGATGCCGCGCACTCTGCTGGTCGTTCATCACACTCCGAGCCCGCTCACCCGCGAGTTGTTGGAGGCCGTTCTCGCCGGTGCGCGTGATCCCGAGATCACCGGGGTGGACGTACGCAGCGTTCCGGCCCTGGGGGCAACCGTTCCGGATGTGCTCGATGCCGACGGTTTCCTCTTCGGCACACCCGCCAATTTCGGATACATGAGCGGGGCGCTCAAGCACTTCTTCGACACCGTCTACTACCCGTGCCTGGACGCCGTCGCCGGAAAGCCCTATGGCGCATGGATTCACGGCAACAACGACACCGTGGGTGCTGCACGCGGCGTCGAGACCATCGCGTCGGGCTGGGGATTGGAGAAGGTGTTCGGCACCCTCCACCTCGCCGACGGGGGTAAGGCGGCTCGCGAGCGCTGCTACGAACTGGGCGGCACGGTCTCGGCCGGACTGTCCGACTGAGGGTTACGATCCGATCATGGATTTCGACCGATACGGCCGATTTCTACCCACGGCGTATCAGGGAGCGTCCACCGGCGGTCCCGAGTCGACGTACTGGACGTGGCGCGACACGACTGTTCATGTGGCGCGCGCAGTCAGACCCGAATCGAATGTCCGAGTGCTGGCTCTGCACGGAGCGGGCGGCTACTCGGGTCTGTTGTGGCCGTACGCCGCGATTGCAGCCCGTGAGGGATTCGAAGTGATGTGTCCTGACCTGCCCTTGTACGGAGACACCGTCGTCCCTGATCCATCGTCGGTGCGCTACGGAGGCTGGCTCGATCTTCTCTGCGACCTCGTCGTCGCGGAGAAGTCGATCGACGACCGCCCGTTGATCCTGTTCGGTGCCAGCATGGGCGGCATGCTCGCCTACGAGGTTGCACATCGAACGGGTTTGGTGGACAAGGTGATCGCCACATGTCTGCTCGACCCCGGCGATCCGGTCGCCCGCCGGGCGGCGGCACGGTTCGACATCCTCGGCGGACCCGCACCTCAGCTGCTGCGGGCGGTGTCATCGGTGGCGGGTCGGATTCGTGTTCCCGTCAGGTGGATGGCCGACATGGCGAACATGAGTCTGAATTCCGAACTGTCGAATCTGTGCGCTGGAGACCCCAAGGGTGGAGGGGTCGCGGTTCCAGTCGGCTTTCTCGCCGACTTCTTCGGTTACGCGCACACCCGGCCCGAAGAGTACGACGGCCCATCGGTCTTGCTGACCCATCCTGCCGAGGATCGATGGACGCCGCCGCAGGTCAGTATCCGATTCCTGCAACGCGTCCGCGCAGACACCGAGATCGTGATGCTCGACGGATGTGGTCATCTGCCCGTGGAGGAACCCGGGCTGACGCAGCTGGCAGATGCGCTGAGGTCCGTTCTGAAGAGCTACTGACTCAGTCGGAATCGGCGGGGGACTGGGGTCGCAGAACGTCGTCGGCCGGGATCGACAGCGGAATCTCCAGAAGTCGTTCCGGCCAACTCGGGTACGCGGGTCTGATCCACACTCGGTTGTCGTCGAGTTGCGTCATCAATACCCGACGCCACTGCCAATCATCCTGCGGCGTGAGGAGATCGGTCTCGAGCTGCAGAGGCAGCGGAGCTTTTGTCCAGTGCGGCAACGACAGTGACGCCAGTCCGCGTTCTTCCAGGGCGGCAATCGCGTCCTCCAACGACACACCCTGCGCAACAGTGATTCCCACCGGATTGACGGCATCGACCAGGTACCCCTCGTCGTGTTCGTCGCGCGGAGTCGATCCACTCGAGCTGTGTGCGACAGTCCACCCGATCACCTCGCCGTCCGAGGCTCGCTTCACCGGCAATCTGCTACGCCACCGTTCGATATCCACTGTCCCTAGATTACGCGGCCCCGAGGATGCCCGGCGCGATGTAGTGAGTTCGGTGAAGAAACTATGTCCGATTGTGAGCAGGCAGGGCTGTGCCCGTGTTTGACTGCAGGGGATAGTTGATATTTGTACCGCTCTCGATACCAAGGGATTTCGATGACCCTCCCCATTCTCGACCGCTCCAGAATCGTTGCTACGCCCGAGTGGAGTCGCTGGTTGATACCGCCGGCAGCACTGTCGATCCACCTCGCGATCGGGTCTGCGTACGCATGGAGCGTGTTCAAGAACGCCATCTCGCAGCCCGACGCCCTGGGACTCAGCGGAACCGTCACTGCTATTCCGTTCCAGCTCGCCATCGTGATGCTCGGCCTGTCGGCCGCCATCTTCGGGACCAGAGTGGAGAAGAACGGTCCCCGCTGGGCGATGGCCGTCTCTCTGGTCTTTTTCGTATCCGGACTGCTCATCTCCGCACTCGGCATGGCACTCGGCCAGTTCTGGCTGGTGATATTCGGGTACGGGTTCGTCGGCGGTATCGGCCTCGGAATCGGATACATCTCGCCCGTGTCGACGCTGATGAAGTGGTTCCCGGACAGGCCGGGAATGGCCACCGGTATCGCCATCATGGGCTTCGGCGGCGGTGCACTCATCGCGTCACCCCTCACCAGTCAACTGATGGTGAACTTCGGCGGCTTCACCGACGGTTCGATAGCCAAGACGTTCCTTACGCTCGGCGTCGGGTACGCGGTGTTCATGGCGCTGGGCGTCGCGTTGATCAGAGTGCCGGCCGAAGGATGGACACCGGCCGGATGGACCCCGCCGGCGTCGTCGGCGATGATTTCCACGCACAACGTGTCGGCCGCGAACGCTGTCAAGACTCCGCAGTTCTGGTTGTTGTGGGTTGTGCTGTGTTTCAACGTCACTGCCGGTATCGGAATCCTCGAGCGAGGCTCGGGTATTTATCAGGACTTCTTTCCCGACGCCACCTCGCCGGAGTCTCTGGCTGCTGCGGCAGCCGGTTTCGTTGCCTTCCTCTCGTTGACGAACATGATCGGACGGTTCGTCTGGTCGTCGGTCTCCGATGCGGTGGGCCGCAAGAACATCTACCGGATGTACTTGGGCGTCGGCGCGTTGCTCTACCTGTACATCGCACTGTTCACCAATACGAACAAGATCCTCTTCATGGTGTCGGCACTGTTGATCCTGTCGTTCTACGGCGCGGGATTCGCAACCGTTCCGGCCTACCTCAAGGACCTTTTCGGCACGTACCAGGTGGGCGCAATCCACGGACGACTGCTCACCGCATGGTCGGTGGCAGGTGTTCTCGGGCCATTGATCGTCAACGCCATCGCCGACGCCGGAGAGTCGGGAACCACCGGCCGGTACCTCCCGGCCTTCTACGTGATGATCGGATTGTTGGTCGTCGGGTTCCTGGCGAACGAAGCCATCAAACCGGTGGCGTCGAAATTCCACGAATCCGATCCGGCTGCACCCGCCGATTCGACGACCTCGACAGGAGCCAAGGCATGACCACCGCGCGAATGCAGGGAACGATGGTGATCGCATGGTTGTGGGTGTCCGTGCCGTTCGCCTACGGACTGTACGAGCTGATCCTCAAAGCGAAGAACCTCTTCAGCACCTGACCCACCGTGTCGGTGGGTCGTGACAGGGTGGCCCGATGCGAGACATGAGCGCTGCGATGGCGCGACGCACTGCTTTGGCCGCACAAGGTCTGGCTTCGCGTCGTAGCAGGAGCGCACCGGCCGGCCGAGCGGCAGTACACGCCGCGATCGACACCACCGGGTTGTTGCAGATCGACTCGGTGTCGGTGGTGGTGCGCGCGCACTACGCGCCGGTGTTCAGCCGCGTCGGCGCCTACGACAGAAAGATCGTCGACGACGCCGCGTGGACCGACACCACCCGACGCCCCAGGCGGTTGGTCGAGTACTGGGCGCACGAGGCGGCGTTGCTGCCGGTGGAGGACTGGCCGTTGATGCGGTGGCGCATGGAGTTGTATCGACACGGTCGATGGGGCGGAGCCGCCCGCATTCTCGACCGTGAACCGACGTTGGTGGACGATGTTCTCGCCGTGATCGGAGAGCACGGCGCGGCCAGCGCGGGTGAAATAGAGAAGCATCTCGACGTCGAGAGGCCCGGGCGAAAAGGTCCCTGGTGGGATCGAAGCGACGTCAAGGTCGTCTGCGAGCAACTCTTCGCTGCCGGCGTGGTGAGCGTGCCGGCACGTTCCGGATTCGTTCGGCAGTACGAACTCAGCGAACGGGTGCTTCCCGAAGCCGTGCTGCACAGGCGCGTCGAAGAATCGGATGCGGTCCGGGCGCTGATCGAAAAGTCTTCTCGCGCACTGGGAATCGGTACCGAGCCGGATCTGCGAGATTACTATCGGCTCTCCCAGAAGCAGTCCAAGGCCGCGATCGCCGACCTGGTCGAGGACGGCGTTCTCGAGCAGGTGTCGGTCCGAGGGTGGAATGCGCAGGCCTACATGCATCGAGACGCCAGAACACCGCGAACCGCAACCGCGGCCGCCCTGTTGTGCCCGTTCGATCCGATGATCTTCTTCAGGCCTCGGGTGGAGCGGATCTTCGGGTTTCACTACCGCATCGAGATCTACACCCCGCAGCACAAGCGGATTCACGGCTACTACGTTTTTCCCTTCTTGCTCGACGGCCACTTGGTGGCACGCGTCGACCTGAAAGCGGTGCGAGCGCAATCCGAACTGCACGTCATTGCGGCCTACGTCGAGGGGGACCGCGACGCCCGCGACATTGCTCCACGACTGCGGGACGTTCTCCGCGAGATGGCAGACTGGCTCGAACTCGAACGAGTGGTGGTGGGGGAGCGCGGCGACCTCGTGGCAGCGTTGCGCTGAATTCTGCCGACGTGCGCGTTCTGCCGAAGTGCACGTCGGCAGGATCGGTGCCACTATTTCCACTGTGACTTCGCGCCGGACAGATACCGCCACCGAACTTCCACCCCAGGTCGTCGTGCTGTTCGGGGCGACAGGAGACCTGGCCAAGCGAAAACTCCTGTCCGGAATGATGCACCTGGCATTGTCGGAGCTCGCACCGAACATCCGCGTCGTCGGCACATCGCTCGAAGAGATGTCGACCGACGAATTCCGCGCTCTCGCTCGCGAATCGATCAACACCCACTCGAGTCGCAAAGTGGGCGACGAGCAATGGAGTCGTTTTGCCTCGCGACTGACCTACGTGTCGCAGAAGGCAGGACCGGCGGCGCTGGGAGAGGCTGTGGCCGAGGCCGAGATCGAACTGGGAGGAAGCGCCAAACGGCTGCACTACCTGTCCGTTCCACCGAGAGCTGCACTCGCAGTGGTCGATACGCTCGCATCGGCAGATCTGGTGAAGCGTTCCCGGATCATCATGGAGAAGCCGTTCGGCACCGACCTCGAGAGCGCGATCGCCTTGAATGCACGGGTGCACGAAACGTTCGACGAGGACCAGATCTTTCGGATCGACCACTTTCTCGGGAAGGAACCGGCGCAGAACATCCTGGCGTTTCGTTTCGCCAACGGGTTGTTCGAGCCGATCTGGAACCGCAACTTCATCGATCACGTGCAGATCGACATACCGGAGAAGCTCGCCCTCGACGGTCGAGCAGGGTTCTACGAGTCCACCGGCGCGTACAAGGACATGGTGGTCACCCATCTGTTCCAGGTCCTGGCCTTCATGGCGATGGAACCGCCGACGGCACTCGAGCCCCGCGCGATCAGTGAAGAGAAGAACAAGGTCTTCCGATCGATGGTGCCGCTGGACCCGAAAAACGTTGTGAGAGGGCAGTATACGGGATATCGATCGGAGGAAGGCGTAGCGCCCGATTCCGACACGGACACGTTCGTGGCACTCAAATGCGAAATCGACAACTGGCGCTGGGCCGGTGTGCCGTTCTACCTCCGTAGCGGGAAACGTCTCGCCGAAGGCCAACGCATCATCTCGATAGCGTTCCGCGAGCCACCGAAGAGCATGTTCCCTGCCGGGTCCGGGGTCGGCGCTCAAGGCCCGGATCATCTGACCTTCGACCTGGCGGACGCATCCAAGGTTTCGCTGTCGTTCTACGGCAAGCGGCCCGGGCCCGGGATGCGCCTGGACAAACTCAGCATGCAGTTCGCCATTCACGAAACCGAACGCGCCGGCGACGTACTCGAGGCCTACGAGCGGTTGATCCTCGACGCCATGTACGGAGACCACACACTCTTCACCACTGCCGAGGGCATCGAACGACTGTGGCAGGTATCGGAGCCGTTGCTGGCGGATCCACCTCCGGTGCGCCTGTACTCGCCGGGATCGTGGGGCCCCAACGCAATTCATCAACTCATCGCGCCGCACGCCTGGCGGCTCCCGTTCGAGCGGGAGTGGCGCGAGAAGAAGTAGCGCCCCTCAGTTGTTCCAGCCGCGATCCTTGCGCATCTGATCACGCAGAGCGCCCTGAACCGCTTGCGACAACCACGAATTGAGAGATACACCGCTGTTGTTGGCGGCATCCTCGGCGCGTTCCTTGATCTGTTCGACCAGCCGAAGCGTCACTCGTCGTACTTCGCCGGAGACGTCGTCCATCGTCGGGTAGTCCTCGGCTTCGGGTGCGTCGGTTACGCCCATGTCCACAATCGGAATGTCGCGTCGTACATCGGCGTGCGCCCGGGGGCCGTCGAGGCGGACGGTGACGGTGTGACCGTCCAGTTCGTTCGACACCTCGGCCGCGAAATCCGACAGCGCGGTGAGCAACATCAATCTGGCCGAGGCCTCCGCGGTCTTTCCGAGTGCCTCCGCCGTCTGCCGGGTGTGTTCGTCTCCCAGGGCGGCAGCCGCAAGAAGATCGGTGCGTAGCGACTGGGTGTACTTGTCCAATTCCATGACGCCAGTGTGACGTCATTGGTGACGTCAGTCAAGGCGCTACAGTGGCGTCGTTCGATCCGTGATGACGTCACGCGTCGCCGAATGCGGTGGTCCGCACTTAGTGTTGTGCGGTGTCATCAGAAATCGAACGTAGAGCGGTGCCCCGAACGGTCGCGTTGAAAGTGCAACTCGTTGCTCGGACCGAATTCGTCCCCCCGGCCGACATCCCGTGGGACACCGACGCGGACGGCGGACAGGCTCTGGTCGAGTTCGCCGGACGTGCGTGCTACCAAAGTTGGTCCAAACCCAATCCCCGGACCGCCACCAATGCGTCGTACCTGCGCCATCTGCTCGACGTGGGGCACCTCTCGGTGCTCGAGCACGCAAGCGTGAGCTTCTACATCACCGGTATCTCCCGGTCGTGCACACACGAGCTCATCCGCCACCGGCACTTCTCCTACTCGCAGCTCTCGCAGCGTTTCGTTCCCGAGCACGACGCCAATGTCGTTCTGCCGCCCGCGATCGAGGGGGACCCCGAGCTCGAAGCACTGTTCGCGACCGCGACGGAGGCCAGTCGCGCGGCGTACACCGAGCTGCTCGGTGCCCTGGAGGGCAAGTTGGAGTCGGTCACCAATGCCGCGTTGCGCGGCAAGCAGGCGCGGCAGGCAGCGAGATCGGTACTGCCGAACGCGACCGAGACACGCGTGGTGGTGAGCGGAAACTACCGCGCATGGCGTCATTTCGTGTCGATGCGTGCCTCGGAGCATGCGGACGTCGAAATTCGCCGCGTCGCCGTCGAATGTCTGCGTAAGCTCGTGTCAGTGGCTCCGGACGTGTTCGGTGACTTCGAGATCTCGACGTTGCCGGACGGTACGGAAGTGGCCCGCAGCCCGTTCGTGACCGAGGTGTAGCGGCAAGGTTCGGATCGGGTCGGAACCGGGTACACCCGCCTGGGTGTCAGCGGGGAGTCCCGCTGCGCGAGAGTGGGCAAAGCACCGGGTAATCTGCTGCCATGACCTACGGTGACGCCGCTCCTTCCGTTGCGCCTGTGTTCGGTACGGTGCTCACCGCCATGGTGACCCCGTTCACGGCGGACGGTAAGTTGGATATCGACGCAGGCGTTCGGCTGGCACATCACCTCGTCGAGCAGGGCAACGATGGACTGGTTCTGGCCGGCACGACGGGCGAATCGCCCACCACCACCGAGAACGAGAAGCTCGAGCTGTTGCGCGCCGTGATCGCCGCGGTGGGTCATCGAGCTCGCATCATCGCTGGAGCCGGGAGCAACGACACAGCGCACAGTGTGGAATTGGCCCGCGATGCCGCTCGTGCGGGTGCGCACGGTCTCCTCGTCGTCACCCCGTATTACTCGCGGCCTCCTCAGGCCGGGTTGTACGCCCACTTCACCGCGGTCGCGAACGCAACCGACCTGCCCGTGATGCTCTACGACATCCCTCCCCGCTCCGTCGTGCCCATCGAGACCGAGACATTGCGCCGACTCGCCGAGCACCCCCGGATTCTCGCGGTCAAGGACGCCAAGGGAGATCTGAACGCAGGCGCGGAACTGATCGCCTCGACAGGCCTGCAGTTCTATTCCGGCGACGATCCACTGAACCTTCCCTGGCTCTCGGTCGGGGCGACGGGCTTCGTCAGTGTCATCGGCCACCTCGTTCCCGCTCGCCTCCGCGAACTGCACACCGCCTTCATGATGGGTGACATCGCGCGGGCGCAGGCGATCAACGTCAGCCTCATTCCGGTCATTCGCTCGGTCGCACGACTCGGCGGCGTCAGCGCCTCGAAGGCCGGCCTCCGCCTCATCGGAATCGATGTCGGCGAACCACGACTTCCCCAGGTGCCACCGAGCATCGATCACATCGAATTGCTCGCAGCAGAGCTGCGGGCGGCAGGAGTTCTTGTATGACACGACCTAACCGATCGCGCGGACGCGCAACCCGAAACGCCGGACCGCCGTCCGAGCGGCCGGCCCCCACACAGGGCCGGCCGTCAGGTGCCCGGCAGGGCAAGCCGATGGTGCAGAACTCGGCGCGCACTCAGCGTCCCGACACGCGCCGCGAGTTCGATCCGACGCAACGCCTCGGAACTCCGCCCAAGGCACCGTACAAGGGCCTGCGTGTGGTTGCGCTGGGTGGCATCGGCGAAATCGGTCGCAACATGACGGTGTTCGAGCACCAGGGCAAGATGCTGATCATCGACTGCGGCGTGCTCTTTCCCGAGGACCAGCAGCCGGGTGTCGACCTGATCCTGCCCGACTTCCGGCACATCGAGAACCGCATGGCCGACGTCGAGGCAGTGGTCCTGACGCACGGTCACGAGGACCACATCGGAGCTGTCCCGTTCCTGCTTCGTCTGCGCCCTGACCTGCCCGTCGTCGGATCCAAGTTCACCCTCGCGCTCGTCGCGGCCAAGTGCCGTGAGCATCGGTTGCGTCCGAACCTAGTCGAGGTGATCGAGGGTCAGCACACGCAGCACGGCCCGTTCGACTGCGAGTACTTCGCGGTGAATCACTCGATCCCCGACGCACTGGCCATCGCCATCAGGACCGATGCCGGTCTGGTGCTGCACACGGGTGACATCAAGCTCGATCAGCTGCCGCTCGACGGTCGCCTGACCGACCTGGCCGGCTTCTCGCGGCTCGGCGACGAGGGCGTCGACCTGTTTCTGGTCGACTCCACCAATGCCGAGGTACCCGGATTCGTCACCCCCGAGCGTGAGATCGGTGGCGTGCTCGACACCGTCATCGGCAAGGCGAAGCAGCGCGTCATCGTCGCGTCGTTCGCCAGTCACGTGCACCGCATCCAGCAGGTCATCGACGTCGCCGAGCGGTACAACCGTCGCGTCGCGTTCGTCGGACGCTCGATGGTGCGCAACATGCAGATCGCCCAGGATCTGGGCTATCTGCGGGTGCCCGACGGCCTCGAGGTCAATGTCGACACTGCCGCAACACTTCCCGACGACCGGTTGGTGCTCATCTCCACCGGCTCGCAAGGCGAGCCGCTGTCGGCGCTGTCCCGGATGGCTCGGGGCGAGCACCGTCAGATCAACGTCAAGGCCAACGATCTCGTGGTGCTGGCGTCCTCGCTCATCCCCGGCAACGAGAACTCTGTGTTCGCTGTGGTCAACGGCCTCGCCAAGCGTGGTGCCACCGTCGTGACGCAGCAGAACGCGAAGGTTCACGTCTCGGGCCACGCCTCGGCGGGTGAGCTGCTGTACCTCTACAACGCGGTACGGCCCACCAATGCCATGCCGGTGCACGGCGAGTGGCGTCATCTGCGCGCCAATGCGGCGCTGGCCAAGGCGACGGGTGTACCCGAGGACCGCGTGGTGCTGGCCGAGGACGGCGTGGTGGTCGACATGGTCGACGGGCTCGCCGAGATCGTCGGGCAGGTTCCGGTCGGTCACGTGTACGTCGACGGCCTCTCGGTCGGTGACGTCGGCGATTCGACGCTGTCGGATCGTCTCGTACTGGGCGAGGGCGGCTTCATCGCGATCAGCGTTGCCGTCGATTCGGCCACCGGCCGTGCTGTGACCGCACCCGAGGTGTCCGGTCGCGGTTTCTCCGACGATCCGGCCGCACTCAAGGAAGCCGGTCAACTCGTCGAGTCGGAGTTGCAGCGTCTGGCGTCCGACGGCGTGTCCGATACGCACCGCATCGCGCAGGCCGTGCGCCGTGTCGTCGGTCGGTGGGTAGCGGACAAGTACCGGCGCAAGCCGATGATCGTTCCGACGATCATCGCGGTCAAGCCGCAAACGCAGTCCTAGGGATCAGACGAGCAGTCGCCATACGCCGATGAGGCCGAGGACGACGATGGCACCGCGTAGGGCCGCCGGCGACAGCCGGCGGCCGTACCGGGCTCCGACGGCACCGCCGATCAGCGATCCGACGGCGATCAGACCGGCGGCCTGCCAACTGATGTCGTCGAATCGAAAGATCGTGAAAGCAACTGCGGCAACGATGTTCACCACGAGCGACAGCAAGTTCTTGGCTGCATTCATCCGCTGCATCGTCTCGGGGAGCAGGGCTCCCATAACGCCGATGAGCAGAATTCCCTGTGCTGCAGTGAAATAGCCGCCGTAGATGCCGACCAGCAGAGTGCCGATGGTGACCAGTGCCATTCGGCCGCGACCGATCTGGTTCGCCGCCTTACCCGCCGCCTCCGACCGCCGTTTGGCCCAGGCTTGGATTTTCGGTTGTGCGACAACGAGAATCAAAGCACCGATGAGCAAAACCGGAACCACAGAGGCGAATACTTTTTCCGGTAGGTGCAGCAGCAGCCATGCTCCACCGAGCGCTCCGAGGAAAGACGCGGGCAATTGCCAGCGCAGTCGATGCCACTGTCCGCGCAGTTCTCGGCGATACCCCCACGTGCCCGAGACGCTTCCCGCCACCAATCCGATGGCGTTGGACATCGTGGCGACCACCGGGGGATACCCGAACGCGACCAGAGTCGGAAACGTGATCAACGTTCCGGATCCGACGACGGCATTGATCGCACCGGCACCGAGGCCGGCGAGCAGGATGACGAGAATTTCCGATACCGGCACTGTTGGGAGGTTACCCAGACAAAGGATGGGATCCCGCGGCAGGATGCCGCTGGTTCCGTCTGGCCGTAGCCTGGAGCGCGTGAGCCTTGCCCAGGACGAACGTTCCCAACTTGTTCAGACCCTTCTCGACGTGGGTCCCGACGCGCCGACGCTGTGCGGTGAATGGACTGCGGCCGATCTGGCCGCCCACCTCGTCGTCCGTGAACGACGGCTCGACGCGTCGCCGGGCATCCTCCTGCCCCCGCTCGCCGGATACACGGAGCGGGTTCAGCGTTCCGTCGCGAATCGACCGTTCGCGGCCGTGGTCGAGGACGTTCGCACCGGTCCGCCGATGTGGTCGCCGTTCGCTCTGCTGGATCCGCTGATCAACCTCGGCGAGATGTTCGTCCACCACGAAGATCTGCGCCGTGCCACCGGGAGCTGGACGCGACGAAATCTTCCGGTTGCGGTGGAGAAGCGTCTGTGGCCGCAGGTTCGATTCATCGGACGAGCAGGGCACCGCTCGGCACCGATTCCGGTGCACGCTCGCACTCCGGACGGCCGTGCTGCCACGTTCAAGGGGGGCTCCGGCGCCGGTGTGACGGTGGTGGGGGAGCCGTCCGAACTACTCCTCTACGCGTTCGGTCGAGACCAGCTGGAGGTCGAGTTCGAGGGTTCGGCGGGCGACGTCGCTGCAGTGAAAGCGCTCGATCTGAGCTTCTGACGCACATCCTGTCCGCTGTTACTGGTGTTGCGGATGGTTTCGACGGGGCTGTTGCGACTAGCCTGGGTGCATGGCAGGAAAGACCAGCACCTCCACCGCCAGGGCCGGATCCAGCGGATCCGGATCTTCGCGCGCGTCCGGCACCGCTCGTAAGTCCGGCACCGGTCGCACGGCGCGCACCGTCACGACGCCGAAGAAGCCCACCGCGCCGCGCAACCCGGCGACCACTCGGGCGAGCGCGTCGTCTCGCGGTAAGGGACCTGCGAGAGGAGCAGCGTCACGGCGTCCGCCCACCAAGAAGAAGTCACGCGGTGCGCTCGACGCGATCGGCCGCGGAATCGCGTCCACATGGTCGATGGCGGCACGAGGTGTCGGTGCCACGACCAGGACGGTCGGTAAGGCCGCCGACATCGAGCACGGACACCGCCGGGACGGAATCGCTCTGGGGCTGATCGCCGTCAGCGTCGTTGTTGCCGCGAGCGTGTGGTTCAGTGCCGGGGGACCCGTCGGTGAATGGATCGAGGTGGGTATCCGCGCCGTCATCGGTGAGGCCGGTTATGTTGCGCCCGTTCTCGGTATCGGCATCGCGGTCGTTCTGATGCGGTCCGAACCCCGTCCCGAGGTGCGGCCTCGGCTGGTTCTCGGCTCGATTCTTCTCGGCCTCCCGATCCTCGGCCTGTGGCACATGGCCGCCGGCTCGCCGACCGACGCCTCAGGCCGGTCCGAGGGTGCGGGCTTCGTCGGGTATGTGGCGGGCGGTCCGATCGCCGATGGCCTCACCGTCTGGTTGGCCGTGCCCCTGCTTCTGCTTGCCGGCCTGTTCGGAGTGCTGCTGCTCACCGGTACCACCGTGCGCGACGTACCGGACCGCATGCGTGCGCTGTTCGGCACCGACAGTCGGGGCGACGAATACGAGGACTTCGACCCGGCCGACTTCGGGTCCGAATTCGGAGACGAGGGCTATGGCGACTACGACTCCAACTTCGATGCCGACGGCTATCCGGTGCACGGCGGCGCAGACCCGTACGACAACTATCCGACCGAGGAGTACATCCCGGTCGCGAAGCCGCCGCGCGCCCGTAAGACCCCGGCCCCGGAGGCCGCCACCGAGGTCATCACGCCTGCAGCTGCCGCAGTGCCGGTACCCGACGCGCCTGCCGCTCCTGCGCGGCCGAAGCCCAAGCCGATCGTCAAGGCGGCCGAACCGAAGCAGGCAGCCGAGGACGACAAGATCGTCGTCGATCGCGTCGTCGATGGGGATTACACGCTGCCGTCGTTGTCGCTGCTCATCGACGGCGACCCGCCCAAGACGCGGAGCCAGGCCAACGACGCCATGATCGAGGCCATCTCGGAGGTGCTCGAGCAGTTCAAGATCGACGCCGCGGTCACCGGATTCACGCGGGGCCCGACGGTTACCCGCTACGAAGTCGAACTCGGACCGGGTGTGAAGGTCGAGAAGATCACCGCGCTCGCCCGCAACATCGCGTACGCGGTCGCGACCGACAACGTACGTCTGCTCGCACCGATCCCCGGCAAATCCGCGGTCGGTATCGAGGTACCGAACTCGGACCGTGAGATGGTGCGACTGGCCGACGTGTTGACCGCGCCATCGACGCGTAAGGATCACCATCCGCTGGTGATCGGCCTCGGCAAGGACATCGAAGGCGATTTCGTCAGTGCCAACCTCGCGAAGATGCCTCACTTGCTGGTGGCCGGATCCACCGGTTCCGGTAAGTCGAGCTTCGTGAACTCGATGCTGGTGTCATTGCTCGCGCGGGCGACGCCGGACGAGGTTCGGATGATCCTGATCGACCCGAAGATGGTGGAGCTGACGCCGTACGAGGGCATTCCGCACCTCATCACCCCGATCATCACGCAGCCCAAGAAAGCTGCCGCAGCGCTGGCCTGGCTCGTCGAGGAGATGGAGCAGCGCTACCAGGACATGCAGATCAACAAGGTCCGCCACATCGACGACTTCAACAAGAAGGTCCGTTCGGGCGAGATCACTGCACCCCTGGGCAGTGAACGCGTCTACCGGCCCTACCCGTACATCCTCGCGATCGTCGACGAGCTCGCCGACCTGATGATGACCGCCCCGCGCGACGTCGAGGAAGCGATCGTGCGGATCACGCAGAAGGCCCGCGCCGCCGGTATCCACCTGGTGCTCGCCACCCAGCGACCCTCGGTCGACGTCGTGACCGGTCTGATCAAGACGAACGTCCCGTCGCGTCTTGCCTTCGCGACATCGTCGTTGACGGACTCCCGAGTCATCCTGGACCAACCGGGTGCCGAGAAGCTGATCGGTATGGGCGACGCACTGTTCCTGCCGATGGGTGCGGGCAAGCCGACACGTCTGCAGGGTGCGTTCATCACCGACGAGGAAATCGCGGCGGTCGTCGACTTCGCCAAGAACCAGGCCGAGCCGGAGTACAACGACACCGTCACCGCAGCGAAGGTCTCGGACAAGAAGGATGTCGACCCCGATATTGGCGACGACCTCGACGTGCTGTTGCAGGCGGTCGAACTCGTCGTGACCAGCCAGTTCGGTTCGACGTCGATGCTGCAGCGCAAACTACGCGTCGGCTTCGCCAAGGCCGGGCGCTTGATGGACCTGATGGAGAACCGCGGAGTGGTGGGACCGAGCGAGGGATCGAAGGCTCGCGAAGTGCTCGTCAAACCGGACGAGCTCGACGGTCTGCTGTGGTCGATCAAGGGTGGCGACCCGGACGAGCAGCCGGCTTCGGACGAGTTCTGACGGTTCCGAGGGGCTCCCGAGCCGGGTGAATGGACCACTGCAGCCGTCTGGGCCGTGCAGTGGTCCATTCACGTGGGCCAGTGAGCAAGGCGATCAGGACGTGAAAGTGCCCATGACCGGAGTCCATTCGTCGAACGTTGCCGACTCGATCAGGTTCTCGATCGCAAACGGATCCTGCGCGAAGAGTGTTTCGACGGTCGCGGCGTCCGGCCCCTCGACCAGCAACAGTGCCCCGCTGCCGTCGGCGTAGGGGCCACTCGAGACCAGCGTCTTCTGCTCGAGCAGTTCGGCCAGCCAAGCACGGTGGGCTGCGCGATGGGTGTCGCGGCCGTCCGTGGTGGTGGGGGAGTAGGTGTAGCTGACGGCGATGAGGGGCATTGCGCTCTCTTCCGGATTCGGGGGTTGTCCCGAGAATTCTGTCAGAGGGACAGCAGCATTCGAGTGTTGCCCAGAGTGTTCGGCTTGACGTAGCTCAGGTCCAGGAATTCCGCCACGCCGGTGTCGTACGACCGGCACATCTCCGCGTAGACCTCGGCGGTGACGGGGGTTCCGTCGATTTCGGCGAATCCGTGCCGAGAGAAGAAGTCCACCTCGAACGTCAACACGAACACTTTCTGCAACGCCAGATCACGTGCGACCTCGACGAGTTTGGCGACGATGAGATGCCCGGCACCGTGTCCTTTCGCAGCGGGATCGACTGCCACTGTTCGTACCTCGCCGAGATCGGCCCAGAGCACATGCAGTGCCCCGCACCCGATGACCTCGCCGTCACGTTCGGCGACCCAGAATTCCTGTACGGCTTCGTAGAGCGTGACGAGGTTCTTCTCGAGCAGAATCCGGCCGGCGTAGATGTCGATCAGGCGCTTGATCTCGGGAATGTCCGAGGTCCTGGCACGACGCACGGTGAGGGTGCCGACGTGTGCGGAGTGGCGGTCCATGGTCTCGGAATGTGCGTCGGATTCGGGATTTGCGGTGTCGCGACTCGCCCGATTCGGCCCAGAAGTCATGGGGTGAACAGTAGTCAGTACCGCAACCGATAAACTTTTCGTGTGTCGTTCAGTGAGCTGTGTCCCCGTCTCGGCGGGTGGACACTGCGCGAGGGTGGACCTGCCGCCGGATTCGACACTGTCGGCTCGCGAGTTCGACGATGACCGAGCCCGTTGCGCCTGATCAGGGCGTCCCGTCGAGTAGTGGTGAGGCAAACGGTCGTGCCCCGGTCAGCGGTGTCTCCCGCGCCGTGAGTGGTGCGCGCAGCACGGATTTGCCACATGGCAACGCAGCCCCTGGTGGGACCGACGAGGTGCCGTTGCTCAACATCGCCAACATCTTGACGGTTCTTCGAATCGCGTTGGTGCCGGTGTTCCTCGCGGCGTTGTTCGTCGGTGACGGCCACGACACCACCTGGCGCCTGACAGCCACCGCGGTCTTCGCTGTTGCCGCCATCACCGACCGGATCGACGGCCAGGTGGCACGCAAGTACGGTCTGGTCACCGATTTCGGAAAGATGGCAGACCCCATCGCAGACAAGGCTCTGATCGGTGCCGCGCTCGTCGGCCTGTCGATGTTGGGCGATCTGTCCTGGTGGGTGACCGTGATCATCGGGGTGCGGGAAATCGGCATCACCGCGGTGCGCTTCGCAGTCATCCGGCACGGCGTGATCCCCGCCGGTCGCGGCGGAAAGGTCAAAACTCTGGTGCAGACATTCGCCATCGGGGTGTACCTGTGCCCGCTGCCGAGTGCGGTCGATCCGGTCGCGATGGCGCTGATGGCTCTCGCGGTTCTGCTGACCGTCTACACCGGCATCGATTACGTGGTGCAGGCCGTTCGGCTGCGCCGAGGAGTGTCCGCCTCGTGAACGCGTCGGCGGGTTACAGTCTTGGCAAACGTGTCGGAGGTGCTTCGGCGCGTGTTGGAGTGAACGGGCATATAGGGTCGGGAACCAATCGGACCGACTGGGACGTTGAACATCATGACGGCTCCGGACGAACGAGATATGAACGTTGTCGTCTCGACGGCTCGGCCGTCGGCACGGACACCAACGAGGAGGAGCGAGATGGCGCTGCTATTGCGTGAAGCACTCGGCGACAGTCTGCGGCGTACTCGCGTCGCACAGAGCCGAACCCTGCGTGAAGTCTCGAATACTGCACGCGTGAGCCTGGGGTATCTCTCCGAGGTGGAACGTGGCCGTAAGGAGGCGTCGAGCGAACTGCTCGCCGCGATCTGCGATGCCCTCGCCGTCCCGCTCTCGGATGTCATGAGCGATGTCAGCGTGACACTGTCCGACGCGTCCGTCGCAGCCGCTCGACTCGACGAGGCGGCCGTCGCCACTCGCATCGACGGCGATACCCGTGTCGTGATTCCCGCACCTGCTGCCAGAGCTCTCGCTGCCGCCTAAGATCGGAAAAGTACTCCGTTTCCACTCCTGACCCAGACCAGACACCCGACTTTTTCAGCACGGACAGGTTCATTCCGGTCACTGCGAGAGCAGCCGACCCGTACGCGGCCACCGCGGCGCAACAGATGGAGGCAGGACCACCCCATGGCTAATCCTTTCGTCAAGGCCTGGAAATACATGATGGCGCTCTTCAATTCCAAGATCGACGAGAAGGCCGACCCCAAGGTTCAGATTCAGCAGGCGATCGAAGATGCGCAGCGGCAGCATCAGGCTCTGTCCCAGCAAGCTGCGTCCGTCATCGGTAATCAGCGTCAGCTCGAGATGAAGCTCAGCCGGCAGCTGGACGAGGTCGAGAAGCTCAACGCGAACGCTCGGCAGGCAGTCACGCTGGCAGATCAGGCCGCCACAGCGGGCGATATCGAGAAGGCCACGCAGTACACCAATGCTGCCGAGGCGTTCGCCGCTCAGCTGGTGACCGCCGAGCAGAGCGTCGAGGACCTCAAGGTTCTGCACGATCAGTCATTGCAGGCTGCTACTCAGGCCAAGAAGGCCGTCGAGCAGAACGCAATGGCACTGCAGTCCAAGGTCGCCGAACGCACCAAGCTGCTCAGCCAGCTCGAGCAGGCGAAGATGCAGGAGAAGGTCAGCGAATCGCTGCGCTCGATGGACAGCACGCTGTCCGCTCCCGGTAACACTCCGAGCCTGGACGCTGTTCGCGACAAGATCGAGCGGCGCTACGCCGATGCTCTCGGTTCGGCCGAGTTGGCTCAGAACACCGTCTCGGGTCGCATGCTCGAGGTCCAGCAGGCTTCGGTGCAGATGGCGGGCCACAGCCGGCTCGAGCAAATTCGCGCGTCCATGGCGGGCGACTCGCTGCCGTCCGGCGATTCTGCTGCTGCCAAGCCGTCGATCGCCAAGTCCCCGAACGCAACGCCCGAGCCTCCGGCCCAGGCGTGATCGTCCGGACGAACACGCCTGTCGACTGACACCACTCTCGGCATGGGTAGGAAAGAACACGAATCGGGCCGGTCGCGTAAGCGGCCGGCCGTTTCGCTCGATCGGGACTCCATCACCGCGGCGGTAGCGGAGTCGGGCGCGGTGGTGCGGTCTCTGGCGGAGTCGGCGCGCAGTGTCGGTACGTCCGTGTTCGATGCTGCCGGACGTCGAAAAGACCCTCGGGCCAAGCATCTGAAGAAGATTCGTCGAGCCAGACGACGAGGAATCCGGTTCGGAGCCGCCTCCAGCACGACGGCAGCGGGAACTGCAGGACTGGCTGTGCTGTCTGCACCGGAGTGGTCGCTGTTCGTCGGCGGCGGAGGTGCCGCGCTCATGGCCGTTCCGGCTGTGTTCGCGGTCACCCGGCTCCGCCGGCTGCGATCCCAGCCCGTACCCGTAGGGATACCGGCCAGGCGCACGTTGCCTCAGCGCGGATCTGCCGCATACGAACCGATGGCGCGGCTGGCGGGAGCCGAGAAGAGTCTGTTCGAGCTGTTGGGGATTCTGGCGAGATCCGAGACGATCGGGACCGACGAGGTGGAAGAGACGATCGGTGTGGCCTCGGACGCTGCCCAGGGCCTCGAGGGTGTTGCCGTCGACATCGCCGCTCTGGAACGAGCAGGGGCAGCCAGCTTCGCCACACGTGAACATCTGCGTAACGGAATAGATTCGGCTGCAGCCGACCTCGCGGCCGGCGTCGATCAGTACGAACAACTGGTCGCGGCCGCTGCACGCATGACCGGGCCGGCTGCATTCACATCGACGACGGTTGTGGACGTCCACCGCCGCGAGCTCGAGTCGGCCACCGACCGATTGCAAGGATGGGCCGAGGCACTCACCGAGATCGATCGGATTCGGGCGCGGCACCGCTGACACAATTCAGGGTTCACCCCGATGTGCTCGGAGCGCACCGATGTCAAGATCGACGTACGCGACACGACACGGTGCGCGTCGATACGGTTGGAGTTCCACATGTTCTGGAAAGTACTCGGATTCATCGTCCTGATCTGGATCGCACTCGCGCTACTCGGCACCATCATCAAGGGTGTGTTCTGGCTGGTTGTGGCCGGTGCGATCGTGTTGGGACTGGTGTGGCTGTACAAAGCGATCTCCTCGAACGACGACCATCCTTCGCTCAAGTTCTGACTCGTCCGTCCCTCACCCTCCCGACGAGCGATTCCGGGCCACGAACACCCGTAGAGCACCCGGTACGGTCTGCACTGTGACCGGAAGATCGCCGACGCGTTCACCGTCCGCGTATGCGACGATTCCCTCGCACCTGAGGGTGACCCGCTCCGACGTGTAGGTGTCGACCTCGGGGAGATCGATGTGCGTTCCCCGGTAGAGGGTAGGCGACATCCTGAGAAGTCGAGTTCGGCTGACTCCCCGCACGACGGTGATGTCGAGCAGTCCGTCGTCCACTCGAGCCGCGGGGCATATCTCCATCCCGCCGCCGTAACAGCTGCCGTTTCCGACGGCGACCAGCGTGGCGTCGACTCGAAGTTCGGCATCGTCCAATTCCATGACGTAGCAGAGCTTTTCGAGCGTGGCCAACTGCAGAATCATGGCCGCGTTGTAGCGCAGAGGACCGCCGAACCATCGAAGCCGACCGGCTCTCTCGGTGACCAGGGAATCGAAACCACTGGACAAGACTGTTGCAAACCACCGGTCACCCACTCGACCCAAATCGATCGTTCGCGTGAGATCGTCGGCGACGACGTCGGCTGCCCGGACTGCATCGCCCCGAGGTATCCCCAGAACGCGGGCCAGATCGTTTCCGGTCCCCGCAGGTATCAGACCCATCGGGGTGTCGGTGCCGGCGAGTACCTGTATCACGAGATTGATAAGCCCGTCGCCGCCGACCGCGACCACGGCGTCCGTTCCGCTGTCGACGGCTCTGTTCAACAATGCCAACGCGTCTCCCGGGGTGCGGCCTTCGATGGCCGTGACGTGAATTTCGCGTTCGCGGAGTCGTGCCACTGCACGCCGACCGGTCTGCGCTGCGCGCCCACCACCGGCCGTCGGATTGGTCAGCACTGTTACCGATCGGGTCATGGTCGTCCGGATTCGTCGGTCACGTCGATCAGCTTGCCAGGGTTGACGATTGCCGTGTCGGTGACCGGCGCTATTCCCCGTCGACAGTCTTCGGCGTAGATTGCCGATTCATGCTCTCGCTGAATCGAGGACCGAATGCGACCGAAGCCGTGAGGTACAGTAACGAAATTATTTGATCCGGCCCGTGGTTCAGATCTTCGGCCCAGAGTGTGAAGGGTGGCACGTGACCGAGCGACCGGTGTCGAGTCCTGCCTCGTCTCAGTCCACGCATCCATGCGAGACGGATGCGCCCGAGAAGTCGATCGAAGACTCCGTCCTCGATGCGGCCCGATCGTGCATCCTCGAGCATGGAGTCAGGCGCACCACCCTGGCCGAGATTGCCCGACGAGCCGAGGTCAGCAGACCTACTGTCTACCGGAGGTGGACGGATACCCGGGCAGTGGTGTCCAGCCTGCTCACCCGCGAGATCAGCGCACTCATTCCGAGCTTCGACGCGACCGCGTCCGGTCGAGAGCAGATCGTTACCGCTGTGGGCGAGGCTGCCGATCGGATCCGAATCCACCCGCTGTTCGTGAAAATTCTGCGTTCCGATTCCGATGTGCTCGCTACCTACATCCTGCATCGTCTCGGTACCAGTCAGTCGTTGATCATCGATACTCTGACGTCGTTGGTGGTTGTGGGACAACGTGATTCATCGATTCGTCCCGGGGACCCCACAGTGTTGGCCACGATGTTGCTGTTGATGGTGCAGTCGGCTGTTCAGTCCGCCGAGATGGTGTCCGAGCGCATCCCCGGTGCCGAGGTGATGCACCAGATGGCGTACGCGGTCGATGCCTATCTGCGTCCCCGGAGCGCGTGACGGGATTTCGCTGACCTGCGGTGACCTCGACACGCGTCGAGCTCGTGGAGTCGGGTGTGGCACGCTGGGCCGGTGCGAGTTGCAGTGGTGGCCGGGCCCGATCCGGGGCATGCGTTTCCGGCCATTGCCCTGTCTCTGTTGTTTCGTCGGGCCGGTGACGAACCGGTCCTGTTCACCGGAAGTCGTTGGGTGCCCGACGCCCGTGCGCTCGGGCTGCGGGCATTCCCGTTGGGCGGACTGGCACCGCGACCGGAGGACGACGATCTGGACGCCGGACAGCGTATCCACTCTCGCGCGGCGTTCGTCTCCACCGAATTGTTGCCCGACCTCGAGCGGGAGAACGTCGACCTCGTGGTGTCCGACATCCTGACCGCAGGAGGCGGCATGGCTGCCGAACGGCTCGGTACACCCTGGGTCGAGCTCTCGCCCCATCCTCTGTATTCACCCTCGAAAGGGTTGCCGCCCATCGGAAGTGGTTTGGCCCCCGGCACCGGTCTTCGTGGCAGGCTGCGCGATACCGTGATGCGCGCGCTGACGGCACGCTCGATTGCGCAGGGGCGGACTCAACGCTCCCTCGCCAGGACGAGTATCGGGCTCCCGCCCCGGGATCCGGGCCCGAGTGCTCGGCTGGTTGCCACCATTCCCGCGTTGGAGGTGGAGCGTCCCGACTGGCCCGGGGACGCGCACGTGATCGGTCCGTTGCTGTGGGAGCCGACCGACGATCTGCTCGAGCTGCCGGACGGCGAATCCCCTTTGGTGATGGTCGCCCCGTCGACGGCGTTCACCGGTGCCGAGGGAATGCTCGAGATGGCGCTGAAAGGGTTGGACGGCACCGGGGTTCGGGTCGTGGCGTCGGTTCTCGACGGGGTCCCCGATGTACTGCCGAACTGGGCGAGTGCGGGCCTCGGTCGGCAGGACGAGCTTCTGCGTCACGCCGATGTGGTGGTGTGCGGTGGTGGTCATGGCATGTTGGCCAAAGCTCTCATTCACGGAGTTCCGGTGGTGACCGTGCCCGGTGGCGGTGATCAGTGGGAACTGGCGAATCGGGCCGCGCGGCAGGGGAGCGCCGTGATCGTGCGACCCCCTACGGCAACGTCCATCGCCGGCGCGGTGGCCGACGTTCTCGCCGATCCGCGATTTGCCAGGGCTGCCGCCGTGGCGGCGGCAGGCGCGAAGTCCGTCGAAGATCCGGTGACGGTATGCCACGAGGTCCTCGCTCGGAACGCGCGAGGGACGGGACGTTAGGGTTGACGATGTGCGTCTGACCGAATTTCGTGAACTGCTCACCGAGGAGTTCGGCTCCGTTCGAGGCAATTCTTTGTTGACCGATCATGTGCTGTCCGGGATCGGACGAACCGGGGCTCAGGCCATCGAGGAGGGCGTCGACCCGAGGGAAGTGTGGCGCTCGATCTGCTACGAGTTCGACGTTCCCAGAGAACGCTGGTAGCGCTCCGCGGATCGGATCGAGTTTGCTCGGCGTGTCGAACGTCGTGGTAGTTGACTCGAACACGTGTTCCCCTATGCTTGTGTCAACGGTTGCTGAGCGGTCCAGAGAAACTTCTTGTCGGTACCCCGTTCTAGCGTTACCGACGACAAAGCTGATCGACACGACACAGCTGAACGACACGACACAGGGAGCTCACGATGGCTGCATACGATCGCGACAAAGCGCTCGATCTCGCACTCGCGCAGATCGACAAGAACTTCGGCAAGGGTTCGGTGATGCGCCTCGGTGACGAGGTCCGCCAGCCCATTGCCGTCATCCCCACAGGATCGATCGCGCTCGATGTGGCACTCGGCATCGGAGGGTTGCCGCGTGGTCGTGTCATCGAGGTCTACGGCCCGGAGTCCTCGGGTAAGACCACCGTTGCCTTGCACGCGGTGGCCAGTGCTCAGCGGGCGGGCGGAATCGCTGCCTTCATCGACGCGGAGCACGCACTGGATCCGGACTACGCGAAGAAGCTCGGTGTCGACACCGATGCTCTGCTGGTCTCGCAGCCCGATACCGGCGAGCAAGCCCTCGAAATCGCCGACATGCTGATCCGTTCGGGCGCACTCGATATCCTCGTGATCGACTCGGTGGCCGCACTCGTGCCGCGCGCCGAGATCGAAGGCGAGATGGGCGATAGTCACGTGGGTCTTCAGGCTCGCCTGATGAGCCAGGCGCTGCGCAAGATCACCGGCGCGATGAGCAATTCCGGCACCACCGTCATCTTCATCAACCAGTTGCGCGAGAAGATCGGCGTCATGTTCGGCTCTCCCGAAACCACCACCGGTGGTAAGGCATTGAAGTTCTACGCCTCGGTTCGACTCGACATCCGCCGCATCGAGACCCTGAAGGACGGAACCGACGCCATCGGTAACCGCACTCGGGTCAAGGTCGTCAAGAACAAGGTCGCGCCGCCGTTCAAGCAGGCCGAGTTCGACATCATCTACGGCAAGGGCATCAGCCGCGAGGGCTCGTTGATCGACATGGGCGTCGAGCACGGCTTCATTCGTAAGTCGGGTTCGTGGTTCACCTACGAGGGCGATCAGCTCGGCCAGGGCAAGGAGAACGCCCGCAAGTTCATGCTCGAGAACCCCGACGTGCGGGACGAGATCGAGAAGAAGATCATGGAGAAGCTGCAGATCGGCGCGGACGTCACCGCAGAGGAGCCCGCAGTCGCTCCGGTCGACTTCTAACCTGTTGTCGCTGTGCAGCAGCGAGACGAGGGTGGCGGCACCGAGGCGCAGGCGAAGGATGTCTGCCTTCGGTTGCTGACCGACCGAGCGCGTAGCAGGCACGAACTCGAAGCGAATCTTGCGAAGAAGGGCTTCACTGCCGAGATCACGGCCGCAGTTCTCGACCGACTCGAGAAGGCAAAGCTTGTCGACGACGAGTCCTTCGCGCAGCAATGGGTCCAATCCCGGCACAAATATTCGGGCAAGGGCAAACGCGCGCTGAGCATGGAGCTCCGAACCAAGGGCGTCAGCAACGAGCTCGCTGTGAGCGCATTGGATCTGATCGACGCCGACGACGAGCGCCAGCGTGCAGGTGAACTGGTACGCAAGCGATTTCGCACCCTGAGGCTGCCTGATTCCAGTGGTCCGGATGCCCGTGTGGAGCGAGACAAGGTAGTCCGCAAGCTGGTCGGTATGCTCGCTCGCCGCGGATACTCGCAAGGAATGGCATTTGCGGTGGTCAAAGAAGAACTCGACCGCGCAGGTGCAGACACCGAAGACTTCGACGGCCCCGACTCGATGTGATCGTCCACCTCGAGACGGTGCCGTCGAGAAACAGTAAGGCCCGCAACACCATCGGTGTTGCGGGCCTTACTTGTCCAGGATTACCGAATGTTTCAGCCGATCCGAGGTCAGGCTGCCTGACCGCCGTCGAGAGCAGGAACGACGGCAGTCGCCCCCGCCTTGCGCTTACGAGAACGCAGACGACGTTCGACCACGGTGGCCAGCTTCGTCAGCGCCGAGTTGATGATGATCATGATGACAGCCACGATCACCAACGACGGCAGATAGTTGCTGTAGAACGCGCCCACCTGCTGTCCCGAACGGACGACCTCGACGTACCCGATGACGTAACCGAGCGCCGAGTCCTTCAGTGCCACCACCATCTGCGAAATGATCGCCGGAAGCATGGCAGTGACGGCCTGGGGGAGCAGAACCAGCAACATGACCTGGCTCTTGCGCATGCCCAAAGCCGACGCGGCTTCGCGTTGACCCTTCGGTAGCGAATTGACACCGGCGCGCACGATTTCGGCAATGACCGAACCGTTGTACAGAGTCAGGCCTGTGACCACGGCAGCCAAGGCAAGATACTTGACCTTGAAGACCTCGTAGTCGGCGTACACCGCGTACAGGAAGATCATCAGGATCAGTACGGGAACTGCGCGGAAGACCTCGACGAATGCGCCACTGATCACCCGTACCACCCGGTGGTCGGAGAGCCTGCCGATACCTAGGGCCGCACCGAGGACGAGCGCGAACACGATCGACAGCGCTGCCGCCACCAGAGTGCCCTGAATGCCGGGTATGAGATACGTGGTCCACGTGGTCGATTCGAGGAACGGATCCCACTTCTCGGCGGTCAGCTGACCTTTGGAGTCGAGTGCCCGGTAGATCAGGAACGCGACGCCCAACGAGACGATCGCGACGACGACAGTCAGAATTCGGTAGCGCAGTACCGCTTTCGGACCCGGAACGTCGTACAGAACTGCTACTGCATCACTCATCATGACACCGCCAATCGCTTGCTGATGTAGCCGAACAGCAACCCGGTCGGGAGCGTCAGGATCATGAAGCCGAGGGCGAAGATGCCGCCGACGACGAAGATCGCGGCTTCGTTCTCGATCATGTTCTTCATCAGGAACGACGCCTCCGCGACGCCGATGACCGAGGCGATGGTCGTGTTCTTCGTCAGTGCGATCACGACACTGCCGAGAGGTCCGACCACGGCTCGGAATGCCTGTGGGAGAACGACGATGGAGATGTTCTGGGTGAACGTCATTCCCAGTGATCGGCCCGCTTCGGCCTGACCGACCGGGACAGTGTTGATTCCCGAGCGCAGAGACTCGGCCACGAACGACGCGGTGTAGACACTCAGACCGAGGATCGCCAAGCGAAAGTTGTTGTCGTCGAGGAATGTCGACGACGACTCCGACGCGAGGGAGACACCCATGGTCTGGTAGAGGCCGAACGAGGTGAACAGAATGATCAGGGTCAACGGGGTGTTACGAAAAATGGTGACGTACGTCGCGGCTATGCCACGTGCGATCGGGATGGGAGACACCCGCATCGCGGCAATGATCGTCCCGATGACCAGCGCGCCGACGAGGGATGCCAACGTCAGGTAGATGGTCGAGAGGAACGCGTCGATCAGTTGATCGCCGTACTTGCTCAATAGGTTCACGGTGCTTGTTGATCCTCACGGCTCGGCGAGATCGAACCGTCGTGTTCCGCGTGCACACGCACGCGGAACACGACGACAGGGTCGATCAGTAGCGGTCGACGGTGGGCGGGGTCGGCAGCGGGTAGCCCGATGCGCCCACGGTGTCGTTGAACGCCTGCTCCCAGGCACCGCTGGAGACCATCTCTTCGATGGCGTCGTTGATCTTGTTGCGTCCGTCGGTGTCGTCCTTGTTCAGGCCGATGCCGTAGTTCTCCGTGGTGAACGGCTCGCCGACCACCTTGAACTGTCCGGGGGACTGTGCTGCATAGCCGGCGAGGATGATGTCGTCGGTGGTCACGGCGTCGACCGTGCCGTTGCGCAGGGCTTCCACACACGCGGAGTACGTGTCGAACGGCTGCAGCTGCACGCCGGGGTACTCGTCGGCGATGTTCTGGGCCGGGGTGGATCCGGTGACCGAGCAGAGCCGCTTACCGTCGTTGAGCGAATCGGCACCGGTGATGTCGGTGTTGTCTTCGCGGACGAGCAACGACTGACCCGCCACGAAGTACGGTCCGGCGAAGCCGACCTTCTCCTTGCGGGTGTCGGTGATCGAGTAGGTGGCGACGATGTAGTCGACCTCGCCGTTTTCGATCAGGGTCTCGCGCTGTGCCGAGGGAGACTCCTTGAATTCGATGTTCGCCTCGTCGACGCCGAGCTTGCCTGCGACGTACTTGGCGACCTCGACGTCGAATCCGCTGAAAGTGCCGTCCGGATTGCGCAGACCGAGGCCGGGCTGGTCGAACTTGATGCCGACGATGAGGTTGCCGGATTCGGCGCTGCTCGAGATGGTGCGGGCTTCTTCGCCGCCGCCGCAGGCGGTGGCGACGATGGAGAGAGCGGCGATGGCGACACCGAAGCGAAGCGGTCGGGTGATTCTCACAGTGAATGTCCTTAAGGATCGGTTCGGGTATACGGGGTGAACGGTGAAGCGGGTCAGTGACCGAGGATCTTGCCGAGGAAGTCCTTGGCGCGTTCGGACTTGGGGGACTTGAAGAAGGTTTCGGGATCGGTGTCCTCGACGACGGCTCCGTCGGCCATGAAGATGACGCGGTCGCCTGCCTTGCGGGCGAAGCCCATCTCGTGGGTCACGACGAGCATCGTCATGCCCTCCTTGGCAAGCGAGGTCATGACGTCGAGTACCTCGTTGACCATTTCGGGGTCGAGGGCCGAGGTGGGCTCGTCGAACAGCATCACCTTGGGGTTCATGGCGAGAGATCGAGCGATGGCGACACGCTGCTGCTGACCACCGGAGAGCTGAGCGGGGTACTTGTCGGCCTGGTTGGCGATCCCCACGCGTTCGAGCAGAGCCAACGCGCTCTTCTCTGCCTCGTCCTTCTTCTGCTTGCGCACCTTCATGGGCGCGAGCATGACGTTCTGCAGGATTGTCTTGTGTGCGAACAGGTTGAACGACTGGAACACCATGCCCACGTCGGCACGCAGTGCCGCAAGAGCCTTTCCTTCGGCGGGGAGTAGATCTCCGTCGACCTCGATGGCACCGGAATCGATCGGCTCCAACCGGTTGATCGTTCGGCACAGAGTCGACTTACCCGATCCTGAAGGACCCACGACGATGACGACCTGACCGGCCGGCACTTCCAGGTTGATGTCCTTGAGAACGTGCAGATCACCGAAATGTTTGTCGACGGATTTGAGCGAGATCATCGAAGGTGCGCCCGGCGGGGGTGTCGATGCCGGCGCGTCGGTGGCGTGCGTCATAAGTCGAAACCCTATGCGTAGTTTCCTCGCCGACCGGCGTTTTCGCCTGCCATCTTCGATTATGTAATGGAAACTTTACTGTCGGCCCGCATCGGCCCTGCACAGTCTGTGGTGGAGCCTGCGACCCCGGCGGGCCGGTCGGTGCGGTGGACGTACCCTGGAGGGGTGCAGACGAGTGTTTTTCCGACCGTGGACGTGGCCGATCGTGGGAGTACCGATCCCGTGCCGGTGACCGACCCGTCGGCGGCAGTTCCCCGCAGCTACGAGGTGCGTACGCACGGTTGTCAGATGAACGTTCACGATTCCGAGCGGCTGTCGGGTCTGTTGGAGGAGGCCGGCTACGTTCCTGCGGACGCCGGCACCGATGCCGACCTCGTCGTCTTCAACACGTGCGCGGTGCGGGAGAACGCCGACAACAAGCTCTACGGCAACCTCGGCATGTTGCGGCCGGCGAAAACGCGAAACCCCAACATGCAGATCGCTGTCGGTGGCTGCCTGGCTCAGAAGGATCGCAACACGGTGGTCGACAAGGCTCCGTGGGTCGACGTCGTGTTCGGCACCCACAACATCGGGTCGCTGCCGGTGTTGCTCGAGCGCGCCCGGCACAACGAGCAGGCCCAGGTCGAGATTCTCGAGTCCTTGGAAGCTTTTCCGTCCACCCTGCCCGCGAAGCGGGAGTCGACGTACGCGGGCTGGGTGTCGATCTCCGTGGGCTGCAACAACACCTGCACCTTCTGCATCGTCCCGGCGCTGCGCGGCAAGGAGATCGACCGCCGACCGGGCGACATCCTCGCCGAGGTGCAGGCTTTGGTGGACCAGGGCGTGCTCGAAGTGACGCTGCTCGGTCAGAACGTCAATGCCTACGGTGCCTCGTTCGCCGATCCGGACATGCCTCGTGATCGCGGCGCGTTCGCGTCTCTGCTGACCGCCTGCGGCTCGATCGATGGACTCGAGCGGGTGCGCTTCACGTCTCCGCATCCGGCCGAATTCACCGATGACGTCATCGAGGCGATGGCGTCTACCCCGAACATCTGCCCCACTCTGCACATGCCACTGCAGTCCGGATCGGATCGAATCCTCAAGGCGATGCGCAGGTCCTATCGGCAGACGAAGTTCATGGGCATCATCGACAAAGTGCGCGCGGTCATGCCGCACGCAGCCATCACCACCGACATCATCGTCGGCTTCCCGGGCGAGACCGAAGAGGATTTCGAGCAAACCCTCGACGTGGTGCGCCGCGCGAAGTTCGCGAACGCCTACACCTTCCAGTACTCCAAGCGTCCAGGTACACCCGCCGCCGACATGCCCGATCAGATCCCCAAAGAAGTTGTGCAGGAACGGTATCTGCGGTTGATCGCGTTGCAGGAAGAGATCGTTCTCGCCGCCAACCAGGCGCTGATCGGTACCGAAGTCGAACTGCTGGTCGCGACCGGTGAGGGGCGGAAGAATGCCGCCACGCATCGGATGAGCGGTCGCGCACGAGACGGTCGACTCGTGCACTTCGCCGTCGACGCCGACAGAGCGAGCGATATTCGCCCGGGCGACGTCGTCACCACCACCCTCACCGCGGCCGCTCCGTACCACCTCATCGCTGATGCGGGAGTGCTCACGCACCGCCGCACGGCAGCAGGCGACGCGCACGAACGCGGCGTCATGCCGAAGACGGCACCGATCGGCGTCGGCCTCGGACTTCCCTCGATCGGCGCACCGGCGCCGCTTCCGGTTCAGACAGGATGCAACGTATGACCGAGACAGACGGACCCGACCGCGTCGTACCTTCACGATCCGCAGAGGAACTCGGACGAAC
The DNA here is from genome assembly GCF_002259335.1 of Rhodococcus sp. 14-2483-1-1. Taxonomy (NCBI): domain Bacteria; kingdom Bacillati; phylum Actinomycetota; class Actinomycetes; order Mycobacteriales; family Nocardiaceae; genus Rhodococcus; species Rhodococcus sp. 14-2483-1-1. The sequence continues at coordinate 32,409 of NZ_NPFX01000023.1, read as the reverse complement.
CGAGAGAGCGGTGATGACCGAGTTGGACCCCGGCGCGCGTGCCATGGTCGTGGCCGGGCTGGTGCTGGTCCTACTGGTCACATTCGCGTTGCCGCACACCGGATCTGCCAGCGGATTCGATGTGCTCTCCGGTAGCGATGCGGCAGTCGCCGAATCGATTGCACTGCCGTCGCGGATCTTCGTCGTGCTGGTGCTGACGTTCGGTGTGGTCATGTCCGTACTGGCGCTCGTCACCCGAATGTGGGCGTTGGCCTGGGCGGCGCTTGCCGGCTGCGCGGTGTCGTCGGTGTTCGGGATGCTCTCGATCTGGTCGAGGCAGACCGTGCCGGACAACCTGCAGGGCGCCGGGCCGGGGATCGGTCTGATCATCGCGTGGATCGCCGTGATGGCGTTGACATTCCACTGGCTCAAAGCAGTGTGGAACAAGACGAACTCGCAACTCGCAGCTCAGGAACAGCGACGCATCGCGGCCGCGTCGGGCGAACAGAAGCTGCGACTGTGGGACGGCCACTCGGCCCCGTAGGTCCGATCGGCCGTCCCCAGTCAGGAGTGCCGTTGACGAATTACAGCTCGTCTACGGCACTCTCGGCCGCGTCGGCCCATTCACGCCACTGCTGCGCCTGAGCCAGTGCGCGCTCGGTGTCCTTGGTCTTTCCTGCTGCCGTCGCCTTTGCCGCCTGATCCTCGAACTGGGCCACCCGTTCGCGGAACTGAGCAGCGCGGGCGACCGCCTCGGGGTCGGAACGACGCCACTGCGACTCCACGGCGTCGTGCACGGACTTCTCGATCGCGCGCAGTTTGCCTTCGAGTTCCTGCATCTTCTCGCGCGGAACCTTGCCGATGGCATCCCACTTGTCCTGCAGGTCACGCAGTGCGGATCGAGCCGCATCGAGATCCTTGCTCGGATCGATGTGAGTCTTGGCCAACAGAGCTTCCTTGGCCTCGGCGTTGGCTTCGAACTCGGCATCCCGTTCGGAAGCCGCCGCGTTCCGTGCCGCGAAGAACACGTCCTGGGCAGCCTTGAAGTTCTTCCACAGGGCGTCGTCGGCGTCGCGAGGAGCCCGCCCCGACGCCTTCCACTCCACCAGAAGATCGCGGAACGCGGCCGCAGTGGGACCCCAGTCCGTCGACGAGGACAACGCCGTGGCGCGCTCGACCAACTCTTCCTTGCGGACTTTCGCGGCCCCTCGTTCGCGGTCGAGATCGGCGAAGTGCGCGCCGCGGCGGCGGTTGAAGTTCTCCCGGGCCTTGGAGTAGCGCTTCCACAGAGCATCGTCGACCTTGCGGTCCACCCCGCGAATCGTCTTCCACTCGTCGAGAATCTCGCGTAGCCGATCTCCGGCCTGCTTCCACTGCGTCGATTCACTGCCGATCTGCTCGGCCTCGGTTGCGAGAGCCTCCTTGCGAGCAGTGTGCTCGGCTCGTTCGAGTTCTTTCTCGTGCTTGGCCACGGCCGCTGCGGCGTCGGAGTGCTCGACGACGGCGTCGAGTCGTCGGGCGAGCAGGTCGAGATCGCCGATGACCGCAGCGGTCGGCAGGCTCTCCAGCAACGAGGAGGCGGCGGCCTTGGTCTTCTTGGCATCGCCGGTGCCCGAGGTCAATCGAGCCTCGAGCAGACCGACCTCCGTGGCCAGGTCGTCGTAGCGACGACCGAAATGTGCGAGGCCCTCGGCTGCGTCGCCGGCTTGCCATGACCCGATCTGCCGCTCGCCGTCGGCGGTGGTCACCCACGCGGTGCCGTCGTCGTCGACTCTGCCGAACTTGCTGGGATCGCTTGCCGGGGCGACCGTGGGGACCACAGTGGCGACGTGCGAGGACGCCGGGTGGGGTTTGGCTCCGGCCGAACCGCCGGGACGAGGAGAACCGGCACCTGGGCCGCCTGGCTTGGGGCCACCACCGGGCTTCGGCCCCCCGCCTGGCTTGGGGCCGCTGCCGGGCTTCGGTGCACTGCTCTGCTCGGTTACACGGCCTGGCTCGGATCCGCCGGGGGTCGAGGTGCCGGGCTGGGCGGCACCGGGGGTCGGGGCAGGTGCACCCGAGGATGTGGCCTCGGTGGGCGTGCCGGCGTTCGGGTCGGTCATTGTTCCTCATCTCTGCCGCGCGTCACGGCTGCCTTCACTCGCGATCTGGACACCATTGAACTAGGTGACGACCGATCGGACCATTGAAACAGCTCAGACGACTCGAGGTGGACTCGTCCGGCCAAGTCGCGCCACCGACTACCGTGGTGTTCGTGTTTCGTGCCGCGGCCCTGGTGCCCTCTCCACCGTTGCTCGTCCCCGAACTGATGGGCTCCAGTGCTGCCGAGACGGCCGATCTTCGCGCCGCCGCGGCCGACGCGGTGACGCAGCTGACGTCGAAGGTCGACCGGTGGATGGCGATCGGTGTCGATCACAGCGAAGAGACGTACGACGCGACCACAGTCGGTACGTTTCGCGGCTTCGGCGTCGACATCGTGGTGCGACTGTCCGATCGACCGTCGTCGACTCTGCCGGACCCTGAACTGCCGTTGTCCGTCCTGATCGCCGGTTGGTTGCGCGGAACGAGCGATCCGGACTCTGCGGTCGAGGTCCGGACGGTCCCCGCCGACGCGAGTGCCCAATGGTGCGCGACACACGGCGCGGAGCTGCGGCGCGAACTCGACGCGTCGTCCGAGAGCTGGGGCATTCTGGTGCTGGCAGACGGCGCGAACACGCTGACTGCCAAGGCACCGGGCTCGTTCGACGAGCGGGCCGCAGCGATTCAGCAGCGGATCGACGATGCCCTCGCCGCGGCCGATGTCGATGCACTGGCGAACCTCGATGCGGACCTGTGCGCGGCGGTCGGCGTGAGCGGACGGGCGGCATGGCAGGTGCTGGCGGCCACCGTCGGCTCGGTCACCATCACGGCTACCGAGCTCTACCGTGGGGCCCCCTTCGGTGTCGGGTACTACGTCGGAACGTGGTCCCGTGCCTGACGAACCCGGCTCGTACGATCCGGCCACGACCCCGATCGCGGTGATCGGGCCGACGGCCACGGGCAAGTCCGCTCTGGCACTCGATCTGGCAGAGAAGCTCGGCGGCGAGATCGTCAACATCGACGCGATGCAGCAGTACCGGGGGATGGACATAGGGACCGCGAAGCTGTCGGTAGCAGAGCGTCGCGGCATACCGCACCACCAGTTGGATGTGCTCGAGGTCACCGATATCGCGACCGTTGCGCGCTACCAGGGCGCTGCCGTCGCGGACGTCGACGACATCCGATCCAGAAGCCGGCGACCGATCATCGTCGGCGGATCGATGATGTACGTGCAATCACTGCTCGACGAGTGGGCCTTTCCGGCCACGGATCCGGTCGTCCGCGCGAAATGGGAAGACGTGCTCGAACGCGACGGGGTCGACGAGATCCATCGCGCGTTGACGGTGGCCGATCCCGAGGCCGCCGCGTCGATTCTGCCCACCGACGGTCGTCGTATGGTCCGCGCGCTGGAGGTGGTGGAGCTGACCGGGAAGCCGTTCGCGGCATCGGCCCCGAAGATCGGTGAACCACGTTGGGACACAATCATATTGGGAGTCGATCGCGACACCGCTGAACTGGACGAGCGAATCGATATCCGCACCCGGCTGATGTTCGACACCGGACTGCTCGACGAGGTGGAAGGCCTGCTCGGGCTCGGATTGCGTGAAGGGGTCACGGCGTCGCGGGCAATCGGGTACGCGCAGGCTCTCGACGTATTGGCGGGGGTGTACGACATCGAGCACGCCCGTGAGCGCACGTTCATCGGCACCAGGCGATACGTGCGACGGCAGCGTTCCTGGTTCCGCCGAGACGACCGGGTGTGCTGGCTCGACGGCGCGTCGTCCACGTTGACCTCGGACGCCCTGGGTGTCATCGACCCCCCGTAGACTCGAGACCATGGAATTCGCCAAAGGCCACGGAACTCAGAACGACTTCGTCGTACTGCCGGATCCGTCAGCCGAGCTCGAACTCACCAGATCGGCAGTCGCGGTGTTGTGCGATCGACGCCAGGGCATCGGTGCGGACGGCATCCTGCGCGTCGCCCGAGCCGGTGTACTCCGAGATGCAGGCGTACTCGATCGACTTCCGTCCGGTGTCGAGCCCGACGACTGGTTCATGGACTATCGCAACGGCGACGGCACGATAGCCGAGATGTGCGGCAACGGTGTTCGCGTGTTCGCCCACTACCTGCGCGTGCACGACCTCGAACATCGCGATCAGTTCGTGGTGGGTTCGCGGGCCGGTGCCCGCGCGGTGACGGTGCACTCGTTCGACGACACCGACGCCGATGTCACCGTCGCGATGGGTGATGTGACGTTGATGGGCTCGAGCTCGGTGGCCATTGCGGGTGGCTCGTACGAGGGCGTCGGGATAGACGTCGGCAACCCGCATCTGGCCTGCGTCGACGGCACGCTGACCCGTGCGGCTCTGGGCGCGCTCGACCTGTCCGCACCGCCGACCCTGGACCCCGAGTTCTTTCCCCGCGGGGCGAACGTGGAGCTGCTGACCAGGCTGGACGACGGAGGTGTCGAGATGCGGGTGTTCGAGCGTGGCGTCGGCGAGACGCGGTCGTGTGGCACCGGCACTGTGGCCGCAGCCGCGGCCGCGCTGTCGTACGAGGGTCTCGAGACCGGTGAGGTGAGCGTCGGCGTACTCGGTGGTCAGGTCAGCGTGCATATCGATCACGTCGGTGCCACACTCCGCGGGCCCTCGGTCCTGCTTGCCCGCGGCATGATCGACGACCGATGGTTCGCGGCCCAGAACTGACGTCTCCTCGGGCACCATGCGTGGGCGGAGTCGAAACCCGCGTGCATACGCTGGGATTTTCGTGGATCATGGGGGATGTATGACGAACTCACATGAAACATCACCTGCGGGCGAACCGGTCGAGAATGCCGACGGTTCACCCGACACCGCATCTGCATGGACCCGCGAGGAGTCCGACGCGTGGTCGAGGCGGTTGGCCCGATCTCCGCTCAACGACGAGGACCCGTCGTCGGGTGACATGCAGCTCGAAGAGCGCACCGCGCTACGACGAGTGGCCGGCCTGTCCACCGAGCTCACCGACGTCACCGAGGTCGAGTACCGACAGCTGCGCCTCGAACGCGTGGTGCTGGTCGGAGTGTGGACCACCGGTACGGCTGCGCAGGCGGAGTCCAGCATGACCGAACTTGCGGCGCTGGCCGAGACGGCAGGCTCGGAGGTACTCGAAGCGTTGATGCAACGGCGCGACAAGCCCGATGCTGCGACGTACATCGGTTCCGGTAAGGCAAAAGAGGTCCGCGACATCGTGCTCGCGACCGGAGCCGACACGGTGATCTGCGACGGCGAGCTGACTCCCGCCCAGCTCAACGCTCTGGAGAAGGTCGTCAAGGTCAAGGTCATCGACCGCACCGCGCTGATCCTCGACATCTTCGCGCAGCATGCGACGTCGCGAGAAGGCAAGGCGCAGGTCGCTTTCGCTCAGATGGAGTACATGTTGCCCAGGCTTCGCGGCTGGGGCGAGTCGATGTCGCGTCAGGCCGGTGGCCGTGCGGGTAGCAACGGCGGTGTCGGTCTGCGTGGACCGGGTGAAACGAAGATCGAGACCGACCGTCGACGCATCCGTGAGCGAATGGCCAAGCTGCGCCGCGAGATCAAGGGCATGAAGCAGGCCCGTGACACCAAACGGGAACAGCGATTGAGCGGCACAGTGCCGTCCATCGCGATCGTCGGTTACACCAACGCGGGCAAGTCGAGTCTGCTGAACGCGTTGACCGGTTCCGGTGTGCTGGTTCAGAATGCGCTGTTCGCCACCCTCGATCCCACGACGCGTAAGTCGACTCTCGAGGATGGCCGCGCAATCGTGCTGACCGATACCGTCGGCTTCGTCCGGCATCTCCCGACTCAATTGGTCGAGGCTTTCCGCTCGACGCTGGAGGAGGTCACCGATGCCGATCTGCTGCTGCACGTCGTCGACGGGTCCGATCCGCTCCCACTCGATCAAATCAAGGCCGTCCGTGAAGTGATCACCGACGTGGTTCGCGAGCAGGACGCGAAGATGCCGCCGGAATTGTTGGTGGTCAACAAGATCGACGCTGCCGACCCGGTGCAGCTCACGCAGTTGCGCGGGCTGCTCGACGGCGCACGGTTCGTTTCGGCGAAGACCGGTGAGGGCATCGACGCACTGCGCGATCACCTCGGCGACATCCTGTCCGAGCCCGACGTGCTGGTGGACGTCCTCGTGCCGTACACCCGCGGTGATCTGGTCGCGCGGATCCACACCGATGGTCGAATCGTGCAGTCCACGCACGAGGAGGACGGCACTCGCGTCGAAGCTCGGGTGCCGCAGTCGCTGGCCGCTGCGCTCGTCGAGTTCACGGCGATCGTCCCCAGCGCCTGAAGTCGATGGGGCCGCGGCTGGTGGTGCGTGGCGTTGCCGCGTCTGTGGTCGCCACCGCCACCGCGTTCTCCGGAACGGCGTTCGCCGCACCGATCGATGCGGAAACATACTGTCTGCCAACTGATCCCGGTCTCGCGGAATTGTCCGGGATGACGTCGATCGACGGTGTCCTGTACGCGATCGGAGACAGTGGGGCCGACGATCGGGTCGCGGTGCTCGACGCGAACTGTGCTGTGGATCGGTGGATCGACGTACCCGTCGACCCGTACGACGTCGAGGACCTGACCGCGTACGACGGTTCGCTGTGGTTGGCCGACATCGGCGACAACCAGATGCGGCGCGACACAGTGGCATTGACGCGAATGGACCCGGTAACGGGCGCGGGCGAACTGCACCGGCTCACCTACCCCGACGGCGCGCACGACGCCGAGACGGTATTGATCGAAGCCGGCGGTCGACCGGTGATCGTCACCAAGGAACTCTCGGGCGTCAGCGGAGTGTACGTACCGACCGGAGACGAATCCGTCACCGAACTGAGCAGTCCGGGGCCGACGGCGCTCCGCAAGGTAGGCGACATGGCGTTCTCCGCTACCGGGACTGTCGGTGGTCCGCCGTTCGTGGTCGGATCGATTCTGGCGACCGGGGGAGCGGTGAGCGCCGACGGCACCGTCGGCGCGGTGCGCACGTACACCGATGCGTACCTGTTTCGTTCGTCCGGCGGCGACATCGCGTCGGCGTTGGTCGACCCGGACGCGCCGCGTGCGGTGGTGGCGTTACCCGATCAACCGCAGGGTGAGGCACTGGCGTTCCTGGCCGATGGAAGCCTGCTCCTGGCATCGGAGGCCGGGTTCGGTCCCACCGACGGAATTCTTCCACCCATTCTTCGACTTCCGGATGCGCAGTCCATGGAGCTTTCTGCCCCCGAACCCGCAGCGCCGGACTCGGTATCGCCGACACCGAGCGCAGATCAGCCCTCGGAGACGCCGACAGCGACGGACTCGGAATGGGAATTCCGAGCGGCCGTCGCTGCCGGTGTGGTGCTGATCGCCGGAGCGGTGGGATTCACCGTCCGGCGATCGATCCGTTCTCGTTAGGCGTCGCAGGAGTGGAGCCTGCGGAACGACCTATGCATCCAGGTCTGCTTCGACGAGTGCGACCACCTTGTCCAGTGCTGCCTGGTCGTCACTGGTGACGGTGACTTCGGTGCCCTTGGTGGCTCCGAGCGTCATGATCATCAGGGCCGAACCTGCGTCCACCGGCTCCGAGTCGGCCACTGCGAGGGTGACGTCCACGCCGGCTTCGGCGACGGCGTCGGCGATCAGTGCTGCGGGACGAGCGTGCAGACCGATCGAAGATCCGACGGCGACTGTGGTGCTGGGCATGTGCTGCTCCTTCGTAGTGGGGTCGTTGCGATCGTAGCGAGTGTCAGACGGTGGCGAGTGCCGGATCGAGTTCGGCCTCGGTCGGGGCGTTCTTGCCCTTGACGAACTGCTTGGCCGAGACGACCAGGAACGCCGAGACGATGGTTCCGACGGCCAGAGACACGATGAACCACAGGATGTTTCCGATGGCGAAGAACACGAAGATTCCGCCGTGGGGCGCGCTGAGGGTGACGTTGAAGGCCATGATCATGGCACCGGTGACTGCGCCACCGGCCATCATCGAGGGGATGACGCGGAACGGGTCGGCCGCAGCGAACGGGATTGCGCCCTCGGAGATGAATGCTGCTCCGAGGAACCAGGCAGCCTTGCCGTTCTCACGCTCCGCCTCGGTGAACAGACGCGAGCGAACGGTCGAGGCCAGTGCCATGGCGAGCGGCGGCACCATTCCTGCGGCCATGACTGCGGCCATGATGCGCAGTGATGCGGTGTCGGTGACCGACAGGCCTGCCGTCGCGAATGCGTAGGCAGCCTTGTTGACCGGTCCGCCGAGGTCGAAGCACATCATCAGGCCGAGGATGATGCCGAGGATGATGACCGAGGAACCGCTGAGTCCGTTGAGCCAGTCGGTCAGTCCGCTGGTGATCGCGGCGAGGGGCTTGCCGAGCAGCAGGAACATGATCGCGCCGACGATGAGGGTGGCGAACAGCGGAATGATGACGACCGGCATGAGGCCGCGCAGAACGGCGGGGATCTTCCACTTGCTGATCCACAGTGCGACGAAGCCGGCGATCAGACCACCGACGAGACCGCCGATGAAGCCTGCACCCACCAGAACGGCGACCGCTCCTGCGGTGAATCCTGGTGCCAAACCTGGTCTGTCTGCAATGGCGTAGGAAATGTAGCCGGCCAGCGCGGGGACCAGGAAGCTGAACGAGAGTGCGCCGATCTGGAAGAGCACGGCACCGAGATACGTCGTCAGTCCGCCGTCGGGAAGTGCGGTGATCGAGTTGTTGACGACGATATCTTCGGCCACGCCGGAGATCTCGTATCCGCCGAGCAGGAAGCCGAGCGCGATCAGCAGACCACCGGCCGCGACGAACGGGATCATGTAGCTGACGCCGGTCAGCAGGATCTGGCGAATGCGGGTGCCCCAGCCGAGTTCACCTGCGGAGTCGTTCGAGCCGGCAGCCACTGCGGTACCTCCGACGCGAGCTGCATCCGGGTTCAGTGCGGCACGAAGTGCTTCGGTGAGCATGACGTCGGGCTCGTTGATGGCGCGCTTGACGCCCGAGGAGATCACGGGCTTGCCTGCGAAACGTTCGCGGCCCTTGACGCCCACATCGGTGGCGAAGATGACTGCTTCGGCTCCGGCGATGATCGAAGGATCCAGCGGCGTGCTGCCGCTCGAGCCCTGGGTCTCCACGTGAACGGTGACTCCGGCGCGCTCGCCTGCGGCGACGAGCGAGTCGGCAGCCATGTAGGTGTGCGCGATTCCGGTGGGGCAGGCGGTGACCGCGACGATGTGCTTCGGGGCCGTTGACGCTTCGGCCGGGGTGGCGGCCGCGCTGTGCTTGGCGGTGTCGACCGGAGCTGCGGCAGCAGTGGCTGCGGCAGGCTTGGCAGCCGGGTTGATGACACCGTCGACGAGCGTGACGATCTCGGTCGCCGAGGACGCGTTGCGCAGTGAGGTGACGAACTCCGGCTTCACCAGTGCTCGGGCCAGGCTGGAGAGCAGCTTCATGTGGGCCGAACCGGCACCGGCCGGAGCGGCGATCAGGAAGACGAGGTCTGCGGGGCCGTCGGGGGCTCCGAAATCGACCTTCGGGTTCAGGCGTGCGAAGCCGAGCGAGGCCGAGGTGACTGCCTCGGAGCGGCAGTGCGGAATGGCGATGCCGCCGGGCAGACCGGTTGCCGACTGCGCTTCGCGGGCCAGTGCGGCGTCACGCAGAGCGTCGGTGTCGGTTGCGCGACCTGCGGATGCCAGAACACCGGCGAGGCGTTCGATGACGGCATCCTTGGATTCGCCGAGATCGGCGTCGAGGAGGATCAGATCCTCGGCGATGATCTGCTGATCTTCGGTGGGGCTGGACATTAGAGACTCCTAGAGACGGTTCGAAGAAGGAGAGAGCGTGGACGGGGTGACGGACGTGGGGAGGTCGAGCGCGCGAACCGTCACCGAAGTCGGGTGGGTCTGCTCGGGCAGTGGAAGCGTGGTGCCTGGTAGTGCGGTGGCTGCTGTTCCGTAGGCGACGGCGCGGCGTAGTTTGTCTGCGGCGGAGCAGTTCTCGGCATCGGCGAGGATGTAGCCGGCGAGTGAGGAATCGCCCGCGCCGACCGTGCTGACTGCGGTGATCGGGGGCGGGCTGGCGTACCAGGAACCGTCCTCGGTGACCAGTACGGCCCCGGCGCTGCCGAGCGTAGCCAGTACCGCGCCGACCCCTCGGCCGAGAAGGATGGTGCTGGCCGCGATGGCGGCAGTGGGATCGCCCTGTGCCGCTGCGCTTTCCAGCTCCTCGGAATCGTACCCGGTCAGTTGGGCAAGTTCCTCGGAATTGGGTTTCATCAGGTCCGGAGCCGATGCCGGGAACGCTGCCGCGAGAGCGAGGAGCGGCTCGTCGGAGGTGTCGACGGCGACCTTCGCCGAGGTGGCGCGCAACGCGGTGACGAGCTCGGCATACCAATCCACCGGTAGGCCGGGAGGAAGGGAACCCGACAGAACAACCCATTCGGCACCGACTGCGAGAGAGAGCACTCGTTCCCGCAGCTCGGCGCGGGTCTGCTCCGACACCGTTGCGCCCGGCTCGTTGATCTTGGTGGTGGTACCACCGATCTCGCTGACCGTGATGTTGGTTCGGGCAAGCCCCGACGTCGGAACTGCCGAGTAGCGCACTCCTTTCGCGGCCATCGCGTCGAGCAGCGGGTCGCCGACGTTGGCCGGGAGCACTGCCAACGCCTCGACTCCGGATCCGCCGAGAACGCGAGCGACGTTGACGCCCTTGCCGCCCGGGTCGGTGGCCGACGTCGACGCCCGGTGCACGCCGCCGCGGACGAGTGGTGCGTCGAGTGTGACCGTACGGTCCATGCTCGGGTTGGCCGTGAGTGTGACCATCATGCGATCACCACCTCGATTCCTTTGTCGCTGAGATTCTTACGGTCGTTGGTAGAGATGTCGCTGTCGGTGACGATGACGTCGATGGACTCCACTCGGGCGAAACTCACCAGGTGCTCGCGGCCGATCTTCGACGAATCAGCGAGTACGACAACATGATTCGCTGCATCGACCATCGCGCGCTTGACTGCTGCCTCGTCGCTGTCCGGGGTGGACAGCCCGTGCCCGACGCTGATGGCGTTGGTGCCGATGAACGCGACGTCCACCCGGAGCCATTCGAGAGCGCGCAGTGCTTCGTCGCCGACGGCCGCCTGAGTGGTTCCGCGGACACGCCCGCCGAGCAATCGAAGATTGATGTTCGGCATGGTCGCAGCCCGAGCGGCGATCGGTACCGAGTTGGTCACCAATATCAGCTCGCGATCGTGTGGAAGCAGGCCTGCCAGCCGGCCCGTCGTGGTGCCGGCGTCGAACACGGCGCTGCCGCCCACCGGCGGCAGGAAGGACAACGCCGCGGCTGCGATTGCATCCTTCTGATCTGCGCGAGTGAATTCGCGCTCGGATACGCCGGGCTCGAGTGTGGTCAGAGCGGATGCGGGTACTGCTCCACCGTGGACGCGGCGCACGACTCCCATTCGGTCGAGAGTGGCGAGGTCGCGCCGCACGGTTTCGGTGGTGACGCCGTACGTGGCAGAAAGATCGTTGACGGAGACGCGTCCGTGGGTACTGATCAGTTCGGCAATCGCGTGCTGTCGTTCTTCGGCGTACACCTGCGTCTCCTTCCCGGTTGATGTTGCTTTATGTTGTTTTACGCCCGTGTGTGTTGACATGTCAAGGCTTTGGAGTAATCTCGGTCACAACACAGGCAAGCAATTGAGTACGCCACAGCTCGCCGATCAGTACGAAGACCATTTGTTCACGCAGGATCCGAGGAGGACCACATGACGGGATCGGTTAGCACCGCGTCGACCGGACACGCAGACACGACAGTCGATGCTGCCGGGACCGGAGCAGCGCAGACGACACTGCGCGGCACGCCCGTCGTGCCCGGTGTCGGATACGGTCCCGTCATTCGCCCCGGTGCTCGTCCGTCCATTCCCGCCGATACCGGCGAGGTGGCAGAGGCCGATCGGGAGTCCGAGAAGGCTGTGTTCGATGCTGCCGCGAACGCCGTTGCCACTCGATTGCGCGGTCGCGCCGAGCTGGCGACGGGAGCTGCGTCGGAGGTTCTGTCGGCCAATGCCGCGATGGCAACCGACCGCGGATGGCTCGGTGCGGCGCGCTCCTCGATCGCCAAGGGCAGTTCTGCCGTCGCCGCAACCGCTGCGGCCACCGAGAAGTTCGCTGCCATGTTCACCCAGCTCGGCGGCCTGATGGCCGAGCGCGTGACAGACCTGCGCGACATCCGCGACCGCGTGATCGCCGAGATCCTGGGTGTTCCTGAGTCCGGTGTTCCCGTGCCGGCCGAACCGTCGATTCTGTTCGCCGACGACCTGGCGCCGGCCGACACCGCGGGCCTCGACCCCACCCTCATCGTCGGACTTGCGACCTCGCTCGGAGGTCCGACCAGCCACACCGCGATCATCGCCCGCCAGCTCGGCATCCCGTGCATCGTCGCCGTTGCAGGCCTCGACGACATCGCGGCAGGTACGAATGCAGCTGTCGACGGAACGAGCGGCCGCATCGACCTCGAACCCGACGCCGACTCGGCCCGCGCTGCGGTGGTCTCCGCCCGCGACGAGCTCGACCGAGTGTCCCAGTGGGTCGGCCCAGGCAGGACTGCCGACGGTCACGCGGTCGACATCCTCGCCAATGTGCAGGACGGGGCGGGTGCCCGGGCAGCGCGATCGAGCGCAGCAGACGGAGTCGGTCTGTTCCGCACCGAACTGTGCTTCCTGGACCGCGATTCCGAACCCACTGTCGACGAGCAGGCCGAGATATACGCCCAGGTGCTCGACGCATTCGCAGGCAAGAAGGTCGTTGTGCGCACCCTCGACGCCGGTTCGGACAAGCCGCTGAGGTTCGCCACCCATCCCGACGAGGCCAATCCGGCACTGGGCATTCGTGGCATTCGCATCGCCGAGGCCGATCGCGGCATTCTGTATCGACAGCTCGACGGGATCGCTGCCGCCGCGAAGGCGACCGACTCGTCTCCGTGGGTGATGGCTCCGATGATCGCGACCGCGCAGGAAGCGAAGGACTTCGCCGCCGACGTCCGTGAACGCGGACTGACCCCCGGCGTCATGATCGAGGTGCCTGCTGCTGCCCTGCTCGCAGAACACATCCTCGAGCACGTGGACTTCCTGTCCATCGGCACCAACGACCTGGCCCAATACACGATGGCCGCGGATCGGATGTCTGCTCAGCTCGCCGGTTTGACCGACCCGTGGCAGCCCGCGGTATTGGCCCTGGTGGCGCACACCGCTGCCGCAGGAGCCAAGGCCGGAAAGCCGGTCGGCGTCTGCGGCGAGGCCGCTGCGGATCCGTTGCTGGCCTGTGTGTTGGTCGGACTCGGCATCACTTCTCTGTCTGCTGCGTCGGCCGCCGTCGCACATGTGGGTTCCAAGTTGGCTACGGTCACGCTCGATCAGTGCAAGGCCGCTGCCGAGGCTGCCCTGAAGACCGACAGCACTGCCGCCGCCCGTGAGGCAGTGAGCGCGATCCTCGGCTGACCCAATAGTCTTTTGCCATCATGAGAAATCTGGGTTGGACGCTGCACGGAAACGGAAAAACCGTCGAGTCCGGGGCGGTGGTGGCACCGGACGAACGGTTGTCGTGGCCGCGCACCATCGGTATCGGGATGCAGCACGTCGTCGCCATGTTCGGTGCCACGCTGCTCGTTCCGACGATCACCGGCTTCCCGGTCTCGACGACACTGCTGTTCTCGGGCGTCGGAACGGTGCTGTTCCTGCTCATCACCAGAGGGCGGGTGCCCAGCTATCTGGGGTCGTCCTTCGCATTCCTGGCTCCGCTCGGTGCCACCCAGGCCAACGGCCCGGCCGCGCAACTCGGTGCCGTCCTGTGTGTCGGGGTCGTGCTTGCGGCGATCGGTGTCGTCGTCAAGATCGCCGGCCGGCGTGTGCTCGATGCAGCGATGCCGCCGGTGGTGACCGGCGCGGTGGTCGTGTTGATCGGGCTCAATCTGGCCCCGGCCGCAACAACGTCGTTCGAGGCGCAGCCGCTGATCGCTGCAGTGACGCTGGTTGCCATTCTGCTGGCCACGGCCGTAGGACCGGGACTGCTGGGCCGGCTCGGAATTCTGCTCGGTGTCGTCGTGGGCTGGGTCTTCGCCGCCGTCACCGGTGGTATAGCGCAACCACGCCTCGACGCTCTGAGCGCGGCGAGCTGGATCGGTCTGCCCGAGTTTCGTGGACCGTCGTTCGAGCTGTCGGTGATCCTGGTAGCGCTGCCGGTGGTGATCGTCCTGGTGGCCGAGAACGTCGGACACGTCAAAGCGGTCGCGGCGATGACCGGCAAGAACCTCGACGACGTGGCCGGTGATGCGCTGATCGCCGACGGGTTGGCGACCACCCTGGCCGGAGCCGCAGGTGGCTCGGGCACCACCACGTACGCAGAGAACATCGGGGTCATGGCCGCCACTCGCGTCTATTCGACAGCCGCGTACTGGGTCGCGGCCTTCACGGCGATAGTGCTGGCGTTCTCGCCCAAGTTCGGTGCCCTGATCTTCACCGTCCCCGACGGCGTCATCGGGGGAGCGACCCTGGTTTTGTACGGACTCATCGGGCTACTGGGCGTTCGGATCTGGACCGACGCCAAGGTGGACTTCGCCGATCCGGTCAACCTGATCGTTGTCGCGGCGGCGCTCGTCGCGGGCATCGGCGACCTCACGCTGTCGGTCGGTTCGGTCGAACTCGGCGGTATCGCGTGGGGTTCTCTGGGCATCCTGCTGGGCTATCCGATCGTCTCGGCGCTCGCGAAAAGTACCGCCGACCGGCGGACCTAGCAGGGGCGGTCACGGATCGCGCACGTTTTGGTCATCGACCTTCGCTGCACCCCGAACGTACTGTTGGAACGTGACGTCAGTCGTACCGACGACCGCGAATGACACCGTTCACAGGTCGCCGTCGGTATGCACCGAACAAGGAGATCTGCGTGGAACGCACACTTTTCGAGCCCGAGCACGAGCTGTTCCGGGAGTCGTACCGGAAGTTTCTCGAACAGCACGTAGCCCCCAATCACGCGAAGTGGGAAGAGCAGAACATCGTCGACCGCGGCGTCTGGGTCGAGGCCGGTAAGCAGGGCTTCCTCGGAACGGCTGCACCGGAGGAGTTCGGCGGCGGCGGCGTCAAGGACTTTCGGTACAACGCCATCGTCACCGAGGAAACCACTCGCGGCGGCTACAGCGGCATCGGCTTCACCCTGCACAACGACGTCGTCGCGCCGTACCTGATCGAGCTGGCCAACGACGAGCAGAAGCAGCGTTGGCTCCCCGGATTCTGCTCGGGTGAGCTGATCACCGCGATCGCCATGACCGAGCCGGGTACCGGAAGCGACCTGCAGGGCATCAAGACCAAGGCCGTTCGCGACGGCGACGACTGGGTGCTGAACGGATCGAAGACGTTCATCACCAACGGAATCAACGCCGATCTCATCATCGTCGTGGCGTGCACCGACCCCGAGAAGGGTGCTCAGGGCTTCAGCCTGCTGGTCGTAGAGCGCGACATGCCCGGTTTCGAGCGCGGCCGCAATCTCGACAAGATCGGGATGAAGGCCCAGGACACAGCCGAACTCAGCTTCACCGACGTTCGCGTGCCCGCGGCCAACCTGCTCGGTGAAGAAGGCATGGGCTTCATCTACCTCATGCAGAATCTTCCCCAGGAACGGCTCTCGATCGCTGTCGTCGCCGCTGCGGCCATGGAATCGGCGCTGGACATGACAATTCAGTACTGCCGCGATCGCAAGGCGTTCGGCAAGTCGATCGGAAAGTTCCAGAACACCCGCTTCGTGTTGGCGGAGTTGGCAACCGAGACCACCGCCACCCGCATCATGGTGGACAAGTTCATCGAACTGCTCAACGCGGGCACCCTGACCGTCCAGGAAGCCGCCATGGCCAAATGGTGGACCACCGAAAATCAGGTCAAGCTGATCGACCGGTGCCTGCAGTTGCACGGCGGCTACGGCTACATGAAGGAATACCCGATCGCCAAGGCCTACATGGACTCTCGTGTCCAGACGATCTACGGCGGCACCACCGAGATCATGAAAGAGATCATCGGCCGCGGATTGAACCTCTGATCCGCTGATCCGGCGAACGCGAAGGGCCGCAGCACAATGTGCTGCGGCCCTTCGCGTGTCACTGCAGAGACGTCGCCCTACAGCTTGCGCATCACGGTGACGACCTTGCCGAGGATGGCAGCGTTGTTACCCGGAATCGGCTCGAACAGCGGGTTGTGCGGCAGCAGCCACACCTCGCCCTTCGACCGCTTGAACGTCTTGACGGTGGCCTCGCCGTCGATCATCGCGGCCACGATGTCTCCGTTGTCGGCCACGGACTGCTGACGGACCACGACCCAGTCACCGTCGCAGATCGCTGCATCGATCATCGACTCGCCGACGACCTTGAGTAGGAACAGCGAACCCTGACCGACCAATTCGCGGGGGAGTGGAAAGACATCCTCGACGGCCTCTTCGGCCAGGATCGGTCCACCGGCTGCGATTCGTCCCAGAACCGGCACGAACGTGGGAGTCGGCAAGCGGTCCTGTTCCTCGGACGAACCGTCGACCGCAGCAGCAGCTTGATCGGCCTGCACCTCGTCGAGGCCGCGAACGTCGACCGCGCGCGGGCGGTTGGCGTCACGCCGTAGGAATCCCTTCCGCTCCAGAGTGCGTAACTGATGGGCAACGGACGACGTCGACGTCAGGCCGACGGCGTCACCGATCTCACGAATGCTGGGCGGGTAGCCGCGCTCGGTCACCGAAGCTCGAATGACCTCGAGTACCTTTTGCTGTCGCTCCGTCAGGCCGGCGCTGATGTCGGTGCCGACTTCCATGGCCTTGGGCGTCGGTTCCGCGGCAGGCTTCCCAGCCGCGGCCTTCGCGGGCGCGGAAGCGGTCGTCTTGGAACCCGTCGTCTTGGAACCCGTGGTCGACCTCGTCGAGGTCTGGTCCTTCATGCTGTCGGCCTCCTGCTGATGTCCTGGATCCGGTCTGCGTGGTTCGGTCTGCGCGGACTGGAGTTGATGGTGTCGACTCGTGTGGCGTGTGGTTTCTGACACGAATCTAGCGTGTATCAGCTGTTGAATCAAACATCTGTTCGACTCGTGTCGCGTTTTCTGCAGACTTTGTCGGAGCCTCGTGATAGAACTTCGAACAAGCGTCCATCGAACGCCTGATCGAACAATCGATCCAACGAGCGAAGACGAGGTTCCGATGACCATCACCACCGATCGCCCCACCACCGCAGGTGTCCGTACCCGGTCCACTGTCGTCGAGCGTCGTCGCCGTGCTCGTCCCGCGCTGCGGAGTTCAATCGCGACGCGCGGTGCGCGAACGACTCCATGCCTGCCGGTTCTGGAGCCGTCCTGGACCGACGTCACCGACCGGGAGGCCGCCGATCGCGAATTCGACGAGACCTCGGCGCACTTCGCCGGCCAGCCGGTCCGGATGCGATCGCTCGTGCTGTGGGTGCTTGCCGTCGTCGTCGTTGCCGGTGGCCTGATCGGAATCGCGAACCTACGAGCTGCGTCGGCCGACGCAGGGGTGCAGCCGGCGGGTGTGGTCGAGGTTCACGACGGGGCTGTAGTCGAGTACGCGCCCGGTAGATGACCACCGGCCCCATCGCACCCGCCGATGACTGAGTATCCTCGACTGACTGCCCCGACACGTATGTTCGACGTCGGCGCATCGGCTACGACGGAGGCTCCTTCATGCATTGCCCGTTCTGCAGGCATCCCGACTCACGCGTGGTCGATTCGCGTGAAATGGACGAGGGGCAGGCAATTCGGCGTCGTCGCTCATGCCCGGAATGCGGTCGGCGATTCACGACCGTCGAGGCTGCAGTGCTCGCTGTCGTGAAGCGCAGCGGTGTCACCGAACCGTTCAGCCGTGAGAAGGTCGTCAAGGGGGTGCGCAGGGCGTGCCAGGGCAGAGATGTCGACAACGACGCGTTGAATCTCTTGGCTCAACAGGTGGAAGACGCCATCCGCGCCGCCGGTTCCGCCGAAATTCCCAGCAACGAGGTGGGGTTGGCCATTCTCGGTCCGCTGCGCGACCTCGACGAGGTCGCATATCTGCGGTTCGCGTCCGTGTATCGCTCGTTCAGTTCGGCCGAGGATTTCGAGAAGGAAATACATGAGCTGCGCAAGCACCGAGAGTCTGCCGACATCGACTGACGGTTCCGCACGTCAGCGCGCTTGATCGGAGATCGCCTTCTCGATGCGCTTCTCCGAGACCGGATATGCAGTCCGAATTCCTTGCGCGAACAGCCCTACCCGCAATTCTTCGATCATCCAGAACAGCTCCTGCACACCTGCGCTGTTCTTCCGGTTTTCCGGAAGCGAATCGAGCAGCCGTCCGTACGACGCGTAGACGCGGTCGAGTACGTCCATCGCAGCCGCATCACGGCCTGCGCCGCTCGGAAGCGTGGCCAACCTCTTGGTCGCTGCAGCGAGATATCGCGGCAGATCTGCCAGTCTGCGAGAACCGAATTCGGTGACGAAGCCCCGAAAGACCAATCCTTCGAGCTGTTCGCGTACATCCTCGGCGGGCTCACCCGATGCCGTCTGCAATTGGCCCGATACTGCAAGCGCTGCAGTCAATACGGGGCGTACGAGGGCCAGTACCGCCGCGGTGCGCTGTGGAACCTCGGCATTGACCGATGCTCGAAGTTTCTCGAAAGCCTCCGGATCTCGAACAGGTCCACCGTGCGCGTCCATTGCTTCCTCGACCGCGAGAACTCGGCATTCCTCGAGGAGCGCGTCGACACCGCCGTACGGATTCTGGCCGAGGGCAAGGCGTTCGGCAGTCGGGAGACCGGCCAGCAGCGCTTTGGTACCTTTCGGTGCCGTCGACAACAGTAACGTCCGTGTTCCGGAGCGCATCGCTGCTCGCTGTTGGGCGGGGGTGCTCAGGACTCGAACTGCAACGCCCGGTCCTTCGGGCACCAACGCCGGGTACCCGGTGACCTTCTGTCCGCCGACATCACGGGTAACGGTCGACTCCAGTCGGCCCAGAGTGCCCGAGGTCCACGCGAGAGTCGGTGCGCGCTCTGCGTCGCCGACTGCACTCGCAACCTGACGACCGACTTCGCCGGACAATTTGGTGCGCAGAACGGCCAGATCTTTGTTGCTGCCCAATACTTTTCCGCTCGGGTCGACGGCCGCGAAGGTCATCCTCAGGTGGTCGGGCAGCGCCGCGGTGTCGAAGTCCTTCGCGGTGATGTGGCACTGTGCAGCCCGCGACAGCTCGCGCGCCAATGCCGTCACCAGAGTCTCCGCACGAGGTTTCATGACCGCCAACGCCGCGGCGGCGAAATCGGGGGCAGGAACAACGTTGCGGCGCAGAGCTTTCGGGAGCGACTTGATCAGTGCCGTCACCAACTCCGCGCGCATCCCCGGAACCAGCCAATCGAACCCCACCGGCTGAACTTGAGCGAGCAGCGCTATCGGAATTCGTGCGGTGACTCCGTCGGCGGCCGTACCCGGCTCGAACTGGTAGGTCAGCGGAAACTGGATCTCACCCTGTCGCCACGCGTCGGGATACGCGCCGGTGAGCACCGAGGCCGCGTCGGAGTTGACGACTGTGTCCGTCGTGAAGTCCAGCAGGGACGGGTCCTGTCGACGGGCTTTCTTCCACCACGTGTCGAAGTGTCGCGCCGATACCGCTTCCGGGGCGATGCGCGCATCGTAGAAATCGAACAGTGCGTCGTCGTCGACGACGATGTCGCGCCGCCGAGCACGGTGTTCGAGTTCACCGACGTCGTCCAGTAAAGCCCGGTTCTTGTGGAAGAACGCATGCTGGGTCTTCCATTCGCCCTCCACCAGTGCGTGTCTGATGAACAACTCCCGTGACGCCTCGGCGTCGATGCGGTGGTAGTTCACCGGTCGCTGCGTGACCAGAGGAATGCCGTACAGCGTCACCCGCTCGTACGCCATCGCGGATTCGCGCTTGATGGACCAGTGCGGTTCCGAGTACGTCCGCTTGACCAGGTGCGGTGCGAGCCGCTCGGCCCATTCGGGTTCGATGCGAGCGGCCATCCGGCCCCACAGGCGTCCGGTCTCCACCAGTTCGGCGGCCATGACCCATCGTGGGGGCTTCTTGAAGAGCCCGGACCCGGGGAAGATCGCGAAGTGCGCTCCGCGTGCGCCCAGGAACTCGCGCTTGTCACCCTCCCTGAGTCCGACGTGGGAGAGCAGCCCCGACAGCAGTGATTGGTGCAGAGCGGTTTCGGTGGAGTCGGCATCGGGCACTGTCCAACCGAGTCCGCGAGTGATCTGACGGAGTTGGCCGTGTAGATCCTGCCACTCGCGAATCCGCAGGTAGTGCAGAAATTCGGTGCGGCACATGCGCCGGAACTGGTTGGACGACAGCTCGTTCCGTTGTTCGCGCAGGTACGTCCACAGTTTGACGTAAGCCAGGAAGTCGGAGTTCTCGACTGCGAAGCGGGCGTGTTTTTCGTCCGCAGCCTGCTGATGCTCGGCGGGCCGTTCCCTGACGTCCTGAATCGACAGGGCCGACACCACCACCAGTGCGTCCCGCAGCGACCCGTTGCCGTTGGCCTCGACCAACATTCGCGCCATTCGTGGATCGACCGGCAGAGCCGACAGTTCCCGGCCGATGGGAGTGAGTTCCGCCGTGCCGTCCTTGGTGGCCGGCTTCAGCGCCCCCAATTCTTCGAGCAGGCCGATCCCGTCCCGAATGCTGCGCGGGTCCGGTGGCTCGACGAACGGGAAGGCGTCGATCTTTCCGAGCCCGAGGGCGGTCATCTGCAAAATGACCGACGCCAGGTTGGTGCGCAGGATCTCCGGCTCGGTGAACTGCGGCCGCGACTCGAAGTCCTCTTCCGAGTACAACCGGATGCAGATACCGTCGGCGACGCGGCCGCAGCGGCCGGCTCGCTGCCGCGCCGATGCCTGGGAGATCCGTTCGATGGGTAGTCGTTGCACCTTGGTGCGCAACGAGTATCGAGATATACGAGCCGTGCCGGGATCGACGACGTAGCGAATGCCGGGAACTGTCAACGACGTCTCCGCAACGTTCGTCGAGAGCACCACGCGTCGGCCCGAGTGCGGTGAGAACACCCGATGCTGTTCGGCCGCAGACAATCTCGCGTACAGAGGCACGATCTCGGTGTTACGCAGATTGCGGTCGTTCAAAGCGTCCGCGGTGTCGCGGATCTCGCGTTCACCGGACAGGAACACCAGAATGTCGCCGTCGCCCTCGGCCATCAGCTCGTCGACGGCCTGGCAAGTGGCATCGACAGGATCGAGGTCGATCGTGGTGTCACCCGCGTCGACGGTCAGTGGCCGGTAGCGCATTTCGACCGGGAACGTGCGGCCGGACACCTCGATGATCGGAGCGGGTACGCCGCCGCGGGCGAAGTGTTGGGCAAATCGTTCCGGATCGATCGTGGCCGAGGTGATGATGATCTTCAGATCGGGTCGCCGGGGGAGTAACTGCGCGAGGTAACCCAGGATGAAGTCGATGTTGAGGCTGCGCTCGTGGGCCTCGTCGATGATGAGGGTGTCGTACTGGCGAAGCAGTCTGTCTCGCTGGATCTCGGCCAGGAGAATACCGTCGGTCATCAGCTTGACGAGGGTCGAATCCGACGACTGATCGGTGAATCTCACCTTGTAACCGATGGATTCGCCCAGTGGCTCACCGACTTCCTCGGCGATGCGCTCGGCCACCGTACGTGCCGCGAGCCGGCGCGGTTGGGTGTGACCGATCGACCCGCGAATTCCGCGACCGAGTGCGAGACAGATCTTCGGAATCTGGGTGGTCTTGCCCGAGCCGGTTTCACCGGCGACGATCACGACCTGATGCTCGGCGATGGCGGCGGAGATGTCGTCCTTACGGAGACTGACCGGAAGCGACTCGGGGAACTCGAGGGTGGGGACCGCTGCTCTGCGATGGGCGACCACGGCTTCGGCGCGAGCGACATCGCGATCGAGGGCTGCGAACGCGTCGTCGGTGCGGGCCTTGTCCAGCCGCCGCCGCAGTCGGTTCTCGTCGCGGATGGTGACGTTCGCCAGACGTGTGGCGAGAGATTTTCGCTGACCGGACGGATTCGAGGTAGACATACTCACACCAGGATATCCGTATCTACGCAACCTTCGTGAATGCCGGCCGCGACTGTGCCAGGATCGCCGAATGGGCATCTCGCACGATGTGACCGCGGAACCACGCACGCCGGTACCGATCAGGACGCTGCGGGTGTTGTTCGCGGCCCTCACCGCCGCGGCGCTCGTCTCGATCGTCGTGAACGGGCTCGGCTCTTCGACGTTCTCGTTGGTCAACTACTTCAGCTACTTCACCGTGATCAGCAACGTCCTGACGGTGCTCGTACTCATGGTGGGCGGCGTGATCGATCCACGGTCTCCGGGTTGGCAGCTCTTTCGCGGAGCAGTGACGCTGTACATGGTGATCACCGGCATCATCTACGCGGTCCTTCTCGCGAACATCGATGTCGGCGTCGCTGATCCGTGGACCAACAACGTGGTGCATCGCATCATGCCCGTGGTCCTTCTGCTCGACTGGATTCTCGCTCCACCGCGGCGGCAGATCTCCGAGTCGCGCAGTCTGACGTGGTTGCTGTTCCCGCTGATCTACGGGGTCTACACCTTGGTCCGTGGACCCGTCGTCGACTGGTACCCCTATCCGTTCCTCGATCCGCGGGCACAGGGATACCTCGCGCTCGCGGTCGGGCTGGTCGTGCTGACCGTCGCTTTCGCGCTGATGGCGCTGGCAGTCAATGCCCTCGGACGGCTCGCAGGACGGTGGAGGTACGGATCGGACTCGATCGAAGCGGACTCCACTACTGTGTAGCGCATGTCTTCCGACCTGGATCCAGCCGCCACCACACACTCCTCTGCGCTGTGGCACGGCTTCGCCGACATGGGCAACGTCACCGCCAACGGGCCGTTCGTCGTGTCGCGAGGCGAGGGCGCGTACATCTTCGACAACAAGGGAACGAAGTATCTCGACGCGACCGCCGGTCTGTGGTTCACCAACGTCGGTCACGGCCGACGCGAGATCGCCGACGCTGTCGCCACCCAGCTGAGCTCGATTGCCCACTACTCGAACTTCGGCGACTTCGTTCCCGAGACCACGCTGGCCCTGGCCGATCGTCTTGCCGCCATCGCACCGGTTCCGGGCAGCAAGATCTTCTTCACCTCGGGTGGATCGGACTCCATCGACACCGCCGCCAAGCTCGCACGCCGCTACTGGGTGGAAATGGGACAGCCGTCCAAGAAGCTGATCGTCGGTCGGCAGAAGGCCTACCACGGCATGCACGTCGCAGGCACCTCGTTGGCCGGCATCCCGGTCAACAAGGAGAACTACGGCGAACTCATGGCCGACGCCAGAACGGTCTCCTGGGATGACGCGAAGTCACTGCTTGCGCTGATCGAGGAGGTCGGCGCGGAAAATGTGGCTGCCTTCTTCTGCGAGCCGGTGATCGGAGCAGGCGGAATCTACCTGCCGCCGGAGGGCTACCTGCGCGAGGTTCGGCAGATCTGCCGCGACAACGACGTCCTGTTCGTGGCCGACGAAGTGGTCACCGGCTTCGGCCGCATCGGCGGTAGCTGGTTCGCGTCGACGCGCTTCGAGCTCGAACCCGATCTGATGACGACCGCCAAGGGGCTGACGTCGGGATACGTGCCCATGGGTGCCGTGTTCATCGCCCCGAAGATCGCCGAACCGTTTTTCGCGGGCGGAGTCTGGTGGCGACACGGCTACACCTACGGCGGCCACGCAGGCGCGGCTGCCGCAGCGATGGCCAACCTCGACATCATCGAGCGCGAAGAACTGTTGACGCACTCCAAGCGCATCGAAGCCGCACTGCACACGCACCTCGCGCCGCTCGCCGAGCACGATCGGGTCTCGGAAATCCGCAGCGGCATCGGCGCGGTTGCCGCAGTTCAGCTCGCCGACCCGGCCGAGGCGCTACCGTTCGTCAAAACACTGCGTGCGCATGGGGTTTCGGGCCGCGCCGCCGGTCAGGGTGCGATGCAGATATCGCCTGCCTTCGTCATGACGGACGCCGAGATCGAAGAGCTGGCCTCGCGAATCCTCAGCGCCCTCGGCTGAACCGGAGCTTGTTGCGCAGTTGCTGCCCCCGCGAGAGCGGGGGAGCAGCTGCCGGTTCCGGTTCACCCGAGAGAGCCGCGAACCGCTGGTGTAGCTGATCGCGTACTTCGTTCGGCGCGTAGGCGCGCCGCTTGCGCTCGGACCGCACCACCAGCGCCCCAGTGGCCGCGACACCGGCCATCCCGGCGAGGCCGAGAGCTTTCCACACGTTCATTCGGCAACCGTACCGTCACGACGTGCGGTTGCCGATCCGCCAAGACCTAGGGTGAGAAGCATGAACCCGTCTCGAATCAGCCTCGATACCGCCGTCGATGCCACCAGGACGGGCGACATCTGGATCTTTCGCGGTGAGTCGACAGCCGATCGTGCAATTCAGACGCTGACCAACAGCCCGGTCAATCACGTCGGAATGGCCGTCGTGATCGACGACCTGCCGCCGCTGATGTGGCACGCAGAACTGGGAAAGTCGTTGCAGGACATGTGGACCGGTAACTTTCAGCGCGGTGTGCAGCTCCACGATCTGCGCGCGGCCGTCACCCAGTGGGCCACGAAGTACCAACAGCGTTGCTGGCTGCGGCAATTGGACGAGACCGTCACGAAGGACCAGGAAGACGCACTGCTGCGCACGATAGCGCGCATGGACGGAACTGCGTTTCCCACCACGGCCGCGCTCGCCGGTCGGTGGTTCCGGGGGCGGGTGCCGACGCTGCGGCGACAACACGAGCAGGACGGACCCACCCTCGAAACCGCCTATTGCGCGGAGGTGGTCGCCATGACCTACGACTCGATGGGATTGCTCACCGGCAACAAGAAGGCAAATTGGTTCGACCCCGGAAAGTTCTGGAGCGACGACCGACTCCCACTGGCTGCGGGCGTCCGGCTGGGCGAGGAAATCGAAGTGGACGTACCGCTCACACCGTGATCGACGCGTCGGTCACGGTGCGTCCGCCCAGTTCCACCCAGCCGTCGTCGTCGACCGTGGTGCGCAACCGCGAGCCTGCTCCTTGCACGATGAAGAGACCGCGGCCGAGTTCCCCGGTGAGCCGGACGGCGGCGGCACCTGTCGCCTCGTCCTCGGCGATACCCATCATGGGGGCGAACATGCGCGATCGCAGCGCCCCGTCCTTCTCGTCGGTCCAGGCCCAGACATAGTGGTGCCCACTGTCGTAGGCGCTCGGGTCGTCCGCGGCAACCTCGGCGGCATCGCGAACCTGATGGAACGTGAAGCCCGGAGCCCAGTCGGCGCGGGCGCGAACCCAGGTGTCGTCGCCGTCGTAGCGGATGCTCAACGGCGCGGCGGGAACGGCGAGGGTGGTCACCGGATGACCTTGCTCGCGGAGCCACCAGGACAGTCCCACAGTGGGGTGTCCGGCGAAGGGCAGCTCGACCGCCGGGGTGTAGATGGTTGCCGACGCGGTACCCGGTTCGGTGAGTTCGACGAACACCGTCTCACTGAAGCCGAGATCGGCGGCGAACTGCTGCCGGTCGCTCTCCGCAACGGCGTCGGCGGCGACGATCCCGAGCGGGTTGCCGAACCTGCCGTCGGCATCGGTGAACACACGGACGACGGACACGTCGGTAGCCATGCTTGGACGGTATCAGCCTGCAGTGATCACGATCTCGTCGAACACGATCTCGCCGGCGGCATCGGATTCCGGCACGTCGACGACCGCGTCGAGAGACCAACCGTGGTC
This sequence comes from Rhodococcus sp. 14-2483-1-1, assembly GCF_002259335.1. Classification (NCBI taxonomy): domain Bacteria; kingdom Bacillati; phylum Actinomycetota; class Actinomycetes; order Mycobacteriales; family Nocardiaceae; genus Rhodococcus; species Rhodococcus sp. 14-2483-1-1. The sequence continues at coordinate 6,579 of NZ_NPFX01000023.1, read as the reverse complement.
CCCGTCCGGATCCTCGAGTACCTGACGCACCGTGGTGGATTCTGCACCGACATTCAGGCTGAACAGTGCAGGACCACGGGCCGAGGGGCCGGTTCCGATCTCGCCGTACTCGGCGAAGAACGGATCCAGTTCTGCTTCCCAATCCGGACCGTCGTCCAGTTCGTCGAGCGCATTCCACTGGCGCCGCGCCGCCAGATCGACTCGACGGAAAATTGCGTTGCGGGCCAGCACCCGAAATGCCCTGGGATTGGCCGAGATCGGACGCGGCGCGTCGGATCCGTATGCCTCGACGAGGGCTTCGGGCTCGGCACCGGGGTCGGTCAGGTTCTCCCACTCGTCGAGCAGGCTCGAATCCACCTGTCGGACGAGTTCGCCCAGCCATTCGGTGATGTCCTGGACCTCCTCCGTTCGAGATTCCGGCGGAACCGTCTGGCGCAGTGTGCGATAGGCGTCGGCGAGATAGCGCAGCACCAGTCCCTCCGATCGCATCAGACCGTAGTGACTGATCAGCTCGGCGAAGGTCATCGCTCGCTCGACCATGTCGCGTACGACGGACTTGGGCGAGAGCCCGATCTCGGAGAGCCAGGGGTGGGTGCCGCGGTAGATCTCGAACGCCGGAACCAGCAGTTCTGCAAGTGGTTTCGGCCAGGTGACCTCCTCGAGCAACTCCATTCTCTCGTCGTATTCGATGCCGTCGGCCTTCATCTGCGAGACCGCCTCACCGCGCGCAGCATGCTGCTGAGCCATCAAGATCTGGCGAGGATCGTCGAGCGTCGATTCGATGATCGAGACAACATCCAGTGCGTGGGTCGGTGACTCGACGTCGAGAAGTTCGAAGGATGCGACCGCGAAGGTGGACAGCGGCTGGTTCAGTGCGAAATCCGGTTGTAGGTCCACGGTCAGCCGAGCGTGCCGACCGTCGGCGTCCGGCTCCTCGAGTTGCTCGACGATGCCCGCGTCGACCAACCCCCGATACAGCGAGAGCGCACGCAGAATGTGTTTGCGTTGAGCGGGCCGGGTCTCGTGGTTGTCTTCGAGCAGGTGGCGCATGGCGTAGAAGCAATTGCCCGGCCGCGCAATGACATTGAGCAGCATTGCGTTGCTCACCGAGAACCGGGAGGTGAGCGGCTCGGGGCTCGCTGCGATGATCCGCTCGAACGTCGGCTCTCCCCACGAGACGAAACCGTCGGGTGCCTTCTTGCGCTGCACTCGCTTGAGCTTCTTGGGATCGTCGCCTGCCTTGGCCACCAGCCGCGCATTCTCGATGTCGTGCTCCGGGGCCTCGACGACGACCGTACCGAGCGTGTCGTATCCCGCTCGGCCCGCGCGGCCTGCGATCTGATGGAACTCGCGGGCCCGTAGCTTGCGGGTCCTGATGCCGTCGTACTTGGTGAGTCCGGTGAACAGCACTGTCCGAATGGGAACGTTGATACCCACGCCCAGTGTGTCGGTCCCACAGATCACCTTCAGCAGGCCGTCCTGCGCGAGCTTCTCGACCAAGCGCCGATACTTGGGCAGCATGCCGGCGTGGTGCACGCCGATGCCGTGTCGGACCAGCCTCGAGAGAGTCTTGCCGAATCCGGTGGTGAACCGGAAGTTGCCGATGGCCTCTGCGATCTCGGCTTTCTCCTGTTTGGACGCGACGTTGACGCTCGTCAATGCCTGAGCGCGTTCGAGAGCCGAAGCCTGAGTGAAATGCACGACGTACACCGGCGCGAGGTGCGTCTGCACCAGTTCTTCGATGGTCTCGCTGATCGGAGTCGTGACGTAGGAGAACATCAACGGAACCGGCCGCTCGGTGCCGGAGACGACCGTTGTGGTTCGCCCGGTGCGCCTGGTCAGATCGTCTCGGAAGAACGACACGTCGCCCAACGTCGCCGACATCAACAGGAACTGAGCGTGCGGCAGCTCGATCAACGGAACCTGCCAGGCCCACCCTCGATCCGGTTCGGAGTAATAGTGGAACTCGTCCATGATCACCTGGCCGATGTCCGAGCCGGCACCCTGGCGCAAGGCGAGGTTCGCCACGATCTCGGCCGTGGCGCAGATGATCGGGGCTCCGGAATTGACGGAGGCGTCGCCGGTCATCATGCCGACGTTCTGGGCACCGAAGATCTCGCACAGGGCGAAGAACTTCTCACTGACCAGTGCCTTGATCGGCGCGGTGTAGAAGCTACGAATGCCTGCGGCCATCGCGGCATAATGAGCCCCGATGGCCACCATCGACTTGCCCGAGCCGGTGGGGGTCGCGAGGATGACGTTGGAGCCGGAGACCAGCTCGATGAGGGCTTCCTCTTGCGCGGGATAGAGGGTCAGACCTCGATCGGCGGTCCAGCTGGTGAAGGTGTCGAACAGGACGTCCGGGTCGACGCCGTCGGAATTCTCGGCGGAGACATCGGGAATCAGTTCGGTGAGGAGCACCTCTACAGGCTATGTGGGATCTGCCGTCCGTCCCGCATCGACACCGAGCGTCCGCGGCCGAGGCAACGCGTCAGGTCGCGCTGCGCTCGTCCGAACCCATGGCACCGAGAACGGCCATCCGAGTGCTGGCGCTTCCGGTGATCATGTCCTCACCGACGCCGGTGATGAGCAGATTCCGCCACCGCACCTCGTCGAAGGTCAGCGACGGGGTCGAGTCGATGAAGTCTTCCACCACCTGCAGGAAGCGCATGGGGTCGTCACGGAACGGGAAATGTCCGGAGTTCTCGAACACTTCCAGAGTCGAGCCCGGCATGGCCGAGTGGGCGAGGCGCGCGTGACTCACCGGAATGACGGAATCCTGATCACCCCAGACGAGCAGGACGGGCAGGTTCTCGGTGAGATAACAGCGGTCCAGCATCGTGACCACCTGACCTCGCCAGTCCACCACAGCGCGCAGGGTCCGCAGATACGCCTCGTATGTGGTCGGTGCAGGCAGCTCGCTCAACACCCGAATCAGATCCGGGGTGTCGTGCAGCAGTGAACCGGGTCGAAGCGGTGAGCTGTGCAGCTTGCTGAGTACCCCGCCGGCCAGCTTGACCGCGGGTATCGCGCCCGGTAGACGGAGTAGCTTGACGGCCTCGCTCAAAAAGGGCATCGACGCGAGACGAAGAATGGGGTGCACGTCCTTGGTGACGCCGCCGGAGGACACCAGCGCCAGCCTGTCGACCATGTTGGGAAACTGGTAGGCGAACTGCATCGCAACGCCACCACCGAGTGAATGACCGATGACGGTGACGTGCTCGATGCCGAGAACCGAGAGCAGGTCGCGCATGCCGTTCGCGTACGCGGCGACGGAGTAATCCGCGCGGGGCTTGTCCGAGCGTCCGTGTCCCAGAAGATCCGGCGCAATCACGGTGTAGTTCTTCGCGAGGTGCGGAATCACCTCGTTCCACGTCTCGGAGTTGTCGCCGATCCCATGGATCAGCAACACCACCGGGCCCTCACCGGCCATCCGAAACGCCCGCCGGTATCCGTGAATGGTCCGGAAGATCAGCCGTGGTTCTTCGTCGGGAACCGGCCGGAGCTTGCGACTGCGCGGAGTGGTAGCCATCTGCGCCTCCTGACATTCCCTGGTGCGCCGCACGCGCGATGCAGTACGGCGTCGCCGTGTACGAGTGTGTTGACGGTACATACCGGAGTACGTGTCGCTACGACTCTCGCACGAGATGACGTTCGGGGCAGAACATCGAGCGTATTTGCGGTTACAGGTATGTTTCGATCCGCTCCCGCTGTCCGATTCGACGGTTGCTACGACTCCACGCTGTGACTACTCACACTGTCGTCGGGGGCGTATCACTGCCGGTCGGTGTCGTCGCCCTCGTCGAGGCCGGCCTGTTCGGCCAGGAAGCGCTCGAATTCTGCACCGAGCTCGTCTCCGCTCGGCAGCGGCTCGTCACCGGCCAGCAGCGTCGACTGCTGCTCCTGTGCGGCGACGTACGTGTCGTACTGACGCTCGAGCGCCTGCACCACCGACTGCACCTCGTCGTTTCCGGTGATGTGCTCGTTCACCTGCTCGCGAACTCGCGCCGCAGCCTCGCCGAGTGCTGCGAGCGGAAGATCGAGCTCAGCGGCCTCGCTGACGTTCTCGAGCAGAGTCTCGGCAGCACCCGGGTAGTCCGTCTGGGCGAGGTAATGCGGAACGTGCACCGAGAAGCCCATCGACTCGTGGCCGTGCTGAGCCATCCGAAGCTCGAGCAGCGACGACGCACTTCCGGGCACCTGTAGGTCGCCCGCCCAGCTGTTGCCTTCCTTGACCAGCTCCCGATCACTGGCATGTGCCGTGACCCCGAGTGGGCGTGTGTGCGGAATTGCCATCGGGATGGAGCCGAGACCGATGGTGCGCCGCACACCGAGCTGCTCGGCGAGGAGGCGAACGGCGGTGGTGAACTTCTCCCACCGCAGATCCGGCTCCATTCCGGCCAGAAGCAGGAAGGGCGTACCTGCCCGGTCCTTGACTGCGTAGAGGTTCAGCTCGGGAGCGTCGTAGTCCGAGAAGTGGTCGGACTTGAACGTCATCGTCGGACGACGGGACCGGTAGTCGATCAACTCGTCGACGTCGAACGACGCCACCAGTTCGGATTCGAGGCTCTCGCGCAGATGGGTCGTCGCCAACTTCACGGCGTGACCGGCGTCGGAGAATCCCTCCAGGCCGTGCACGAGGACGGGTCCGACGCCGTCGTCGGAGAAGATTTGCGGTGCCGGAAATTCCAGCTCGTACATCTTCGACTGTTCGGTCATGGCCGGGCCCCTTTCGGATCGACTCGTCGGTACCTCGATGCGAGATCCGGGTCAGAATACGCCGACCCTCCGTATGCACCGTGTACACGCCGACGTCGAACGTGGCGAATCACTGATGGAAAGAACAACCGGACGGCCGTCGTTCATTCCCCAGTGGTCGTCGGGGTTCCGAGTGAGGCCCGTCAGCGGTCGAAGTTGGCCAGCGCTCGGATCTTGTTGGTGACATCGAGCGCGGCAACCTTGTACGCCTCGGACAGCGTCGGGTAGTTGAACACGGCGTCGACGAGATAATCGACGGTACCGCCGCATCCCATGACTGCCTGTCCGATGTGCACCAGATCCGTCGCACCGGACCCGAAGATGTGCACACCGAGAATCGACCGGTCTTCGGTGGAGACGAGCAACTTCAACATTCCGTACGAGTCGCCGGCAATCTGGCCGCGGGCCAGTTCGCGATACCTCGACACTCCCACCTCGTAGGGAATCGACCCCTTCGTCAGATCGACCTCCGTTGCACCGACATAGGACACTTCCGGGATCGAGTAGATGCCGATGGGCTGAAGGTCGGTCAGTTTGGCGCTCGACTCACCGAACGCGTGATACGCCGCCAGCCTGCCCTGGTCCATCGACGTCGCGGCCAGCGCCGGGAACCCGATGACATCGCCGACCGCATAGATGTGATCGACCTTGGTCTGGAAATGCTCGTCGACGAAGATGCGGCCGCGCGCGTCCGCCTCGAGTCCAGCGTTCTCGAGTTCGAGCGCCGTGGTCAATCCCTGGCGCCCGGCCGAGTACATCACCGTCTCCGCCGGAATGCGCTTGCCGCTCGCGAGCGTGGTGACGGTACCGTTCGGGCCGACGTCGACCGCGGTGACCGCTTCGCCGAATCTGAACGTCACGGCGAGGTCGCGGAGATGGAACTGCAACGACTCGATGATCTCGCGATCACAGAAGTCGAGCATCGAATCGCGCTTCTCGACGACCGTGACCTTGGTGCCGAGGGCTGCGAACATCGAGGCGTACTCGATCCCGATCACGCCTGCTCCGACGACCACCATCGAAGCCGGGATGAACTCGAGATTGAGTATTCCGTCGGAGTCGAGTACCCGGTAGTCGTCGAACGCGACGTCCACGGGACGCGCAGGCGCGGTTCCGGTGGCGATCACCACGTTGGCGGCTGTCACGGTGATGCGCTCGCCTCGCGACTCGTCCTCGATCGCGATGGTGTGCGCATCGACGAACCTGCCGATACCGGTGATCAGTTCGATCCGGTTGCGCAGCAGCTGCGAGCGCACCGTCTCGATCTCCCTGCCGATGACGTGCTGGGTGCGAGCGAGGAGATCGGCCGGAGTGATGTCGGCCTTCACCCGGTAGCTCGCCCCGTACAGCTCACGTTGGTTCATGCCCGTGAGGTACAGGACGGCCTCGCGCAGCGTCTTGGACGGGATGGTTCCGGTATTGACGCAGACCCCGCCGAGCATGTGTCCCTTCTCCACGATCGCCACTCGCTTGCCGAGCTTCGCAGCCGCGATGGCCGCCTTCTGGCCGCCGGGGCCGGAGCCGATGACCACCAGGTCGTACTCCATGGGTTCAGACATTTCTCATAGGTACCGGGCGCACGCAAAGACTGCGTGCCCACCCGGTCACAACCTTGTGAACTCCACGGTTCGGGGCGTCGAACCCATGCAGATGTCGCCACGTGACGATGCGTTGTGCGAGGCTGAACAGAGCACGAAACACCCGATTTTCAGTGGAGGAACACATGCCGCAGCAGGTCCGCGCCGTCGTCGCCAAGAGCAAGGGCGCACCCGTCTCCATCGAGACGATCACCATCCCCGATCCCGGCCCCAACGAGGTCGT